>NZ_KV840039.1:0-11503 GCF_001839105.1 Staphylococcus sp. HMSC62A08 | reverse complement strand
TGCCGGTTGGGAATTACACCCTACCCCGAAGATGAATATTTATAATGATTTTATTTAAAATTTATATTACACGATAAAATCTATAAACTCAACGACTCTGCTTAGTTATTTTCAATGTGTGGTTGAGGCAATTTAATAATAAATGTCGTGCCTTTACCTAGTTCACTTTCAACTTCAATTTTACCACCATGTTTTTCGATAATCATTTTACAAATAAAGAGTCCTAAACCTGTACCTTGTTTACCGCGTTTACGGGAAGCGTCAACTTTGTAGAAGCGGTCAAAGACTTGTTGTAAATGTTCGGGAGCAATGCCCGTTCCAGTGTCACTAATATATAAGATATTATAACGATTATCTTTAGCAGTAGTTACTGCAATGGTATCACCAGGTTGCGTATATCTAGATGCATTGTCAATCAGATTAGTTAGAACTTGGTCCATGCGGTCCATATCATAATCCCACAACTGATTATCATTGCCTGAATTAAATTCCATTGTGAGATCTAAATCTTCAGCTTGCATTCGGTATTTGGCTTTCATTTTATTTAAAAGGTCATCAATGGGTTGAACTTCTTTCTCTACTGATAAACCTTCTGCATCCATGCGTGCAACGTTGAGTAACTCGTTGACAAGACGATTTAAACGCTTAGATTCATCTAACACAACAGCAAGAGAATCTCGTATTTCGTTTGGTTCAGTTACAACACCATCAACAATGGATTCAGTGTAACCTTGTAACAATGATATGGGCGTACGTAATTCATGAGAGACATTTGCGATAAAGTCTTTCTTCATTTGATCCAAGTTATGTTCATTTGTCATGTCTCGGATAATCACCACGATACCGTTTCTGCCATTAGGTTGAATACGATTAATATAACTTGTGATAAAGACGTAATATCTCGTATTAATTTCTATTTCTTGGAATTCTGTACCTTCAGATTTAAACGTTTGTTCGATTTGTTTTTCGATTAATTCTTTTGAAAAGTCATCAATGTTATGGATGATATCATCAGCCATTTTATTTGATATTATGACATCACGTTGATCATTAATGCCTAGTACCCCTTCAACCATGGAATTGATAAGGCTATCTCTAATATTTTTAGAAGATGATAATGCTTCGATATGTTCTTGAATTTCATAATTCATATTATTAAAAGCTCTTGATAAATCACCTATTTCATCTTTGGTTTTGACTGATGAGATATGGCTATAATCACCTTCTGAAACTTTTTGAGCCTGTGTTTTTAATTGGCGAAGTGGTTTCGTAATTTTATTAGATAGGAAAAATGCGAAAATGGTACTTGCAGCAATAAAGATAATAGCTGTAATTAAGATGATAATTGTAATAGCATTATTCGTATCTTCGATAGATTTTAAGTCTTTATAGATAAATACACCACTATGTTTACCGTGTGCGTCTTTTTGAGCTTTCATCGGATAACCTAGGAGAATATAAGACTGAGTATCACCATGATTTTTTATAGTGACATTTTGAGTTTCAAATTCACCTTTTTGGAAGACCTTTTTAAAATTATCGTTATGCTTAATTTCTTTAAGCATTTGAATTTTAGTATTATTATACGATGATGCTGGCTTATCATTAAAATCTTTCATAATAATAAGTCCACCAGGCCCATCTATTAACTTTTGACTGTTTTGAATGGCAAGAGATTTATTTTTTGATTTCTCTACGAGTGAACTAATTCTTTTGGCATCTTCTTTGATAGAATTTTCAGTTTCTTGCGTGAAATAATATTGGATAAATGTGATTAAGGATACACTTAATAAAATTAAAACTGTCGCCACTATTAAAATAATAGTTAACCACAGTTTTATAACTACACTATTTAGTCGGTTCATCACTGGCTTTAACCTCGAATTTATAACCGACGCCCCAAACAGTTTGTATCATTTGAGCTGCATCGTTAGACACACGATTTAATTTTTCTCTCAAACGCTTAACGTGTGTATCCACTGTTCGCAAGTCTCCATAAAATTCATAATGCCAAACCTCTTTAAGTAATTGTTCACGATCAAACACTTTATTTGGTGTCTTAGCTAAATAAATTAATAATTCATATTCTTTAGGTGTTAAATTCACCTGTTCGTTGTCTGCAAGTACTCTATGTGCGTCATTATCAATAACCAAATGATTAAATTCGATAATGTCTCGTGCATGTGGTTCGCTTTGTTCAGAGTTTGCAGACTGTGTACGTCTTAATAAAGCTTTTACTCTTAATACGACTTCTCGTGGTGAAAATGGTTTAACAATGTAGTCGTCAGCACCAGATTCAAATCCTTCAACGCGATTTGTCTCTTCACCTTTAGCCGTAAGCATAATAATAGGCGTTTCTTTATGTTCTCTTAGTTTAGAAGCAACTTCTATACCATCCATTTCTGGAAGCATTAAATCTAAAAGAATGCACGCATAGTTATTCTCCATCGCAAGCTCATAAGCCTCTTTCCCATTACTTGCTTCATGGATTTCAAAAGATTCTCTTTCTAAATATAATTTAAGTAATCTTCTGATTCTGTCTTCATCATCAACGATTAAAATTTCGTTAGCCATAATACTTTATACCTCCTACACATGCTGTTCAAATTCATTTGTTATTATAGCATAGGTTGAACAGATTAAGTGATTGATAGATAAAACTTTGTGAAAAAAATCTCAAACTTATTGGTAAAAACATATTATTTGTGTTTATTTACCGTTTTCCGCTAAATGTCTTAACGTTTTTACTTCGTGCGGGGTTAAGACGCGTCCTTCACCAGCATTTAAACCTTTCAAATCTAAAGGCCCGAATTGAATACGTGTTAATTTATTCACTTGATGACCAAAATGCTCGAACATGCGACGAACTTGTCTATTTCTTCCTTCGCTAATTGTAATTTCAACTAAGGTTGTATTCTTATCTTTATCTTGCTTTTTGATTTTAACTTGAGCAGGTTGTGTGAATCCATCTTCTAACTGGATACCTTTTTCTAGTTCTTTCACTTCTTCTCTCATTAAATAACCTTTGAGTTTAGCGACATATTTCTTTTTGATGTGATAACGAGGATGTGTCATTAAATTTGTAAATTCCCCATCGTTAGTTAAAAGTAAAATTCCAGACGTATCATAATCTAAACGACCTACTGGATAAATACGTGTTTCAATATCATCAAAATAATCTGTTACAACCGTGCGACCACGATCGTCTGAAACGCTCGTGATGACTTGTGTAGGTTTGTAAAATAGAATATACATTTTATCTTCTTGTTCTATCTTTATACCTTCAACTTCTACTGTATCTGAATTAGAGACCTTTGTTCCTAATTCAGTAACGACTTGCCCGTTAACACTAACCTTTCCTTCAGTGATGAGTGTTTCAGCTTTGCGTCGTGACGTATACCCGCTATTCGCTATCCTCTTTTGTAATCTCTCTTGTTCTTTACTCATTTGAATCTCCTTTTTGGTTGACTAAATTACTGAAGAATTCGTCCATTTCTTCATCATCCTCTTCAGTAGTTGGTAATGCTTCAAGATTTTCTATTCCAAAAACATTTAAGAATAAATCCGTCGTAATTAAATGATGACTCCTAGAATGATCGACATCTTTAGCTTCTACTAATCCTCTTGCAATGAGTGTCTTGACTGCACCGTCAGAATTAATACCTCTAATCATTTCAATATCGCTACGTGTAAGTGGTTGGTTATAAGCGATAATAGACAGTGTTTCCATTGCAGCTTGGGATAATTTCATTTTAGATTTTTGCTCAATTAATTGTTCAATGTATGAAGAAGCATCTTTTTTTGTTGTTAAAACATACGTCGTACCGAATTTTTGGATAACCAAACCCGAAGATTGATAAGATTGAATTAAACTTTCAAGTTCATTTTTATCTACATCTAATATCTCCATTAATTGTTTTTGGTCTAATCCTTCGTCACCAGAAGTATATAGTAATGCTTCTAATATTCCTTGGTTATCCAATGTTGTAATTCACTCCTCTAATGATATCGATGTCTTCAAATTGATGTTGTTGATTAATATTAACGATGCCAGATTTAGACATTTCTAAAATGGCTAAAAAGTGTGTGACCACTTGTTCCACAGGTTCATGAAACGTGAATAAACTAAAGAAATTAAATGATTCATGTTCTTTCAAACGATTTGTAACTTGTTCAGTTGCTTGTTGAATCGTAAATGTTTCTTTTTTTATCTCAACAGATTTAGGTGTATTAAGCTCTACTCTATTTTTTACTCTTTGGTATGCAACGATGAGTTCTGTTAAATCAATCGTTTGATTAGGATCCCAAGATTCATCAGTTTCTAAATGAGATAAATCAGTAGGATACTTAGTGTAATAACAATCACGTTCATTTTTCATCTCATTCAATATTTCTGTATATTCCTTATAATTTTGATATTCGATTAAGCGTCCTACTAAATCTTCACGCGGGTCTTCTTCTATCTCATCTTCTACGCTTGTTTGAGGCAGTAATAACTTACTTTTAATCATTAAAAGTTCAGACGCCATGACTAAATATTCACTTGCAATATTAATTTCAAGTTGATTCATCGCGTGTACATATTGCATATATTGTTCGGTTAAAGCTTTCATAGGAATATCATAAATATCAATTTCAAATTTTTGAATCAAATGCAATAACAAGTCTAACGGCCCATTAAATGCATCGAGTTTTACTTCATACATCGTATCTACCTCTATCTCATGTTGCATCTTAAGTGCATATTTCACACAAATATTATAGCATGAATACATATAACTTTTAAATTATGGGTGAATGATTATGGAAGATGCGTTAATTCATTTTTATTATCAATTTCATAAGAACCAACATTACTTTCTGTGTCATGATATTTTAGAAGAAGTTTGGAAAGCGTATCCCTCTTTTTCTAAAAATGACGCCATCGTGAGTTTAATCCTCTTTGCGACAGCTTGTTATCATTATCGACGCGGTAATCATAAAGGTGCTTTGAAATCTTATGAAAAGTCTCTTTCTGTCATTAGCAATGCTGCAGATTCAGAACAATTACATCTCGACATCCACGATTATAAAAATTTAATTCGACATCAAATAACCTCTTTAAGGGAAAATCAACTATTTGTGCCAGTCAAGTTGCCTGTGGAGACATCCTTTAATCAATATATTAAAGAGGTATTTCCATATTATATTTTTACATCATTTGTCATATCAGAGCCGTATATTGTTCACCATCATTTAAAAAGAGACCGTACAGAAGTTATTCAAGCTCGAGAAGAAGCGAAACAACTTCGTCATAAAAAATTGCATCAACCTTATCATACATTAAAAGACCAATAAACGTTTGATGATGTGATGTTATCAATACGTTTATTGGTCTTTTAAATTGAAACTATGCTCTTGGATGGAATTGATTATACATTTTTCTAATTTGTGATTTAGAGACGTGAGTGTACAATTGTGTAGTAGAAATATCGGAATGTCCTAACATTTCTTGTACAGCTCTCAAATCTGCGCCATTTTCGAGTAAATGCGTAGCAAACGAATGTCGTAATGTATGTGGTGTTAATGTTTTATTAATATTGGCTTTGATACCGTTTTGTTTAATCATTTTCCAAATACCCTGACGAGATAGTGGTTTACCGTGCATATTGAGAAATAACACGTGTGTTACCGTTTGTTTCAATAATTGAGGGCGAACCGTTTCGATATAAGTTGTTAAATATTCAATTACAGCATCACCTAACGGAACAATACGTTCTTTATTCCCTTTACCGAAGACTCTAACGAACCCCATCATTAGATTAACGTCTTCTACTTCCAATTGAATAATTTCAGATACTCGCATCCCTGTTGCATATAACAGTTCTAACATCGTACGATCACGGTAGCCATTATTCTTAGTTAAATCAGGTGTTTCTAGTAAATCTAAAACTTCTTGTACTTCAAGCACATCAGGAAGTTTCTTCTCATATTTAGGTGTCTCAATAAGAACTGTAGGGTCTTTCGCTGCATATTTTTCTCTTAATGCAAATTGGTGAAAGCTTCTTATTGTTGAGATAAAACGTGCTAATGATTTCGACGATTGACCTAAATCGATTAAATGACCTAAACATTCTTGAATCACTTGGCGATCTACGAAATCAATATGTGTAATCTTTCGTTCCTCGAGATACGTTTTATATTTATTTAAATCTCTACGGTACGCACCAATCGTATTACTACTCAAACCCTTTTCGATTTGGATGAAATTTAAATATTCTTCGATAATTGTATTCATGTCAGCACCTCTATTGAAGCGGTGGCTTCTTTCAAACTTAATTAAATACGCATTGCTTATTATGAAAATGAAAGGTCTTAACCTTTACCTTTCGCTTGTTAGCCTTTACCTTTCGCTTGGCAATCTGAACAAACACCATGGAAAGTGAGTCGGTGATCTAAAATTTTGAAATCAAATTCATTCTCCACACGATTCTCAACTTCAGGCAAAAGGTCTTCATCGATTTCGTCTACTTTCCCACATTCCATGCAAACTAAATGATGATGGAAGTGTTTAGCCCCTTCTTTACGTAAATCGAAGCGTGCCACGCCGTCACCGAAATTGATTTTATCTACAACTTTAAGTTCTGCTAAGAGTTCTAAAGTTCTATATACAGTAGCTAAACCAATTTCAGGTGCTTTATCTTTTACTTTTAAATAGACATCTTCAGCACTAAGATGATCTTTCTCGTTTTCAATTAATACTCTAACTGTCGCCTCTCGTTGTGGAGTTAATTTATAAGATGATTGCTGTAATTGTTGCTTCACGCGATTTAAACGTTCTTCCACGGAAGCCTCACTCCTCTACTAAGAATTATAATCATTTTAATTTAATCTATGATTCACTAAATAAAATATCAATATTCTCAATAAAAAGCAAGAGATTACGATACTTATTTAGAATGATTATAATTTAATAATAGATGCTGTAAGGCGATAATCGTTTTAGCATCTTCGAGTTCCTTGTTTTCTAGCATCGCTTTCACATTCTCAATAGACACTTTATGTAGTTCTACAAATTCATCTTCGTCTAAGTTCATTTCTCCTTCAGTGAGTTGATCTGTGAAATAGATTGATAATTTTTCGCTTGAAAATCCTGGAGAACCATACATATCTGTAACGAATTCAAGATCAGATGCAATGTAACCTGTTTCTTCTTGTAGTTCGCGTTTTGCTGCTTCTTCTCGTTCTTCGCCTTTTTCAAGTTTGCCAGCTGGTATTTCGAGTAAAGGCTTTTCTGCAGGCTTTCTAAATTGTTTGACTAGGAGCACTTCATTTTCAGGTGTAACTGCACATACTGCAACTGCACCGTTGTGATACACTAGCTCACGTTTAGAGGTACTGCCATCGGGTAATTCAACATCATGTACTTCTAAATCGATAATCTTACCATTATATATTACAGTTCTATCAATCGTTTTTTCATTTAATCTCATATTAAAACACGTCCCTTTTATTTATATTTATTAATTGGTAAACTGAATGCGTCAGTTAAAGTGTATCGAAAGGAGAATGGACTTGCAAAAAAATATTTTGAAAAGTGGCATCGAAATTTCTGAACTTGGATTAGGTTGCATGAGTTTAGGTACAGATTATAAAAAAGCACAACCTATCATTGAAAGCGCAATTGAAAATGGAATCACGTATTTTGATACAGCGGATATGTATGATCAAGGTATCAATGAAGAAATTGTAGGAAAAGCATTAAAGAAATATCAAAATCGTGATGACATCGTTATCGGTACGAAAGTCGGCAATCGACTAACTGACGATGGAAACATAACATGGGATCCTTCTAAGAAACATATTAAAGAAGGTGTTAAAGGTTCACTTCAACGATTAGGTTTAGATCATATCGATTTATACCAATTACATGGTGGTACTATTGATGATCCATTAGATGAAACAATTAGTGCATTTGATGAATTAAAACAAGAAGGTATCATTCGTGCGTATGGAATTTCTTCTATCCGACCTAATGTCATAGATTACTATTTAAAGCATAGCCAAATCGAAACATTGATGTCTCAATTTAATTTAATTGATAATCGACCAGAAAATCTTTTAGATGCTGCTCATGAGAAACAAGTTAAAGTGCTTGCACGTGGACCTGTATTTAAAGGTTTATTGACATCTAATAGTGTGAATGCATTAGACCAGAAATTCCAAGATGGTATTTTTGATTATACGCATGATGAGTTAGGTGAAGTCATTGCATCTGTTAAAGAAATTGAAAGTAATTTAAGTGCCCTTTCTTTCAAATATTTAACTTCTCACGATGCACTTGGTTCAATTATTGTGGGCGCAAGTAGTGTTGAACAATTAGAAGAAAATGTGCGTAATTTTAATAAAGATGTGAGCTTAGACCAAATCAAATCAGCACGCGACCGCGTGAAAAATATAGAATATACGCAACATTTAAAATAAATTAATAAGCGAAGATGTTCCGGTATGAACGCACTGAGTAGAATTAAAAATATTACTTTTGTGTGCACATGACTTAAGAACGTCTTCGCTTTTTGTATATTTTAAGAATGGTGAATGTGCGCCTATTCTTTGGTTTTGAAGAATTTAGGCAATAACCTTTCAAGTGTTCGAGGTGCAAGTTGATAGAATTTCAATAATTGATGCATCCATGCAGGTTGGTTAATTTCCGCTTTGTTCTTTAATATGCCTTCCACTATATGTGTAGCCAGTTGTTCTGAATCAATCATGATGTACTTATATTTGTTAAAGAATGAAAGTGTCGGATCTGCCTTTTCATGGAAAGGTGTATCAATTGGACCAGGATTGACACTCATGATATGAAATTGCGGCTCTTCAATGCGTAAAGCATTTAACACGGCATTGAATGCTGCTTTAGATGCGCCGTAATGTGCCGCATTCGCTTGTGTTACAAACGCAGCTTGACTGGATATTCCGATAATATGTGCATGTTGAACAAATCGAGGTCGTAAAACTTTGTATAACAAATTAAAACCAATCAGATTGACATCATACGTTTCAATCATTTCCTCTGCAGAATAGTTATCGATGGATTTGAAGTAGCCTAATCCAGAACTGTAGATGAGCCCGTCAACAGGCGTTTTGATTTTACCTTCTAATTGCGAAATGTCTTCCCTATGTTGTAAATTGCATTGAATGACTTCTACATGCTTCTGATCATTTTGAAAATCAATTTGATTAAACTTTTCTATATTTCTAGCTTAATTATTTATTTGTGCGCCTCTTTTTAGAAGTTGTTTAACTATGTCTAATCCTAACCCGCTCGTACCACCTGTAACTATGTAATGTTTACCTATCATTTTCATCGTCCTTTTTAAATGTTTAATTCATGTTATTGCGCTAATTTTTATTAGAAAAATCAAGTAATATCAGGGCTTGAACGTGAGATATTACTTGATTAAGATATGTGTTAATATGTACTTATAATCTTAAGGCAAGATAAAACAATAATCAAAAATGACGAAGGTGATGTGGTTAAAATGAAACTTGTATTTTATGGCGCAGGTAATATGGCACAAGCTATTTTTACTGGAATTATTAATTCAAGTAATTTAGGTGCTGACGATATTTATTTAACGAATAAATCAAATGAACAAGCTTTAAAAGATTTTGCGGAACGATTAGGTGTGAATTATAGCTATGATGATGCAGAATTGTTAAAAGATGCGGATTATGTATTTTTAGGAACAAAACCTCACGATTTCGAAGCTTTAGCGGAAAGAATTAGAGATGACATTACAGAAGACAATCGCTTTATTTCAATTATGGCAGGACTTTCTATTGATTATATTAGAGAACAGTTGAATACTAATAATCCTTTAGCACGTATTATGCCGAACACGAATGCACAAGTTGGTCATTCTGTTACAGGTATTAGTTTCTCTAACAACTTTGGTCCTAAATCAAAAGACGAAGTGAATGAATTGGTTAACGCATTTGGTTCTGTGATTGAAGTTTCTGAAGACCATTTACATCAAGTAACAGCGATTACAGGAAGCGGCCCAGCATTCTTATATCACGTTTTTGAACAATATGTTAAAGCGGGTACTGAATTAGGTTTAGAAAGAGATCAAGTTGAAGAATCGATACGTAATTTAATTATCGGTACAAGTAAGATGATTGAACGTTCTGATTTAAGCATGGAACAATTAAGAAAGAATATCACATCTAAAGGTGGTACAACACAAGCAGGATTAGATGCCCTATCTCAATATGATATTGTATCTATGTTTGAAGATTGTTTAGGAGCAGCCGTAAATCGAAGTGTTGAATTATCTAAAAAAGAGTCAGAATAAATTAAAAAACGCTTTTCTCTCTATTATAAAGGTGTGATGAGAAAAGCGTTTGTTTTATATTTTATAAGTATCAAAATCTTTAACAAAGTAAAAATTTGGTACATCTGATTGATTATTTAATGCTTCATAAATAGATTCAACTTCTTCAATGTTATAACGATTACTAATGTGTGTGATTAAACTTTTTCGTACATTCGCATTCTTGATTAAGTCGAATACATCATCTATATGACTGTGATGATAGTTGTTGGCGAGTGTCTTTTCACCTTCAATGTAAGTTGATTCATGAATCATGACATCAGCATCTTGAGCTAAAATATATTCATTGTCGCAAGGTTTCGTATCACCGAATATTGCTACGACAGGACCTGGTTTCGCTGCACCTTTGAAATCTGATGATTGATACATTAAACCGTTATGTTCGAAAGTATCTTGAACCTTAACTTCTTGATATTTAGGTCCAGGATCTAATCCTATCGCTTTTAATGCTTCCACATCAATGGTACCTGGTGTTGTTGGTGCTTCAATACGATAACCGTATGACGTGATACCATGATTAAGCAATTCGGCTTTAACAGTAAACCCTTCATGATGATATGTAAATTGTTGATTTATTTCGATGTACGTAATTGGATAATTGAGATGTGATTCGGATAATTTTAAAGAAGTTTCTATGTAATTTTGAATTCCTTTAGGTCCGATTAAAGTTAGCGGTTTATTCTCCCCACCTTGGAAAGAACGACTTGTTAATAATCCAGGAAGACCAAATATATGATCGCCATGCATATGAGTGATAAAGATATGGTCTACCTTTCCTAACTT
This sequence comes from Staphylococcus sp. HMSC62A08, assembly GCF_001839105.1. Taxonomy (NCBI): domain Bacteria; kingdom Bacillati; phylum Bacillota; class Bacilli; order Caryophanales; family Staphylococcaceae; genus Staphylococcus; species Staphylococcus sp. HMSC62A08. Next base: position 344 of record NZ_KV840039.1, on the reverse strand, counting down.
AATAGAATGATGTAAGATTTGGTGTTGCGTTCCTTCGCCCACATCAAATAACCATACTGAATTTGAATATGGTTCTAAGTTTAAAGCGATGGATTGTGTATTTCTCTCTTTAGTCGGTAGCCCTGCACTCGTACCGAAAAATGTAACTTCCATGCATGATCCTCCTCTTCTTCATATATTCTATCATATGTTGTGATTATTTTTTAACTGTCATTTATTTGTTGGATCATCTCTATTCATACGTTTTATTGAATTATTAGTTCCTTATGCTTGCTATTTCGGAGATTTAATTTGTATTGTTAAGGTATGAGGGAGTGAGACAGAAATATAATTTATCAAAATTA
>NZ_KV840038.1:0-1555 GCF_001839105.1 Staphylococcus sp. HMSC62A08 | reverse complement strand
TTTGGCAATGATTAATGTTCTCTTAACGGCAGTCGAACTTTATCTTCAATGGCAATTAAGTAAATCTGAAAATGAACTGTAGTTAAGCAAGTAGGTGGGACTAAAACAGAAACGTTTTAGTCCTATTTTTTTCTATAAACGAGTATTCTTCGTTTAATAATGGCTCAAACATGTCGCATAAAATGAAAAACAAATAATCATTTAGCGTTGTTTTAACTTTTAAAAATGTAAAAGTGTTAACCGTTTTTATATTTTTTAGCAATCTTTTGTAGTTATAAAAGTGACTTAGTAAAATCGTTTTTGCTATTTATTTTGTTAATGATCGGAAAGAAAAGGTTGTATTTATCGTTCCAAAGAATCAAAATGTGGATTCAATATAGGTAAAAAATAAGTCGTTAATGTTCAAGAAACGGACCGAATAAAATTTTAAATTTGAACTTTTCTATCCTAAACTAAGTAAAGATATTTACTTAGTTTTCTCTTTTTTTATCTCCAATCATTTTACTAACAATACTCATTTTGAAAATAAAAATAAGAACTTAAAGTAAAAAAATGAAGAAAAGAATAGCCTCTTTTGTCTCCAAGTACGTTTTACTTTTGGAAATATTACAAAAAGTAGAGTCTGTTTTCGGAGTCTCAAGTATGAGCATAAGGAAATCCAGTACCACCTTTGGTGGTATTCAGCATAGCTGAAAGATTTACCTTTTATTCGTTCTGCTCAATTATTCACCATAGATAGCTTAAAAGCTTTATATAAAGGTGATTATGAGCATTTTTATGTATTAGACTGAAGGGTGTAATATGATACTTTATTGCAGACTCTTTACAATTGTTACAAGACCACTTTTAATTGTCAGAATACTCTACTTAACGTTGATTTGACGGGCTTTAAAATTTTTTAGACTCTCGAGAGTCTGATTTTTTGGACTTTTTTCGTATAAAAAATAAGACCACTTAAGTGTGATCTTATTTTGACTTTTAGGTTTGATTGATCAAATATTGATGTAACAAATGCGTCCTTTTGTTCCTCATTTTGTATTTTGTTTTAGCTCTTTTTGACTATATTCCTGTTTAGATTTGGATGTTTTTATAATTTGTTTTTGAATAATAAGGCCTAAATAATTTCTTATTACTTTTATTTTATGTTCATTATAATGAATCATTTAGTGACATATTTGAAATACTTTATTCAAAAAGTGATGAGTACAAAAATATTTTTATAGCAAAAATGTAAGTGTTTAATATAAAAAATATCACAAGAATTTATCAAACATGAGTAGTACATTATTCATTTATTTATGTTTTGTAAACAGCATGATAAATAACACAAGTGATCAATACGCACTTTCTAAAAATCATAATTCGACTTAATTATGTACGCTAATAATGACTTTAATTATGTTTTATGTCCACTAAGTAGACTTAACAATAAAGGTAACTTGGCTTTTTAAGAGATAATACTTTTGACATAAGTTTACTTATTAAAAGTAGATATATTTGTATATTCACAGATGATATAATAATGAAGTCGCCTATCTCTCAGGCGTCAATTTAG
>NZ_KV840037.1:58703-88096 GCF_001839105.1 Staphylococcus sp. HMSC62A08 | reverse complement strand
AATGGAGCGGGTGATGGGAATCGAACCCACAACATCAGCTTGGAAGGCTGAGGTTTTGCCATTAAACTACACCCGCATGTAGAATTATATGATATTGGTGCGGCCGAGAGGACTTGAACCTCCACGGGATTAACTCCCACTAGGCCCTCAACCTAGCGCGTCTGCCATTCCGCCACGACCGCTGGCAAAACGCATAATTAAACTTTTAATTATCGAGAACAATAAATATTTTAAATCTTTCATTACATTTTGTCAACAATAATTTAACTTAAGATTAATAATGTTAATTAGCTTTTAAAACTTGTTTCTCTTGTTAAGACAACGATATCTATAATATATCACACAACATTATATGTCAATATATTTGAGCAAAAATTTTCATCTTATTGAAACATCAAAATTCCATATTATTTTTCATAAAAAAATGAAGCAGAGACTAAAATAATTATCCCTGCTTCACTTAACATATTGGCAATGTACGTCTAAATTGAAAACGTGCTTATATCAATTTTGTTTCTATCCGAGACTTCCCTACCGGCAGCGCTCCAACTAAAAAATTTCTGCAAATCATGCACGTTGGGTATAAGACAACGAAAATAATTTTCCTAAATGACATTTCTGTCTCACTCCAAAACGCTCTTCAACATTAATGCTTATATACTTCTACTAAATTAAGTTTGCCTCCACAATGACCACATCTCATTTTATGGGTGTTCACTCTTCTAATACGTAAATAATTCTCCAAACAATTCACACATTGATACTTGTAATTAGCACGACTTTGGTACGTTTCAGTAGGTATGCAAAACCTAAGTGCACCTACCTTACTGCTTAAAACTTTGAAATCTCGATCACGATGCTGATAACCTCTACCTGCAAGATGAAGAAAATAGTGACACAGTTCATGTTTAATGATATCTATAATTGCCTGTTCTCCAAAATTTTCTAACTGCTTAGGGTTAATCTCTATATGATGAGACCGCAATAAATACCTACCACCAGTAGTTCTAAGTCTATGATTAAAGTATGCTTTATGTTTAAATTCTACTCCAAAATAATCAATAGCTAATTGTTCGGTTAAGCGTTGTAATTCAATATTATTCATTTGGGTCAATCATTGTTAGCGATACTTTTCCTTTATTTTCATCAATATCAAGAATCCAAACGTCTACAATATCGCCAACACTTACAATCTCCATAGGATTCTTAACAAACTTCTTAGATAATTTAGAAACGTGAACTAACCCATCTTGTTTCACACCTATATCGATAAATGCGCCAAAGTCAACAACATTTCTCACTGTACCATTCAACTTCATACCTTGATGTAAATCTTCAATAGATAGTACATCAGATTTCAGAATTGGTGTTTCAAATTCATCTCTAGGGTCTCTGTTTGGTGCAATTAAGGATTGAATAATATCCTCTAATGTTGGTTCTCCTACATTTAATTTAGTTGCAAGTTCTTTCACATTAACGTTAGTTAAAGTAGATTTGAGATGCGTTGTACCAATGTCTTTAGCCCCTAGTCCTAATTGTTCTAACACTTCATACGTCACTTTATAACTTTCAGGGTGAATTGCCGTGTTATCTAGTGGTTCTTCACCATCGACGATACGTAAAAATCCGATACTTTGTTCAAATGTTTTGGCACCCAATCTTTTAATTTTGCTAATTTCTTTATTGTGTTTAATTGGGCCATTTTCTTCTCTGTAATCAATAATGTTTTGTGCAATTGTAGAAGATAATCCTGATACATATTGAAGTAAAGATTTAGAAGCAGTATTAACATCCACTCCGACCTGGTTTACAGCAGTCTCTACAACGAATGTTAATGCATTACTTAATTCTTTTTGGTTTACATCGTGTTGATATTGACCAACACCGATTGATTTAGGATCTATTTTAACCAATTCACTTAGTGGGTCTTGAACTCTTCTGCCTATTGAAACTGCACTTCTTTCTTCTACTTGAAAATCAGGAAACTCCTGTCTAGCAATTTCTGAAGCTGAGTAAACTGATGCTCCTGCTTCATTAACTATGATAAATTGTGCGCCTAAGCTATACTTTTTAATTACATTTGCAACAAATTGTTCTGTTTCTCGACTCGCTGTTCCATTTCCTATAGCTAATAATTCAATTTGATAATCTTTAATCATATTGACTAATTCTTTTTCAGCAGCTTCAGTCTTAGATTTAGGCGGGTGTGGATAGATAACGCTCTTCGCAATAAATGTTCCAAATGGATTAATCACTGCAAGTTTACAACCTGTTCTAAAGGCTGGATCTACACCAAGAATTTGTTTACCTTTCATAGGTGGTTGTAATAATAAGTTTCTAAGATTCTCACTAAAGACATCAATTGCATGTGTTTCAGCTTTCTGAGTTAAATCACCACGTATTTCTCTTTCTATTGAAGGCATAATTAAACGTTTAAGACTATCTTTTATAGCCGCTTCAATGTATATCGCACCTTCATTGTTCGCTTTAATAACTTGTCTTTCAATATCTTTTTGAATTCTTGTTGTATCGAATTCTATTTTAACGGATAATACTTTTTCCTTTTCACCACGATTCATAGCTAAAATTCTATGATTAGCTACACGTTTCACAGGTTCTGAATAATCATAATACATAGCGAAGATTTCTTTTTCATCTTCAGCATTTTTCTTTTTAGAAGTAGTAATTTGTCCTTGATGATACACATCTTTTAATATTCTAGAACGATATTTAGGGTTATCTGAAATATGTTCAGCGATAATATCTTGAGCGCCTTCCAGTGCTTCTTCAATATTAGATATTTCTTCATTGAGAAATTCTTCTGCTTTGTCTTCAATTTTTTTATCTAATTTTCCTTGAATTAACCACTGTGCTAAAGGTTCAAGTCCTTTTCTTTTAGCTTCAGTTGCACGCGTTTTCTTTTTCTGTTTGTATGGTCGATATAAATCTTCAACTCTTTGCAATTTCGTTTGTTTAAGGATGTCGCTCTTAAGTTCGTCCGTGAGCATTCCTTGTTGTTCAATACTATGTATAACTTCTTCTTTTCTCTTTTGAAGATTCTCCATGTAACGATATTCATCGTCAATTTGTTTAATTTCAACTTCATCTAGGCCGCCAGTAGCTTCTTTACGATATCTTGCGATAAATGGAACAGTATTATTATCTTCTAATAGTTCAAGCACTGATTTTATTTGTTTTTCTGAAAAATTATATTTCTCTACAATTGTTTGAATTAAATTTTTGTCCATTCTTCTACCACGCTTTTCTATAAAATTACTTCCCTATTTTAACATAGTTCTATAAATACATTCTCGATTTACGTTAACAAACTATGCCCACTTTTAATCACCAAAATGATGACAAACAAAAAGAAGCTCATGATTGTTATCAATGAACTTCTTTAAATATTTATTGTTTAGCTGCTTCTTGCAACTTTTTAATTGCAGTACGTTGCAAGCGGGATACATGCATTTGACTAAGTCCAATTCTTTCACCAGTTTCTTTCTGACTTAATCCCTCTATAAATGTACATTGTATAATTTGTCTTTCTCTATCAGATAAAATAGGCAAAATGCGTTCTAAAATCATGCGTTTTTCAGTTAAATCATAATTGTCATCTTGTTGCCCCATAATATCTAATAGCGTTACTGTTGATCCATCCTTATCCGCTTCAATAGAATGATCCACACTTAGCGCATTATAACTTTGTCCCATCTCCATTGCTTCTAAAACTTCTTCGTCTGTGACTTCAAGACGTTCCGCTATTTCATTGATAGATGGTGAACGTTCAAGTTCATTTGTTAGTTCATCGCTTACCTTTTTAATTCTAGGACCAATCTCTTTAATGCGTCTAGGTACGTGGACACTCCATGTTTTATCTCGTAAATACCTTTTTATTTCACCAATCACGGTTGGCACTAGAAATGCTTCAAATTTTCGATCAAATGACAAATCAAATCTATTGATGGCACCTATTAATCCAACCATACCCACTTGAACTAAATCTTCATGATGTGATTGCCCTTTCGAATATTTATATGCTAAAGATTCTATTAGTTTGCGATAATGCGTTACTAATTTATCTTGAGCTTGGCTATTTTCATTTTCTTGGTGTTCTTTAATCCATTGGTTAATTTGTTCAGGTGATACATCATTAGCTGATTTCGACTCTTTCGCCATTATTTCGCACCTGCTCTTTTTTAATATACTTAATCATACTGATTGTCACACCAGATTCTTTATAAACAGTTACTTCGTCCATTAATGACTCAATAAGGAATAATCCCAATCCGCCTTCTCTTAAGAAATCAATGTTCTCGTTATCATCATATGGACCTAGTTTAGATTTAGTTGTTTCATAATCAAAACTTTCCCCTTGATCGGAAATAACTATTTTTATTTTATCATCAAATATCTCAAAACATAAATTTATCATACCGGTTTCAGGATTTTCTTTATAAGCATGTTTAACAGCGTTCGTTACAGCTTCACTTACAGCGATTTTAGAATCTTCAATATCGTCATAAGAGGCACCCGCTCTTGAAAATACGCCAGATAATGTTAAACGTATTAAACTTACGTATTCTGCAGAGGCTGGTAACCGCATTTCGATATAATCTTGTCTTGATTGCATGTTACTCTACCTCCGTTCCTTCATTAACATGCATTAAATCTTTCAAACCGGTAATATCAAATAATCTATTAATTCGATCTGAAACACCTAAGATATATAAATCTTTATCATTTTGGTTTAATGCTTTTAAAGTTCCTACAAATAAACCTAATCCAGTAGAATCCATGTAACTCACGTTAGCTAAATTAACGTGAATATCATGTGTTCCTTCTTGTCTCATTGGCACTAAAACCTCTTCTAATTCTGGTACTGTATAAACATCTAATTCTCCACCAACTTTAACTTCATAATAGTCATCATGAGTTATAGTTTCTATATTAAGATTCATTTGATACACTCCTAGTCTTTTCATATCTAGTTCATTTTTTACATTCCTGTTCAAAATTATGTATACCCTTAGACATTAAACTTTAATCTAATTTAGTCAATTTAATTTACTCTTTTTATAATTAAAATTGTCATATCGTCTTTTCTACTAGGGTTTTGAACTTTTAAAATTGATTCATAAATAATTTGAACGATATCTTGAGGATGCATGTGTTTATTTTTTCGAATTAAATTTAACAACTTATCTTTATCAATAAATTCTCCTGTATTATCACGTGCTTCCGTTACACCATCAGTAAAAATAATAATCAAATCTTCTAAGTAAATAGGAATTTCTTGTTGGTTATAACGTGTCTTCTGACTGACACCAAGGACACGTCCTCTTACGTCAATTTCCTCAAATTCCTCTGTTTCAGCACGGTAAACATAACCAGGTTCATGACCGGCTGAACTACAATAAAGAAGATGGTTCATCTCTTCATATAATCCATAAAACATCGTTACAAACATATTTTGGTTAACGTTTTTTTCGACAACACGATTTAATCGTTTCAAACCATCGCTCGGCAACTGTGAATGACCATATGAATCCATGCCGAATTTGATCATACTCATGGCTAAGGCTGCAGGAATCCCTTTACCAATGACATCAGCCACTGCAAAGCTCATCGTACCGTCTTTATGATCGATTAAGTTGAAATAGTCGCCGCTTACTTTTTGTGCAGCAACAGAAATCACACCTATTTGAATACTATCGAATTGAGGTATATCTGTCTTTAACATCGTTTGTTGAAGTCGAGAGGCCAAATCTATTTCCTTATCGTGGACTTGCATTTTATTTACTAACCTTTGATAATCTCTATAACTATAACCAAAACCTTTAACAACCTCTTGAAGAACATCTAATGTCCCCAAAATTTCTTCCTCATTTAATTCTAATTGGCTAATATAAGATTGATGAATTTCCACAATATCTTCTGGCAATACATCCTTTTTAATTACTTCATCCGTAAATGCTTCGCACTTTTTTATAAGTTGAGCCCGATTATCAGTAGTTAAACTTTCTTTTACAAGCGCTTTATAACTTTTTTTAAATTCTTCCACGACACGTGCCTCCTTACTTCCATTTCACATTCCATTCGTTTACTATCTATCGTTTTTGGAATTTTATTTATTTTTTAAAATGAACAGCAAATCACTGATAAACCTCAATTCTTAACTAGCTAAAAAAGACTTTAGGAGTGGAATACCTAAAGCCGAAAAAACTCAAGACATTCTTTTATAATAAATGCAATTACTTAATAACTATAATTATATGCTATTAAACTAATGAGAGGTAGCACTAGTATAGATTTGCAAAAATCTTAATGAAAGCAATCGGTCTAAAGTTACCTGTTTGATTAAGAGTTATAATTATTATAAAGTTATTGTCTTCTAATTCATTATTTTATTTATGTTTACTACATATAAAACATTATGATTTTGGATGATCAAAGTTATGTAAGCCTAGACTAATGTCTAGGGCGTTGTCGACCTCTTTCATCTTACTTTCAGATAAATAGGTCAATTTTTCTTTTAATCGTTTTTTATCAAGTGTTCTAATTTGTTCAAGTAGGATAACGGAATCTTTATCTAACTTGTACTTTTTCTTTTCAATTTCTACATGGGTTGGTATTTTCGCTTTATTAATCCTACCTGTAATAGCAGCCACAATGACTGTAGGACTATATTTATTACCAGTATCGTTTTGAATAATAACGACAGGTCTTACTCCCCCTTGTTCAGACCCTTGCACTGGTGATAAATCCGCTAAATAAACATCTCCTCTTCTAATCATTCATTCTTTGAGTTAGAAGTAAGATATGTTTCATTACAATCGCAAGCTTCACACTCAATCGGGAAAGCTTCCGTCGCTAGGGAGAGGTTTAGATCAGCCATTTGTGCATAACCTTCTTTTAAGGATTGTTCAAGACTGTGACTTCTATTTTGATTAAAAGATAACATGTGAAGAACCTCCATCTGATTCCAAAAAGTTGTTATTTAACCTTTAATTTAACTTAATAATAACAAATTTTAAGTACAGTGACTATACTATTTTAATAATTCATTAGTAACCTCATATTCATCACTGTGATGGTAAATTCTAGGTAAACGTCTGGAGATGTTGCACAATACTTCATAATTGATCGTTTGTTGCTTTTCAGCTAAAGCTTCAGCAGATTGTAGCGAATCAATATGGTTGTCCATCAATATGACTTTGTCCCCTACCTTCACATCTTCAGGAACTCTTAAAATAGTTTGATCCATACATACGCGACCAACTACTTCACATTGGTGACCATTCACATTAACATAAGCTCCTTGCATTGCTCTTAAATAGCCATCAGCATAGCCAATTGGCAGAATTGCAATTCTCATTTCTTCTGTTGCTTTAAATGTTCGACCATAACTTACCGTTTCACCAGCTTTGAGGGTCTTGACTTGTACGATTTCAGATACAAGTTGTGCACTCGGACGCAAGTGTACTTTGACATGATCTTTAACGTATTGTGAAGGATAGTATCCATATAAAGATATACCTAATCGTATGGCATTGCAGAATTGTCCATCCATTAATAACGATGCGGCAGAATTTTGTGTATGAATGTAGGTCGGTTTTTCAACTTGATTTACGACGGTTTTGAAGAATTCAAATTGTTCATTCATTGAATCTCCTGGTTCATCTGCGCTCGCAAAATGCGTATAAACACCTTCGAAAACAAGGTGTTCTCTTTTATCTATCAGGTCCACAACTTCACGATATTCTTCGACATCTTTCATACCCAAGCGACCCATACCTGTATCTAGTTTTGCATGTAACCATAACTTTTTCTCGTTATCTTCAGGAATATTTTTAATCGCTTCTTTCAACCACGCCTTAGATGGAACAGTAAGCGCAACGCGATGTTGTATCGCTTTACTTATATCTTCAGTTCGAATGACGCCTAATATTAAAATTTTAGCTTTAATACCGTGCATTCGTAATTCTATTGCTTCATCTAATGTTGCCACTGCAAAAAATGAGGCACCGTGTTCCATTAGATGTTGCGCGATTCTTACACTACCTAAACCATAACTATTTGCCTTGATCACAGAAATTACAGTTTTATTGTGATGTAATTGATCAAAAATTTGATAATTTGCTAATATCGCATCTAAATTAACATTTAAATAGGTTGGTCTATAGAACTTTTCTGTCATATGATTGCCCTCCTTGAAACGACATACTTATTACTTCATTAATATATTTTTATTTAACTTTTAAGAGTTCAGCATATTTATTCTTCTTTTTCTAATATGACTTGGCTCATGGCATAATGATCTGTGTGAGTGATGCTCACATGCACTTTAAAGCCTGGATAATCAATACATGGTTGACCTAATCGATTGTTGTAACAGTTAATATCTTGAAAAGTTACAGATTGGCCTAATCCTGTACCTAACGCTTTACTAAATGCTTCTTTTACAGCAAAACGACCTGCTAAAAATTCTATTTTACGCTTCTCATGAGTAAACTTCTCAAATTTAGCTTTTTCATCTTGAGTCAGAACTCGATCAATGACTTTACTTTGTTTGTGAAGCACTTTTTCAATACGTTCGATTTCTATTAAATCTATACCTATTCCATATATCATTCCGCTTCGCCTCTTTATTCATTTTCATCTATAGATTTAGCCATACCGTTTACCTTTTCTTCATTATCTATTGAAGTGGATAAATGAGCATCGCTTTCTTTACATTGCTTAATGAGTGTTTTTAATTTTTGAGCTTCATCTCTATCAATGAGTTCAATTTCAGAATTTCCGCCAGCTGTTGATAATGTCAATGTCGCGAGTTGATATTTTCTCATAATGAATCCTTCATTTATATCGATATTTTGGATTCGGAAGTATGGAATAATGTTGGTATCAATAAAAATGACGCCTCTTCTTACATGTACTTCGTCTTCGCCTATGAAATATCTGAAGTTTTTATACCTATAAAGAGGCATAATAAGTAAAAACATCAATAAGAAAAAGATAATAATAACTAGTGCGCCTATAATAACTGAAACGTTACCTACCCAATGTAGTTTAAACATATTTAAGCCAATGAATATTAATAACACAACAGCAATGACAAGTGCCCATATTGAAGCACTTATCCTCATCACTTTTAATCCTTTTTCATTCATATATTTATATGCTTTCATGAGTATCACCTCTCATGTACCATTTCTTCAGTTGATTCACGTTAGATACATCATTAAATTTTAGTCCAATATATTGATTTAAGTCACCTTTAGCTATAATAAACTCAAAATTTGCTAGATGGCTTCTTTCTAATAGTGGATGCTGTTTAATCTCTAAACCAATTACTTTATTAAGTTTAAAGTAATATCTTTTAATATTGAGTAATGATGCTTTTTGTATCACAAATTCATCATTTTCCAAATTATAGCCACCGAAACGAACGTATAGTATTGCTGCAATGACAAATAAAATAATTAGTACTGCCATAATGACGAAAGACCATGCTGACCAGAAATACCATCCAACTATTCCAGCTATAACTAGGATTATAGTCGGTATAAGAAAATGACGGTGAAATCCTCTCATAGGCATGCCAGCATGCGCAGTGTTAAATTGCATCTCGGGCACTAATGACCGAATGATCTCATACGCTTGAGAACGCTTAATAAAAGGAAGAATCATGATGCGTCCATTATCATCACTCGGTTCACCAGAAGTGGCATCAATATCACTTGTGATATAAAAATGAATGGATGTGTAACCAAACAACTTCCTAATATAAGATTGATGTTCTAGTACACCTTGAAGGCGATCAGTAGGTACAGTTATATTCTTTTTTGTAAATAAACCATATTGAATTTTTAGTTGATGGCCTTGTTGTGTGACCTTGTATCCATAATATTTAATGAATGCCAGACATGTTCCAATAATATAACTGGCTATTAATACGAAAACTACAATGGCAGTCACTAAGAGATATATCGTTTTAAAAATGTATGATAGTTCATCTCCTAGCTTTTCCCACGGAATAATACTCGAGAAGCTCCCTACAATCGGCGAAATTGTAAATAGTGCAATCCCAATTGCACCACTCGTCATAGCCATCAATAATAATTGTTTGAATGGCATTTTAAATATAGATTGAGAAGGTAGATTTTGAGGCGTTGTTTCATTATCACCTGCATTATTTTCACTCGCCACTTCTTGTTGAGTATCATTCATTTGTTGTTGTAATGTCTTAATTTCTTTCTCTACCATTTCACTTTGTTTTTTAGAAATGGTACTTAATTCGATACCATCACTAGGCGTTTTAATGATGAGTTCAACTCCACCCACAACTTGGTTGACTAAACTTTGAGTGGTATCAGCAGATTGAATTCTACTTATGTTGAGCTCTTTACGTTCTTTATTAAATACACCTGTCGTTAGTATGAAGTGATTATTTTCAATCCAGTAACGCGTATTATAAACTTTAATAATATTGTGTATGAATGATACTAAAAATATTAAAGTCATTACGCCAGGCCAAATATAAGAACCAAAGTCATCAAATTTAAAATTTCTTATGTTAAATAAAAAGAGGATAATCACAATAAAGTTCTGTTTAATTACATCTATTAATCCGGTTACGTACGAGATTGGATGCAATCTTTGAGGATTATACATTGTCATTGACACCTCTCAATCGATCTAATGCCTGTTGTTGAATCATTTGCGCTTCTTGTTCTGAAATCATTGGTAATGTAATTTCATGTCCAGCAGTTACTAATTCAATTGAATTGATTTTGAATTTTTTAGCTAAAGGATTTGTTCCAATAGTAATAAATTGTAATCTTTCGATTTTACTAAGTTCTTCTCTTTTAAAGAAAAATGCTTCTTTTAAAATAATTGAATTTCCTTCAAATTTATAAAAATGATACTTGTATCTAATAAAAGGTGAAAATATAAAATGAATGATAGCAATCGCAGCTATCATTATGAGTATGTATAAAATAAAATCCCACCAATGAAAAGTAGACCAACAATAATAAAGAATGCTTAATATAACTAATATGATAATTAAAGTTATAAAACTAGTTATATAATAGTACTTTAAAGCATTTTTAGGGCTTCGATGAAATGTACTATCCAGATTCATATTATAGCTCCTTTGTCTGATTTACTCATATTATAGCATAGAGCATGAAAGGTCTAAATAAAGCAATAATAATACAAAAACCAGCTAAGATTGTTACCTTAACTGGTTAGAATGAAATCATTTATTTTTGATGATCTGCAAATGTGCGACCTCTCATTGATTGGTTAGAACCTTTACTTTGTTTGTCTCGGCGATCAAATTTTTTAGTATTTTTCTTTTTATTTGAGTTGCCTTTTGGCCCTTTTGAACGTCTATTTTTATTATCAAATTTGCCATTACCACGTTTGTTATTACCTCTTCTTGAGCCGCCTTTATGATTACGACCTTTACGGGCAAGTGGTTTTTCGAATGTTAATTGAACTTCTACTTCATCATTTGCTTCTACAAGTTCTTGTAGTAAAGAAGCTACTAATTCAACGCTATCATATTCTTCTAGTAATTCACTTGCTATACGTTGAAGGCGCGCTTCATTATCTTTAGACATCCAATTTTGAACTTTTTCTTTAATATCATCTTCACGTGCTTTAAGCACTTCTTTACGATGTGGTGGTCTTAACGCATTCATACGGCGACCATTCACGTCTTCGATTTGGCGAATATAATCCATTTCAATAGGATTGACAAACGTAACTGCAATACCTTCTTTACCTGCACGGCCTGTACGACCAATACGGTGTGTATAGCTTTCAGTATCTTGTGGAATATCAAAGTTATAAACGTGACTTACCCCAGAAATATCTAGACCTCTCGCTGCTACGTCAGTTGCTACTAAAATATCGATTTGGTCATTTTTGAATTTCTTCAAGACTTCTAAACGTTTAGCTTGTGTGATATCTCCGTGAAGTCCTTCTGCTTTATATCCTTTAGATAATAAAGCACTTGTTAATTCATCTACACGACGTTTTGTACGACCGAATACAATTGCTAATTCTGGTTGGTGAACATCTAGGAAATTAGTAAATGTATCAAATTTCTCTAATTCTTTAACAATGGTATAAAACTCTTCAATTTGTGGATCTGACATTTCATTATTCATCGTTTTGATGATTTTAGGCGTCTTCATAAATTGTTGAACTAATTCTTGAATTGCTTTAGGCATTGTTGCTGAAAATAGCATTGTTTGACGTTGATCAGCAGGAATTTTATCCATAATAAATCTCATATCATCGATGAATCCCATATTCATCATTTCATCTGCTTCGTCTAAAATTAACGTATGAATATCATGCGTTTTTAAAGTACGACGGTTGAGATGGTCAATGACACGGCCTGGCGTACCTACGACAATTTGTGGCCCTCTTTTTAACGCTTTAATTTGGCGATCGATTGGCATACCACCAAATACTGTAACGACTTGTACGCGTTGTCCTTTACTGAACTCTCTTAATTGTTCAGCCACTTGCATTGCAAGTTCTCTTGTAGGCGCTAAGATAAGAGATTGTACGCCTTCTTCGCCGACTACTTTCTCAATTAAAGGAATACCAAATGCCCCTGTTTTCCCCGTACCTGTTTGGGCTTGGCCAAGGATGTCGTCTCCTTTTAACGCATAAGGGATACTGTCTTTTTGGATAGGTGTAGGTTCTTTGAATCCCATAGATTCCAGTGTTTGAACCGTTTTATCCGAAATCCCTAATTCTTTAAAATTTTGCAAAATAATTCTCCTTTTTAAGTGTTTATTTCTTAATATACTTTTTTGCATATATGTTCACTTATGTTTTATCAACTTCTATATAGTACCACCTTAAAAATATTATAGCAATAAAGCAGTAACTTACTTTTATCCTTTTACTTTAATTTTTTAAAATTATTCTACCCGGAAAATATAGCACATGATATGATGTAAGCGTTTCATTTTACTGGATGAATTTTTTCACGAAAAAAGCATACACATGATAAAATCTTCTATACATTACTTAGCCGATTTTATATTAATCATGTGCATGCTTAGTTTACTCTCAATAATTAAATAAGTGCCTCAACAACTTCTTCGAGTTTCATTCCTCGTGAACCTTTAACTAAAATTTTATCATTTTCTTTCACAATAACTTTTAATTCTTTAATCAATTCAGATTTATCATCAAAGTGTTTAGCTGTTTCAACATAGCTTTGACCTGTATTGAAAATATATTCTGCTTCCGTACCATAAGTGAACAAAATATCAATAGACTTACCATCTAAATAAGTGCCTACCTCTTCGTGCATCTGTTGACTATTTGTACCTAATTCTAAGACGTCAGCTAAAATAAGTATCTTGCGGCCTTCCATACTACTTAGTGTGTCAATAGCTGCCTTCATACTTGTAGGACTGGCATTGTAAGCATCATTAATCACTGTGACATTATCATCAGTTTGGTGGCGTTCCATACGCATCCCTGTCAATTGAACATGACGAATGTTTTCTTTAATTGTTGCGTAAGGTAATCCCAATTCATGCCCTACTGCAATGGCAATCGCAGCGTTCTTCATATTGTGTATACCTAAAATAGGTAAAACATAACTTTCGTCATTATTAATTGTAAATCCAATGCCTTCAGTTTCAACATCATCAACATGACATACAAGCGAATTTGCATCTCCTAAACCGACGCTAATGAGCTTCGCTTGCTGAATCTGTTTGACATGTGGCGTTAATAATGGCTCGTCGCCATCATAAATAAATGTTCCATTATCTTTTAAACCGATTGTTATTTCAGATTTAGCTTTAGCAATGCCTTCTCTGGAACCTAAATCTTGCATGTGTGATTCACCGATATTCGTAATGACTGCAATATCTGGTTCAGCAATCGTTGATAACAATTCAATTTCGTGGAAACCGGACATACCCATCTCTAGAATAGAAATTTCTGTATCTTCATCCAAATCTAATATTGTTAAAGGCATGCCAATTTCATTATTATAATTGCCTTGTGTCTTCTTAACTTTAAATTCTGTAGTTAACACACTTTCAATCATATCTTTCGTCGTCGTTTTACCGTTTGACCCTGTGACTGCTATCACTTTAGGATTGACATGTTTAAGATATGCCTTAGCCAAGTCTTGCAATGCTTGAAGTGTATCTTCGACCCAAATGATTGGGCCTTCAACATCTTCGCTTAACTCAGTTCCCTTTTCTGAAAATGAAGCACCCGCACCGTCCTTTAGCGCTTGGGCAATAAAACGATGGCCATCTACATTCTCACCTTTAAACGGAATAAATAGCATATCCTTTTCAATAGCGCGAGAATCAATCGTGACACCTTTAATTGAACGAGTTAAATATTGTTCATCAATTTCGCAAGATATCCAATTTTGTATTTGTTGTAATGTAACATTAATCATATTAATATTCCTTTATTAATCAATTTTGTATTTATTTTTCTTTTTATCTGCATGACGTTCTTTAGCTAAATCGATAAGTTTTGCGATAAGGTCTGGGTAGGATAATCCCATATTTTCCCAAAGACTTGGATACATACTAAATGATGTAAATCCTGGCATTGCATTCGTTTCATTAATATAGATTTGATTGTCCTCTGTAACGAAGAAATCTGCACGTACGAGTCCTGAACAATCAGTAGCTTTAAATGCTTCAAGCGCCATATTGCGTAGCGTCATTTGAACATCTTGATCTAACTCTGCTGGAATTTGTAATCGAACCTTACCATCTTTATATTTCGATTTATAGTCATAGAATGCAACATCTTTAACGACTTCCCCAGGCCATGTTGTTTCTGGATAATCGTTACCTAGTACAGCAACTTCAATTTCTCTTGCTTCAATTCCTTGTTCAATGACAAGTTTACGGTCGAATTGAAATGCTTCTTCAATACCTGATTTTAGTTCTTTTTCATTATTACATTTGCTGATACCGACACTAGAACCTAGATTCGCTGGTTTAACAAAAACTGGATAAGTTAATTTGTCATTTACAAGTTTAATGATGTTATTTTCATATTTTTCATATTCACTTCTTAGGAAACTAATATATGGCAATTGTGGTAATCCTCTATGTTCAAATAACTGTTTCATTACTAATTTATCCATAGAACTTGAAGCGGCTAATACACCATTTCCAACATATGGAATGTCTAATACTTCAAATAATCCTTGAATCGTACCATCTTCACCGTTAGGACCATGTAATAATGGGAATACTGCATCATATGAACGACCTGTGCTGCCTTTACTTAATAGTTGTGAGATTTCTCCCGCTTCTACGTCATTTAATACGAGTTCATCCGTGTTCTTAATTTCTTCAGTGATGTTTCTTTTTTCTTCCATTCACCTTCATTAGTAATATAAATAATATCGATTTGATATTGATCTTTATTGATTGCATTTAATACATTTTGTGCAGTTAAAATAGACACATCATGCTCAGCACTTTTTCCTCCAAAAACGATACAAATATTCTCTTTTGTCATTTCGTTTTCCTCCATTACAATTACCTGGCTTGAATACCATTTATCTGTTTAATAATTGTTGTTTTTTATTTCTTATGTATCACTCAATGTACATAACGATCTCTGAAACTTAATATTATCATATTTCTAAAATTAATTGCATTTGATAATCCACCCATAAATTTAATTTTTAATGACTTCTTTACATCATAAATACTTTTCAAGTAGTAAATCCTATCGACAAAAAATAAAATAAACGAAGCAGAGTGTTAGAAAGTCTTTTCTATCGAATATTCACACTTGCATAACTGAGTATTGATAGCGACACGCCTGCAGGAATAGCATGCGTCTTGAGACTACAGGCTCAAGCCATGCCCGCGGCAAGGGAGCTAAAGCAATACGAAGTATTGTAATATCAGTCGTTTCTTTAAAAAGGCCATCTACAGTCTGAATTTCTTTTCAAGTAGTTGCAATACTTCTTAAAAATGACCATTGGTTCTTGACGTCTTGATATTCTAGCAAATTTAAAAAAAGTCATGTAAAATCAATATAGAATATTTATTTAGACGATAAATCTACATTCTGATTTGACTAACGAATGAATGACATACAACATTGATCATTTTTAGAAAATATTAATACACACATGATTATAAAGGAGTAAGCAATGAATTATTCATCTCGTCAACAACCAAGCAAACATTGGTTTCGTAAAGTCGACTGGGTATTAGTACTGATTATCACAGTGTTAGCAATGATTAGCGTTACACTGATTAGTTCTGCGATGGGTGGCGGACAATACAGTGCAAACTTCAGTATTAGACAAGTTATTTACTACATTTTTGGAGCCATCATGGCTTTCTTAATCATGATTATTTCTCCAAAAAAGATTAAAAACAATACATATCTATTATATTTTATTTTCTGTATCCTATTGATTGGGTTACTTATCTTACCTGAAACGGCCATTACACCAGTAATTAACGGTGCAAAAAGTTGGTATAGTTTTGGTCCAATTAGTATCCAACCTTCAGAATTTATGAAAATTATTTTAATTCTAGCATTAGCCAAAACGATTTCTAAACATAATCAATTCACTTTCAACAAATCTTTCCAATCAGATTTGATGTTATTCTTAAAAATTATTGGTGTGTCTATCTTTCCTACCGCTTTAATTTTATTACAAAATGACTTAGGTACTACCCTTGTGATTTGTGCAATTATTGCAGGTGTGTTGTTAGTCAGTGGTATTACTTGGAGAATTCTTGCACCATTATTTATTGCTGCATTTGTCGGTGGCGCTAGTATTATTTTGGCTATCATTTTCAAACCAACATTAATCGAGAGTATATTAGGCATTAAGATGTATCAAATGGGTCGTATCAATTCATGGTTAGATCCTTACTCATATAGTAGTGGTGATGGTTACCATTTAACTGAGTCTCTCAAGGCAATTGGTTCTGGGCAGCTATTAGGAAAAGGCTACAATCACGGTGAAGTTTACATTCCTGAAAATCATACTGACTTTATATTCTCAGTAGTTGGTGAGGAAATGGGATTCATTGGTTCTGTGGTGCTTATTCTTATTTTCTTATTTTTAGTTTTCCATTTAATTAGGCTGGCTAGTAGAATTAATAGTCAATATAATAAAGTATTTATTATTGGCTATGTGTCACTCATTGTCTTCCATGTATTACAAAATATTGGTATGACTGTTCAATTACTTCCGATTACTGGTATTCCTTTACCATTTATTAGTTACGGTGGTAGTTCATTATGGAGTTTAATGACTGGTATTGGTGTTGTACTCTCTATTTATTACCATGAACCTCAACGCTATCAGGAGCCTGAAATACCAGATACAACTAAAGCAGCATAAACATTTGAGCACATAAAAAGCACTCACGAATTGTGAGTGCTTTTTATATCAACAAATTATTTTAACTCATGACTTACTTTATTAGATGTAGGTAAGGTATTAATAATATCTAAACGAGATTTAGTTTTTTTAATATTTACACCTAATGATGATAATAATTTGACTACGTTTTGAATCTTATCTGGATTCTTCACTATAATCACCTCGTTTGGATTGACTTCAAGGTTATCATACCCTAATTCTGACTACTTTACTACATCATTTGTAAAATTTTTAAAAATATTTCTAAATAAAGAAAAATATCATTCAGAAATAAGTTGGACAACATTTTAATATAATATTCGATAACCTGAATCATATACCTCTTTTTCGATACTATTTAAATTCGCAGGCGTATCAAACTCGACTTTTATTTCTCCTACTTTACTATCAATTGCCACATTATAAACGCCAATCATGTTTTGTAAACGTTCCATTAGCATATTTTCTTGTTCAGTCGTTTCGACACCTGAAACATAGATGATTTCATTTTTCACTGTATATCCCTCGTTAATCTTTAATTAATTTTTGAAAGGTAACTAATAATTCTTCCATTGCTTCTTCTTGTGCACCATTGTTCACTTTGTTCATGATACAACTTTTCATATGATGATCGAGTAACTTGGTTGCTACACTATTGAGTGCTGAACGTGTTGCTCTTATTTGAGTTAAAACATCATCACAATAAACGTCGTCTTCAATCATGCGATTAATTGCTCTAACTTGCCCTTCTATTCGGTTTAAACGTGATTTTAAATTTGCTTTTGTTTGATCTGAATGATGTGCTTTTTCATTTTCAGTCACAAGCGTCACCTCGTTTCTCTACTCTTCATCATGGTATTATTCGATATTGATGAAGTCAATTGTTTAATTCCTTTTCAACGTAAAAACCGACTATGATATTCAACATTCTTCATGCTATAATTGAATAGTTAAAAAATAAATAATGTATGGCAAATGCAAAGGAGGCACCCCATGTTAGAAGTCTTTACTATGGCGCTTCACCATTCAAACATTATTATGAATGTTATATTGATTGGCGCTTTCTTGCTGAATTTAATTTTCGCATTTATTATCATTTTCATGGAGAGACGAACAGCAAATTCCATATGGGCTTGGTTACTTGTACTCGTATTTCTCCCATTAATCGGCTTTATTTTATATTTATTGTTAGGTCGTCAAATTCAACGAGACCAAATTTTCAAATTGAATAAAGAAGATAAAATCGGATTGGAAATGATTGTGGATGAACAACTAGAGGCGCTTAAAAAACAAGATTTCTCTAAAGGCAACCATCAAATTGTTAAATTCAAAGAAATGGTTCAAATGTTGTTATATAACAACGCAGCCTTTTTAACTACAGATAATGATTTGACGGTTTATACGGATGGTCAACAAAATTTGATGATTTAATTCAAGATATACGTCATGCTCAAGACTATATACATATTCAGTATTATATCTTTCATAGTGATGGTCTTGGAAAGCAGATACTTTCCGAACTAGAGAAGAAAGCTGAAGAAGGTATTGAGGTCAAAATGCTCTTTGACGATATGGGTTCAAGAGACTTACGTAAAAAAGATTTGAAACGTTTCCGTGCTAAAGGCGGACATGCCGAATCCTTCTTCCCTTCTAAATTACCGCTTATTAATTTAAGAATGAACAATAGAAATCATAGAAAGATTGTGGTTATAGACGGTAAAATTGGCTACGTCGGTGGCTTCAATGTTGGTGATGAATACTTAGGTAAATCGAAGAAATTTGGTTACTGGAGAGATACGCATTTACGTATTGAAGGCGATGCTGTCAACGCATTACAATTACGCTTTATTCTAGATTGGAACTCTCAATCCACACGTGACAATTTAACTTATGAAGAGCGTTATTTCCCTGATGTAGATTCTGGAGGTACAATCGGTATTCAAATCGCCTCTAGTGGACCTGATGAAGACTGGGAACAAATCAAATACGGTTATCTAAAAATGATCTCTTCAGCCAAAGAATCTATTTATATTCAATCGCCATATTTTATTCCAGACCAAGCCTTTCTGGATTCCATTAAAATTGCTGCTTTAGGCGGCGTAGAAGTCAATATTATGATACCTAGTATACCTGATCACCCGTTTGTGTATTGGGCCACATTGAAAAATGTTGCGTCATTACTAGAAGCTGGTGTTAAAGTGTATCATTATGACAACGGCTTCCTACATTCTAAGACGTTAGTCATTGACGACGAACTTGCGAGTGTGGGTACCGCTAACATGGATAATCGAAGCTTTACACTCAATTTCGAAGTCAATGCCTTTATATATGATGAAGGCGTGGCACGTTCTCTTAAACAAGCATTTATTAACGACATGAAAGTCTCTTATAGACTTACAAAAGAGAATTACGAACAACGTAGTACTTGGGTCAAATTTAAAGAAGGTATTTCTCAATTACTTTCACCAATTTTATAACTTTCAACTGTGAGGTTCGGGAATGTCCTGAACCTCACATTCTATTAAGGAGCCTTTTTATGGAAAATGAATTAAAAGTTAAATACGCACGTGATTATATGAAAAACGCACATAAAGATGATTACACGGGTCATGATGTTGCGCATGTGGAACGTGTATATGCGCTAGCGTTACATATTGCATACAATGAGGGATATACGGACACGCTCATCATCGAACCTGCAGCACTTCTTCATGATACGGTAGATAACAAAATTACTGATGAAAAGCTAGCCTACTCGAAATTAGTATCATTCTTGAAATCTATAGAGCTTACTGACGAAGAAATTAAACATATCCTCCATATCATTCAACATATGAGTTATAGAGGCGGAAAGAATAATAACATAGAGATGTCTATCGATGGAAAAATTGTAAGAGATGCAGATCGTCTCGACGCATTAGGTGCCATTGGTATTGCACGAACATTTCAATTTGCAGGACATTTTGGAGAGCCTATGTGGACTGAAATGAATATGCCTTTCGAATCAATTCAAATGAATGAAATTGATAAATATGATGCTTCAGCTATTAAACATTTTTACGAAAAATTATTAAAACTTAAAGATTTAATGCATACCTCAACTGGAAAGCAACTTGCAGAAGAACGGCATACATTTATGATTCAATTCTTAAAACAATTTTTAAATGAATGGAATTTCAAAGAGTGATTTGGACTATCATTTTCAAAACTAAAAAACCAGCAAATCCTATCGTGATTTGCTGGTTTTTATACTTTATTTTTTATTATTTTTAGAGACTACTTGCGTATTTTTACCTTTCTTTTTAGAAGGGTTATGTTCTTTTTCATATTGTTCAATGAAAGGTTGAACTTCTTTTTTAGCAAGTTTAGAGTAATACACGTTTGCAAAGTGCGTTTGTATTACTAAGAATAAGGCACTGACTGACCAATATAAGCCAAGTGCTGATGATGCTTGTAATGAAATCCAAATAATCATGATTGGAGAAACAATCATCATCATGTATCCCATTTGACGTTGTTCTTGAGGCATTGTTTTACTTGAAACATATGCTTGAATAAAGTAAAGAACACCGGCAATAATTGTAATCCAAATATCTGGTTTAGTTAAATTAAACCATAAGAAATGAGGATGTGCAGAAAGACCACTCACAAGTTTATCTTTCAATACGAAGTATAATCCCATAATGATTGGCATTTGAATCAACATAGGTAAACAACCTAGCATGCTCTTCATAGGGTTCATATCATATTTTTTATAAACTTCCATTAATTCTTGGTTTGCGGCCATTTTTTCTTCTTGTGTGCGTGCACGTTTAACCTTTTCTTGAATGCCATCAACTTCAGGTTTTGCGACTTTCATTTTTTCACGCATCATGTGACTATTTTTATAGTTTGATAACATGAATGGTAACAAGATTAAACGAATTACTAGAACTAAGATAATAATTGCTAGTCCATAGTCATTATTAAATACATCATTTCCTAACCATTGTAAGAGATGTTTCATTGGTTGAACGAATGTATTAAAGAAGAATCCGTCCTGCTTTTCAGGTTTGGAGTAGTCACACCCAGCTAGAAAAACCATTATCCCTAAAAACAAAGGTAGTAACGCTTTTTTCTTCATTTTTCCACCTCTATTGTAATATTCACATAGGATTCATTTTATCATACTCGTACTGTAGTAGAAAACAAAAAGTGGAAATTTAACTAGATTATTTAAAGTAACTCAGAAAATGCTTAACAGTCTTGTCAATATTATCACTTCTAGAAATAGCAGAAATCACTGAAATACCATCTGCATCAGCTTCAGCTATCGAAGCAACATTTGATTCATTAATGCCTCCGATAGCTACAATTGGAAAGTCATCCAGATATTCTCTTAGTTTTTTAATCATTGATGGTCTAACAGGTTCGCTAGCGTCATCTTTAGAAGGCGTCGCATACATAGGACCCACACCAATATAATTAACTTGAGATAGATCTGAATGTTGGTACTCATCTAGGTTACCAACACTTAATCCAATGATTTTATTTTTAAATTCTGTGGCAAATGCTTTTACCGCTTCATCGTCTTGTCCCACATGAATACCATCTGCTTCGATCTCCTTAGCTAACGCCACATCGTCGTTAACAATAAATGGGACTTGGTATGTTTGGCAAAGTGATTTTAATTTTAAGGCTAGTTGCTTTTTATCCTCGCCTTTTAAAGCAGTAGGGCCTTTTTCTCGAAACTGATACAAAGTGATGCCAGCTTGTAATGCCTCTTCTAATACTTGTTCAATTGTTCTACCTTCAGGTATATCTTGTGTACCACAAATAAAATATACTTGTAATTGTTTTGGATTAAACATTTATGACTGAACCTCTTCTTTATTTACATATTTTTCAAATGTTGCATAATCTAAATTGTATAATTGATCCAATAGCTCAGGTAAGAATGAACCTGGTCCACGTACATGCTTTTCTTTTTCAGCAAGTTCAGCTGCGATGTTATAAATACTTACCGCTTCAATTAAAGCCTCTATTGATGGTTGCGTATTTCTAAATAAGAAACTAGCGACAATGCCACCTAATAAACAGCCCGCTCCAGTAATATTAGCTAATAGAGGTGAGCCATTAGTAAGCTTCACTATCTGATGATCTTGAACAATCACGTCTTCTTTGCCAGTAATGACAACTGCTGCATCCAAACTTTCAGATGCCTTCTTAGCAATATCAATTGGATCAAGCGAATTATCGCTGTCTGTGCCTTTCATAGTCGTTTGCGAATCTATCAGTGTTAAAATTTCAGACGCGTTACCTTTAATCACCGTGACATCTATTTGTTCCAAGAATCGCTTACAAAATTGCTTACGATACGTAGATGCACCTACTGCAACTGGGTCAAAGACAATAGGTGTTCCTTGATCATTAGCAATTTTACCAATACTCATAATATCTTCTTCATTTTCATGAGTAAGCGTTCCAATATTAATTACGAGTGCACTTGCAACTTGATAGAATTCCTCTGCCTCTTCAGGTGCTTCACTCATCGCAGGACTTGCGCCTAAACTAAGTAAACCGTTCGCCGTGAAATTTTTAACCACATCATTCGTATAACATACAATAAGTGGATTTTCGGAACGTAAACGCTCTAAATTATTCATCATCCAAACCTACTTTCTTTAAATATGCAAAGTGATTAACAGGTCCTCTTCCTTTACCAATTTCAGGTGTGTGCTCAATACTCATGGAAATAAATGCTTTAGCTTTTTTCACTGCTTCGTAAATCGAGCGACCTTTAGCAAGTTCTGCTGTTATCACTGCTGAAAATGTACACCCTGTTCCGTGCGTGTGTTTCGTATCGAAACGTTTATTTTCAAACGTATACACATCGTCTTTAGTAAATAAGAAATCTTTCGCATTATTCAAGTCTGCAGAGTGTCCACCTTTAATCACGACACCTTTACTACCAATTTCATTAATAAAAATGTCGCCAGCTTTACGTATGCTTTCTTCAGTATCAATCTTTAAACCAGTGATTTCTTCAGCTTCAGGGATATTAGGTGTTACCACATCTGCTAAAGGTAAAAGCGTAGATTGTAAATGTGATTTTGTGTCATCATCCATCAACGAATCTCCACTTTTAGCTAACATCACAGGGTCTATAACATATGGAATGTCAGAATATCTTTCCAAATAAGTTTGAATAAGTTCCATTGTTTCCTTGGTCGCAATCATTCCTGTTTTAATTGCATGAGGTAACTCATCATCAAATACGCTTTCTAATTGTTCTTTCACCCAGCTTGTTTCGAGATTGTGAATATGTTGGACGCCTAGTGTGTTTTGAGCGACGATACTTGTAATCGCTGCCATTCCGTACACACCACATGAATGAAATGATTTTAAATCAGCCATAACACCCGCGCCACCTGTAGGATCTGTTCCTGCGATGGTTAATGCAATTTTAGGTTTATTCATGTTTTTCTCCTCCGAAATTCCATTTTTCATCAATATAAGCCATATTAAAGAAGTTACGTTCATGAATGGTACTTTGTAAGAAAATTTCTTTAATTTCTTCTTTTTGTGCTTTTGTGCATTCTTCTGTTAAACGATCCATTAATTGGTCGAATACTTCTACAAGTGGATCCATTTCAGTACTGTAGAAATCGAACCATTTTGCTGTAATTGAGTCTCTATTGAGGGCTGGATCTTTGATTGCACGTTTTGCTACCACTGCATATACGTATGGACAAGGCGCCATCGCTGCTATTGTATATGCTGCATTTTCATGTGCGTAAGCATTGTAGTACATGTGTTTTATATAATGGTCTCCACTAGGTGGCCAAACCTTTTCTTTAACAATTTCATTGTAAGGTTCATTGATATAGTCTGCTAATACTTCATGTGCTTCAACTTCACCTTCTAGCATAAATTCTATTTGCTCTACTAAAAATTTAACATCCTCCATTGTAGGCACTTTAGGTACAAGTAAAGCGTAAAGATTACTAAATTCCTTCAAATAAGACGCATCTGCTCTTAAGTATTGACGGACTGCCTGTTTAGATAGTGTTCCTGCGAGTAAATCTTGAATAAAACCATCATTATAAATATCTTCAATAATTGGTTGTGCTGCTTCCCTTAATTCTTTTGAAAATGTCATTCGTATGCCTCCTTGGATAATAAAAAAACTACTTTCCAACAATGAAAAGTAGCATGATCAAGGCAAAAAGATGCTTATTTGATTATGACTACTTTCCTACGTTGGTACTAACCAAATCAGGTTATAAGGGTCTGAATCACTTCATCTCAGCCAAATGGCTCCCCTAGTAGTTATATTGGTGTATTTCATATATCACATTATCAAACGAATACCTGTAAATCAATCAAATGGGCTGTAAAACATGAAAAAAACCACCTTCTCATTGAGAGAAGATGGTTAATTGGGCTCATAAACTTAAATTATGCAGTTACCCATTGGTTAGCGCCTGCAGTGTTGTATAATTTAACTGCTGCAGCATCTTGTACGCTTTCTGGAGCGTTAGCTGGTGATTGACCTTTATATTGACTTGGAGCTACTGAATCCCAAGTTGATTGTAAGAATTGATATTTACCAGCTGCGCCTGAAGATGGGTTGATTGCATGAATGTCGCCACCTGATTCACGTTGAGCAATTTGTTGTAAATGAGAATTTACATTTACTGATGAACCACTTGATGCTTTACTACTTGAAGTGTTGTTAGATGGTGCACTGTAAGAAGTAGTTGCTTTAGCTTGTGGTTGTTGAGTTTGCTCAGTTTGTGGAGCAGCTGTTTGCTCAGGTTGAGCTTGGTTAGATTGTTGTTGTGCACTTACTTGTTCAGCTGAAGTTGGGTTATTTGAAGCTGAAGCTTGTTCGCTTACATCTTGTTGTGGAGTTGCTTGACCAGTTTGTGCATAGTTCCAGCTCCAGTTATTACCATCTGATTCGAAGTGGTAAGTGAAGCCATTATAATCGAATGTTACGTTATAAGCTCCTTCTTGGATAGGGCTTTCGTTTAATGATTGATCATTTGATTGTGCTTTTTGTGCTAATTCTGCTTTATCTACGTTAGTAGCTTCGCTTGCATGAGCGTCATGACCAGCGTTACCTGCTACTACGCCTACTCCTACTGCTAATGATGATGCAATTAATGTTTTTTTCATTATTAAAAATCCTCCTAAAAGTGATTTGTTTTCTTAACTAATTTACAAATACCACTCTAACATCTGAAAATACGGTGTAGGTTACAGTGAAATAAAAAAAACCGTTACTTTTTTACACTCGAATTACACTAAAAATTAATTATAAATAGAATTAAAATTCTACTCAAAACTGTCATGACAGTTTTGAATTTGTCTCGGTTGCAAAATATATCTGTAATATAAATGAAATCTGTCAGATAATTGTATGTATGTTGGGGCTAAAAATAAGGATTTATAAAAGCGACCTATTCTTTAATATTGGCCGATTAAAGTAGGTCGCTTGAGTATAATTGAAAGAAAAGGATAATTTAAGTTTTATTAAAATAAGATGGAGTTTAGGGGGAGTTAATTATTATATATTGATAGTTTCAAATTCGTCTGAGTGATAAGTGTCTTCGTCAAATTGATTTTGAGAGAGAATTTCGTTACTTTTTGTTTTAGGAGACATGAATTTAATCGTTTCTACATATAGTTCGGTTACAAAATGTGTTTGCCCTTCTTTTTCATATTTTCTTGAACGCATTTGTCCAGTTATCCCTACTAAAGTACCTTGACTGGTATATTTTTCAATATTCGTAGCTGTTTTACCAAATGCCTTACACAGTAAATAGTCGCTCGAAACTTCATTATTTTCGTCTTTGTAATTTCTTTCTGTTGCTACACAAAACGTTGCAACTCTACTATCCTCCTTTTCATATATTTGGGCGTCTTTAGTTAACCTACCAACAATTACTATTTTATTTAACATGTGTCACCTCCTTCTTGTAATACATCTTAATTGAGGAGGGATCATTTGGTCAAAGTGACAAATATCCCTAAAACGTTAGCTATTTGTAGTATATTTTTGATATATTTAAAGAAAATAATGATTAAATAAGTTCAACACTGCTTGTAATTTAATTTATTGTATATTTAAAAAAAACAAATGGGATGTGAAATAATGAAGACATTTAAGGCAGTACGATTTCAGATTGTAAATGAAAATGGTGGCGTTTCAGAATATGAAATCGAGGATGGCGTTATTATAAATAAAGAAGGAAGTGGCACAGGCTGGCTACTTGAAATCGTTATTTCAAATGAACACTATGAAACATTTCAAACTTATATGAAAGACCAAAAGTTATTAGATATTAGAGTAGTTATAACAAGACCGGCTAATGATCCTGCACTCTTTGATGCCACTGTCAAAAACGTTGCGAAATTTAAGAAAACAATGTCAGTTGTGTTTGAATGTCATATTTATACTTTAAGACAGGTGTACGCAGAAAGCCTATTAGAAGAGTTAGTTGACGAAGGATTAACAGGAGAAGAACTTAAAAAAACCTTTAACCGAATGATGCAATCTAAACCAAAATTAAAAGATGAAAAATTTGAAAGAAATTAAAATACGGGTTCCTATCGCAAAATAATAGGAACCCGTTTCGTTATATATTGAATTAATTATGCATCTTGAATAGCAAATGTAAGTTCACAACTACATGCTAATTGACCATCCACTGTAGCTTTGGCAGTACCTTTACCAATAGGACCTTTAATCTTAGTAATTTCTACTTCTAACATTAATGTGTCACCAGGTGTGACTTGCTTCTTAAAGCGACATTTGTCTATTCCAGCGAATAGTGCGATCTTACCTTTATTCTCTTCATTATTTAACATTGCTACAGCACCAGTTTGAGCTAATGCTTCAGTAATTAGTACTCCTGGCATTACTGCATAATCAGGAAAATGCCCTTGGAAAAATGGTTCGTTACCAGAAACTTGTTTTAACCCTACACATCTCTTACCTTCTTCGTATTCAACTACTCTATCAATCAATAAGAATGGCTGTCTATGTGGGATAATTTGTTTAATTTGATTATAGTCAAAAATTGTTTCCATTATGTTAAACCTCCGAAACTTGAAACTTTGTTGTATTCATTTTAATCATTGACACGTTGGATATCTGCACCAAGATCTTTTAATTTACCATGTAAATTGACATAGCCTCTGTCTAGATGTTTAAGTTCAGTCACTTGTGTCGTACCATCTGCTACTAAGCCAGCTAAGATTAATGCTGCTGCAGCTCTTAAATCAGTTGCTTTAACTTGTGCCCCTTGTAATTGACTTTTACCTTCAATTTTGGCACTTCTTCCTTCAACATTAATATTTGCATTCATTCTTCTAAATTCAGCTACATGCATGAATCTATTTTCGAAGACTGTTTCAGTAATAACTTTATGGCCATTTGCAGTTAGTAATAAAGCCATCATTTGTGATTGCATATCTGTTGGGAACCCTGGATGAGGTAATGTTTTAACGTCAACAGGATTTAAATCACCTTCTGCAGAAACACGAATGCCATCTTCTTTATAATCTAAATTGACGCCCATTTCTTCTAATTTATAAACTAGGCTCGCCATATGTTCTTTAATCGCGCCACGTACAAAGATGTCTCCTCTTGTAATGGCACCTGCAATTAAAAGTGTACCTGCTTCAATTCTGTCAGGAATAATTGAATGTTCGACACCATGTAACTTTTCAACACCATGAATCGTAATGGTATCTGTTCCTGCGCCTGTAATTTTACCGCCCATTTCATTAATGTAGTTAGCTAAATCGACAATTTCAGGTTCTTTAGCTGCATTCTCTATAATGGACTTTCCAGATGCTAATGACGCTGCCATAATAATATTCTGAGTAGCACCTACACTTGGGAAATCTAAATGAATTTGTGTACCTTTTAATCCGTTTTTGGCGTTTGCATAGATATTACCATTTTCTAAGTGAATCTCAGCACCTAGTGCTTCGAACCCTTTAATATGTTGTTCAATCGGTCTACTTCCAATTGCGCATCCTCCTGGTAGTGCTACAATTGCATGACCAAGTCTTGCTAACAATGGTCCCATTACTAGAATACTCGCTCTCATTTTACTCACGTATTCATATGGCGCTTCCTCATTTAGCTTTTTAGTTGCATCAACAGTCACAGCATTTTCTTCTTTATGATAAGAAACATCTGCGTTAAGTGTTGATAGAACATTATTAATCGTTTCTACATCGCTTAAAGCTGGAACATTAACAAGTTTACTTTCACCCTCTGAAGCTAGTAAAGAAGCTGTTAAAACTGGTAATACCGCATTTTTTGCTCCTTCAACTTTTACTTCACCTGTTAATCGATTTCCACCTTTGATTACTATTTTATCCATCTTTAATCCTCCACTTATAACTCCTATTACTTCTTCATTTCCCTGATTATTTATTTAATATTCATTCTATAATTATATCCATTATTCAATATAAATAACAGTTTTAGAATTACTTTAATAAATATTTAACTTGAGTTGAATATTGTAATAAATCAACAATAAAATTACTTACTGAAGTTCCTAATAAAATCGCTACGAATATCATACAGACTTGCACTTGTAATGCATAACCTTTTTTGAAAAATTGGTCTAATCTAATAGAGTTTAAAGCCCAATAAGCTATGCAAATACATATGACGTGTAAGAAAAGATGTACAATTGCAAATTGACTCAGATAATCCATATTAAACTCCTTCGCAAGATTACTGTATAACATTGTACACGAAATAACGTGATAAAGATACTTTAATAAATTAGTAAATAAAGATGAATGGTATTAGAATTTAAAAAAGGTTCGAAAGCGTTGCTCACGCCATCGAACCTTTTTGATTATTATTTAAACTCAGCCACACGTAAACGGTTGTTAGCACGTTCTAACGCTCTTTTGGCTCTATTAATGTCACTATTATCATCAT
>NZ_KV840037.1:48645-58603 GCF_001839105.1 Staphylococcus sp. HMSC62A08 | reverse complement strand
TCAACATCGATTTCGTTAGCAGCTTCTGCTGTTTGGACGATAATTGATAATTTATGTTGTCTAACTTCAACAAAACCATCACTAACTGCTACATATTCATTACCATTGTGAAAGTTAACTTTAACATAGCCAGTTTTTAATGCGGCAACTGTTGGAATGTGTCCACTCATGATACCCATTTCACCAGCTGTCGTTTGTAATACAGCTAGTTCTACATCTTCACGATCGTAGACAGAACCATTAGGAGTGACAATATTTAGGCTTAATGTATTCATTATCCATACCTCCTAATTATTAGACTTCAACACCCATATCTTTGGCTTTTTCAATTACGTCTTCCATACTACCTAATAAACGGAAAGCATCTTCTGGAATATGGTCATATTTACCATCTAAAATATCTCTGAAATCAGATACTGTCATTTTTACAGGTACATAAGAACCTTTTTGACCAGTGAATTGTTCAGCTACGTGGAAGTTTTGTGATAAGAAGAATTGAATTCTACGTGCACGTTCTACAGTTTGTTTATCTTCATCAGATAATTCATCCATACCAAGAATAGCAATGATATCTTGTAATTCTCTGTATTTTTGTAATGTAGATTGAACTTCACGCGCTACATCGTAATGTTCTTGACCAACGATTGATGGTTCTAAAGCTCTTGAAGTTGAAGCCAATGGATCTACCGCTGGATAGATACCCATCTCAGTTAATTTACGCTCTAAGTTAGTTGTTGCATCTAAGTGAGCGAAAGTTGTAGCTGGCGCAGGGTCAGTGTAGTCATCGGCTGGTACGAATACTGCTTGGATAGATGTTACAGAACCTTTATTAGTTGAACTAATACGTTCTTGTAATTGACCCATTTCAGTAGCAAGTGTTGGTTGGTAACCAACGGCTGAAGGCATACGTCCTAATAATGCAGATACCTCAGAACCAGCTTGAGTAAATCTGAAGATGTTATCAATGAATAATAACACGTCTTGACCTTCTTCATCACGGAAGTATTCTGCCATTGTTAAACCTGATAATGCTACACGCATACGTGCACCTGGTGGCTCGTTCATTTGACCGAATACCATCGCTGTTTTCTTAATTACACCACTGTCGCTCATTTCATAATAAAGGTCGTTACCTTCACGTGTACGTTCACCTACACCGGCGAATACAGAAATACCACCGTGCTCTTGAGCGATGTTATTGATTAATTCTTGGATTAAAACTGTTTTACCAACTCCGGCACCACCGAATAATCCAATTTTACCACCTTTGATGTAAGGTGCTAATAAGTCTACTACTTTAATACCAGTTTCTAAGATTTCTACTTTAGTAGATAATTCATCGAAGCCAGGTGCTTGTCTATGAATAGGATCGCGACGTACTGAATCATCAATTTTTTCGTCTAAATCGATTGTTTCTCCTAATACGTTAAATACTCTTCCTAAAGTTGCATCACCAACAGGTACACTGATATCTTTACCTGTATTTTTAACTTCCATACCTCTTTGAACGCCGTCAGTTGAGTCCATAGCGATTGTACGTACAACATCATCACCTAATTGAAGAGCAACTTCAAGAGTTAAATGAAGCGTGCCATCTTCTTTAGGAACTTCGATGTGTAGGGCATTGTTAATATCAGGAACTTCATTATGTTCAAAACGAACATCGATTACTGGACCCATAACTTGAGTTACACGGCCAATTCCCATGTTGATTTCCTCCTTTTAATATTATTCAAGAGCTGCTGAACCACCAACAATTTCAGTAATTTGTTGAGTGATCGCTGCTTGTCTCGCTCTATTGTATTCTAATGATAGATCATCAATAAGTTCAGTCGCATTATCAGAAGCATTTTTCATTGCAGTCATACGAGAAGCATGCTCACTAGCTTTAGCATCTAGGATAGTACCGTAGATTAAGCTTTCAACGTATTGCGGTAGAATAACGCTTAAAATAGATTCTTTATCTGGTTCAAATTCATAAGATGACATTTGACCATGACCTTGGCTAGAATCTTCTTGAGATAATGGTAAAACTTGTTTTGTTGTTGGTTTATTTTCTAAAACACTCACATAGTGACTATAGTAAATAGTTAATTCGTCAATATTTTCTTCACTATATAAATCAATCGCATGTTTAGCAATCGCTTGAACTGATTTAAATGAAGGTTGATCTGGTAAATCTACTAAAGAACTTTCGATTTCATAACCTCTATTGTTAAAGAAATCTACACCTTGTTGACCTAAAACGATAATACTGTATTCACTGTTATCTTTGTGTTTAGATTTAATATCATTCACTAAGCTTTTTAATACGTTCGTACTATATGCTCCTGCTAAACCTTTATCACTCGTAATAATTAAATAACCACTACGTTTAACATCTCTTGGTTTAAGCATAGGATGATTTGAGGAACTATTTGCACCTGCTACTGCAGTAATAGCATCTTGCATTTTTTCCATGTAAGGTCTGAACTGTTTAGTATTTTTCTCAGCTCTACGTAATTTAGAACTAGATACCATGTTCATGGCCTTAGTAATTTGTTTCATCTTTTTTGTCGATTTTATTCGATTATCTATCTCTTTTAGAGAGCCCATTATCTCACCACCTTATTATTTAGAGTATTAACGCTTCACTTTAAACTTTCAAAATGAAGTGACGTTTTAAATGTACTCTCAATTTCGCAGTTACATTCTATTTAGGTAGAATTATTGTTCTGATTTATTAAAACTTTTTTTGAATTCTGTAATAGCAGAATCAAATTTATCAGCATCTGGTAAAGCACCAGTTTCTCTGATTTCACTTAATAATTCAGTTGCGTTCGCATCTGCCCAGTGGTTTAATTCATCTTCAAATCGAGTAATATCTTCCACAGGAATATCGTCTAAATAACCTTTTGTTAATGCATAAATAATTAACACTTGATATTCAACAGGTAGAGGATGGTTTTGGTCTTGTTTTAGAACTTCTACAGTACGTTTACCACGTTCTAATTTTTGTGCAGTAAATTCATCTAAATCAGAACCAAATTGTGCGAATGATTCTAACTCACGGTAAGAAGCTAAATCTAAACGTAACGTTCCGGCTACTTTTTTCATAGCTTTGATTTGAGCTGAACCACCAACACGAGATACTGATTGTCCAGCGTTAATAGCTGGTCTTACACCAGAGAAGAATAAGTCTGATTGTAAGAAGATTTGTCCATCAGTAATTGAAATAACGTTAGTTGGTACATACGCTGAAATGTCACCAGCTTGTGTTTCGATAATTGGTAATGCTGTAATCGAACCGCCACCTAACTCATCGTTAAGTTTTGCTGCTCTTTCTAATAATCTACTATGTAAGTAGAATACATCACCTGGGTACGCTTCACGACCTGGAGGTCTACGTAATAGTAATGATAATTCACGGTAAGCTGCTGCTTGTTTAGTTAAATCATCATATACGATAAGAACATGTTTACCATTAAACATGAACTCTTCACCCATAGTTACACCAGCATAAGGTGCAATATATAGTAATGGAGCTGGATCAGCTGCTGAAGCTGATACAACGATTGTGTAATCTAAAGCTCCGGCTTGTCTTAATTTTTCTACATTTGCACGAACTGTTGAATCTTTTTGACCAATTGCAACATAGATACAAATCGTATCTTGGTCTTTTTGGTTAAGAATTGAGTCGATAGCAACAGTTGTTTTACCAGTTTGACGGTCACCAATAATTAACTCACGTTGACCGCGACCAATTGGTACTAATGCATCGATTGCTTTAATACCAGTTTGTAATGGTTGATCAACTGATTTACGATCCATAACACCAGTTGCTTTTTTCTCAACTGGACGTGTTTTAGTTGAATTAATAGGACCTTGCCCATCAATAGGTTGACCAAGTGGATTAACGACTCTTCCGATTAATTCGTCTCCTACTGGTACTTCCATAATACGACCTGTACGTTTAACTTCGTCACCTTCACTAATTTCGTTGTATGGTCCTAAAATAACCACACCAACATTAGACTCTTCAAGGTTTTGCGCTAAACCTAGCACGCCGTTGTGGAATTCTACTAGCTCACCAGCCATAACGTCGTTTAATCCGTGAATTAATGCAATACCATCACCAATTTGAAGTACAGTACCGACATCAGTTACGGACATTTCAGACTCATAATTTTCAATCTGTGAGCGAAGTAATGCACTGATTTCTTCAGCTTTTATGGCCATCTATGTCACTCCTCTTTAAATATTAGTTAGCTCTTTCAAATTTTCTTTGTAATTGAACAAGGTCATTTTTAACACTACCGTCCATCACAGTTGTACCGACCTTCACTCTAAATCCACCGATTAAGTCTGGATTGATTTTAGTGCTTACAATTACTCTAGATAAATGTGTTTGATTCTTAATTAATTGTTCGATTCTTGATAATTCATCTTCACTTAATTCATAAGTTGACTCTACAATTGCAAAGTCTTGATTGTAGTGTGCATTATATAAGCTTTGAAAACCTCTAAACACATCTTCAATATATGATAAATGACGGTTATCTGCTAAAACTTTTAGCGTGTTAACAACATATTCATTTGCACCGCTATAAACCTCATTAACGAACGTTTTACGTTCATTTGCTGTTAATGAAGGGTTACTATCAATCGCTTTTAAACTTTTAATGTAGTCAAAAGATGAATGACTAATCGTTTCTAAATCTTCATATACTACATCTAATTGATTTGTATCGTTAGAGACATCAAATAATGCTTTGGCATATTTTTTTGCTACCTTTACCATTATTTATCCCCTGCCTCTTTTAAATACTTTTCAACTAATGCTTTTTGATCTTGCTCTGAAATTTCTTTTCTAAGAACTTTAGATGCGATTAATACTGATAGTTCAGATACTTGATTGTTGATATCAGCAAGCGCACGTTCTTTTTGACTGTTAATTTCACTTTGAGCAGTTTCAATCATGCCGTTAGCTCTTACGTTTGCTTCATGAATAATTTCTTCATGTTGCTTACGAGCTTGAATCTTAGCATCGTCTAAGATTTTTTGAACTTCATCTTGAGTCTCTTTAAGTGTCTTTCTATTTTCTTCTTCAAGTTTTTGAGCGTTAACTTTAGCTTGTTCAGCATCGTCGATATCTTTATTGATATCACGCTCACGTTTGTCCATTACTTCTTTTAATGGACCCCAAGCAAATTTCTTTAATAGTGCAAGTAGTACTACGAATGTAGCTATAGTTACAAGCATTGTTCCCCATTGTACACCTGCACCTAGAACGAATGTATTAGCTGTTGCAGTCACGGGCTCATGACACTCCTTTCGTCGATATAATCACTAAGCTATAAAAAACAAAACGAACGGCGATAGTCTTGTAACAGACTTCGCCTTAATATGTCTTATCCAGCAAATGTCATGAACGCAATTACAACACCGATGATAGGTAAAGCCTCAACTAAACCAACACCAATGAACATGATACCCATTAATTGACCACGTGCTTCTGGTTGACGTGCTACACCTTCAACTGTTCTAGATACGATAAGACCGTTACCGATACCTGCACCTAATGCTGATAAACCAATTGCGATTGCCGCTGCGATTAAATTCATAATAAATTTTCCTCCTAAGAATTGTATATAATTATTAAATTAATTTAGTGTCCATCTGCCACTTTATGTGACATATAAACCATTGAAAGCATAATGAAGATATACGCTTGGATTGTGCCAACAAAGATTGAGAAAGCCTGCCAAACGATTAAACCTGGAATACTAATAATCCAGCCCCATGATAGATGTTCGAAAAATAGTCCTGCTAGTAAACTTAGTAGTAATTCACCAGCAAAGATATTCCCATAAAGTCGTAAACCTAACGTTAATGTAGATGTAAATTCTTCAAATACATTAATGATTGCAAGTGGCCAGAAAGGTTTAAAGTATCCAGCTGCATATGCTTTAGGTCCACGCATTTTAATACCATAAAAATGCGTTAGTAAAATCATAGTTGTAGATAAAGTAAGAGTTACCGTTGCATCAGCTGTCGGTGATTTCCACCACAGATAATGATCGTTAGTAACAATAGCGAATGGTAAACCAAGCATATTGGCTACAAAGATGAACAGAATTAATGTCACTGCTAAGAAGTGGAAGTGACCACCTTTTTTCCAAGCCATATTACTTTCAATGATACCTCTTACAAAATCAAATACCCATTCAATGAAGTTTTGCTTTCCAGTTGGTCGTTTTTTAAGATTACGTGTACATATTATAGCTATGATGAAAACCAAAATCGCTGTAATAACTACCATCATAACACTGGCCATGTCAAAGACGATATCGAATCCAAACACGTTCCAACTGACGAGTGGGGATTTGTGATCCATAAACTCACCTCTTTCATATTAAATTTTTACTCCCTTTTAAGTAGAGGGCGCAATATGATTACAATATAAGAAATCATTAAACCAATTAATACACCTATGATATTAATGTGATTCTTAAAGAAAAACCATAACAAACACGCAATGATTGCTACTAAATATCTCCAAATATTGCCCGTTGATATATGTATAGCATCTTTCTCTTTAGCCTTTGCTAAATAGCTTTCAAAGATGTATGTATTAACCAAAGAACCACATGCACCTATCAATAAACCTAAAATAAAAGGGCGGGGTACAATTAGATACAATATCCCAAGTATTATCAAGAGATAGAGATAATATTGGATATATTGTTTGAAAATGATGTAGAAACGACTCATTTATATGCCTCCGAGTGTCTTATACCAATCATGTAAACCGTTCCACTCATACAATCTAAATGATAATACAGGCTATTGTACGGTGTCAATTCCATTCAAAGTCTTGTTAAATTTTAAGACATTTTCGTCACAAAATATTCACAAAATATGTCAATGCAATTTTTTCGTTATTTAAAATGATTAGGTTTTTTATCTAATAAGCCAAAGTAGAATTTGATATGCTCCACAATTCTTAAACTAGCTTTGCCGTCTCCATATGGATTCATTGCTTGGCTCATTTTGTTATAAACAATATCATTATCTAATAATTGTTTCGTTGTGTTATAAACTTGTTGCTCATCGGTACCCACAACTTTCAAGGTGCCTGCCTCTACCCCTTCAGGTCGTTCAGTCGTCTCTCTAAGCACAAGGACTGGTTTATGCAATGATGGCGCTTCTTCTTGAATACCACCTGAATCTGTCATAATAAGATATGCATGTTTCGCAAAATTATGAAAATCAACAACATCTAACGGTTCAATGAGTTCTATGCGTTCATGATTGCCTAAGTATGTTTCAGCTAATTCCCTTACTTTAGGATTCATGTGTACAGGATATACTAAAGCTAAATCATCGTAATCCTCAATTAACCTTTTCACTGCTTTAAACACATTTTTCATTGGTTGACCAATATTTTCTCTTCTGTGTGCAGTAAGTAGAATAAACTTTTTATTTCTATGTTTATCAATAATTTGAGATGTATACTGATCATCAATTGTATAATCCATTGCATCAATAGCTGTATTACCTGTGACAACTACTTTGTCAGAAGCCTTACCTTCATTAATTAAATTCGTTGCTGCATTAAGAGTTGGGGCAAAATGCAAGTCTGCCATTACCCCAACCATTTGTCTGTTCATCTCCTCAGGAAATGGAGAATACTTATCGTAACTTCTTAAACCAGCTTCAACATGAGCGATTGGTGTTTGATTATAAAATGCAGCAAGTGCTCCTGAGAATGTAGTGACTGTATCACCGTGTACAAGAACCATATCTGGCACTTCAGATTTAATTATGTCCTCAAGTTGAACCATCGATTTCGATGTAATACCAGACAATGTTTGCCCTGTTTTCATGATATTTAAATCATGATGAGGAACGATATTAAACGTCTTCAAAACTGAATCAAGCATTTCTCTATGTTGTGCTGTAACAACAACTATAGGCTCCAACTCAGGATCTTTTTCTAATGCTTTTACAAGTGGTGCCATCTTAATAGCTTCAGGTCTTGTTCCGAAAATGGTCATAATTTTTTTCTTCAAAAATATCTATCTCCGAATCTATTATTTAGTACCAAACAATCTATCACCAGCATCACCTAAACCAGGTGTAATGTATGCTTTATCATTTAGCTTTTCATCAAGTGCTGCGATATAAATGTCAACATCTGGATGTGCTTCTTGCATCTTTTCAACACCTTCTGGTGCAGCGATTAAGCACATAAAACGAATACTTTTCGCACCACGTTGTTTTAATGATGAAATGGCTTCTATAGCTGAAGCGCCTGTTGCTAACATTGGATCAACAACAATAATTTGTCTCTCATCGATATCTTGAGGTAATTTGGCAAAGTACTCTACAGCTTTAAGTGTTTCTGGGTCTCTGTACAAGCCAATATGCCCTACTCTTGCAGCAGGAACTAAGCTTAATACGCCATCAGTCATTCCTAAACCTGCTCTCAAAATAGGTACAACAGCCAATTTTTTACCTGCTAAGCGCTTAGCTGTCATTTTGGTTACAGGTGTTTGAATTTCAACATCTTGTAACTCTAAATCTCTAGTTACTTCATAAGCCATCAACATGCCTACTTCATCTACAAGCTCTCTGAATTCTTTTGTACCAGTATGAGCGTCTCTAATATAGCTTAATTTGTGTTGAATTAACGGATGATCAAAAACATGTACTTTACTCATTTTCATATTCCTCCAATGTGTTTATCTATTATTCATATAGTGGATATTTTGAAGTAAGGGCGTGTACTCTTTCTTTAGCTTCATTGAGTTTAGCTTCATCATCTGTATGTTTTAAAGCTAAGCTAATGATTCTTGCTACTTCCTCAAATGCTGATTCATCGAAACCACGTGTTGTTGCTGCAGGTGTTCCAAGTCTAATACCACTTGTAACAAATGGCTTTTCTTGATCAAATGGAATCGTATTCTTATTACAAGTAATACCGACTTTATCAAGTGTTTCTTCTGCTACTTTACCAGTAATATTAATAGAACCTTTGACATCAACAGCTACTAAATGGTTATCTGTGCCACCTGAGACAACTCTAAACCCTTCATCTATTAAAGTTTGAGCCAAAGCTTGAGCATTTTTAATGACTTGTTGTTGATAAACTTTAAAGTCGCTATGCAATGCTTCTCCAAATGCCACTGCTTTAGCAGCAATTACGTGTTCTAAAGGTCCACCTTGAATGCCAGGGAAGATTGTCTTATCTATGTCTTTCTTATACTCTTCTTTACATAAAATCATACCCCCACGAGGTCCACGTAAAGTTTTATGTGTCGTAGTCGTAACAAAATCAGCATATTCCACAGGGTTAGGATGTAAACCAGCTGCTACTAATCCAGCAATATGTGCCATATCTACCATTAATTTAGCGCCAACTTCGTCCGCAATCTCTTTAAACTTTTTGAAGTCAATCGTTCTTGAATATGCAGAAGCTCCAGCGACAATTAATTTTGGTTTATGTTCTAAAGCTAATCGACGTACTTCGTCATAATTAATACGTTCAGTTTCTTTATCTACACCATATTCAACGAAATTATAGAATTTACCACTGAAATTCACTGGTGAGCCATGTGTTAAATGACCTCCATGACTTAAGTTCATTCCTAAAACAGTATCTCCCATTTCAATAGCTACTAGGTATACAGCCATATTGGCTTGAGAACCTGAATGAGGTTGCACATTTACATGTTCAGCACCAAATAATGCTTTAGCACGGTCGATTGCAACAGTTTCAGTTACATCTACATACTCACAACCACCATAGTAACGGCGACCAGGATATCCTTCTGCATATTTATTTGTTAAAACTGAACCTTGTGCTTCCATAACAGCTTCAGATACAAAATTCTCAGATGCAATTAATTCAATATTTCCGTTTTGACGGTTGTACTCCTTTTGAATTGCTTCAAAAATAACTTTATCCTGTTTT
>NZ_KV840037.1:0-48545 GCF_001839105.1 Staphylococcus sp. HMSC62A08 | reverse complement strand
AAAAAATCCCCTTCTTCCTTGATATTAATGATATTTAGCACGTTCGCCACCAATTTTCTTAGGTCTTGATGTTGCTATGGTAACGATAGCTTCTCCAACTTGTTTAACACTTGTTCTAACTGGAACACAAACATGTTTAATATGCATACCAATTAATGTTTGACCAATATCTATACCTTTTGGAACAGTAATATGTTCTACTACGATTGGATCTTTCATATGTTGATAAGCATAAGTGGATAAACTTCCACCTGCATGTACATCTGGAACAACAGTAACTTCTTCCATAGTCAGTGGGTTGAAATTTGTGCTTTCCATTGTAATCGCCCTATTGATATGTTCACATCCTTGAAAGACAAACGACACGCCTGTATCCTTTTCAATTTGTTTCAATGCTTCAAAAATTTCTTTAGCAATATCCATTGATCCCACTGAACCAATTCTTTCACCAATCACTTCTGAAGTTGAACATCCAATGATACACAATTCGCCTTTCTTAAAGAACGACATATCTTTTAGTTCGTCAAGCAGTTTTTGTAAATCACGCATTTGAACCCACCCCTTTGTATAAAATAAAAAGGAACATAGCAAACTTGCTATACTCCCTAATTATAACTTATTTAAAGCCTAACATATACTAATT
Source organism: Staphylococcus sp. HMSC62A08 (assembly GCF_001839105.1). NCBI lineage: Bacteria > Bacillati > Bacillota > Bacilli > Caryophanales > Staphylococcaceae > Staphylococcus > Staphylococcus sp. HMSC62A08. Next base: position 47,902 of record NZ_KV840037.1, on the reverse strand, counting down.
ATATATAATTTAATCCCGAGTGGTTTTCATTTTCTTAACTAAATCGTAAATCTTGTGATACGTTTGTTCATAAACTTCGGCAGGAGCTCCATAAGGATCTGCAATTTCACCATTAACATTGACGTATTCATTGAGTGTATAAACATTTGAATGCTGACCATATTGTGCCATAATCAATTCTTTATGAGATTTAGACATCGTTAAAATTAAATCCGCTTCTAAATCATCTATGCCTAACTGTTGGGCATTCGTAGGTTCAGGCAAATGATGATCATGAATAAGTTGTAACGATGCTTCTGAAATAGCTTGTCCATCCATCGCAAATAATCCACGTGATTGAATATCATCATTTGGCAATAACTTTTTAGCAATACTTTCTGCCAATGGACTACGACATGTATTTCCTGTACATACAAATATGATTTTCATAGCGTATCACCTTTAATTATTTCATTACCTGCTGCTTTGAGCATTCTATTCATAATTGCCTCAGATTGATCCTTTTTTTCAAATCCGAAAATAAAAGCACGTTGAATGTCACTAGATCGATCTATTGAATGCAAGATGCTATATAAATTGTGGTTAGCAGTTTTAATATCTTGAGCATTCTTACATAAAGAAATGAACTGTGCACTTTCCGGTAGTAAAGATTTCATACTTTCAGGAAAAATAAAAGCAGTATCTTTCCATTTCTCATTATTATCAATTTTATGATTTAAATTTTCAATAATTGTAAGAGGAGTATCTGGCGAATAATGTTTATATTTCATACCTGGCGCAATAGGCTTTTCATTTTCAGTAAAATGAATATCTTGCACACTTTCTGGTAAGACTTTCTCAATCATCTCTTTCGTTACTGAGCCTGGACGTGCAATGCGAAATGGAAACTGCGTGCAATCAAGAACTGTACTTTCGAGTCCTTCTTCACTTTGATCACCGTTTACAATACCGTCAATTTTATGATTTAAGTCATGAAACACATGGTCAAATGTCGTAGGTGATGGGCGACCACTTAAGTTAGCACTTGGTGCAGCAATGGGTTCATCTATAACTTGAAGTAACGCTCTTCCTATTTTATGACTAGGCATACGAACAGCAATGGAATTCAATCCCCCCGTTACTGTTTCACATAAATAACCTGATTTTAGCGGTAAAATAAAGGAAATAGGCCCAGGCCAAAATGCATCCATTAGTTTTGAAACACGTTCATCAACATGTTCAACAAAATTATCCAGTTGCTTTCTATGATGTACATGAACAATTAAAGGATTGTCAGAAGGTCGACCCTTAGCTTCATAAATCTTTTTAACTGCTTCTTCATCTTTTGCATTTGCACCTAACCCATATACCGTCTCCGTTGGAATTGCTACTAATCCACCTTTAATCACGGTATCTTTGATATCATTTATATATGGATATTGATGTAAGTTATCTTTAAAGGCCCGAACATCCCAAATGTGAGTTTCCATTTTCTTCACCTCTTTCTAATTTATATCATGTACGGAAAAAAGAGTGGAACTTAATTCAGTTAGTCGTTTGTTGAATTTAAAGTCCCACCCATCTTATATTTATAATCATTATATTAGTAACACAACATATGGTTAAACATTTTTTATTTATTGAAACCACGATTAAATATACACTTAACAATTGAAAGTTGAATTACCATTTAATAGATACGATACGCTGATGCCCATTAATGTCTCGTATCACTTCTACGTTTTTGTTTGGATACATTGTTGTCACGATCGACTTCAATTTTTCACCTTGATTATAACCAATTTCAAAAACAACATGTCCATTTTCATTCATTACTTGTGGTAAATCTTTTAAGATGTCCTCGTAAATAGCATAGCCTTTATTTTCAGCAAAAAGTGCATGGTGAGGTTCAAATTGAAGTACCGTATCATCCATGTCTTTAGATTCCGCTTCATCAATATAAGGAGGATTCGAAACTAAGCCATCCACTTTAATCCCCTTCTCAATTAATGGCTTTAACGCATTTCCTTGAAGAAAGTGAATATCTTGTTGATGGGTATCCGCATTGTTTCTAGCCACATTTAAAGTATCTTCATATAAATCTGTAGCATAGACATCTAAATCGGGGCGAAGCAATTTCAGAGTGATTGCAATTGCTCCACTACCTGTTCCTATATCTACTACACCATCTTTATTACGACATAATTTAAGAAAATGAAGCATCACTTCTTCTGTTTCCGGACGTGGGATAAGACAGTTAGCATCAACTTTAAACTTATATCCATAAAATGATTGAAAACCTACAATATATTGAATCGGTTCTCCTTTCAACATTCTATGTAGCGCTAAATCAAATTTCGAAATATCATCCTGTGACATTAATTCTTGACTATGAATAAGATAATCTGTCCTAGACCATTGAAAAACATCTAAGAATAACCATTCTGCTCTACTTTGTTCATATCCTTTATCTAAAGTGAGTTGGATAGCTTCTTCAAGCTTTTCTCTATAATTCACCATTATTTAATTCTTTCAATTTCTCAGTTTGTTCAGAAAGTGTGAGCGCGTCGATAATCTCATCTAAATGTCCTTCCATGATTTGGCCGAGCTTTTGCAGTGTTAAACCAATACGGTGGTCAGTCACACGACTTTGTGGGTAATTATAAGTTCTAATACGTTCAGAACGGTCCCCTGTCCCTACTGCCGACTTTCTTTGAGATGCATATTTTTGTTGCTCTTCTTGTAATTTCATATCATATAAACGTGCTTTCAACACTTTCATTGCTTTTTCACGGTTTTGAATTTGAGATTTCTCAGAAGATGTCGCAATTACACCCGTTGGTAAGTGAGTAATACGGACAGCTGAGTCAGTTGTATTTACGTGCTGACCACCCGCACCACTTGAACGATACGTATCAATTTTCAAGTCTTCATTGCGTATTTCAATTTCAACATCCTCTACTTCAGGTAGAACTGCTACTGTAGCAGTAGATGTATGAATACGACCGCCTGATTCTGTTTCTGGTACACGTTGCACACGATGTGCCCCATTTTCAAATTTCAATTTACTATATGCGCCACTACCAGATACTGAAAAACTGATTTCTTTATAACCACCATGATCACTTTCTGATGCTTCGACTATTTCAGTCTTAAAGCCATTTGCTTCGGCATATTTAGAGTACATTCTCATTAAATCTCCGGCAAAAATAGCTGCCTCATCTCCTCCAGCAGCAGCACGAATCTCAACGATAACGTCTTTTTCATCATTTGGATCTTTAGGTATTAATAAAATTTTCAGTTCTTCTTCCATTTCTGGTAATTCATTTTTTAATGCAGCACTTTCTTCTTTAAGCATCTCTACTTCTTCTTTATCAGAAGTTTCTCTTAACATTTCTTCGATATCTTCTAATTCTTCTTTTTTCGATTTATAACTACGATAAACATCTACCGTTTTCTGTAAATCTGCTTGTTCTTTAGAATACTTTCTTAATTTATCTGAATCATTGACAACATCAGGGTCACTTAACATTTCATTTAATTGCTCATATCGCTCTTCAACTATATCTAATTGATCAAACACTACATTTCCTCCTTCTCATTTTCACTTGGAGCCACAATATGATGCGCTCTACAACGTGGTTCGTAACTTTCATTCGCCCCAACTAATATAATTGGATCATCAATTTTAGCTGGTTCACCATTGATTAATCGTTGCGTACGGCTTGATGGTGAGCCACAAACGGCACATACCGCTTGCAGTTTAGTTACCTGTTCACTTACCGCTAATAACTTTGGCATAGGTTCAAATGGTTCTCCCCTAAAATCCATATCAAGACCTGCTACAACAACTCTATGACCATTTTCAGCAAGTTGTTCTGCTATATTGACAATCTCATCATCAAAGAATTGCACTTCATCTATACCGATAATATCTACATTGTGTAAATCTTGATTTAAAATTTCTCTAGCCGTAGAAATATTTATCGCTTCAATCTCATTACCATCATGGGAGACGACCTTTTCTTTATGGTAACGATCATCAATTGCCGGTTTGAACACGACTACTTTCTGTTTCGCATAAATCCCACGTCTTAATCGACGTATTAACTCCTCGGATTTACCACTAAACATACTTCCAGTAATAGTTTCAATCCATCCGGAATGGTACGTTTCATACATTGAGAGTTCCACCTTTTTTCAAAACATAATCGCTTAATTATATCATATTTTTTATGTAGTTAAATGCATTTTCAAAGTATTATTCTAAATTAAGCAATGATACTCACTTATTACAAACAATTTAGGAACTTAACTCTCAACCCTCATTTATTGTAACGAAAATATCCAAAATAAAAAACTGTCTACAATCCCATAATAATGGATACGTAGACAGTTGAAATTCAAAATTAGTTGTTGTTTGATTTGAAACCAAACTTTTTGTTGAAGCGTTCCACACGACCATCCGCAGCAGCGAATTTTTGACGGCCAGTATAGAATGGATGTGAATCAGAAGATACGTCTAAACGAATAACTGGGTATTCATTTCCATCTTCCCATTCCATAGTTTCTGAAGATGTTTTAGTAGAACCACTTAAGAATTTAAAGTTTGTAGTTGTATCTAAAAAGATAACTTTGTGGTATTCAGGATGAATTCCTTGTTTCATTTCTTTCAGCTCCTTTGCCCTGAACCATCTGGAACAGAGTTATTTGTGAGTTTTTTACCCAATACTGTGTAATTATAATAGGAATCAATTTAAAACGCAACCCTTTATCAATATTCGTTAGATAATTGGTTTACCTGTTTTCGTGCTTTCTTCGGCTGATTTTTGTAATTGAGTGAAAAATTCTTTATTATTTTTCGAGCGTTTTAATTTTCGGATGAAGCGTTCTGTAAAATCAGTAGAGTCTGTAAATAAATTACGTAATTGCCATAATGAATCGAGTTCGGCTTTCGAAATAAGTAATTCTTCTTTACGCGTAGAACTTCTACCAATATCAATGGCTGGGAATATTCTACGTTCTGATAATTTACGATCAAGATGAAGTTCCATGTTTCCTGTACCTTTGAATTCTTCGTAAATCATATCATCCATTCTTGATCCAGTTTCAACAAGTGCTGTAGCTAAAATAGTTAAGCTTCCCCCTGCTTCAATATTTCTCGCTGCACCGAAAAAGGCTTTCGGTTTATGAAGAGATGCTGGATCTAAACCACCAGATAATGTTCGACCACTTGGTGGAATAACAAGGTTGTATGCACGAGCTAGGCGTGTAATTGAATCCATTAAGATGATGACATCTTCACCAATTTCAACCAAACGCTTGGCACGCTCTAGTAATAATTCAGCTACCTTAACGTGATGTTCTGGCGGCTCATCGAATGTAGAATGTACAACTTCCGCAGATTCAACAGATCTTTCAATATCTGTCACTTCTTCTGGACGCTCACCTACAAGTAAAATAAAGAGTTTTGCTTCTGGTTTATTCGCTGCAATCGCATTTGCAATTTCTTTTAATAAACTTGTTTTACCAGCTTTAGGCGGAGCTACGATTAACCCACGTTGACCTAAACCAATCGGCGTCACTAAATCCATAATACGAGTAGAATAATTAGTTGGAGCTGTTTCTAATAAGATTCTTTCTTCAGGATATAGAGGTGTTAACGCTTGGAAGTGAGGACGTTTTTTTACTTCTTCTGCATTCTGATCATTAACAAAGTCAACTTGGAGTAATCCATAATATTTCTCATTATCTTTAGGCTTACGGACTTTACCAGTTACTTTATCGCCACGTTTAATTTCAAAACGTCGAATTTGGCTGGCAGAAATATAAATATCTTTCTCACCTTTAGAATAGTTGACTGTTCTAAGGAAACCATATCCATCTTGTTGTATATCATCCAAGATACCTTCCATGTAGTAATTGCCATCTTTCTCCATTTGAGCTTCCATGATGGCTAAAACTAATTCTTTTTTATTTAATTTACTATAATTCGTCAATTTTAAAGATTTGGCTTTTTGAGTGAGCTCTTTAGTAGTATTGTTCTTGTAAAGTTCGTGGAAAGATTCATACTGAGGAGACGTTCGTTCTCTTTCAGGCATAGACTTGCACCCATTTCGTTATTTTTTATGTTGCGAGGCTCTGACATATTAAACGTTTTTAGTAGGTTTTGATGAAAAGTTTCAAAATTTAACCTTGCGAAAACATTTTTAACTTTTATAAAAACAAAGCAAAGTTAACTACTTTTTCACGTTCATATGTGTCTTAACCTTCTAAATACTAGAATAACTATAGCAAATTTTCATTTTAATTACAAAATGAATTTAGAAAATATAACAATAAAAACAAAACACGGAACTAAAATAGTTCCGTGCATCGTTTAATTGCAAGATTTAATCTATTTATTCAATTATTTAAAATATCCAGCAATTGATTTAACTTCTAAGAATTCTTCAATACCATAATCGCCCCATTCGCGACCTAAACCTGATTGTTTATAGCCACCAAATGGTAGGTCTGGTTTTCTGCCAGCTTCATTGATTTCAATTGTACCTGCTTCTACTGAACGTGCTACTTTGCGTAATGTGTCTTGATCTTTACCGATAACATATCCGGCTAAACCATATTTAGTATCATTCGCAATTTCAATGGCTTCATCTAAATCGTTATAAGTGATTACAGACATTACAGGGCCAAAGATTTCTTCTTGAGCAATAGTCATTTGATTGTCCACATTGATGAAAATAGTTGGACGAGCGAAGTAACCTTGATCTAATCCTTCTGGTTTGCCAGGACCACCGTAGAAGAGTTCAGCACCTTCGTTAACACCTTTATCAATATAATCTTGAACTTGGTCGAATTGTTTTTTACTAATAATTGGACCAACTTGTGTGCCTTCTTCTCTAGGATTACCAACTTTAACTTGACTAAATTGTTCTTTCACTGCAGTTAAGAAATCTTCTTTAATGCTTTCAGGAACTAGTACACGTGTACCTGCAGTACAAACTTGTCCAGTATTGTTGACAACCTTGCCAGTTGTCGCTTTAGCAGCTTCTTGAATATCAACATCATCTAATACGATGTAAGGTGATTTACCACCTAATTCAAGAGATACTTTTTTGAAATCTTTTGCTGCTTTTTCCATAATTTTAGAACCTGTAGGGCCAGAACCAGTAAATGACATCATTCTTACTTTAGGATGTTCACTTAATGGATTACCTACACCTTCACCATCACCATTTACTAAGTTGAATACACCTTTAGGCACACCAACTTTGTCGAAGATTTCAGCTAAGATAATTGCCGCAAATGGTGTTTCTTCAGAAGGTTTTAACACGACTGGACTACCTGCCGCAAATGCTGCAGCTAATTTCAATGATGTTTGGTTAGTTGGGAAGTTCCATGGTGTTACTAATCCAGCTACCCCGATTGCTTCTTTAACTACTAAGTCATCACCACGTTGTTCTTCAAATTCAAAGTTATCTAGCGCATCTCTTGCAGCTGTAAAATGATCTAATCCCATTTGGTAATGTACATTTTCAGAAACGGATAATGGTGAACCAAGTTCATCAGTAATTGCTTCAATGATATCTTCTTTTCTATTTTCATACTCTTTTACAATTCTATCTAGTAAATCTCTTCTCTCTTCAACAGAGCTATGACGGAATTGTACATAAACGCTATCAGCAGCTTCTACTGCTTTATTGACGTCATCTGCATTACCTTTTGCTACAGAACCCATCACTTCTTCAGTTGCAGGATTGATTACGTCTATTGTTTCGCCACTCGCACTATCAACCCATTCGCCGTTAATATATTGTTTAGTGAAATTTCTCATATTCAATATTCACTCCTTCGAAATAGTTATATATATTAAATATCCTTTGAAAGCCTACTTTAAACATCAATATAATTGGAAATAAATTGAGCGTTATTTATTTTCCGTTTAGTAACTATAAACGAAATGCCCTTTATTGCACAAAAAAATTGCCTACAAAGTTGAACTCTGTAAGCAATTTCTGACTAAATATTTACTTAGATTTATTTTGAAGCATTTGTTTCTAATTCGACATATTTTTGTGCCCATTCTTCCATAGGCTTCAATGCTTCTGCTAATGCATGTCCTTTATCAGTCAATTCATACACAATTTCTATAGGACTTGAAGAAATAATTTTCTTTTCAACAAGATTCCATTCTCCTAAGTCAGTTAATTTTAAACTTAAAGCTCTAGGAGTAATTGTTTTTAAATCTCTTTTCATATCGGAAAAGTGAGCAGAATGACTTTCACATCTAGATAAATAGTTAATAATAAGTCCATTCCAACTGCGACCGACAATTTTGAAGGTTTCTTCAAGATATGGACAGATTTCCATTTGCCTCACCTCATATTAAATATGCTCATAATTGTAGGCATGTATCTTTTGTCTCCCAATTATTAGTATAAATAGTATATCACAAAATCTTAAATTTCTTCAGTCCAAATATCTGCACCGAGTGATTTCAAGTGTTCAACGATATTAGTATACCCTCTATAAATATGTTTTACGTTGAAAATAGTAGTTACACCTTCAGCAATTAAACCAGCCGTAATCAAGCATGCGCCTGCACGAAGGTCACTTGCATAAACTTCTGCACCCTTTAAGTGAGATGGTTTAATTGTTGCAGTGCCTTCATCAGAATAAATATTAGCTCCCATATGTTTGAGTTCTTCCACATGTTTAAATCTTGCTGGATAAATCGTATCCGTTACAAAAGAAGGACCGTTCGTCATAAATAATAGAGGTGTAATTGGTTGTTGAAGATCCGTAGCAAAACCTGGATAAACTAAAGTTTTAATATCTACATTCTTATATGGCGCTTGTTTACGAATAATTGCTTTCTCGTCTTCAATTTGGATGTCGACACCAAGTTCTCTTAATTTTACCGTTAAAGCTTCTACATGCTTAGGTACGATGTTATTTAATGTCACTTCTTCACCCATTGCAGCAGCCATACACATATATGAACCCGCTTCAATTCTATCAGGGATGATTTGGTATTCTGTACCATTCAATGTTTCAACGCCTGTAATTTTTATTGTAGTAGTACCTGCACCTTTAATATTAGCACCCATACTCATTAAGAAATTTGCAACATCTACAACTTCAGGTTCTTTAGCGGCATTTTCAATGATAGTTTGACCTTTAGCATGAACTGCTGCAAGCATAATATTAATCGTAGCACCTACACTGACCATATCTAAGAAAATATTAGCTCCCTTTAATTCTTTAGCTTCTATCTTCATAGATGTGTCACTCGATTCATCTATTTCTGCGCCTAATGCTTTAAACCCTTTAATATGTTGGTCTATTGGACGAGGCCCTAATGGACATCCTCCTGGTAAACCAATTACACACTTTTTGAAGCGTCCAAGCATTGCGCCCATCATATAGTATGAAGCACGAAGCGACTCAACTTTATTGTTAGGTAAAGGTGCATTTTCTATTTCAGTAGTATCTACTTCTAATTCTTTACCATTTAATTTCGTTTTAATATTCAAATCTTCTAACAAACTCACTAAAGTTTTGACATCAGAGATTTGAGGAAGACCATCCAACTTTACATGTCCTTGAGCTAATAAAGTTGCGGGGATAATAGCAACAGCGCTATTTTTCGCACCACTAATTTCTACTTCTCCTTTTAGTGTTTGTCCACCTCTTATTTTTATTACCTCTTGAACCATACGATTTGTCTCCTTTGTTTCCTTCTTTTTTAAAATTTCACATTATTAGCATTATAAAATAATTTTACTTTGTTTGTAAAATACTTCAATTCTTAGCTACAGAAAATGATTTATTTGAAAAATTATTATACTTAACGTCATTAATTCGTGTTCTACTTAATTCAAGTTTACATCGATATTAAATTATTACCTCTTCTACAATAATTTAATCGTTAAAATTGTGTATATGTATGAAATAAATATTGTTTCATTTTAATTAATATCTGTTTAAACGTTTGAAGTGTATATTTATAATTGAATTTCTGATTTTAGTATAGCATAAAAAAGACCATTGAAAGCATCGTTTCAATGGTCTCACACTGTAGGCAAACCCTTTCACTCATCGTCGTCTTATGCATGCCTAGCTCATTTACTAGTAGTAAAATCCCGTCGTTATGCATTTCGACTCCTTGATTGGCAAGAGTTTTCTATCAGTCTGCTTAATTAATTTTACTTTGTTTGAGAAACTAAGCCCATTGAAAGCATCGTTTCAATGGTCTTAGAGCGATATGATATAAAATTATTTAGCGCGGTTAGATGTACCGAATTCTTTAATTTTACCTTTTACAGTTTCTTTAATTGCTTCACGTGCTGGTCCTAAATATTTACGTGGATCGTAAACATCTTTATCGTTATTTAATACATCACGAACAGCTTTAGCTGAAGCAATTTGGTTTTCAGTGTTTACATTAATTTTCGCAGTACCGTAAGGAATTGCTTTTTGAATGTCTTTAGTTGGGATACCTGTACCACCGTGTAATACTAATGGTAATCCAGTAGAAGCACCAATTTCTTCCATTTCTTTAAAGCCTAATTTAGGTTCACCTTTATATGGTCCATGAACTGAACCTAATGCAGGTGCTAAAGTATCGATACCAGTTTTTTCAACTAATTCTTGACATTCTTTAGGATCTGCATAGATTACGCCGTCAGCAACAACGTCATCTTCTTGTCCCCCAACTGTACCTAATTCAGCTTCTACAGAAACGCCTCTTTCATGTGCGTATTCAACTACTTTAGATGTGATTTCAACATTTTCTTCAAATGGGCTATGAGAAGCATCAATCATAACTGAAGTGAATCCAGCGTCAATTGCTTCTTTACATTTTTCGAAACTTGAACCATGGTCTAAATGAATCGCCACTGGAACAGTAATATTTAAATCATGAATTAATCCCTCAACCATTTTAACTACTGTATAGAAACCACTCATATAACGAGCAGCACCTTCAGAAACACCTAAGATTACTGGTGCATTTTCTTCTTGTGACGCTTCTAAAATAGCTTGTGTAAACTCAAGGTTATTTAAGTTGTATTGACCAACTGCATAACCATTTTCTTTCGCATCAATTAACATTTCTTTCATTGAAACTAAAGGCATGAAAGTTCCTCCTTGAGTGCATCTGTGCACGTATTTTTTCAACATCATTATATCAAAAATACATAGTGAATGCATGCGAATACTTTATTTAAAATTAATAATTTTCACAATCCTTAACTTTTCAACAATTGCAAACGCATACAAGATTACAATTACTCACATATTGCATAACCTACTCGTATTATTTACAATATTTTAATGAAAAGAATGGAGGAACAACATGTCAAAAATTCTTAATACACAATTGACAGGCATATTTAATAGACTCGAAAAACAAGCATTAGATATTCAAATGGCAGCACAATGTTTAATGCAAGCTATCGGAGGCGAAGGCTATGTATACATAAAAGGATATGGCGATTTAAAATTTTATGAAGCATTTGTGTTAGATAGTGAGGAAAAGCTTGATTCAAGTCGTTCTCTTGAACGCTTAAATTCATATGAAGAGATAGATTCGACTGATCGGGTATTCTTATTTGCGCCATTTTATACTGAAGAAGTGGAAAAAGATGTTCAACGTTTAATTGACTTAGATGTTGATTTCGTATTGGTATGTAACAATCCTAAGCGTGATGATTTTCCGAAGCATCTGATGCATTATGTGAATTTATCTACACCTAGACCTATTGTTTATACTGAAGATTACGATAAAATTGTTCAACCTCATCCAATGGCATTCAATTACATATATTATGAAATCTATACGCAAATGATAGAAATGACACGAGATTTAGAATTATAAATTGCAATTTAAAACTTAAATAGGCAAAGAAAACGGAGATTGCTATGACATCAGAATAGCGATCTCCGTTTTTATATGTTTTACAAATATTTATTGTTGTTGGTATTTAAATGAAGCTTCAATAAATGATTTGAATATTGGTTGTGGACGGTTAGGTCTTGATAAGAATTCTGGGTGGAATTGACATGCGATGAAGAAATCATTTTCAGGAATTTCAACAATTTCTACAAGTCGTCCATCTGGGCTTGTACCTGAGAAGACCATACCATTTTCTTCTATTTGTTCTCTAAATTCATTGTTAAATTCATAACGATGACGATGACGTTCTTCGATATCATTTTCAGAGTAAATTGATTCGGCAAGTGTGCCTTCTTTAATATGACATGGATATAAACCAAGACGAAGTGTACCACCTAAATCTTCGATATCTTTCTGTTCAGGTAATAAATCGATAATTGGATAAGGTGTGCTTGGGTCTAGTTCGGCTGAATGTGCGCCTTCTAAACCTAATACGTTACGTGCATACTCTACCGTTGCTAATTGCATACCTAAACAGATACCAAAGAATGGAACATTGTTCTCACGAGCATATTTAATTGCAGAAATTTTACCTTCACTAGCACGGAAACCGAAACCACCAGGTACTAAGATACCATCAACATCTGATAAGTAACTTTCAACATTATCATCAGTAACTTCACTAGAATCAATCCATTTTACTACTACATCTTTCTTAAGTGGATAACCCGCATGTTTAAGTGATTCGACTACTGATAAGTATGCATCTTGTAAACTTACGTATTTACCTACTAAACCGATTGTAATTTTACCGTCAAGATTATTCACTGTATTTAAAAGATGTTCCCATTCATCTAGTTGTGTTTCATACTTCGCATTTAACTGAAGACGTTGAATAACAATATCGTCCATATCTTGTTTGCTAAGTTGTAACGGAATCTCATAAAGAGAATCTGCGTCACGACATTCAATAACACTTTCTTTATTGATATCGCAGAATAATGCAATTTTATCTTTCAAGTCTTGAGTCATTTCATATTCTGTTCTTACTACAATTAAATCTGGTTGAATACCTAAACCACGTAATTCCTTAACACTGTGTTGTGTAGGCTTAGTCTTCATTTCTCCAGCTGCTTTAATATAAGGTAATAATGTACAATGCACGTACATGACATTTTCACGGCCTAAATCACTTCTAATTTGACGGATTGCTTCTAAGAAAGGTAGTGATTCTATGTCACCTGTCGTACCACCAATTTCAGTAATAACGACATCTGCATTTGTGCTTTCTCCTGCTAATAATAATCTTTCTTTAATTTCATTTGTTATATGTGGAATAACTTGTACTGTTCCACCTAAATAGTCGCCTCTACGCTCTTTCTTTAATACATGAGAATATACTTTCCCAGCAGTTACGTTTGAATATTTATTTAAATTAATATCAATAAATCGCTCATAGTGACCCAAGTCTAAGTCTGTTTCTGCTCCATCATCTGTAACAAATACTTCACCATGTTGATATGGACTCATTGTACCTGGGTCCACATTTAAATATGGATCAAATTTTTGAATTGTAACTTTAAGCCCTCTATCTTTGAGCAATCTACCGAGAGAAGCGGCTGTGATTCCTTTTCCTAATGATGAGACTACTCCGCCTGTTACAAAAATAAATTTTGTCATTGTCTGACCTCCTGTAAAATTTAGGGTTGCTACCTCGTAGTTGAAATAATATTTAAAACTGTGAGTAACATGACATCCTTTTATGTAAAACATATAAATGTTTTAAAGTTACTCTACAATTCTGTTCACTTTTAATATTGAGTTATTTGAAAAAACAAAAAAACGCTCCCTCTCACAACAATTGTAAGGGGGAGCGTATCTACTTAATACACGTGTCCTAATTAAAGGAGCCCGAATAAAATTCTATCATCTTTTAACTAAAAATAAAAGTCCCATTTTTTAATCTAGACTGTAGAGATACCTTTTAAAATTAAGCTAGATTATCAATACTCCGTATTAAAATTAAGAATAAATCTTTTTGTACCAGCTTTCTTATGACACATGCATAAATCATATGTGTTCGTACTCCACTTTGTGTCTAACTCATTTACTAATAATTAAATCAAAGAATGTGAATTAGTCGTTGAAGTCTTCTTCGTCTTCGAACTCTTCTTCTTCCTCTTCTGCCATGTCATCGTCTTCATCTTCTTCAATAACGATGTCAGAATCGTTGATTTCTTCTTCTACATCCTCATCTTCAGGATCATTTAATGTTTCTTGATCGTCAGTTTCAGCAGGAATATCATCGTCATCATCGATGTCATCCTCACCTAATAATTTAAGATTTTTATCTTCTTCATCATCGTCATCAAGAATATCAAATTTTTGAATCGTAGGTGCGATTTTCTCTTCAATATCATCAACTGAATACCAGTCACGAAGTCCCCATTGATTCTCTCCAACGTTTAAGAAACGTCCATCAGTATTAAGGTCAGTGTAGAATTGAACAACACGTGTTTCAATGTCTTCGTATTCATATCCACCTAAAGATTTAAATTCATCAATGATATCGTATAAGTTCATTGTTGTTTGTTTATCATTTAATAAAGTGTAAGCCATATCGATAAATGACTTCTCATCTACCATTTCTTTCGTGTAATCTTGAATTTTCATTAAAAAATACTTCCTTTCAAAGGATTTTTCTCTTATTAACGTCAAATTTTCATTAACTAATATTAACAAAAATAAATTATAAATGACAACATGTGATTTCGCAATCACAACTAATAGTTTATGTATTTTTCAAATAGTACATAATCTTCAGCTTCTTCAATGACTACAAAATTACTATTTACACATAAAGGTTTCAATTCATTATGTTCACCATATAAAGTGATTGCCAAAACTTTAATACTATCAAAGTTTTTACGAATATACGTTGGCAGTTGGCGAAGTGCACTTTCAGCAATACCTTCATTTCTGTGTTCTTTATTGACTTCAATTGCAGAAATTCTCATTCTATTTTCGATTTGCTCTACAGCGATAAATCCAACTTTTTCTTTATCTTTAAGTAAGTTAATTACATGAATATTTGCTTCTTCTGATGTTTCACTTTCAACTAATCGAAGTGAAGACACATGTTTAGAATCTAAATCTAAGTAGTAAAGACGCTCTTTACCGATTGGTCCTTCCTCTTTGGTTGCCGTATGCATGAAACCAGCACGCTCATAAACATTCCATGCTCCTTTATTTTCCGCATCTACGACAAGATACAAATGATTAAAATCTGGGAACAATTCTTGCACATACTGTGGTAAAAACATCATCATCTTTGTGCCATAACCATGACCTTGAAATTTCTCATTCACTGACAATGAACGAACATATACGACATTTTCTGGTGTATCATAACCTTCATGTTGATAAAATTGATGCAAAACAAAGAATCCCACGACTTCCCCATGTTGATTCATAGCGATATTAGCTACTCTATTGTCATCATTTAAAGCGTCATCTAAAACATCTTTCGGTAGTGAAGAATAAATTTGTTGTCTTTCACTTAACTCAAACTCTTGTACTGCTTCGCGATACTTTTCCTCGAAGACTTGAACTATAATATCTTCAAACTCTTTTTTGATAAACATATGATTAATCCCCTATTCATTAGTTACACTATTAATTATATATGAATTAAATATCGATTACTATTTAAGATTGTAGAAATTTACTGATTTGACAAGGATTGATTTACTTTACCCTTTTACAAAAAAGATTCTTACAATGTCCATACCCTATTAAAGTAAATTAACAACCATAAAGTGATTTTTAATTAAATTGCACTTGTTTTTCAAAAATTTTAATATACTATTATGAGTGACGTATTTTTGATGTGGAGTGATAATCATATGAAGGTCGGTATTGATGCCGGGGGCACTTTAATAAAGATTGTTCAAGAACAAAATGATAAACGTTCATACAGAACAGAATTAACTACAAATATAGAGAAAGTGATTGATTGGTTAAATCATGAAACAATCGACTCACTTCATTTAACTGGTGGTAATGCTGGTGTTATTGCAGAAAGTATTACGATTCCAGCTCAAACTTTTGTGGAATTTGACGCTTCCTCAAAAGGGCTAGGTATTCTTTTGAAAGAGCAAGGACATCATCTTGAAAATTATATATTTGCAAATGTTGGTACAGGGACTTCACTGCATTACTTTGATGGTAAAGATCAACAACGTGTAGGTGGCGTCGGAACTGGAGGCGGTATGATACAAGGGCTAGGTTACCTGTTATCAAACTTAACTGATTACACTGAATTAACTAATTTAGCACAAGGTGGCTGTCGAGATTCGATTGATTTGAAGGTCAAACATATTTATAAAGATACTGAACCACCGATTTCTGGCGATTTAACTGCTGCAAACTTTGGAAATGTCCTACATCATCTAGATGAGAATTTTTCTTCAGCGGATAAACTTGCTTCTGTTATTGGTGTCGTCGGTGAAGTAATTACAACGATGGCTATTACATTAGCTCGTGAATATCACACTGAGAATGTAGTCTACATCGGCTCATCTTTTAATAATAATCATTTATTACGAGAAGTCATTGAAGATTACACTGTTTTAAGAGGATTTAAACCTTATTATATTGAACATGGCGCGTTTTCAGGCGCATTAGGTGCAATCTACCTCTAACTCATATTCATAAAAAAGAGCAAGGTATAGAAATCATCTTACTAAAAATTAGATTTCTACCTTGCTCCTATTTTTTATACTTATCATATTTTAAAAAGTAATTTCATTAGAAAGTTTCTGTGCTGATAATACAGTACCTACAACCCCAGGTTTTAAATCTACAGCTACTGCTTTATCATCATCACGTAACTTATCTAACCATTCACCAAATACTTTACCTTCAATTTCGATAATTTCGCATTCTTCAAAATCTTCGTCTCGCACTTTACGTGCACGATTTTTAATGCTCCATACCGGCATAATATGAGGTTTATGATGGTCATCATCACTAATCATAATAAAGTTTTTCTCGCCTTTATTAGTTAAACCATATACTTCATCATATTTAGCTACATCTTTTACAAATTCTTTCATTCTAATTTCATCGAGTTCTGACATTAATTCGTCAGTCATTTTGACAACATCCACTAAATGACCTTGTTCTTCTTCAGTAATATTTACTAGAATTTCATCCCCGTTATCAAACAAATCATCCATTTCATATGTGACAAAACGGTCGATATCCGCACGGACAATTTTGTCAAACTCAACAGAATTTTGAGATAAATAAGACTCTGCTACAGATTCGTCCGTCCACATCGCAATATAGGATTGATTATTTTGATTTAATCTTACTAATTTCTTATTTTTTGAAGCAAAATAAATATATTCGTTGATTAAAATATCTTTGAAAAATGCTTCATGTTTATATGACATGCTTAACCCTCAATTCATTAGTTATTCGTATCGTTTACAATCAAAATCTTAAATGACTTAGAATTGTTAGTCAATTATGCAAAATATAAACATTTCAAGAATTTAATATCTGAATATTAAGAAAATAATAAATCGAAAGATAATCATTTTAAATCAAGCATCATACTATTTTCTATAAACCTAGTTCTTTGATAAACGCTTTTTCATGCTTTATAATATCTGACCTATTCGCGCCATGCCATATACATCCGAATCGAGAATTCACTTCATCTTTACCATACCAATCGCCATCATAATAAGATAAAGGATATAATACACCTTTTTCAACATATTTAAGAATCGTGTTAAAGAAATGTGTGTTATCTCCTTTTGAAAAATAACTATAAAATTTGTGATATCCATCAGTTAAGTCATTAGCAAGTAATAGCATACTTGTCGAACCATTTTGCCTAAAATTCAAATCAATCGCAAAAACATCGTCATTTTTATCTACAAGTAAATCAAAACCAGCAACACCAAAGAAGCCTTTACTTACGCCTATTTCCATGATTTCTCTGCCAGCGTCAATCACATGTTGCGGAACATCAGTCACATTTTCGTTGCCGTTATAAAAGCCATAATCATTGGTCAGTTGTTGTGCTGTTCCTAAATATTGTAACCCTAGCTCATCCGAGTAAGCATATTGAACGCAATAATTATTTACTGCTTCAATCTTTTGTTCAATAATTAATTGTTCTGTGGCTTCAGTAGCTTCTTTAATACGTGTTTTCGCCTTTTCTAAATCTTCATCGTTATAACAAATCATCACGCCATACCCACCGGCTGTAGGTAAATCATCACCGGGTTTAATTACAAATGGATATAACCATGATTGGATACGCGTTTCAAATTCTTCTATAGGTACAATGTCTCTTTTAGGTACATATTTATAATTAGTCCATTCAGGAATTCGAGATTTATTATTTAGAGCTACAAAGATATCCTTGTCTAATGCGTAAAACTCTTTCTCTAAGATATCTTCATCATGAATATATTGAAAATAAATCTTTTTCCCTTTTTCATGTGCGAGTTGTTTAATTAATGCTTCATACGTTTCTTTATTCTTAAATTTATATATATGTTCAGGTATTTGTTTCCCAACCAATTTAAATAATTGTTCTAATTTCTCAGTAACACTTGCCTCATGCACAATAACTGGGAACTGATTTGCGATAAGCAATTCTCTTCCCGTTAAAAAGTTTGATTGATGTTCATCAGGTTTTAACCACGGATTGGAAATATATGAAGGCCTGGATGTATATACTACATCGTCATTGTATAGATCACTCAGTGTTAACATAGGTCCTTTCACTTTTTCATTCATCATTTAACATGCCCCTTTTTATGAGTATGTTCTTCAACTATTTCATTGAACAACTGCTCATTTTCAATTAATTCTAAGCCCATTAAAGCTAAGATTTTAGCCCCTCTTATCAATGCCTGATCCCCATGTACACTTGCTGCCGCTTCTCTAAAGCGATGCGTATGGCCCACTAAATTTCCAGAACCTATTTTAATGTGCGGATGAATCGTAGGCACGATGTGACTTACATTACCCGTATCTGTCGAACCATAACCAAAATCGTCATCGATGACATCTTCGCCCATTTCAATTGCAAATTTTTCAAATAAATCATCGAGCTTTGGTGACTTAATAAACTCATTCACCCCATTTTGAATTGGGCCAAATTCATAATCGCAACCCGTTTGAATTGCTGCACCTCGTGCAATTTGATTAACCTTTTCAGTTAAAATATCTAATTCTTTACGCGTCGTGGCTCTCGTGTAAAAACGAGCATGTGTAAAGTCAGGAATAATATTTGCAGCTTTACCACCATCTAAAATAACACCATGCACGCGTTGGCTCTTTTTAATATGCTGTCTTAGTTGCGCCACACCATTAAAATAGGAAATCATAGCATCTAAAGCATTCAGTGCTTCGTCTGCATTTTCAGAAGCATGGGCACTGCGTCCATAAAATTTAACATCCAATACATCTACAGCAAGCGTATTGATTGTACGATATGTTTCATTACCAGGATGCACCATAAGCGCAACATCTATATCATCAATGATACCTGCTTTCACATAAGAGGCTTTCGCCGAACCGTTCTCGCCACCCTCTTCCGCTGGACAACCTAACACCACAACTTTGCCACCTATATCATCGATGACTTGTTTTAAAGCTGTACCTCCTAACACACTTGCAGTACCTATAATATTATGACCACATGCATGCCCGAGACCCGGTAAAGCATCATATTCTGCTAAAAAGCCGATTGTAGGCCCCGGCTTATTGGAATCATAAGAAGCGATAAAACCTGTCGCATGACCAGCGATATCTGTTTCAATTTCAAACTCATAAGCTCTTAAAATGTCGATTAATGTTCTTGAAGCAAAAATTTCTTCATTTCCTAATTCAGGGCGTTCATGAATACGATGACTGATTTCGACATAATCATATTTTTTATTTTCAATAAAATCTAAAATCTCTTGTTTAGCACTCATTGTATCTAACTCCCTTTGAAACATTGCCATCTCATCATTTTTGCTTCACATTGATTAAGATGAAAAGCATTGATAGATTTCTTATATAATTAAACGATATACATTTTAGATAAACCTTATTGTGAAGATTTATGGCTTTGCCATTGTGACTTCAATTTAATTATTACTTATTCTATCGGATTAAATTAGCGTTGTCATTACTTTTAATTATATTTACACAATTTTCTTACAATTCAATTTCCAACTTTGTCTCGATATTTTTCAAAATTGTAAATCATGAAAAGGATTGTTACAATCTAACTATTGAATTGAACAATATGTTGCGTATTCGCAATAAGGAGGATTATGAAATGCCTAAAATGAACGTTGAAAGTTTTAATTTGGATCATACAAAAGTCGTTGCCCCATTCATTCGTTTGGCTGGTACGATGGAAGGTTTAAACGGGGATGTCATTCATAAATATGATATTCGTTTCAAACAACCTAACAAAGAACATATGGAAATGCCTGGTTTACATTCATTAGAACATTTAATGGCTGAAAATATTAGAAATCATACAGACAAAGTAGTAGATTTAAGTCCTATGGGTTGTCAAACAGGCTTCTATGTATCATTTATTAATCATGATGATTATGAAGATGTTTTAAATATTGTTGAAAAAACTTTAAACGATGTCTTAAATGCGACTGAAGTTCCAGCATGTAATGAAGTACAATGCGGTTGGGCTGCAAGTCATTCATTAGAAGGTGCAAAAGAAATCGCTCAAGCTTTTTTAGACAAACGTGAACAATGGAATGATATTTACGGCGAAGGAAAATAATTAATTCAATCAACTTAAATAAACCTCTAGACTAACTTTTATTACAAGGTTAATCTAGAGGCTTTTTATTTGTAAATATCAAACATATTGGCAGAAGATGACTGGATTTATAGTACGCTTAAATCAAACTTCCCTTAATAAATAAAAAATAGCTATGAAGAAATCTATCGTCATAGATCTCCACATAGCTCATCTTAGTATATTTACCGAGTGGCTTAATTATAATTTTTTAACAATACCCATCAATACAAATTGTAATGGCAATCTTAAATAAAGCGCCCATTTAGGGACCTCTTTGTCACCTAATGGCAATTCTTTTCGAGCCATGTAAATATTTGCTGGAAATACTGCTAATAAGAATAAATTAATACCTTTTTTCAACCAATTCGCTGGTCTTTTAAGCACTAACATCACACCAAAGAAGATTTCGAAAACACCTGTCACAAGTACAGCTGTCTTTTGTAATGGTAAGTAATCTGGAACAATATTTCTAAATTGACGTTCATTTGTAAAGTGAAGAACGCCTGCTGTTCCAAATCCTAAGCCTAATAGAAATCTTAACAATTTCATTCGTGTTCAACTCCCATTTCTTTTAAATAACTTTTACCGTATTCTGGTAGTTCTACGTTGAAGTTATCTGCAATTGTAGCACCAATTGAACTGAATGTCGTGTCTTGTGATAGTTCGTGATATTCATTAATTTTCGGACTAAACATTAATACTGGGATATATTCACGTGTATGGTCTGTACCATCAGCGATTGGATCATTACCGTGGTCCGCTGTAATAATCACTAAATCATCCTCTTGTAAATGATCAATTAATTCAGGTAAACGATTATCAAAATCTTTGATCGCTTGTGCGTACCCTTCTTTATCTCGACGATGACCATATAGCGCATCGAAATCGACTAAATTCAAGAAACTGATACCAGTAAAGTCTTTTTTAACCACTTCGATAAGTTGATCCATGCCATCCATATTATTTTTAGTACGAATCGCCTCTGTCACACCTTCGCCATCGTAAATGTCATTAATTTTACCAATAGCAATGACATCGTAATGATTATCTTTCAATGAATTCATGACTGTTTTTCCAAAAGGTTTTAACGCATAATCATGGCGATTAGATGTACGAGTGAAATTCCCTGGTTCACCCACATATGGTCTTGCGATAATACGACCAATTAAATATTTAGGGTCTTTCGTTAACTCGCGGACCTTTTCGCAAATATCATACAATTCTTCTAATGGGATGATATCTTCATGGGCAGCTATCTGTAACACAGGGTCTGCACTTGTATAGACGATTAAATCCCCTGTCTCCATTTGATGCTTGCCCCACTCATCAATAATTTGTGTGCCTGAAGCTGGACGGTTTGCTACAACTTTACGTCCCGTCATTGCTTCAATTTCTTTAACTAATTCATCTGGAAAGCCATCAGGATAAACTTTAAATGGTTGCATAATATTTAGACCCATAATTTCCCAATGTCCAGTCATCGTATCTTTACCAACTGAAGCTTCGCTCAATTTAGTATAAAATGCGCCAGGTTTATCAACCTTTGAAATTACTGGTAAAGTATCGATATTCCCTAAACCTAATCTTTGAAGATTAGGAAGATCTTGGTTAAATCCTTCTAGTGTATGCTTTAACGTATGTGAACCTTCATCATTGAAGGCAACTGCATCTGGACCTTCACCAATACCCACTGAATCCATGACGATAAGATGAATTCGATTAAACGCTGTAGTCATTCTTTACATCTCCTACTCAGTTATTATTTTATGAATTAAGGTTGGAACTTCACCTTTTTCCTCAATTGTAATACTCTCTTGTAATTTGTCTAATATTTCGTCAACATTTTCTTTATTACTATGAATAGTAAGAATACTATCACCTTTAGTAACACGATCGCCGACCTTTTTATTCAGAACAATACCTACGCCAAGGTCGATGACATCTTCTTTGGTTTGACGACCTGCTCCAAGCATCATTGAAGCTACGCCAATTTCATTCGCAATCATTTCAGTAATCATGCCATCTTTCTGTGCTTGAAAATGAATTTGATAGCGCGCACGTGGCAATTGTTCAGGGTGATCAACGATAGACGCATCGCCGCCTTGATTACTAATAAATGTTTTAAACTTTTCTAATGCTTGTCCTGTGTGGATTGCACTTTCAAGAAGCTGTCTCGCCTCATCTAGCGTACTTGCTTTACTTGCTAACACAACCATTTGAGAACCTAACGTTAATACGAGTTCTGTTAAATCATCAGGCCCTTGACCTTTTAATGTATCAATTGCTTCTTGCAACTCTAATGCATTTCCAATTGCACGTCCCAATGGTTGACTCATATCTGAAATAATTGCCATAGTATTTCTACCTACATTATTACCTATACTTACCATTGCGTGTGCTAATGCTTCTGCATCTTCTAATGTTTTCATAAAAGCACCGCTACCTGTCTTCACATCTAAAACAATAGCGTCTGCCCCAGCGGCTATTTTCTTACTCATAATAGATGAAGCAATGAGTGGTATTGAATTAACTGTCCCTGTTACATCACGTAATGCATAAAGTTTTTTGTCAGCAGGTGTTAAGTTGCCAGATTGCCCTATGACAGCTACTTGATTGTCATTGACCAATTTAATAAAATCTTCTTCACTGATTTCAACATTAAAACCTTTAACTGACTCTAACTTATCAATTGTTCCGCCTGTATGACCTAATCCACGACCACTCATTTTGGCCACAGGTACACCTACTGATGCAACTAAAGGCGCAAGTACAAGCGTTGTTGTATCTCCTACACCACCCGTAGAATGTTTATCTACTTTAGTACCATGAATTTGCGATAAATCGATTCGATCACCTGAATTGACCATCGCCATTGTCATTGCCGCTCGTTCTTCTTCGTTCATATCTTGGAAAAAGATAGCCATAGCTAAACTTGAAGCTTGATAATCAGGTATGTCACCTTTTGTATAACCCTTAATAAAGAATTCAATTTCTTCTTTACTTAAAGCATGTCCGTCACGTTTCTTTTCGATAATATCGACCATTCTCATAAAAATCATTCCCTTAAATGAATTGTTTAATAATCTGAGTCTGATTCAAGTCCCTTAATGATTTGTACTCCTGCACTCGCCCCAATTCTAGTCGCTCCAGCTTCAATCATTTTGTTAAAGTCTTCAAGATTTCTAACGCCTCCAGAGGCTTTAACTTCTAAACGATCACCTACTGTATCTTTCATTAATTTAACATCTTCAGGTGTGGCGCCCCCACCTGCAAATCCTGTAGACGTCTTAACAAAATCAGCACCAGCTTTTTCAGCTAATTCACAAGCTTTAACCTTTTCTTCATCCGTTAATAACACAGTTTCAATAATGACTTTGACTGTTTTACCATTAGCTGCGCCTACAACGCCTTCTATATCTTTTTGTACATCATCGTAGCGTTTATCTTTTAATGCGCCGATATTAATCACCATATCAATTTCTGAAGCGCCATTCTTGATTGCTTCTTCTGTTTCAAAAATTTTCGCATTTGTCGTAGTAGCACCTAACGGGAAACCGATGACTGTACATACAAGTACATCCGTTTCTTTTAATTTTTGAGCAGCATATGCCACATGGCTCGGGTTTATACATACAGACTTAAATTGATATGTTTTGGCCTCTTCAATGATCGTATCAATTTGCTCACGTGTTGAATCTGGCTTTAATAATGTGTGGTCTATATATTTTGCTTTATTCATTTCCATTCCTCCATTTTCCAAAATAAAATGCAATATATTCCTCAGTTATAAATATTAAATATAACATTAATACTTAGTTAATAATCACATAATATTTGCCTACAATTATATAGTACAAAAATTCGCAAAAAAGATAAACAAATGTTATCTTATTATTGTAATAGAGAGGTTTTTAACCATATTAATCGTTTTAAAATAAGGAGAAGATGACAAATGACAAACGGTACACCACATATTCAACCAAATGGTGTGAAAATTGCTAAAACAGTATTAATGCCAGGAGATCCCTTGCGTGCTAAATATATTGCAGATCATTTTTTAGAGAATGTGGAACAATTCAATGAAGTTCGAAATATGTTCGGTTATACAGGTACATATAAAGGTAAAGAAGTTTCTGTAATGGGGTCAGGAATGGGTATTCCTAGTATCGGAATTTATTCATATGAGTTATACAATTTCTTTGATGTAGATACAATTATTCGAGTTGGCTCATGTGGTGCGCTTCAGGAGGACGTCAACTTATATGATGTCATCATTGCTCAAGCCGCTTCTACAAACTCAAATTACGTAGATCAATTTAATATTCCTGGACACTTTGCACCTATTGCCGACTTTGATTTAGTCACTAAGGCGAAAAAAGCAGCAGATGAAATTGGTGCGATCTCTCATGTAGGAAACGTGTTATCTTCTGATACTTTCTACAACGCTGATACTACATTTAATGACGCATGGAAAAAATGGGTATCTTAGGTATCGAAATGGAATCCGCAGGCTTATACTTAAACGCGATTCACTCTGGTAAAAAAGCGCTTGGCGTTTTCACAGTAAGTGACCACATTTTACGTGATGAAGCAACAAGTGCTGAAGAAAGACAAAATTCATTTACACAAATGATGGAAATCGCTCTAGAAATCGCAGAATAATCAGATACAAAATAAGAAGAGGGAGCAAGTCTACTTGAAGACTTGTTCCCTCTTTATTTATATCACTTACACTTAACAAAGTGTTTGCTTTAACTATTCAATTATTTACCTAAATATGATTGTAACATCCAGTTGTGTTTATCTACTGAAGTTTGCATGCCAATAAACATATCTTCTGATACATCGTCACCTGCATTACCTGCGACTTCAATTGCATTTTCTAATTGTTTAGAAATATTAGTGAAATCTTTAGAAAGTTCTTCTACCATTTGTTCAGCTGCATAATTTTTTCCAGCTTCTTTTACAATTGATTTATCTAAGCTTTCTGTTAGCGTTCCAATTGGATTACCACCAATTGCTAAAATTCTTTCTGCTAAATCATCTACATATTGACTTGCTTCATCATAAAGTTCTTCAAATTTAGTGTGTAATGAGAAGAAATTAGGTCCTTTAACGTACCAATGGAAATTGTGTAATTTCGTATATGCTACTGTCCAGTTTGCTACTTGTTGATTTAATTCTTTTACTACATCTTGTTGATTACTCATCTAAATACACTCCTTAAATGTTTCCTCCTTAATTACAACGACTATTATATTATAATAATTATAATCTGTAAAGCAAAATCACACTTTTATTTATAGTAATTATAAATAAACATCTAGATTGTGACAGAAGTCTACGGAATGAAATACTATTCTTTCTTTAAAACGCTCTTATTCTAAAGCTTGTACTTCACAGCTCAGCTTTTTCCATTATAATACTATATTATCAATTAGGCCTTATTATTATCAATTAAGTTAACTTAATTTTTGCATTATCATCTAAAAAGAAAGATTTTTCATATTCTGTTGGCTTATGCCAATGTGTTTTCCACATTTTATCTCTATTATTCGCAAATAAGTTATAACCTAGATCACGTAATGGTTTAGGCACTACTCTTAAACCTATACCGAGCCATTTATGGTTATTAGGCAATGAAGTGATGAGCGTTGCAATTGCATTTGATTTGTACTCTAAATGATTGCCCTCTTGCAATATCACACTATTTCTATTTTCAGCTTCAGGGTATTGTTTGAAAAAGTGTTCTCCATATTTGCCTTTTATTGTTGCAAATTCATATCTATGAGAAAGACCGTTTTGAATTAACCAAATTGCGTAATTATAACAATATACACAATTACCGTCATAATAAATAATAGGCATAATTAAATACCCTCCTTATTGTCATCTATATATAAATATATTTCCTTTTTTAAAATAAAATTAAACACCCATGTCTCAATAGAAAAACTCCCTTTAAAATTATCATCACTGTTAATGACAATTTTAAAGGGAGTAAATATAGATATTGATTTGAAGTTCTAGGTTTAAATATGAAGTACTAGCTTTCAAAGAAACCAGTACTTCTTTAAAGGTTTACAATAGACTTTGTCTATTGCATGAGAGAGTGGCACAAAATTTAATATTACAGTTTAATTCAACGTATTAGCAGTAGATGTCTGAATTGAAAGTGCAATTATATCAAGCTTCTTTCAATCCTAGCCATCCTTGCCGGCGAGGCCCCAACACCCGGCGGGGCCCCAACATAGAGAATTTCTTAAAAAGAAATTCTACAAACAATGCAAGTTGGGTGAGGGACAACGAAAATAATTTCACTAAATTATATTCTGTCCCGCTCCCTAATCATTTTTTACGCGGACGATACGTGTGTATTTAAGGAATTGTTGTGAATATTTTTCCTTAATTTCATCAATAGAATCGTAAGTCACACCTATAATGTGCCAATTGGGATTAAAATGATAGAACGAATCTTTATTCTTAGACCACTTAATCATACTTCCATCCTTATTATATCTTGGTAAAGTGACTTCATAACCTTCAAGTACATTAATATATGTTTGGAAAATATCAGGATCTATACGATTGAAATTATCAATCACAAGATAATTTTTATCTTTATTTGGCATAAGTTGAGTAATAAATCCTTCTCGATAATACAAGGCACCCGTCTCGTTTGGTAAATATTTACCATATAGCATATCCTCTGTAAAATCAGGATGACCACTTGTAATTACTGGATTCGCATTCGTCTTTTGTAACAAGTCGTTCGCTGCTTTTAAACCTTCTTCTTTTTTCTCAACAACTAATAAAATAAAAGGCTTAA
Organism: Staphylococcus sp. HMSC62A08; assembly: GCF_001839105.1. Taxonomy (NCBI): domain Bacteria; kingdom Bacillati; phylum Bacillota; class Bacilli; order Caryophanales; family Staphylococcaceae; genus Staphylococcus; species Staphylococcus sp. HMSC62A08. Next base: position 20,344 of record NZ_KV840037.1, on the reverse strand, counting down.
GTGCGTCATCATTCTGATGCTCAGTTATCTCAGATTTTTGAACGGTTTCAAATGGATTTTTAATTCCATTATTCGCACTCATGTCTAATATTGCATCATATTGTGCTTGCGACATACTTGCAATAGCTTGTTTGGCATTTTCCTGTAAGAAATATAAGTTTTTTAACTTAGGATGCTTATTTAAGTGTCCAAGTGAAATAGGTGTAATATCTTCGTTATATAATATTTCTATAGCTGTACTATTGGTTCTACCTGGAATTGGTGGCTTTTCATGTATATGACGTGATACTTCTCCTAAGCCTACAACTGATTGTTCTTTCTTCTTATTATAAATAATGATATTGTCTCCAACTTCTAGTTGTGTGTAGAAATGATAGCCATTTCTTTTAATTCCATTGTAAGTATGTGTATAAATTGTATAATTTTTGCCAGGTTCGAAATCCTCAGTTTCTGATAATAAAAAGTACCTAGGAATTTTAGTTTCACCTTTACCTAAACTTACAATTAAATCAAATTCTGATGCCTTAATCTGATTGAATAATGTTTCTTTCATATTATTCATACGAAAATCTAAAGCTTCACTACGTTTTAAATAATCCGTAGTTAATGATTTTAATTCTTCGGTGAACTTAAATTCCACTCTAATTTTATTTTGAGCTCCCGATTGAACACTTATAATTTCGCCCATACCTAATAAGCCAGAGTCTGTTTGTACTTGATAAAAGATGACTTTGTCTCCAGCCTTAGCTTTTTTAAAGGCACGAAAGCCTTGAGAAGGATTGAAATGGGCTCCTGATTCAAATAAAGTAGTTTGTCCTACTAGAGGTTCATTGTGATTCCATCTATTATAACCACAGTTTAGCCAAAAATAATTGATTTCCTCAGTCATTATGATACTCCTTACCTCTCCTATAATATAAATATATTTACGTAATTCGAGCTATTCCTCACAAATTTTAAATTCATTTTATCATAATTTTTATCATACATATTCATTATTCACTAACTATTTGATTTTTTTAATTATTTTCAGTAAAAAAGTGCAAGTATCTATTGAAGACACTTGCACCTATAAATCATTATTTAACGAGGAGTGATAAGGCTACCTAAAAGAGGAAGTAAATTAATCATTACTCCTCCTAATTTAAGCATGATATTAATTTCTTTATCTTTAATAGTAATTAAAGCACTTATTATACCTAATATGGCCACACATCTAGGTATGATCAGCGATGGATAATGTGGCATATGTAAGAATATCCCTGCTCCCGCAATAATTCCACAAACGAGAGAAATATATAAAAATTGTTTCAACGTTAACGCTCCTTATATCATTAATCTCTACCGCAATATATCTTCTAACCAAATGTTATATATAGCTGATAATTAGTGTGAAATCACCTTCAAAAACACTATCTAAATCTTCTGAAGTCAAGACAAAGTTAGTTCCTTTATGAATTTCGAAAATTTCACCATCAATGATAATTTTACCGTCGCCTTCTAGTACAGAAATCAGACAGAATTCACGTGGCTTCATATAATTTAAAGTGCCAGAAATTTCCCATTTTACTATGGTGAAGAAATCATTCGATACAATATGAGTACAATTATGACTTTCTATCACTTCGTTTTGAGGAACAATGGTTGGTAACTCACTAGAATAGTCCATCACATCTAACGCTTTAGCTATATTTAAAGATCTTGGCTCCCCATTTTCTACTTTTCGATCATAATCATAGACTCTATAAGAAATATCTGATGATTGCATCGTTTCGTATGCCATAATTCCAGCTCCAATAGAATGAATTGTACCTGCCGGAATAAAGTAAAAGTCACCTGGGTTAACTTTAATTTTTCTCAAGTTTTCTTCAAATGTACCTTCATTTAATTGCATTTCAAACGCTTCACGAGATGTGGCATGAGTTCCAATTGTAATTTCGGAATTTTCCTCTGCTTCAATAATATACCAACATTCAGACTTACCGTATTGTCCTTCTTCATTTTCATATGCATAAGAATCATCAGGATGGACATGTATTGATAGAGGTGCTTCAGCATCTACAATTTTGGCCATTAAAGGAAAGTCTTTACTTGGAAATTCGCCAAATAGTTCTCTATGATCATTCCAAACTTGATCTAACGTTTGCCCAGCATATGGTCCGTTGATAATCTCGCTTTTACCATTTGGATGTGCTGAAATTCCCCAACACTCACCTATATGGGCATTGGGAAGGTTGTATCCAAATTGTTCAAGTTTGCTACCTCCCCAAACTTTTTCATGAAAAATTGGCTTTAAAAATAACGGCATAATTACACCTCCATTATCTCACATGTTAACTTAATCTATCGTTTTTCAAGTTAACTTTAGTATCCTTACATCCCATCAGATACTTTAATATCTTTTACTTCGTAATATAAATCATTTAAAAAATATAGTTTTAAATGATTTTTTATGTATAGACCCCTGTATCTATGTACTTTTATTTCTTCCCCATTATCACTATTAATGATTGTACCATATTTCAAATTCTAGCGAAGTATCGAATTTTTTAAATAAAGATAATTATTTAAAATCAAATAGAACAAATCGTCATTAATTAAATTTAAATTCAACAATATTCTATAAAGTTGAAATGAAGTTACTCATTATTATATCAATGGCGCTAAAAATTGAATAGCATCACTTTTACTCTTTATCTATGTAAAATAAAGCAAGAAGCCGAGTTATTTTTGAACAACTCGACTTCTTTGAAGAAAGATTAATTCGCTACATATACAAATTTTAGTCGTATTTTTGAAGTGCGTCTTTAATATCTTTTTCACCACTTAGAATTTGAAACTCTTGATTAGCATATTTATCAGACGTTACAACTTCTTTAAGTACTGAGGCAACATCTTCTCGTGGGATTGAACCTTTATCCTCAAAGTATAGTGCTGCTTCAATTTTTCCTGAACCCGCTTCATCTGTGAGTAATCCAGGGTGAACAATTGTATAATTTAAACCAGAATTTCTTAAATAATCGTCTGAATAATGTTTAGCAATCGTATATGGTTTTAAATCTCCGCTTGGATCAAATGCTTCTCTTCTAGAATCGTATGTTGAAACCATCACATAGTGTTTGATACCTGCTTTTTTACTTGCTTCCATTGTTTTAACTGCGCCATCTAAATCAACAATAATTGTTTTATCCGCACCTGTACTACCACCAGAGCCTACTGAGAATATCACTTTATCGAACTCTTTAAATGTTTGAGTTAAGTCATCAATATTATCTTTCTCTACATCAACGAGTGTGGCTTTTACGCCTTCATTTTCTAAATCTTTTACTTGTTCTTCTTTACGTACACCTGCAGTAAATTCTACATAATCATTTTTGAGTTGTTGCACTAATTTTGAACCTACGCCACCGTTTGCACCTATTAATAAAATACTCATTATCAACGTCCTCCTTATAAAAATCGTATAAGATATTTACCACTATTTTCCATAGATAAACCTCATTCAATTCACATTGACATAAGGTGGCCAGTGGATTATATTAATATATGAACAAATATTCATATAAAGAGGTGTAGCATGATGAATGAATTTGAACATGACGTAGATTCTCATATTGAGACTTTAACGAGAGTCACAGAAATATTTAAAGCTCTGAGTGATTTAAATCGGTTGCGAATTATGGAATTACTTGAATATGGTGAAGCGAGTGTTGGACATATTTCTCACACTTTGAACATGTCTCAATCCAACGTATCTCATCAGCTTAAGTTATTAAAAAGTATTCATCTAGTAAAATCTAAACGCCAAGGTCAATCTATGAATAACGCAAAAAAAGAAATACATGTCTCTACTTTACTTAAACAAGCCATTCATCATGCAAGTCACCCTAATGAAGGTGGAAATTAAATGACAACTCATAATCATCAACATCACGGTCACAATCATGCACACGGTCACGTACACACAAATAATAAAAAGGTACTTCTTATTTCATTTATTATTATCGGTTTATTTATGATAGTTGAAATTATCGGTGGATTTGTCGCTAATAGTTTGGCATTACTCTCAGATGGGTTTCACATGCTAAGCGATACGATTTCACTCGGTGTCGCACTTGTAGCCTTTATTTATGCTGAAAAGAATGCTACACAAACTAAAACATATGGATATAAACGTTTTGAAGTATTAGCTGCTCTATTTAATGGTGTAACGCTATTTATCATTAGCATCATGATTATTATTGAAGCGGTACGTAGATTCTTTGCACCACCAGAGGTACAATCACAAGAAATGTTTATCATTAGTATGGTGGGTCTCATCGTGAATGTCATCGTTGCAGTACTTATGTTTAGAGGCGGCGACACTTCCCATAATCTAAATATGCGTGGCGCTTTCTTACACGTTTTAGGCGATTTATTCGGATCTATTGGCGCCATCGTAGCAGCATTATTAATTTGGGGATTCAACTTCACAGTTGCCGATCCTATCGCTAGTATTTTAGTGTCACTTATTATCTTGAAAAGTGCTTATGGCATAGCAAAATCTTCGCTCAATATTTTAATGGAAGGGACACCAAGCGATGTTGATTTAGAGGCCGTTATAAGAACGATTACTAAAGATAAGCGTATCCAAAATGTTCATGATTATCATGTGTGGACAATTTCTAACGACATGAATGCATTAAGTTGTCATGCAGTTGTACCTGAGCACTTAACAGTTGAAGAATGTGAATCACTCTTGGAAACAATCGAACATGATTTATTACATCAAAATGTTCAACATATGACGATACAATTAGAAACACCAAAACATAAACATGACGAATCAACATTATGCTCTGGCGTTCATGAACATTCTCATACACATCAACACGCCCATAGTCATTAAAAATGGTTCGAGTTTAAAATTGTATACATTAAAAAGGGCCTGTCTAAAATGAATTAACCTTAAATTCACTCTAGACAGGCCCTTTTGTTATTCGTAATGTGTATTATTTACATAAAGTTTTCAAATATAAAATCACGAGCAGGAACTTTCTTCTCAGCGAAGCCTTCTATAAATTCTTCATCGTCATACGCTAATTTAACGCGTTCGATTGAGATTCCTTGTTCATTTATAGTGACAATACCATAAACTGTGTGTGCTCCATTGTTTAAACCTACTGCACCAGGATTAAAATAAATGGTAGATTTATCATCAAACATGTGTAATCTATGATTGTGTCCAAATAAGATTAAATCAGCTTCTTTATCTTCAAAAAGTTTAGCGATTTCTTGTTCATCGTCTCCTGCTATCGGAGCAAACGGTTGTCCCTCAATACCCACGTCTAATTTCTCGTTAGGAATTTCATAATGAATAAATAGAACCTTTTTACCTTTAATTGTTGTTTCTATATAACGTGGTAAATGATTAAGTTCCTCATAATAAGATTCGTCGAGATGGCTTTCTATCCATTGGTGATGTTCATAAAATTTACCTTTAAGGTCTTCTGGATATTCTGTACCATTCACAAGTGTCATAATTGCCTCATCGTGGTTTCCTGCAATCATTTCCATATCATCACGATCAAAAACAGTATCTAAAACTTTATTTGTCTCATGTCCAATACCTATATTGTCGCCAAGATTGTAAATTTTATCGATATCTTCCCTACTATCAATATCATCCAATACCTTTTCTAATGCATCATAATTACCATGGATATCAGTAATAACTGCAAATTTCATGATGATATCTCCTTTCAATATAAATTCATTAGCATATTTTAACACTCAACACCTAATTATGTTAGATATTAATTTAAAAAAATTAGGATTTTTGATATTGTATTTATATTACGGTAAAGGAGTGCTTATAATTTGTTTAGATATTATAAATCAGCATTTAAAAATGCTAAACCGCAAATACTCAAAGCTTTATTATTTGCTTTATTTAGTTTTGCAGCTTGTTTCATTGTATATGTATTTACAACTATATTTATTACAAAAGTAAACAGACAAATGCAAATGTTACAACAATTCGGTCAAACGACCACTTCATTGGTTATATCGCTTGCAATAATTTATTTGATTTTAGCAATATTATTCATTTTCGTAGGATATCAATTAATTGCTGGGGCATTAAATGTTTTCCAAAAAGCTATGAAAAATGAAAAAGTAAAATTTAGCGATTTATTCTTTGCATTCACTAATAAAGGGTATTATTCAAAATCTTTATTACTTGCGTTGGTTACAGTAATTGTATTTATTATTTTATCTGTCATCGCGTACTTATTAAACTTATTATATAATTTCGCACTGTCACAATTGTTTGCAGTGATTCAACCCATCATCGCTGGTATAGGTGAGGGGATGGGTATTTTACTTATTACTCAAATTATTATTGTTTTAATAATAGGATTTATTAATTCTATTATTTACTGGTTCTTCTTTATTTTCATTATTAATTACACGGTTGCATTTGCTGAAGATCCAACACGACGTGCATTCAGCAATGTTAAAGAAGGATTCAAAGGTATTAAAAACGGTCATAAAACTTGGTTTAAATTCTTTATTGGTGTGCTATTATTAAATCTTATTGTACTTCTTACTGGTCAACCACTTATTACCTTATTTAGTTTCTTAACAGGTAATATGTCACAATCTGTTGCCCAAATTTTTGTATATGTAGTATATATTCTTATCATTCTTATAAGAATCTTAATATATACCGTTATCATCATGGGTATTGTATACTACTTCATCACTCGTGGTGAAAAGATTGATAAACCTGATAAAAAAGCACGTAAAGATAAGAAGAAAAATAAAAATACTTTAGCGGATACTAAAGATGATGTTAATCATCAAACATCAGATGCGAAAGAAAAAGCACAAGATAAAGTTAATAATCATCAATCAACTGATGATAACTTCAAAGATAAAGCTGAAAGTCAAATCAACGATAAAAAAGATAGCATTTCTGATCAAGGTCAAGATTTAAAAGATAATGCATCTCATAAAGCGAATGACGTTAAAGATAACATCAGTGATAAAGCAAAAGATACTTTCGATAACAAATAATTAAATCAATATGAAGAAGCTCGCAAGTAACGCCAATTATGGTTACTTGCGAGCTTTTCATATATTTTAAATGATCTAAGTTTCAATTATTTATCTAATAAATGCGTTTTTAAATATTTGGCTGCGCCATCTTCCTCGTTTGTTTCTACAGTGACATCATCTGTGATGTCTTTAATTTCTTGTCTTGCATTTTTCATAGCCACTGTGTAATGACCGAATTCAAACATTGCTCTATCATTATCACTATCGCCGATAACTAGCGTTTCTTCTTGTTTAATCCCAAAGTGCTCTATCATTTCTTTAATGCCAGTACCTTTATCTGTATTATAAGCCATTGTTTCTGCATTATAACGAGATGAATTAGATACACTAATACTTAGTTTCACTTTATTTTGAATCAATTCGTCTCTAAATATAGTTATTTTATCTAAATTAGGATTGAATAAGTAAATCTTAGAATAATCTAAATTAGGCAATTCGTCGCGCCAATCTATCTTATCTCTCATGGCATCTCGTCTAGATGACCACTCACTTTGACTTACATGATTCGGTGGCGCCTCACTAGAAATCATTTCACGCATCCACTGTTCATCTCTATTTAGAACAATACGCTGTGCCCCAAAAGGAAATACTTCATAATAAATATTTTGTTGCTCAGCTAATTCAACTATATTTTTAACTTGTTCTAAAGACATGCTATGTTTAAATAAATTACGATTGTCAATTTCACCTGTCGTACCATTAGAACTAATAATTCCATCAACTTTAAATCCTTCGGGTACTAATTGATGAATTTCTGAATATGAACGTCCAGTCGCTAAAAAGACTTTATACCCTTTATCTCGTAATTCGTCGATGACCTCTTTAGTATAATTAGATGCTTTGTTGTTCTCATGTAGGATTGTTCCATCCATGTCTAAGAATATTGCTTTAACGTTTTTCATATGTTCCTTCACTCGTTACAATTTCTACTTGAATAAATTGTGGCACTGTTTAAGATAAAGTGCAACGACTTAGTTTTTAGAAAATACCTATTTATTTCAACCACAGGAGTAAAAATTGTTCTTCATCACTTTAAAATAGAAATATTGTAAGATATTTTTTATATTTTCAAAAGTTCTATTATAAGACTCAAACAAAAAATACCGACAAAGAATACTCTTTGTCGGCATTTACTATAGCGATAGCTACGCTTACTCAACTGTAACTGATTTAGCTAGGTTACGTGGTTTGTCTACGTCTAAATCTCTGTGTAACGCCGCATAATATGAGATTAATTGCATTGTTACTACAGAAACTAATGGTGTCAATAATTCATGAACGTGAGGGATAACATACGTATCTCCATCTTTATCTAAGCCTTCCATAGAAATAATACATGGATGTGCACCACGTGCGACTACTTCTTTAATATTTCCTCGAATAGATAAGTTAACGTTCTCTTGAGTTGCCAAGCCGATGACTGGTGTACCATTTTCAATAAGTGCGATTGTACCGTGCTTCAATTCACCACCGGCAAAGCCTTCAGCTTGAATGTATGAAATCTCTTTAAGTTTAAGCGCACCCTCTTGACTTACATTGTAGTCAATTGTACGTCCGATAAAGAACGCATTGCGTGTTGTTTCTAAGAAATCAGTAGCAATTTCTTCCATAATAGGTGCATCATCAACAACTGTTTCGATAGCAGTTGTGACTTTAGCTAATTCTCTTAATAAGTCAATATCCGCTTCACGTCCGTGATTTTTAGCAACGATTTGTGAAAGAATTGATAAAACTGCAATTTGTGCTGTATAAGCCTTTGTTGATGCAACCGCAATTTCAGGACCTGCATGTAGTAATAATGTATGGTCCGCTTCACGAGATAATGTTGAGCCAGCAACATTTGTAATTGTTAATGATTTATGACCTAATTTTTTAGTTTCAACTAATACGGCACGACTATCTGCTGTTTCACCTGATTGTGAAATATAGATGAATAAAGGCTTTTCAGATAATAAAGGCATATTGTACACAAATTCTGATGCTACATGTACTTCAGTTGGCACGCCAGCCCACTTTTCTAGGAATTCTTTACCAACTAAACCAGCATGATAGCTTGTACCTGCTGCGATAATATAGATTCTGTCAGCATCGGCAACATTTTTAATGATGTCTTGATCAATTTTCAAGTTACCTTCTTCATCTTGATATTCTTGAATGATTCGACGCATTACTGCAGGTTGCTCATGAATTTCTTTTAACATGTAGTGATCGTATACACCCTTTTCAGCATCTGAAGCATCGATTTCAGCAGTGTAAGATTCACGATCTTGTACTTGACCATCGATATCTTTAATGATGACATCATCACGTTTAACAATAACAATTTCATGGTCATGAATTTCTTTATATTGATTTGTTGCTTGTAACATCGCTAAAGCATCTGAAGCAATAACGTTGAAACCTTCACCGACACCAATTAACAATGGTGATTTATTCTTAGCTACATAAATAGTGTCTTTATCTTCTTCATCTAATAAGCCTAAAGCATATGAACCATGTAATAATTTCACTACTTTAGTAAATGCTTCTTCTGTTGAAAGTCCTTCATTTGAAAAGCGCTCAATAAGTTGAACAATGACTTCCGTGTCTGTTTCAGATAAAAATGTTACATCTGATAAGTATTCAGCTTTTAACTCTTCATAATTTTCAATTACACCATTATGTACGAGTGTGAATCGACCTGAAGTAGATTGATGAGGGTGAGAATTCTCATAGTTAGGTACGCCATGTGTCGCCCAACGTGTGTGACCAATACCTACTGTTCCGTCTTCTTCACTGCTATCTGCAACTTTACGTAATTCAGCAATTCTACCTTTTTCTTTAAATACTTTCGTACCTTGATCATTGACTACAGCAATACCAGCTGAATCGTAACCACGATATTCTAATTTTTCTAAACCTTTTAATAGTAATTCCTTGGCATTATCGTAACCAATGTAACCAACAATTCCACACATAATTTATTTCCTCCAAAATGAGGGATAACGTGAGCAATATGATTCATTATCTTAATTTAGATTGATAATCTTCTATCATATACGATGTCGTGTTGAATACATCAAGAAATAAGCGTGTGATATTCAAATTTAAACACGCTACTCTACGCTCCCCTAAGTATTTATTATATTTGGCGATCTTATTAACTTTGTCCACCAAGTTACCCTGGTGTTTTACTTAATAAGCTAACGAATGAGCCACATCCGGGATAGCATCCGCCGATCTATTCGATCACTATCCTCCTCGTCTACAAAAGCTAAATCATCCTCTATAAAAGTTCTCCTAATTAACTTTTAATCGTCGATGATCACTTAGTCATTTTGCACAGGCGCTATAATTATTTATTACCTTTCTTTCCTCCTTTCCATTAATCATTATTGTACACTGTCGTTGTTTTATTTTGCAAATGATTTCACAATGTTTCTCGAAACAATTTAAAAAAGTTATTCTTTTAACCATTGAAATGAAATTAAAACAAAAACTAATTCATCTTTTAAATATCTTCAATAGTTAGATTTAATATGTCACAAATGACATGACAAACTTAAATTTTGTTTATATTGAGTGAATGTAACCCAAGGCTTTAAACTAAATTTAGACACATACTAATTAAAAAGAGGTGTAGAGATGTCACAAACTCAAGAGAAAAAAGGATTAGGACGAAAAGTTCAAGCATTTGGATCATTCTTAAGTAGTATGATTATGCCAAATATTGGTGCATTTATTGCATGGGGCTTTATCGCCGCAATCTTTATAAAAAATGGTTGGTTCCCTAATAAAGACTTAGCTCAATTAGCAGGGCCAATGATTACGTATTTAATTCCACTACTTATTGCATTTAGTGGTGGACGTTTAATCCACGGTTTACGTGGTGGTATTATTGCAGCTACAGCGACGATGGGGGTCATTGTAGCATTACCAGATACGCCAATGTTACTTGGTGCTATGATTATGGGACCTCTCGTAGGTTGGTTAATGAAAAAAGTCGACCAGTTTGTTCAACCTAGAACGCCACAAGGTTTTGAAATGTTATTTAATAACTTCTCAGCTGGTATTTTAGGTTTCATCATGACAATACTTGGCTTTGAAATTTTAGCGCCAATTATGAAATTCATCATGCATATTCTATCAGTTGCAGTTGAATTCTTAGTTCACCTTCATATGTTACCAATCGTAAGTATTATTGTTGAACCCGCTAAAATATTATTCTTAAATAACGCTATTAACCACGGTGTATTTACACCACTTGGTTCTGACCAAGCAGCGCACGCAGGTCAATCTATTTTATTCACGATTGAATCAAACCCTGGACCAGGTTTAGGTATTTTATTAGCGTATATGATTTTCGGAAAAGGAACTGCAAAAGCAACGTCATATGGTGCAGGTATTATCCACTTCTTAGGTGGGATTCATGAAATTTACTTCCCATATGTATTAATGCGTCCTTTACTATTCTTAGCCGTTATCTTAGGTGGCATGACTGGTGTTGCAACATACCAAGCTACTGGATTCGGTTTTAGAAGTCCAGCGTCACCAGGATCATTTATTGTGTATTGTTTAAACGCACCTAAAGGCGAATTCCTACACATGTTACTTGGTGTATTTCTTGCAACGCTCGTATCATTTATAGTCGCAGCATTAATCATGAAATTTACGAAAGAACCTAAACAAGATTTAGAAGCTGCAACTGCTCAAATGGAAGCTACTAAAGGTAAAAAATCGAATGTGTCTTCTAAATTAACCGCTTCAGACAAAGAAAGCACTGAAACATCTAAACAAACTGCTGGTGCTACAGGAGCAACAGCCGCTACAGCTAGTCAAGCAAGCTCAAGTGAAAGCGAAGACGACTCAGAACAGTTATTAGATAACTATAATACTGAGGATGTAGATGCCCATGACTACAGTGGTGTGAATCATGTTATATTCGCATGCGATGCGGGTATGGGTTCAAGTGCAATGGGTGCAAGTATGTTACGTAATAAATTTAAGAAAGCTGGCATTACAGATGTAAATGTAACTAATACAGCTATTAACCAATTACCTAACGATGCACAACTTGTTATTACTCAAAAGACATTGACAGACCGTGCCATCAAACAAGTACCTAACGCCATTCATATTTCAGTAGATAATTTCTTAAATTCACCTAGATATGAAGAACTTTTAAATAATTTGAAAAAAGAAGACTAATTTAAATATAAGAAAATGGAGGACACCGCCATGTTATTGAGTACACGTGAAAAAGATATTATTGATATATTAATCAAGTATCACGGTCAATATGTCACTATATACGACATCGCTCAACAACTAGCGGTGTCCTCTCGTACAATTCACAGAGAATTAAAACATGTCGAGAAATATCTCAATTCATTTTCTATTGAATTAGAACGTGCAAATAAAAAAGGTATTCGCTTAGCAGGAACAGAAGCTAATATTAAAGGTTTAAAAGAAGAAGTTAAAAAGCAACAAACTTTAGATTTATCAGTTGAAGAGCAGAAAGTTATCATCTTATATGCATTAATTCAGTCCAAACACGCAATCAAACAATTTAGTTTGGCACATGAAATAGGCGTTTCTATTCAAACGTTAACCAAATTATTGGATGATTTAGAAATTGAATTATCTTCTTATCAACTTTCTCTATCTAGAAAGCGTGGCGAAGGTGTTTATCTTAACGGTCCAGAATCGAAGAAAAGAGAGTTCTTAAGCCAACTCATGGTAAATAACTTGAATAGTACAAGCGTCTACTCAGTGATTGAAAATCATTTCGTATATCAGTCATTAAATCATTCTCAACAATCTTTAGTAGATTTAGACAGAATATTTAAGATCGAACGTATACTCATGGATTATTTGGGTGAACTCCCCTATTCATTAACTGAATCTAGTTATTTAACACTAACAGTGCATATTGTCTTAAGTATCACTCGCATGAAAAATGGCGAATATGTTTCTCTTAATGAAGATATTTATGAAACAGTGAAACATACACTTGAACATAAAGTTGCAACAGAAATCGCTCAACGACTTGAAGAGATGTATGATATCACATTCAATCAAGCTGAAATCACATTCATTACGATTCACTTGCGTGGGGCAAAGCGAAAGGTATCGAAAGACGCCTCTTCAGAGGATGAAAGTAATGATTCTAAGATTCTTCAATTTGTAAAAACGGTAGAACACATTTCAGGACAACATTTTGATGATGAAGACAATTTAGTTGAGGGATTGAGTCTGCATATTAATCCTGCAATTAATCGTTTAAAATCAAACATCGAAACGTATAATCCTTTAACTGAAATGATTAAATTTAAATATCCTCGACTTTTTGAAAATATTCATAAAGCCTTGCACATGGTTTGGCCAGACTTAATCTTCCCTGAAAGCGAAATCGCCTTTATTGTACTTCACTTTGGTGGTTCGATTAAGAATCAAGGCAATCGCTTCTTAAACATCTTGGTCGTATGTAGTAGTGGTATAGGCACAAGTCGTTTGTTATCAACCCGTTTAGAACAAGCTTTTAATGAAATTGAAAGAATTACTCAAGCTTCTGTGAGTGATTTAAATCTTTTAGATTTAACTGCTTACGATGGAATTATTTCAACTGTTAATTTAGATATCGACGTACCGTTTCTCGTTGTAAACCCATTATTACCTGAGCATGAAGTCGCTTATGTTTCTTCCTTTTTAAGTACAAAATCGAATGAAACGCATACTTCTGAAGATACTGACACACATTCCTTCGTTAATCCCGATACTATTATTGAAGACATGCGTGTAGGTTTAGAAGTGTTAGATTCAGTGAAAATAGATTATAAATTAGTAGATAATTGGAAACAATATTTAGAAGACTATTTACTCAATGAAAATGTTATTGAGCGGAATCAATCATTCGCTGATTTGTTGCAATTGAAATATGAACAGCATCCTAATTGGATACTTAATCCGTATCCAGTGGCAATTCCACATTTAAGAGATGATATGTTTAAGAAACCTATGATACTCATTACTATTTTGGAAAAGCCAATTCAATTTCAACACAATCAAAATGATGAAAGCTCAATTCACTATATGATTAGTATGTTTATTCCTGATAATCAAAAAATAGCTCGATTTGTTAGCGCCCTATCTGAGGAGCTAAGTTCACATTTAGAGGATATTGATGAATATATGCAAAAACCACAGGAATTTAAAACTATACTAAAAAGAAATTTATTAAATCATATTAAAAGTCAATTATTATAGGAGTGTATAAAAATGAGTGAATTATTTAGTAACGAAAATATCTTTTTAAATGTATCTGCATCAAGTCAAAACGATGCAATTGAAAAAGCAGGACAAGCACTTGTAGACAGCGGTGCAGTGACACAGAACTATATTCAAGCTATGAAAGACCGTGAAGATGTAGTATCTACGTTTATGGGTAATGGCTTAGCAATCCCTCATGGTACAGAAGAAGCAAAAGGTAACGTAATTCGTTCAGGATTAAGCTTATTACAAATTCCTGAAGGCGTAGATTGGAACGGCGAAGAAGTTAAAGTGGTTGTTGGTATTGCAGGTAAAGATGGTGAACATTTAGATTTACTATCCAAAATTGCTATCACTTTTAGTGAAGAGGAAAATGTCGATAGAATTGTGAACGCGAAATCAGCAGAAGAAATTAAACAAGTTTTCGAGGAGGCTGACGCATAATGAAAGCAGTCCATTTTGGAGCCGGAAATATCGGCCGGGGATTTATCGGATATATTTTAGCGGATAATAATGTAAAAGTGACTTTCGCAGATGTAAACGAGGAAATCATTAATGCTTTAGATAAAGAGCATCAATATGATGTTATCCTAGCTGATGAATCCAAAACAACGACACGTGTTAATAATGTCGATGCAATTAATTCAGCCCAACCTTCTGATGAACTTAAAGAAGCGATTCTTGAAGCAGATTTAATTACAACAGCTGTCGGCGTCAACATTTTACCTATTATCGCTAAATCATTTGCACCTTATTTAAAAGAAAAGAAAAATCACGTGAACATTGTAGCTTGTGAAAATGCAATTATGGCGACAGATACTTTGAAAAAAGCGATTTTAGACATTACAGGCCCATTAAGTGATAACATTCACTTCGCCAATTCAGCTGTAGACAGAATCGTACCATTACAAAAGAACGACAATATATTAGATGTTATGGTAGAACCTTTCTTCGAATGGGTCATCGAAAAAGATGCATGGTATGGAGAAGAATTAAACCACATCAAATACGTAGATGACTTAACACCTTACATTGAAAGAAAATTATTAACTGTTAATACTGGACACGCATATTTAGCATATGCAGGCTATTATGGTGATAAAGCTACGGTTTTAGATGCTGTTGAAGATGATCAAATTAATGCTGGATTGCGTCAAGTTTTAAGTGAAACAAGTCAATATATCACAGACCAATTTGATTTCTCTGAAAGTGAACAAGCACAGTATGTAGAAAAAATTATCGAACGTTTTAAAAATCCAAATTTATCAGATGAAGTGACACGTGTAGGTCGAGGAACGATACGTAAAATTGGCCCTAAAGATCGTATTATTAAACCTTTAACATACCTATATGAAAAAGGATTAGAACGCGATGGCTTAGTTAATACAGCAGCACTACTTCTCGCTTATGATGATAAAGCTGATCAAGAGACAGTTGAGAAGAATACTTATATTAAAGAACACGGTGCTAAAGCATTCTTAAAAGCTTACGCCAAAGTTGATGATCAACTTGCTGATGAAATTGTTAAAGCTTTAGAAGCTTTATAAAAATTTGAGTTTAAAAATATACAATTTATACTCTACTTCATCCACAATAAACACCTCCGAAAGATGTATCGAAATACCTTTCGGAGGTGTTTTGTAATGTTTGATTTAAAGTTTATCGGTAACTTTTATTCATCTAAACCCATTTTTTCTTTAACGACATCAGCGATTTCTTGAGCATAGCGTTGGGCATCTTCATCTGTAGCTGCCTCCACCATGACTCTTACTAATGGTTCTGTACCGGAAGGTCGAACTAAAATTCTTCCTTCACCATTCATTGCTGTTTCAACTTTTGTCATAACTTCTTGAACATGGATATTTTCTTCAACGCGATATTTATCCGTTACTCTAACATTAATGAGAGATTGTGGATATTTCTTCATTTGAGCTGCTAATTCACTTAGTGATTTTCCGCTCATTTTAATAACAGAAGCTAATTGTACACCGGTTAATAAACCATCACCAGTTGTATTATAATCCATTAAAACAATATGACCAGACTGTTCACCGCCAAGATTGTAGTTACCTCTTCTCATTTCTTCTACAACATAGCGATCTCCAACTTTTGTTTTATTGGATTGAATGCCTTCATTTTCCAAGGCTTTATAAAAACCAAGATTACTCATAACTGTTGAAACAATCATATCGTTATTTAATTCATGATTTTTATGCATCTCTTGACCAATGATGAACATAATTTGATCTCCATCGACGATTTGACCCTTTTCATCAACAGCAATGATTCTATCGCCATCGCCATCAAATGCTAAACCAAAGTCACTTTCTGTTTCTAGTACCTTTTCAGCTAATTTCTCAGGATGCGTAGAACCACATTGCTCATTAATATTATATCCATCTGGGCTACAGCCAATTGTTTCTGTATCAGCTTCTAAATCGCCAAATAAAAATGGTGCAAGTGATGACGTTGATCCATTAGCACCGTCTAATGCAATTTTTAGCCCTTCAAAGTTAACATCAACTGTTGATTTTAAGTAACTTAGATATTTTTGAGCACCTTCAAAATAATCAGAATAATGTACTATATCTTCACCTACAGGACGAGGTAATTCAGGATTATCTTGGTCAAGTAGAGTTTCAATTTCGTTTTCTTGATCATCAGATAATTTGAAACCATCTGAACCAAAGAATTTAATACCATTATCAGCTACAGGATTATGAGAAGCAGAAATCATCACACCTAAAGCTGCTTCCATTTCTTTAGTGAGATAAGCCACACCAGGTGTAGAAATAATACCTAAACGCATGACTTCAGCTCCTATTGAGATAAGGCCCGCAATTAAAGCAGATTCAAGCATTTCACCAGAAACACGTGTATCTCTACCTACAAGGACTTTAGGATGTTTCTCTCCTTTATTATGTGCTAAAACATAGCCACCATATCTTCCCAACTTAAATGCTAACTCTGGAGTAAGCTCTTGGTTGGCAATTCCTCGAACGCCATCAGTACCAAAATATTTTCCCATTCTTAAACTCTCCTTTTGTATCTATCAATTATTTGACATTAATATAAGCTTTCGTTTCTTTAGGATCTACTTTCGTAACATTCTTAGGTAAATCAAATTTCACTGTTTTCTCAGTTGAGTCTGAAATGCCATCCAAATCAACTTCAGCAGTTATTTCATTGATGCTTTGTAAATCATCTCTACTACCATAAATTTGAACTTCTTTATCATTCAATTTAACATTGTCTAATTCTTTATCATTATCTAACTTCCCAGTCGTTTTAGTATGTACTTTTACCTTTTTACTAAAAGGAGCGACTGAGACTTTTAAATTAACCTCATTTGGATTAATTGAAACATTAAGCTTATTCAATTCCTTATCAAAAGCATTAACTTCTGCTACATCATTTGTATCTTTAGTGATTTTACTAGAATTTTTAAAAGTAGCTTTTAAATAAGCAATTTTCTTAAGTTGTTGTTCCCCTCCAGTAACTTTGACAGTTTCAGGAGAAATCTTTTGCTTACTGACTTTATAATTATCATCGATATCACTTTGGCTAACATCAGGTTGTACATGCATTTCTTTCGTTACTTTTTTCTCTAAGTTAACGTTTGCTGTTTTAGGTTTCACACTATAACTAACATCATTACCTATACCTTTAACCTGATACTTTTTATGATAGCTTCCTGCTTTTTTATCTGATAAATCAACTGTAACTTTGAGGTCCTCAGGGTTTTCAATTTTTATTAACTTTGATTGAGGACCCGATAAATTAACATCTACACTATCAGGTGCTTTTGTAACATGCAAATCTTTATTATTGTAAATAACATCTACAGGTACATCTTGAATCGTTTTAGTAGATTTCTGGGATATGTCATCAGTATTAAATACATTTCCAAATACATTATTTACTGATAAAAAGAAAAATACGGCTAGAATTAAGGCTACAAATCTTAATCCCCACTTACTTTCTAACATACTAATTCACACCTTTCTTTTGAAAGTGTGCACCGAACCAGTGTTCAGCAAGTAATTCTTCAAACACTTCATTAGATATATCTCTACGTAATTTACCATCAAAAGTTACCGATACATCACCTGTTTCTTCTGAAACAACAACTGTAAAAGCATCAGAAACTTCTGAAATCCCTACTGCTGCTCTGTGTCTTGTTCCCAAACTTTTTGAAATTTTAACACTATCTGATAAAGGTAAATAACTTGCTGCGACTGCAATTTTAGTTCCTTGAATAATCATTGCACCATCGTGTAAAGGTGTATTCGGAATAAAAACATTAGTCAATAATTCTTGAGAAATATCTGAATTCATAGGAATACCAGTTTCTATGTAGTCTTGAAGCCCTGTTTCCTTTTCGAAAACGATAAGTGCACCTATACGCCTTTTGGCCATATATTGAACGGCTTTAGAAACAGCCTGAATTAATTTTTCTTCATCTCGACTATAAGTATTGGTATAACGTTTTAAGAAGCTACCTCTACCTAATTGCTCCAATGCTCGTCTAATTTCAGGTTGGAAAATAACTATTAATGCGAGTACTCCCCATTGAATAACGATATCGAACAATTTGGAGGTTGCTGTTAAATTAAGCATTTTACTGACTTGTTGGCCGATAACAATTACTACGATACCTTTAAGTAATTGAATCGCTTTAGTTCCCTTAAATACAGTAATGAGAAGATAAAGTACGTACCAAACGATCAGTAAATCAAGTACACTTGTAATAATTTTTAATGTACTTAGATTTTGAAAAAAGTTGGAAAAATCCATAACATCTCCTCCGGGTAATATTTTTCCATATTAAATATTATACCAATCATTGTTTATAGTGTCATATGAACAATAACTAAAATAGAAAAAAACTTACATAATTATAAATCATGTAAGCTTTAATCTACTTTCTATAATAATGTTTCGCCAAAGAATGTTCCTAATAATGCTACCGCTTGTTCAGCAGTACTATTTAAATGATCGATAAGTGGATTAACTTCAACTAAATCCATTGACGTCACCAGTTTTGATTCACTTAATAATTCTAAGGCAAAGTGACTTTCTCTATAACTCAAGCCTCCTAATACTCTAGTACCCGTTCCTGGTGTTTCAGAAGGATCTAGCGCATCAACATCTAGAGAAAAATGCAACCCATCAATATTTCTTGATTTTAAGTATTCCAGAGATCTTTCAATGACTTCTTGTATTCCGAAACGATCTATGTCAGCCATAGTGAATGTTTTAATATTTTTATCTTTTATGTATTCCTTCTCACCTTTGTCTAAATCTCTCATACCAATTAATACGATATTTTCAGGTTTGACTTTAGGAGTGAATCCATTTAAATGAACTAATTCCTCTGGACCATCACCAGCTAAAATACGTAAAGGCATTCCATGTACATTACCAGAAGGAGATTCTTCAGGTACATTTAAATCACCATGTGCGTCATACCAAATGACACCTAGATTATTGTAGTATTGACTGATACCTGAAATAGAACCAACAGCAATTGAATGATCTCCACCTAATGTTAGTGGAAAGTTTCCGTTTTTAACTGTTTCAGATACAGCTTTGCTAAGATTTTCAGAAACAGTTATGATTTCGTTGTAATTTCTTAAACCTTCCTGATTAGAATGAAACTTTTCAACATCTAAATTTGGAACTTCAATATTTCCTTTATCTATAACATCATGTCCCATTCTTTTAAGACGCGCTAATAATCCAGCATAACGAATTGCATCTGGTCCTAAATTGACACCTAATTTTTTCTGACCAAATGTAGAAGGTGCTCCAATTATTTCAATACGTTGATTCATGATATATTCTCCTTTCATTGACATAGATTCAGATTAATGTATACGCTTGCAATTTTCAAGATTTAACGACATGAAGTTGTAAATTTAACAATAAAAAAGCACCTCCAATAATGAAGGTGCTTTAAAGAGTGAGCCATAGAGGATTCGAACCTCTGACC
>NZ_KV840036.1:33385-33598 GCF_001839105.1 Staphylococcus sp. HMSC62A08 | reverse complement strand
CGGCAGTTCGAATCTGCCCCCCTCCACCATCTGAATAGGGGCATAGTTCAACGGTAGAATAGAGGTCTCCAAAACCTTTGATGTGGGTTCGATTCCTACTGCCCCTGCCATGGCGGTTGTGGCGAAGTGGTTAACGCATCGGATTGTGGTTCCGACACTCGAGGGTTCGATTCCCTTCAACCGCCCTTATTATTAATGGGCTATAGCCAAGCG
>NZ_KV840036.1:5721-33285 GCF_001839105.1 Staphylococcus sp. HMSC62A08 | reverse complement strand
CACGCGCTGGTTCGAATCCAGCTAGCCCAGTTATTGGCGGCATAGCCAAGTGGTAAGGCAGAGGTCTGCAAAACCTTTATCACCGGTTCAAATCCGGTTGCCGCCTCCATGTTAATTAAGCGGGAGTAGTTCAACTCTTAGAACACATTCCTTCCCGGAATGAGATATAGGTGTAAGTCCTATCTTCCGCTCCATCAAATATTTTATATTAAGCGGGAGTAGTTCAACTCTCAGAACACATTCCTTCCCGGAATGAGATATAGGTGCAAGTCCTATCTTCCGCTCCATTAAATTTTATATTAAGCGGGAGTAGTTCAACTTTTAGAACACGTTCCTTCCCGGAACGAGGTATAGGTGTAAGTCCTATCTTCCGCTCCATAGTATACTTCCAGAGGGAAGTTTTTTATTTATCTATTGAGCCGGTGTGGCGGAATTGGCAGACGCGCGGGACTCAAAATCCCGTTCCTTTTTTGGAGTGTCGGTTCGATCCCGACCACCGGTATTATTTTATATACTTTTAGGAACTTTTAGAGTGAGAATGTTGTTAAATCAACGTTTTCACTCTTTTTTTATTCATTTAGACACATATAGGCATTATTTTTTGGTCACATCGTGGTCACAAAACTATTAATTTAAGATTAATTTTGGTCACAAATTTTCAATCAATTTTAGTGCTTTTTTATTGTCTTGTTCGTATGTTTCTTTTAATAAATGTCCGTAATCTTTTAATGTTACGTTTATAGATGAGTGGCTAATCTTTTAGAGATATGATATATATTTAATCCCTCATGTATGAGCATAGAAGCGTGTGTATGTCTAAATGCATGACTAGTTAAATTTCTATGTATATTTAATTTGGAACATGCTTCTCTAATAGATTTATTAACAGAAGAGTTAGTTATTTGTTTATCATTGTTTATAAAAACATATCCCTCAATAGATGAAGTGTGATGATCAATGTAATTAAGTAATAACTTTATTAAAGATTTAGAAACTGAAACATATCTAGGTGCAGATTTATTTTTGGTACTGTTTAAAAATATTTCTAACTTTAATTCTGTAAATCATTTAATTGCTTATTACATGATATTACTTAGTTTTGTTAATTTCATGTTGTAACTTTCTTCAAAAAATAAGGTAGACTAAGCTACCTTATTACTTTGTTTATTTTTTTTCTAAACTTACTGAATACATGTGATTAAGAATTAAAATTTGTCCACTTTTCAATGTAACAGCGCCTTCTGTATCATATGGTCGGTCTGAATCTTTGCCTACAAGAATGTATTCTTTGTCTAGACTACCGTCTCTATTAAATATTTTGAAATTTCCTCCTATATCATGGCTAAATGTAGTGTAAATTTTATACTTACCAGGTTTAACATCTTTACCAACAATCCATACGCCTGTGGAAATTGGATTTGTAAATGTTTGATGTTTTGGTTTAAAAGTAGTTAGTTCAGCTTTATCAAGATTAATTTTGTCTCCTTCCATTAAATAAGTTGTAATAGTTGGAGTTGTTGCATTATCTAATGTACCGTAATCTTTTCCGAATTTTTCTTCAAATGACCAGTCTTCTACAGTTTTAATTTCAATATAACCTTTATTATTTTTTGATGAAATCGTATAGTGACCTGGTTCGAGATCTTTACCTACTTCATATGAACCATCTTTTAATTCCACAGTTTTTGGCGGATACATTTCTTTTTTATTTCTTTCGTTAATATGATGGAAAAAGATAGTTAAAACTAAAAATATTATTGTTAATACTAAAGTTATACTAGTGCTTATCACATAAGGTTTAATACTTTTCTTATTAACCTTGCTAATGATAAGTAGAATGATTAATACTACAGTAGATACTGCAAAAATGATTAATAGTGTAAAGAATAAATATAATAACATTGATGTCACTTCCTAGATGTTGAAATTTAAAAAAATTATTACTTAAGATAAGACTTTCTATTTTATAAGTGTTCTTCTTGTATTTAATATTAATATCATCGACCAACTCCTATTAGAGGTTAAATAGTGCATGTTTTTTATAAAAAAGAGAACACACCTATACTAATAGTTATTTATTAGTAAATGAGCGTTCTCTTTATTTATCGCTATTTCATTTGCTTTTTATGTATTCTATGAAATTTATAATTTCTTTCATTTCTTCTTCAGTAACATCGGGAGTTATATAAGCTGCTATTGCATTTTTGGTTACAATACTATGTTCTTCAGTCAATTCCGATTTAGGAACGTTAAAATAATCAGCCAATAATTGTATTCTCTTAATTCTGGGATATTTGATTTCTTTTATCCAATTAGAGATTGTAGGTTGTGTTACTCCTATTGTTTCAGCTAATTCTTTTTGGTCTACGTTTTTATTTCTCATTAATCTTTGAAGATTTTCAGAAAAAATTGTTCTAGCACTTTTAGCACTCATATTAAAACTCCTTATTAGCATAAGAATTTAATATCAAATTAGCACGTCCAAGAAATAATTACAACAACTTAATTAAAATTATATAAAATAAGTTGTTTAAATTTATCGAAACTTTAAAAGATAGCTATTATTTTAATTTTTTCTTCACAGGAATAAATAATTCCAAAGTTTCTTTAACTCATTGGTCTTGCTTGAATAAATTCTATAATTCTGCCTTTCAGAAGTAAAAGGGCTTACTATCTAATCATTTTTATAATTCTCAATATACAGTTTCAATAATTAGTTATTGTTTATCTGGTTTATCTATAATACTATTAATCTAATGTGATATTTGGAGGATTCAGAATGAGTAATTCGCATGTTAATGGAAAGTCTTTTTTTAATAATATATTAAATGCTGTAGGTGCTGGAGTTGTCATTGCACTTTTGCCTAATGCTTTGTTAGGAGAATTATTAAAGTTCTTTAAGGAAGGGAACCATTTATTAGAAACTGTATATCAGCTTGTCATTGTTATTCAGTCATTTATGGCATTTATTATTGGTGTATTAGCTGCACATCAATTTAAATTTAAAGGTGCTGGTGCAGCAATCATTGGTACGTCAGCAATGCTTGGTTCCGGTGTTGTTCATTTTAGTAATAAAGGAATTGAATTAAAAGGTATTGGAGATATCATCAATGTTATTGTAGTAGTTGCATTAGCTTGTTTTATTTACATGTTCTTAGAAGGAAAGCTAGGTTCATTTGAAATGATTATTCTTCCAGTTTTAGTCCCAGTCATAAGTGGAGTCATTGGGTTACTTACTTTGCCGTATGTACAAGTGATTACTCAATCAATTGGAAGAGTTGTGAATGGATTTACCGAGTTAAATCCTTTGTTAATGTCTATACTAATATGTGTAACTTTTTCTTTATTAATGGTTACACCAATTTCACTAGTGGCTATCGCTACAGCAATTAGTTTGACTGGTTTAGGTAGTGGGGCAGCGAATATGGGAATTGTTGCCGCATGTGTCACATTCTTATTCGGATCTTTGAGAGTGAATTCAATTGGAGTGAACTTAGTGTTATTAATTGGTGCTGCGAAGATGATGATACCTGTTTATTTAAAGCATCTCATTATCGCTATTCCTCTAACTGTGAATGGCATTATTTGCGGAATTGTAGCATACGTATTAAATATTAAAGGAACGCCTTTATCAGCAGGGTTTGGATATACTGGTTTAGTCGGACCAATTAATGCACTTAATCGTATGTCAGGAGACACGTCTTTTAATATCATCATGCTCATCATTGGTTATTTTGTCGTGCCTTTTACTGGAGCATTTATTGTTCATCATTTATGTAAGAAATTTATTCATTCTTATAGTGATGAAATTTACCAATTTGAAATACCTAAAGAATAATAAGATGAGCTAGAAAGCAATGTGTTCAACATAAACGTTGAGACATTGCTTATTTTTTTGCCTTAATTTTCAGAAAAAGAATTGCATAAAAATAAATATTTATGTATAATAATGTATATTTATTAAGGAGGGCTCATTAAGTATGAACAAAACTTTCAAAATAATTATAGTCATCGCTATACTTATAAGCTCTGCAATGATATACATAAATCCTATTGCTAGTGCTAAAGAAGATTCAAATTGGAACAAAATTAAACAACGTGGAGAAATAAGAGTGGGGTTATCAGCAGATTACGCACCTTTAGAATTTGAGAAAACAGTCCACGGCAAAACTGAATATGCGGGTGTAGATATTGAGTTAGCTAAGAAAATAGCAAAAGATAATCACTTAAAATTAAAAATTGTGAATATGCAATTTGATAGCCTCTTAGGTGCTTTGAAAACTGGAAAAATAGACATCATCATTTCTGGTATGACAACAACACCTGAAAGAAAAAAAGAAGTTGATTTTACAGAACCATATATGATGACAAATAATACGATGTTAGTTAAAAAATCAGAAAAAAATCAATACAAAAGTTTAAAAGACTTTGACGGCAAAAAGATAGCAGCTCAGAAAGGGACAGAACAAGAGAAAATTGCTCAAAATGAAATCAATAATGGTCAAATCTCTTCTTTAAGTCGTTTACCTGATGCGATATTAGCATTGAAAAGTGGTAAGGTTGTCGGTACCGTTATTGAGAAACCAGTAGCCGAAGCTTATTTAAAACAAAATCCTGAGTTAGATTTTGCAGATGTTAAATTTAATGAAGAAAAGAAACCTACGTGTATTGCTTTACCAAAAGATTCACCAGAGTTACTTAAACATCTTAATCAAACAATTGATGAAGTTAAAAGTAAAAACCTAATCGATAGTTATATGAATAAAGCTGCTGAAGATATGCAAGATGATGGTAACTTCTTTACTAAATATGGAAGTTTCTTTATTAAAGGTATTAAAGATACAATTCTCATTTCATCTATTGGGGTCATCTTAGGTTCAATCTTAGGTGCATTGATTGCTTTAATGAAATTAAGTAAATTTAAACCTTTATCTTGGTTAGCAAGTATATACATTGAATTCTTAAGAGGAACACCAATGCTAGTTCAAGTTTTTATCGTCTTCTTTGGAACAACTGCGGCGTTAGGACTAGATGTGTCAGCACTTATATGCGGAACCATTGCACTTGTGATTAACTCCTCAGCATATATTGCTGAGATTATAAGAGCAGGAATTAATGCAGTTGATAAGGGACAAACAGAAGCAGCAAGAAGTTTAGGTTTAAATTATAGTCAAACAATGAAATTTGTGGTCATGCCACAAGCAATCAAAAATATATTGCCTGCTTTAGGAAACGAATTTGTAACGCTTATTAAAGAATCTTCAATCGTTTCAACAATTGGTGTTGGAGAGATTATGTTTAATGCACAAGTTGTGCAAGGTATTTCATTCGATCCGTTCACGCCTTTAATCATTGCCGCAGTCCTTTACTTTATTTTAACGTTTGCACTTTCACGCATCATGAGTTTAGTCGAAGGGAGAATGAAGGCTAGTGATTAAAATTAAAAATTTAAACAAAACATTCGGACATAACGAAGTACTTAAGGATATTAATTTAGAAGTGAAACAAGGAGAAGTTGTAGCTATCATTGGGCCATCAGGTAGTGGTAAAAGTACGTTGCTACGTTGTATGAATTTACTCGAAACGCCAACAAAAGGGCAAGTCATTTTTGAAGGTAATGATTTAACTGAAAAGAACGTTCATTTGGACGAATTAAGACAGAAAATGGGAATGGTCTTCCAAAGCTTTAACTTATTTCCACATAAAAAAGTAATTGAAAATATCATGCTAGCTCCTAAGCTTTTACATAAAGATAATCAAGGCACAATTAAAGAAATAGCTTTAAATTTACTAGACAAAGTTGGATTAAAAGACAAAGCAGAGGCTTATCCTAATCAATTATCTGGAGGTCAAAAACAGAGAGTCGCGATTGCGAGAGCTTTAGCAATGAAGCCAGACGTGCTTTTATTTGATGAGCCGACATCTGCTTTAGACCCAGAAGTTGTTGGTGATGTATTGAAAGTAATGAGAGATTTAGCCAAGGACGGTATGACGATGGTTATTGTCACGCATGAAATGAACTTTGCTAAAGAAGTCAGTAATAAAGTAGTATTTATGGCAGATGGGGTGGTTGTCGAATCGGGCTCGCCAGTTGATATATTTGAACACCCTCAACACGAAAGAACACAAAACTTCTTATCACGCGTATTATAATATATAAATACTTTTTAAGTAGGGCAGAATTTTGAAATCATTCTATGAGAATTTGATTTCGGTTCTGCTCTTTTTTTGTAAAAAATAAAACCCTAAAACGCTATGAAAAGCGAACATGTGTTAAAATGGCATATGTAATTTTTTGTGAGGGGGCAAAGCTGTGGATTACAAGCAGTTAAAAAGAGAGATAATAGACTATGCTCATTCTATAGGTATTGATAGTATAGGTTTCACAACTGCAGATCCATTTGATGAGCTAAAACAGAAATTAGAAAGTTATCATTCCAGAGGGTACGCATCTGGATTTGAAGAGTCCGATATAGCTTTAAGAACTGAACCTAGATTAAGTTTACCAAGTGCGCGTTCTATTATTGCTATTGCGGTAGGTTATCCGAATAAATTGAAGGGTGCACCTAAAAGTGTAAGAGGAGATAGACGCGGTATGTTCGCAAGAGCTTCTTGGGGAGAAGACTATCATACAATTATGCGGAAAAGACTTGATAAACTAAGTGAATTTCTTAGAGAACGAGTGCCAAATGTTGAAATACAATCTATGGTAGATACTGGTGTCTTATCTGATAGGGCAGTAGCTGAAAGAGCTGGGCTAGGTTTTGTAGGCAGGAATGGTTTTGTTATCTCACCTGAATTAGGTACATGGACATATTTAGGAGAAATGTTAGTAAGCATACCATTTGAGCCTGATGACCCTATTTTAGATAGTTGTGGAGACTGTACGATATGTGTAGACCGCTGTCCTACTGGTGCTTTGGTGGGAAATGGTCAATTAAACAGTCAAAAATGTATTAGCTTTTTAACTCAAACGAAAGGCTATTTGAAGGATGAGTATCGTTATAAAATTGGAAATCGTTTATATGGATGTGATACTTGCCAGCAAGTATGTCCAAAAAATAGAGGCATTAATACGCAACATGATGATATCGTTCTTGAACCAGAAATATTAAAGCCGCGATTAGTCCCATTACTTCAAATGAGTAACAAAGAATTTAAAAATACTTACGGGCATTTAGCTGGTGCTTGGAGAGGTAAAAAGCCAATTCAACGAAATGCGATTATCGCCTTAGCGCATTTTAAGGAAGAAAATGCGATTCCTGAACTTAAAGAAGTCGCCTTAAATGATCCTAGACCGATGATTAGAGGAACTGCTTATTGGGCTATAGGACAAATTCAAGGAGAAGACGCACGACATTTTATAAATGAAAATTTTGAAAAAGAAATAGAGGAAGTCCAAGTTGAAATGAAAAAAGGCTTGGAAATGAGGAGAGACTAACTATGACGAATCATATCGTTTTATTCCAACCAGAAATACCTGCAAATACAGGCAATATTGCTAGAACGTGTGCAGGAACACTTACACATTTACATCTTATTAAGCCTTTAGGATTTAGTACAGACGATAAGATGTTAAAAAGGGCTGGTTTAGATTACTGGGAGCATGTAAACATTACTTATCACGAAAGTATTGAAGCGTTCTTTGAAAGTACCGAAGGAAATTATTATTTGTTAACTAAATTTGGAAAACAAACTTATAGTGATTTTAATTTTTCAAATACTGAAGAGGAACATTATTTTATTTTCGGTAGAGAAACAACTGGCCTTCCTGATTGGGTGAAAGAGAAATATGCTGATACTGCATTAAGAATACCTATGAGTGATAAAATTAGATCTTTGAACTTATCTAATACAGCCGCATTACTTATTTATGAGGCATTGAGACAACAACAATTTCCAAATCTTTCATAAATTAATTTTCAGGAAAAATAAAAGTGAATGTAATAATGTAGATAGAAATGTTATATTTAAACATGAAGAATTGACATTCAAGCGTAATAGTTTGGTTTGACAAATAACTCAAATGGGTATATTTGAAATTAATATCAATCATTCTATGTAAAGAGCAAACTTAGAGGAGTGTAATGAATATGGCAATGAACTTTAAAGTATTTGATAATAATGAAAGAGTAGCAGAATACGCTGCTGATATTATTCGTAAACAATTTAATAACAATCCTACAACAATTGCAGGATTTCATTTAGACAAGGACCAAGCGCCTGTTTTAGATGAACTTAAGAAAAACGTTGATACACACGCTGTAGACTTTAGTCAAATCAATATCTTAGATTATGACGACAATCGCTCTTATTATGAAGCTTTAGGAGTACCTGAAAGTCAAGTTTATTCAATCTCTTATGAAAAAGATGCAATTGAATTTATCTCAGATAAAATGAAAACGAAAGAAAATAAAGGAAAATTAATCCTTCAAGTTCTTTCTATCGATGAAAATGGCAAATTAGATGTTAGCGTACGACAAGGTTTAATGGAAGCTAGAGAAATCTTCTTAGTAGTCACTGGTAGCAATAAACGTGATGTGATTGAGAAATTATATCGTGAAAATGGTAAATCTAGTTATGAACCAGCAGATTTAAAAGCACATCGTATGGTTAATGTTATCTTAGATAAAGAAGCGGCTGCAGGTTTACCTGAAGACGTTAAAGAGTACTTCACAGCACGTTTTGTCTAACCATAGAGATTGTGGGGGAAAACAATGGCTAAAGAACAAGAATCTAAATTGAATTATCATGAAGAAGAAAATGCAATGGTGACAGATTTAGATGATTTGAAAGAATTAGGTGAAGAAATGGAACAAATTTCAGAAGAGAATGATGAAGACAAACTGAATCAATCTCATGACGAAGACGTACGTTCCGACCTACAAGATAAATAATTTAATAATGGGGCAAGGATGGCTAGAATTGTAAGAAGCTTGTTATAAGCACACTTTCAATTTCACCATCTACTGGCCAAAATGTTTAAGGAAACTGAGATCATTAATACATCTCAGTTTTTTTATTTTTGAAAATTTATGTCACCAATCAACTTTGTACCATGCTTATCTCCCTCATCAATCACAATTGTGATATCATACTTAATAGTGATTAACACAAGGAGATTTAAAATATGCTAGGAAAATATTGGATACATTTAATGATAGCGACTGTGATTATAAGTTTAATCTCAGTCAAAGGCTTTCCTCTTGCTTTAGGAGCACTATACTTGCCCTTACTTTTTAAAATTGTGCAATTACAACTTAATCTCTCTAAAGGATTAGTAGATGACGTGAGTGCACAAACGTTTATTAAAAGTAATCAATCTGGTGTAATCATTAGCGTCATTTGTTGTTTAGCAATTACAGGTATACTGATTTATACCTTGAATGATTTTTATAGCCGACTTACTGGCATTTTAGGATTTTTAGTCCAAATTAGTCCTGTCACAATAGTAATAAGCGCCATATTATTCATATTATTGGCAATTGCGATTGTTCAAGCGACTAAAACTAAATATAAACATTCTTAAATTTCACATAGTTGAGACCTTAATTATTTTAGTAGATAAGCAAAGTAATTAGGGTCATTTTTATTATGTAAACGTTTCACCTCATCGTTGCCCATCTAAATTAAATAGTGCTATACTACAAATAAATAAAGACAATAAGGGGAGAGAAATGTATGTCAGTCAGAATTGAACATGATACTTTTGGAGAAATTGAAGTACCTGGAGATAAATATTGGGGTGCTCAAACTGAAAGAAGTAAACGTAACTTTCCAGTAGGTAAAGAACGTATGCCAATTGAAGTCGTTTATGGGTTTGCACAATTAAAAAGAGGTGCTGCGTTAGCCAATCATGAACTTGGTAAGTTAAGTGATGAAAAGAAAGATGCAATCGTATATGCTTGCGACCGTATTTTAAAGGGAGAGTTAGATGAACACTTCCCATTAGTCGTTTGGCAAACAGGTAGTGGTACACAAAGTAACATGAATGTGAATGAAGTTGTCAGCTACGTAGCAAATGAATACTTAAAAGAACATAATAGTGATGAATCAATTCATCCAAATGATGATGTTAATAAATCACAAAGTTCTAATGATACATTCCCTACAGCTATGCATGTCGCTTTATATCATGAAGTTGAAACAAAATTAGAACCAGCACTTAAAAACTTACGTGATACATTAAAAGAAAAAGAAGACCAATATCAATCAATCATTAAAATTGGACGTACACATTTACAAGATGCGACACCAATTAAATTAGGCCAAGAAATCAGCGGTTGGCGTTACATGTTAGACAAATGTGAAGAATTGCTAAGCGAATCTAAAAAACATATCCTTAGCTTAGCTATTGGTGGAACAGCTGTAGGTACAGGTATTAACGCGCATCCAGAATTTGGTGATAAAGTTGCAAAATTCATTTCAGATAATACAGGTTATCCATTTGTTTCATCTGAAAATAAATTCCATGCATTGACAGCACATGATGAAGTTGTTCAATTACATGGTACACTTAAAGCTTTAGCTGGCGATTTAATGAAAATAGCTAATGATGTGAGATGGTTAGCTTCAGGTCCACGTGCTGGTTTAGCTGAAATTTCTATTCCTGAAAATGAACCAGGCTCATCTATCATGCCGGGTAAAGTTAATCCTACTCAATGTGAAATGTTAACGATGGTAGCAGTACAAGTGATGGGTAATGATACTGCTGTAGGTTTCGCAAGTTCACAAGGTAACTTTGAACTGAACGTGTTTAAACCAGTTATTCTTCATAATACGCTACAATCAATTTATTTATTAGCTGACGGTATGCAAACGTTTAATGATAATTGTGCTGGAGGTATTGAGCCAATCGAAGAGAACATTAATAATTACTTAAATCAATCATTAATGTTAGTTACTGCACTTAACCCTCATATTGGTTATGAAAAAGCAGCTCAAATTGCTAAAAAAGCTCACAAAGAAGGTTTAACTTTAAAAGAATCAGCTATTAATAGTGGCTATGTGACAGAAGAACAATTTGAAGAATGGATTAAACCAGAAGATATGGTTGATCCTCACTAAAATTTATTTAAATAACTAAAGCGAAGGAACATTAGACATTTATAATTTGTCTATTGTTCCTTCGCTTTTATTTTGGTATCGTGTTTCAATCCTCAACTATTTCTTATCATCTAAACTTACTGAAATCAGTTCGCGTGTAAGTGGATGAATGAATTCAATTTGATGACTGTTTAATTCTAATTGACGTAATGTAGAATCGCCATACAGAGGGTCACCAATGACAGGATGACCTATTTCAGCCAAGTGTACACGTATCTGGTGTGTACGCCCCGTGTCTAATTTAATATCAAGTTGACAGACACCTTCTTTAATCATTTGAGAACTTAAGATATGTGTAATCGCACGTTGGCCAGTATTTGAAATTCTGCGTTTATTAGGATGAAATTTATCCTTACCAATAGGCATATCTATCGTTTGTGGTTTAATAGGCAACAATGCTTTTACATTCGCTTTATAGACACGCGTAATTTGATTATCTTCTAACATTCTATCCAATATTTTCTTCATAATAGGATTCTTTGCTACGATCAGTAAGCCCACTGTTTCTTGGTCAAGACGATGGATTGGCTCAACATAGTCACTATCTATCGTATAAATAATGTGATTCATTAAAGTGTTACTTTCTTTTAAATCATTAGGATGCGTTTTAACACCTTTAGGTTTCATAACGATGGCTAAATCATCATCTTCATAATAGATTTGTGCGTAACGATAACTAGGTAAATAATTACTTTTTTCTTCTGGCGTGGGCACAATGACCTCGTCCCCAGTGACAACTTTGTCAGTTAATTTAGCTTGTTGCTCATTGATTTTTATCTCTTTTGACATATTCAGCTGATGTAAATCCTTCTTAGGAAGTTTCAATTGTTGAAATATCTCTCTTAACGTATATTCATTATATTGTTCAGGTATCGTAAATTTCATAATATCCTCCTATAGTTTCTATATCATCATATCACAAATTATTTATTCTCTATATCATGTTTATTTTTTGAAAAATGAATCCTCAAACACTTTTCAATGATGTATTTAACTCTATTTTTAAAATAAAGCGAACCCATGTATAATGTAAATAATATGGATAAAGTATTGGGGCGATAAAATGGAGAAGCCAACTAGACTCGCATTGCTAAAGGAAATAGCAGAATTTCTTAATGAGGAAACTGAAATGTATAGCATGATGCATGGGGGTTTACGTTCACTGATAGATGGTAGTGACTTCACTACGGGATGGATATTCTTCATCAATCAGGAAGGTGAGCATGAACTTGTATCAGCAGTTGACCTCCCTGGTGCATTATCGAAAAAAGAGTGCCATTATATGACAGTAGGAAGCTGTTGGTGTGTACAGGCATATCATAATAGGAAGCTAACGAAGGCTTCTAATATCATCAATTGTTCGAGAATTAATTTAGCAAATCGTGCATATCATGAAGAAACGGAAGGTATTACGCATCATGCAACTGTGCCTCTTCGTTCCGGTGAAGAACAATTTGGACTACTCAATGTCGCTTCTTCGAACAAACAACATTATAGTGAAGAAGATTTAGAATTACTGGAGTCCGTAGCATTTCAAATCGGTTCTGCAATTAAACGTATTTTACTTACGGATAGAGAGAAATAGGCGGCTAAAATTAATGAACGGAATAGGTTAGCACGTGATCTTCACGAATCGGTCAATCAGATGTTATTCTCATTAAAATTAACTGCCCATGCAGCTCAAGGTATGACTGAAGATGAATTCTCTAAAAAGGCCTTTAAAACAATTGAAGAAACAAGTCAAAATGCTGTGAATGAAATGAGAGCACTGATATGGCAGTTAAAACCTGTCGGGTTAGAACATGGGCTGGTGCATGCTTTAAATAACTATAGCCATGTCTTAAATCTTGATTTAGAAGTGCATGTTGATGGTCTGATTGATTTATCCAATTATATTGAAGAAAATGTCTATCGTATGATACAAGAAGCAATGAATAATGTTCGAAAGCATGCGGATACCAATGAAGTATTCTTGCATTTAACACAAGATAAAGCACATTTAATCATTCAAATTGTTGATTCAGGAAAGGGATTTGACCTTAACTCAATCAATGATAATACTTCTAATGGTTTGAAGAACCTTAAGCAACGTACACATGCGATGGATGGTAAAATAGACATCAATTCAACGCCTCAACAGGGTACGTCGATATCAATTAGGATACCTTTAAAGTAATTAAAAAGGAGAAACATTATGCATAAAGTAGTATTAGTAGATGATCATCATATCGTACGACAAGGATTAGAATTTTTACTTTCAACAGTTGAAGATTTAGAAGTAGTCAAAGGCTTTTCTGACGGGCAATCGTTCTTATCATTTTTAAAGGAAAATGAAGAACCTGACATCGTATTGTTAGACTTAGTTATGCCGGAAATGAACGGGATAGAGATTACAGAAATACTAAAAAAACAATATCCACAAATTAAAGTATTAGTATTAACGAGTTACGTGGATGACGAACATGTTATTTCAGCCATCGATAAAGGCGCAGATGGTTATGAGATGAAAGATGTCGAACCTCAGAAACTTATTGAAACGATACATAAAGTTTTAAACGGTGAACGTATTATTCACCCAGAAGCTAAAAATGTAATTGAAGCTGTATCTAAGAAACCTCATTTTACAAATAAATTATCCAAGCGCGAAGTAGAGGTCTTAAGAGAAATGGTGAAAGGGAAGACGAATAAAGAAATTGCTCAAACCCTGTTTGTCTCGGAAAAGACTATCAAAACTCACGTCAGTCATATCTTTAATAAGTTGCAAGTCACGGATAGAACACAAGCAGCAATTTATGCGATGGAAAATAAATTAATTTAATTGTCATAAAAAGTTCAATTTATTAGTACTCAATTTAAAATTCAAATTAAAGTTGAGCGGATACCGTTAAATGTAAATATTTAATTATTTTGATAATTTTGCCTTTAATAAAAATAGGTAGAAAAACACGATTCACTCTTTTATTTTTATTAAAAATATATTAAGATGTAATTTGTGTTTCAAGAAATGTGTATAATTGCAATTTCTTGTGTCCGGATAAAATATTTCCAATTAGAAAGGTAGATAAATAGAATGGATAGACAGAGTTTCACAGATTTAATTCAGACAAAATTTAAAATGGTTCGTATTGAAGCGGGTTATACGCAAGATACAATGGCCCAAACAATTGGCCTTTCAAAGAAAACATTAGTACAAATTGAAAAAGAAAGAGTTTTACCTAACTGGACGACATGTGTATCAATTTGTGCATTATTTAGAGATTCAGATGTATTAAATAGCACATTTGGATGTGATCCTTTAGAAATCGTACAAACGATTTCAAGAAATCATTGTGCGTATCCAAATCACGCAACAACAAGCGATATTTATTGGAATACAATCGAAACACGTAATGGCTTTATTTTACAAAGCAATAAAGTGAGCAATATTTACCGTGTGTTAAATGCTGATAAACAACCTATCTTCGGTACTTCTAAAATGAGAGAAGCAGAAACATATTTCAATAGAAATGCTAAAGAAGAATTAGTACACATCTAATTCTCTTTGAAAAGTGATAGTAGAATCTAGAAACGATTTAGTCACTTTATTAAAATGATAGATTAACGCTATGATAATAATATTTACACGTAACGATGAACTCAATCTTTTGATTTCATCGTTTTATTTTTACTATTTTAGTTTAAGTCAAAGTTTAATAGCACGAGTGAAAGGTTAAATGGTGTTATAATCGAAACACATTTTAAATTGATACAAGGGAGTCAAGGTTATGCATGCCTTTTTAATTATTGTTTTTATGGCCATTATTGGCGCTTTAATCGGTGGTATTACAAATGTTATCGCAATACGAATGTTATTCCACCCATTTAAACCATATTATATTTTTAAAATGCGAATCCCATTCACACCTGGATTAATCCCCAAACGACGAGATGAGATTGCGAATAAAATAGGCCAAGTCATTGAAGACCATTTAATTACAGAGGAAATGATTCGTGAAAAACTCAACCAACCTCAATCAAGAGACGCGATTCATGATTTAGTTCTTACACAAATTCATAAACTCAAAGGTAAAGATGCAACAATTGAAAATTTTGCACAGTTCTTTGATATTAATATTCATGAAGTGATAGATGGAAAGGTTAGCCCCGCAATCGAAGGGCAATTGAACGCCTTCTATTATAATCATCAACACGAAACAATACACCATTTGCTTCCCAAAGAACTTATCGAATTAGCTGACCATAAAGTAGAAGATATAGCAGATTTATTATGTGAACGAGCAAAGGTTTATTTAAACTCAGATAAAGGTGCGCATGATATTTATGATATGCTGGATACCTTTTTTCAGGAAAAGGGAAAAATAGTAGGTCTTCTACAAATGTTTATGACAAAGGAAAGTATCGCGGAGCGTATACAGCATGAATTGATTCGTCTTACTCAACATCCGAAAGCGCGTACGATTATTAATCAAGTGATTCGAAACGAATATGAGACGCTAAAGAATAAAACATTAATTGAATTAATTGATAAAGAACAATTTGAAAATATTTCCAAGTCAACAAGTGAACTTGTTTTATCGTATATGAATTTGAATGATAAAGTACGAATACCTATAAGCGAATTAGCACCTCAATTGCTTCATTATTTGGAAAATGAAGCAGCAACTAAAATAACATCTGTCATTGTGCATAATATTTCTCAACATCTTACAAAAATTATGCAAAAGATTAATTTACGACAACTCATCGAAGATCAAATTAACACGTTCGAATTAGATTATATTGAAAATTTAATTATAGAAATTGCCAATAAAGAATTAAAATTAATCATGTCATTAGGTTTTATTCTTGGAGGTATTATCGGTTTATTCCAAGGTGTGATTGCAATCTTTGTCTAACGGTGACATATATGTTAAAGTAATTTATGAGTGGTTAAAACACAAATTAACTCAAAGGAGTGCAATGAACTATGGCAGTAAATTTATATGATTATGCAAATCAATTAGAACAAGCTTTAAGAGACAGTGACGAATATAAAGCGATTAAAGATGCATTTGCAAAAGTTAAAGAAAACGAAGAATCAAAAAAATTATTTGATGAATTCCGTGAAACTCAAATCAGTTTCCAACAAAAACAAATGCAAGGTGAAGAAATTCCTGAAGAAGACTTACAAAAAGCTCAAGAACAAGCTCAAGAAATCGAAAAAGATGAAAATATCTCTGAATTAATGAATGCTGAGCAAAAAATGAGCCAAGTATTCCAAGAAATCAACCAAATCATCGTAAAACCATTAGATGAAATTTACGCTGACTAATTGATAGGTCTTTAGATTTAGTTTGGAAGATACAACTTCTAGACTTAATATTTGCCTTAGAAAGGTTATGATTATAATCTTTCTAAGGCTTTTTTCATATGATTAGGCACCATCATTTGAGTTAAATATCGTATTCAGTTCAATTCCATTATATGACGCCTAATTTTCAGATGAATGATACTCTTAGTCGTCGACTGAACTTTAAGTGTTATGGTAAAATAATTAAATATAAAGTAAAGTTATTTTTCATGATACATAGTTTATTAATTTATTGTCATTCATCTATCTTAATGCTAACTTTTTTTATTTTTATCAATAATTGAAGTACATTCAAATTGCATTATATCTTTTAACTTTACGGCTTTTCTAAGGAGAATTAAACTTATGGTTAAATTTATACACTGTGCCGACTTACACTTAGACAGTCCCTTCAAATCTAAAAGTCATTTGAGTCCTAAAATATTTGAAGATGTTCAAAAAAGTGCATATGAAAGTTTTAAAAATATTGTAGATTTAGCATTACAAAAAGAAGTAGATTTTATCATTATCGCGGGTGATTTATTTGATAATGAGAATCGTACGCTCCGTGCGGAAGTCTTCCTAAAGGAACAATTTGAAAGATTGCGTAAAGAGCAAATATTTGTATACGTATGTCATGGAAACCACGATCCTTTGACTTCAAAAATATCTGCAAATTGGCCTAACAATGTTTCTGTATTTTCGAATCAAGTAGAAACCTATCAAGCCATCACTAAAGACGGGGAAACTATTTTTATACATGGATTTAGTTATCAGAATGATACGAGTTATGAAAATAAAATTGATTCCTATCCTTCAAGTCAAGGACAAAAAGGAATACATATCGGCGTTCTACATGGCACTTATAGCAAATCGTCTATAAATAATCGCTATACTGAATTCCGATTAGAAGATTTAAATAGTCGCCTCTATCATTATTGGGCGTTAGGACACATTCATGAACGTGAACAATTAAGTGATATGCCTGTGATTAACTATCCAGGTAATATCCAAGGTAGACATTTCAACGAGCTAGGAGAAAAAGGATGTTTGCTCATAGAGGGTGACCATCTCAAATTGACTACAGAATTTTATCCTACACAGTATATTAAATTTGAAGAGGCCACGATCAATACAGATCATACCTCTAAACAAGGTTTATATGAGGACATTCAATCATTCAAAGACAAGGTAAGACCTGAGGGTAAAGCGTTCTATCGATTAAAGGTAATGGTTAATAGTGAAGATACCATTGCCCCTCAAGATCTTATCCAAGTGAAAGAAATGATTACAGAATTTGAAGAAAATGAAAATCAATTCGTATTCATAGAGGATTTAAATATTCAATATGTTCAAAATGATGAATCACCTCTTGTGAATGAATTTTCTTCTGATTTATTAGAAGATGCCTCAGTATTTAATTCTGCTATGAGTGACTTGTATCTTAATCCAAGAGCTTCAAAATTCTTAGATGATTATACAGAATTTGATAGAACTGAATTAGTCAATCATGCGGAAAGTCTGTTAAAAGATGAGTTGAGAGGTGAACAAAATGATAATTAAATCGCTTGAAATATATGGATATGGTCAATTTGTTCAGCGTAAAATCAATTTTAATAAAGGATTCACTGAAATTTTTGGTGAAAATGAGGCAGGTAAATCAACTGTACAAGCATTTATCCATTCTATTTTATTTGGTTTCCCTACTAAAAAGTCTAAAGAGCCTAGACTTGAGCCACGTTTAGGTAATCAATACGGTGGAAAGTTAGCCTTAATATTTGATGATGGTATAGAAGCTGAAGTAGAAAGAATCAAAGGTAGTGCACAAGGCGATGTTAAGGTATATCTCGCTGACGGTACAGTGCGTGATGAGGCTTGGCTTAATAAGAAATTAAATTATATTTCTAAAAAGACATATCAAGGTATATTCTCATTTAATGTATTAGGTCTGCAAGACATACACCGTAATCTCGATGAAAAGCAATTACAAGATTATTTATTACAAGCGGGTGCACTTGGATCTACTGAATTCACAAGTATGAGAGACACAATTGGTCATAAAAAGGACGAGTTATACAAGAAATCAGGCAAGAATCCAATTATTAATCAGCAGATAGAACAACTTAAACAACTTGAAAGTCAAATACGTGAAGAAGAGAGTAAATTAGATACGTATCATCGATTAGTAGACGAAAAAGACAAATCCTCACGTCGTTTAGAGCATTTGAAACAAAACTTAAATCAGTTGTCTAAGATGCATGAAGCTAAACAAAAAGAAGTGGCACTTCATGATCAAACTCAAGAATGGAAAGATTTAGAACAAGTGCTTAATATTCAGCCTATCCATTTTCCTGAAAAGGGCATAGATCGATATGAAACTGCGAAGTCTCATAAGCAGTCACTAGAAAGAGATATTGGTCTTAGAGAGGAACGTTTAGCGCAATTAAATAAAGACGCTGAAAGCATTCATCCTGTAGAGCAGAAAGATATCGATGCGTTTAATGGACTGTATCAACAAGAAGAGGAAATTAAACAAAAAGAATATGAACTACGTTCAATTGAAAAAGATATTTCAGATAAACAACGAGAGAAGGACAGTCTACAAGCAAATATAGGATGGAATGAACCTCATCATGAAGTGGACAGTTCTGAAGCAATGAAAAGTCATGTAAGTGAACAAATTAGAGGTAAGCAAGAACAAAGTGCCTATATTTTACAATTAGAGCGTGGCATTGAAGATAATAAAATTGAACGTAATTCCAATACCAATGAGCTCGATCAACTTGAAAATGATTTAGTTCCTGAAGAAACATTTGAGAAGAAAAAAGAATACGCACAACAAGTGTTGGAACTTCATGAAAAAGAGAATTTATATGAAAAATTAAAAGAATCATTTGAAGAAGAACAGGTTCGTAAAAATCAACGTCAGAAACTATTGAGAATTTCATTTATAGTACTAGCACTGATTGGTGCGGCACTTACTGTCTTTTCATTTGTAACAGCAAATATGATATTTGGTATTATTTTTGCAATTTTGACTGTCATCTTTATTGTAGGTATTTTCCTATCAAAAACTAAAGATGTCGATTATAGTACAGCAATGGCTCAAGAAATTAATGACTTAGAGAATCAACTCGATCAACTTGAAAGCAACTATGATTTAGAATTTGATTTAGATCATCAGCATCGTATTCGTGAACAATGGCAAAATGCCATTAAAACGAAAGAAATGTTAGATGAAAAACATAACTATTTAAATCAAACGATGAACGAAGCACAACATCGTCTTCATTCATTAACTGAAAGTATCGATAAAGTAAAAGAAGAGTTACATTTATCTCCTAAGATTTCTGATGAACTTATTGTCGATAGCATTACGACAATGGGGAATATTAAATCACATGATAAATACGTACAAGCGTTAAATCAGAAGCGCACACAACTAGTTAGTGAAATCGACCAATTTTACCAACATGCTGAAGATGTTACACAATCTCATTTTACTTATTTTAATAAAATGTCATTCTTCCATGATGTTAAACAGTGGTTGAAAAACGCTGAAGAAAATAACGATAGTTGGCGTAAAAATCAAGATGAAACACAATTACTCTCAAGTGAACTTAAACAACTTAAAACGCGTTTAAATGAAAACAACAGTGTCATTAAAGAATTATTTAATCATGTGAGTGTTGAAGATGAAGAAAGCTATTATAAACATCATCAAGACTATGAAACGTATCATAATAATTTAAATCGTTTTAATGATTTAACAAAATATCTTGAGAATCAAAACTATTCATACGAAATGAGCTCAAAATTAAGTGAAAAAACAACAGCTCAATTAGATGAGGAAGATAGTACTTTAGCTAGACAAGTTGATGATTATAATGATCAATATCTCGAGATGCAAGCTGAGGTAAGTGATTTAAATGCTCAAATTAATCATATGGAAACAGATACAACATTAGCGCATTTAAGACATGAATATTATAGCTTGAAAAATAGACTCAACGATATTGCGAGAGATTGGGCAAGTTTAAGTTATCTACAAAACTTAGTAGTGGAACATATTAAACAAATTAAAGATAAGCGTTTACCTCAAGTTATCAATGAAGCAATTTCAATATTTAAGTACTTAACTAACAATGCTTATACGATGATCAATTATTCAGAAGATGATACGATTCGCGTTAAACATGCCAACGGACAAGTATTTGAACCAATGGAATTAAGTCAATCTACTAAAGAGTTGTTATATGTTGCTTTAAGAATTAGTTTAATTAAAGTTTTAAAACCGTATTATCCTTTCCCAATTATTGTCGATGATGCATTCGTTCATTTTGATAAACATAGAAAAGAAAGAATGTTAAATTATTTAAGAGATTTATCTAAAAATTATCAAGTGCTTTATTTCACTTGCACTAAAGATAATATGATTCCATCTAAAGAAATGATTATTTTAAATAAACTAGAGGAAGGCGGGAAATAATGAGAAATGTAGAGAATTTAAATCCCGGCGATTCAGTTGATCACTTTTTCTTGATTCACCGTGCAACGCAAGGTGTAACTGCACAAGGTAAGGACTATATGACGCTTTACCTTCAAGATAAAAGTGGCGATATAGAAGCTAAATTATGGACTGCGACCAAAGAAGATATGCAAACATTAAAACCTGAGGAAATTGTTCATGTTAAAGGTGATGTGATTAATTATCGTGGTCGTAAACAAATGAAAGTGAATCAGGTGCGCTTAGCGAAACCAGAAGATAACTTATCAACGAAAGATTTTGTTGATGGCGCACCTATGACACCCGGGAAATTCAAGAAGAGCTCTCTCATTTTATGTTAGAAATTGAAAATGCAAGTTTACAGCGCATTACACGACATTTAATAAAGAAATATCAAGATAGTTTCTTTACGTATCCTGCTGCAAGTTCACATCATCATAACTTTGCGAGCGGTTTAAGTTATCACGTATTAACAATGTTACGTGTAGCTAAGTCGATTTGTGATATATATCCGTTGTTGAATAGAAGCTTATTATACAGTGCGATTATTTTACACGACTTAGGAAAGGTAAGAGAATTAAGTGGTCCTGTTGCAACAACTTATACAGTTGAAGGTAATTTGCTTGGACATATTTCTATCGCTAGTGATGAAGTAGCTGAATCAGCTAAAGAATTAGGTATAGAAGGTGAAGAGGTGATGTTGTTAAGACATATGATTTTAGCGCATCACGGTAAAATGGAATTTGGATCACCTAAATTACCACATTTAAAAGAAGCTGAA
This sequence comes from Staphylococcus sp. HMSC62A08, assembly GCF_001839105.1. Lineage (NCBI taxonomy): Bacteria > Bacillati > Bacillota > Bacilli > Caryophanales > Staphylococcaceae > Staphylococcus > Staphylococcus sp. HMSC62A08. Next base: position 11,562 of record NZ_KV840036.1, on the reverse strand, counting down.
ATTTTGTTCTTTATTGATAATATCGATGCTAAAATGAACATGTTTGAGAAAGCCTTCAAGAAAACAGACAAAGGGCAATTTACTGAAAGAATTTTTGGTTTGGAAAATAGACAATTTTACAATCCAACAAGTTTAGATTAATTAGAAGTAGAAGTGCAAAGCTTTCTTATGAATAATGGTACGAATTCACATCAATTTTGTGACTAAATCATTATTGACATAGAAAAGAAGCTTTGCACTTTTTTATTTCAAATTTAATCCAAGAAAGTTCAATGTTATAATATATAAGTCGCCTATCTTCTCTTCTCAGGCGTCAATATGACAAGGGAAGGAGGTGCATATATGCTTTTTGATATCTTTGTACACATCATGACCACAGCAACAAGTGGTTGTATCGTTGCATTATTTGCGCATTGGCTACGCAACCGCAACGGTAAACGCAAATAGGCGACACACAAGAATAGCCACACCATAAAAAATCCCCTCACTACTGGCATAGTGAGGGGATTTGGTGCATATACGCTTGATATCTTTGTTAACTATAGTATAACACTTTAACGCTTAAATGCAAAAGTATAAACCATTTAACAACGTTTAGTAAGTTTTAAGAAGCACTGCTTGTTAAACCAGAAGAGCCTGACGCGCCACCTTGAGATGATTGTTGTTGCTGTTGTTGTTGTTTGATTTTATCTGGGTCTAAGATAGAATCTTCTACAGCTTTTTTAATATCTCTATCTTTATAATCAACTTTGTAATCATCTAGTAAGTCTTTGTAAGCATCAGTTAATAATTTAGGTTTTTTCTGTACTTTTTGTTCAATAATTTTTTCTTTAAGATTAGATTTCTCTTTATTAAAGTCTGTTTCTTTATCTGCTTTGATAATATGGTAACCGTAGTCTGTTTTAACTACTTTAGAAACTTGACCTTCTTTTAATTTAAATAGCGCTTTTTCGAAGCTATCTACCATTTGACCTTTAATGACATAACCTAATGAACCATCTTTCTTAGCTGAAGAACTATCCATTGATTCTTTCTTAGCTATTTCACCAAACTTGCTAGGATTTTTTTCTACTTCTTTTTGGATTTTTTCAGCTTTTTCTTTAGCTTTCTTATCAGATAAGCCTTCTTTATCGCTAGATTTTGATTTTACTTTTATTAAAATATGAGAAGCTTTCTTAGAGTCATCTTTAATTTCTTTATCAGAAACTTTTACTTTATCTAGAAGTAATTGTTTTTGGTAGGCAGAAAGTTTTTTCTGTTCTTTATAATCATCTAGTGACATACCTTGTTGTTTAAGCATACTTTCAAATTGATCTTTACCACCATATTGTTTTTCTTCTTTTTTAATATCTTCATCAACATCTTTAGTATTCACTTTATCTTTATATTTATCTGCTAAGATTTTGTTTAAAACGATATTGAATGAAGTATTCGCAATTTGCTCTTTACCAATTTTCTTCATTACGTCAGCAACTTTTACATCACCTGCTTTTGAAGAAATAAGCGTGTTGTCTTTAGATTCAGTTGCGTTTGAACCACAAGCACCTAGTAACAGTGCACTAGCAGTCACGGGAACAATAATTTTATTCATTAATTTCATAAGTTGATAGCTCCTTTATGTATTAATCATCGTAAATATAACATATTATTGAATGACTACCAATTAGAAACCCCCTTCCTAAGACTATAGTATGACTAGGAAAGGGGGAAAATGAACTAAATTTTATAATGTTCTAAATTGAATACTATGTTTATATTTATGAAAATTCAATATAAATTCACAAATGAATGTTTAAATACTTTTTAAAGAGATGTTCTAGTGGCACGAGGATTATTTACTTTATTTAAAATATGAAGCCCAGACTGATGTTCTTCGACATAATGACCATCATTTGAAAATAGCAATATTTTTAAATATAAAATATCCATCATTGAGAACCCAATATTTAACGAAAGTAAGAACATGAAGTAATGACCATACTGTGGAAAATGAATACTCAATAATATGAATATGCCAGATAATACAATAATAGGTAAAATTAAATTAATACAATAATAAATTTTATGGATAGGTGTATTCACATATGTATTAAAATATGGAAGCCACTTTTTATTTACTAATTTATGAACTCTAAACGATTTATAAAATGGTAAAAAGAAAACTAAATGCATCACTTTATGAATAGGGTACATGAGTACGATAAATAATAATAAAATCAGAAAGTGTTTGTCAGAGAGTGGTGTGTTAGAGAAATAATACATGATCTCGTAACTGACTAAAAAAGTGATGATTGTAGCTACAATACTTATAAATGTGATTCTCTGAATACCGAATCTCGCATGAATATCAATTTGTCGAGTACATAAAAACATAATTTAATCCTCATCTCCATGTTAATGTTCGTTACGTATTATCTACGTCTTTATGAGAATAGTCAAGGCCTTAAAAGTATAGACGTTGATAAAAAGAGGGCGCTTAAATATCATTCGTGTTTATACGCATAATTATAGTTGAAAATAAAAAAGCTATGGGCTCGACCCATAGCTCGCGTTAATTACTTATCTTTTGAGAAAGCATTACTCATGTCTTCTCCGCGATTTTGTAAATTTTCGATATGTGATTGTAGTTTTTCGATATTAGGATTAATGTCTGATTTAAAGTTACCAATTAAGTCTTTAAATTCATCACCAATTGAACTACCATATTCAACGCTTTCATTTTTGATTTGTGAACCATAATTAAGAATATCGTTAAATGTTTGTTTCATATTCTCAATTTCACGTTCAAGTTCTGATTGTGCACCAGTGGGTTGGCTAGCATCAATCGTATTATGTTTAACACTATGGTCGTCACGGTTTCTTAAAGCGACTGCAAATCCAGCTGCAGCACCTACACCTAAGCCAAATAATATTCTTGTGACTTTCATTCTTATTCTCCTCACTTTATATGTCGAATAATTGTATTATTTTTATCATACCCAGTATAACAAGGAATATGCATAATTATTAAAATTGTGCTTGAATTTGTTTAGCGATTTCTTTTTTAGCCTCATCATCAATTGTATCTTCATGAGTTTCCCATTTATAACCAAAGCCATCTATATCATTCTCATATCTTGGAATAAGATGGAAGTGTAAATGGAAGACAGATTGATCTGCAAATTCTCCATTATTTTGTATGATATTTAAGCCATCCGGGTTAAAAGCAGCTTTAATCGCATTTGCTACTTTTGGTAAAGCTACGCCAATATGTTTCATTGTTTCTTCATCTGTCTCATAAATATTTGCTGAAGCCTTTTTTGGTACCAATAAGGTATGACCTTTAGTCACTTGTGAAATATCAAGAAAGGCATAAACGTAATCATTTTCATAAATTTTAAAACTTGGAATCTCTCCAGAAATAATCTTACTGAAAATAGTTTCTGACATAGCACGACACTCCTCTAAAACATGTGATAGTCATTATTATAGCATTCCTACATATAAAACAACATCATAGCAATGCTAATTTTAGGTTTAAAGCACTTTTTTTGGTACAATAGTTGGCATGGAGGTGCCTTATGACAGTAAAAGTTGAACATCTTACAGGGGGATATGGCAAACGACCTGTGATTAAAGATATTAATTTTGAATTGAATAAAGGCGAAATCGTTGGCTTAATTGGTCTCAACGGAGCAGGTAAAAGCACAACGATTAAACACATGCTAGGATTACTGAATCCTATGGAAGGATCTTTATCCATTTCAGATACAAATATTAATGATGATATTGAAGTTTATAGAAGAAAATTATCTTATATACCAGAAGCACCAGTGATATATGAAGAATTGACATTAGAAGAGCATATTGAAATGATAGTTATGGCTTATCACTTTAGTAGAGAAGAAGCTATGCGACGTGCAGAACCGTTATTAAAGGTTTTTCGTTTAGAAAATGAATTAAAAGTGTTTCCTAGTCACTTTTCTAAAGGTATGAAGCAAAAGGTAATGATTATCTGTGCATTTATCGTCGATCCTGAATTATATATCATTGATGAACCATTTTTAGGTTTAGACCCATTAGGAATACAATCCATGCTTGATTTAATGGTAGAAAAGAAAAATGAAAATCGCACAGTTTTAATGAGTACACATATATTAGCTACTGCAGAGCGCTATTGTGATCGATTTATTATTTTAGACCATGGAAAAGTGGTGGCATTCGGCAATCTTGAAGAATTGCGTGAACAAACAGGATTAAAAGAGCAGTCGTTAGATGACATCTATATCCATGTGACACAAGGTGGCAATGCCTATGACTAATGAAGCATTAACCTTGTTCAATAAAAGATACAAGGCGATTCGTAAAGAAAAAAGCTATTATAATAAATTTATATTTAATGGTCACTTTACTGTGTTTTTACTTATTTTATTAGGCGCGTTTATTTTTGGTTATGGTGAATGGCTACAGCATATTCCTAAACACATTGATTATGCTTTATTCTCAAGTATAGTAGTAGCTTTTATATCATTATTTCCAATACGTACATTATTGAAGGACGCCGATAGAATTTTTCTATTACCATTTGAAAAGCATATGAAAGATTATATGAAAGTAAGTTTAATTTATAGCTATAGTGCTAAAATTTTCTTGCAAATCATACTTATTATTGTGCTATTTCCACTTTTTTATAAATTAAATAACCATCATTTTGGATTTTACATTGCATTTGCTATAAGTGCCTTAATATTTCCTTATATAGGCTTATTGGTTAAGTGGCAATGGTTGAAATTGAAATTATCGACGTGGACTGTTAATTTAACTTTATTTGTATTATTTGCTTTAACGTATTATTTAACTTTAAGATTTCATAATTATTTCGCGATTATTTTTATTCTTATTTTAGTTGGTCTTTTCTTTATTTTGAAAATGAAAAGCAAAAAGCAATTATATCCATGGGAGAAAATGATAGCGATAGAGCAACAACATCACACAAATTATTATAAATTCGTAAATATGTTTACGGATGTGAAACATTTAAGAGCAACTGCAGTACGAAGAAGTTATTTAGATTTCTTACTTTCTAAACCTAAAGGTAAGAAGTTTAATGAGAATCGTATGTACTTATTCTTATTTGTGAGAAGCTTTGTGAGAGGGAGAGATGCGTTTAGTATCATTCTGAGATTAGTCATCATTGCTTTAGTGCTAATGATATGGCTATCTAATCCTTTCGTTTCTATAATAATAGGAAGCTTATTTATGTATATTACCTTATTACAAATGTCTCAGTTTTATACACAACAAGCTTATGGATTATGGCCTCAAGTGTGGCCAGTATCTGATACAAAAGTGATTAAAGGATATGAACAATTTTTATATCGTCTGATGATCATAGTAGGAACGATATTTACCATTGCATTCGTGATTAAACATCCTGCATTATTCTTTTTCGCAATCGTATTCTTTATAGTAGGGTGGTTAACGATTAGAAGTACTGTGAAGAAACTGAAATACCAAGAAACACTATTAAGAGATTAAAAAAAGTTTGGGCAACAAGTCCATTTTTTAAAGATAAGCGAAGTATTGATGGCGACACGCCTGCAGGAATAGCATGCGTCTTGAGACTACTTGCAGAGTTAATTGATTTTTAAAAGGCAGGCTACGCAGTAGCTGATTGATGTTGAGCTAATGTAGGCTCAACATCTAATCATCCTTGCGGGGGTGATAATACGAATTCTTAAATTCTAGAATTCTGTATCACTCCCAAGCCATGCCCGCGGCAAGGGAGCTAAGCAATACGAAGTATTGAATTAAAAAAAGCAGTAAGAAGATTTCTAATTGAAATCATCTTACTGCTATTAT
>NZ_KV840036.1:0-5621 GCF_001839105.1 Staphylococcus sp. HMSC62A08 | reverse complement strand
TGAAATCATCTTACTGCTATTATTTTTGGACAACGCTGTCCAAAGCTATTTTATGTTATTATTGTTCTTCAATTGGATATAAATATCTTTCGAAATAGCTAGAATGTTGCCCGCTTGCACCAAAGAATTGACTTAAAGCCACTTTTGAGAAATTATCATTGAAAATATCAGAAGCTTTGAAATCTTCGTAAGCAGTGCGACTCGCAAATCCAAAATAAATTTTATAAGTATTACCTTCTAACGGTCTAAGTAATCGATAACTTTTGAATCCAGCAAATGATTCAAATGGTGCACCTAAATGTAATAACTTTTTCTCTAATTGATTACTATGATCCTCAGAAGAAGGAATAAACATTGCACAGTAGAAATGATCTTCATTAAAATCTTCAACACTATAAAGCACATTATAAGAACTTGGGTGTTTGAGAACTGATTTTTCATCTGTTTCTTCTAAAATGACTGAAGTATCAGATGCTGAGAATTGGAATAGTTGATGATCTGGGTTATTAAGTTTAATTTGATTTAAAAATCCGTATGTCCCATAAGATGTATATAAATTCATGATACATTCCTCCCTTGTTTTAATTTATTATACGATTATAATATTTCTTTTGCTACAACAAAACTCTAGATTTTCTAATAAAAAGTAATAGAATTCTTCATAAAATTACAAATTCAACTAAAAATATAATTAAATATTTAGTTTAACTTTATTAGAATGTCCACGAAATAAATACCCGATTTTTAATAAAAATAAAGTATTATTTTAAACTTTATAAAACTAGGATTTACAAATAAAAGTACTATGTCTTTTTTATGACATTTAAGCATAATAAAATACGAAATTGCGTACAATATGCTATTATAGATAAGAATGATTTTAATGTAGGAGGACGCGAAGGTGCATAGTAAAAACGATACGATTTTAAAGACAATAAAAGGTGAAACAACGTCACACACACCCGTGTGGTTTATGCGTCAAGCAGGACGTTCACAACCTGAGTATCGCAAATTAAAAGAAAAATATTCACTTTTCGAAATTACGCATCAACCAGAATTATGTGCTTATGTCACACAGTTGCCTGTGGACAATTATCAGACTGATGCGGCAGTTCTTTATAAAGATATTATGACACCTTTAAAACCAATAGGTGTAGATGTAGATATTAAATCTGGTATAGGGCCAGTGATTTCTAATCCTATTAAATCGGTTCAAGATGTTGAAAAGTTATCTCAAATAGACCCTAAACGTGACGTGCCTTACGTGTTAGATACGATTAAGCTTCTTACAGAAGAGAAACTTAATGTACCATTAATTGGATTCACAGGTGCACCATTTACATTAGCATCTTACATGATTGAAGGGGGCCCTTCTAAGAATTATAATTTCACTAAAGCGATGATGTATAGTGATGAAGAAACATGGTTTGCTTTAATGAATCATCTTGTTGATATTTCAATCACATATGTAGTTGCTCAAATTGAAGCAGGTGCCGAATTGATTCAAATCTTTGATTCATGGGTAGGTGCATTGAATACACAAGATTATAATTACTATATTAAACCAGCCATGGAAAAATTAATCAGTGGCATTAAAGCCTATCATGATGTACCAGTTATTCTTTTTGGAGTAGGTGCGAGCCACTTAATAAATGAGTGGAATGATTTACCAATTGATGTGTTAGGTCTTGATTGGAGAACTTCAATTAAACAAGCTGATGATATGGGAGTCAAAAAGACATTGCAAGGTAATTTAGATCCTTCATTATTATTAGCACCTTGGGATGTTATAGAAACACGTTTGAAGGAAATACTTGACCAGGGGATGAATCGTGGTAAACATATATTCAATTTAGGTCATGGTGTATTTCCTGAAGTGAAACCAGAAACATTAAGAAAAGTGAGCGCGTTTGTTCATCAATATACTCAAAAATAGTTCTTTTGAAGATTTGGTGTCTCCCAAACCTTACTTAAGTAACGATAACTAACAATTAAAGGAAGGTTTTATCAATGAGTAAAACAATTGGATTATTAGTAATGGCATACGGTACACCGTATAAAGAGAGTGATATCGAGCCGTATTATACTGATATTAGACACGGTAAAAGACCAACTGAAGAAGAACTACAAGATTTAAAAGATCGTTATGAATTTATCGGAGGTTTATCACCTTTAGCAGGGACTACAGATAGACAAGCTGAAGCGTTAACTCAAGCTTTAAATGAAACGTATGATGATGTGAATTTCAAATTATATTTAGGTTTAAAACATATTTCTCCGTATATTGAGGATGCAGTCGAGAAAATGCATGAAGATGGTATAGAAGAAGCTGTCACAGTAGTATTAGCACCGCATTATTCAAGTTTCTCTGTCGGTTCATATGATGATCGTGCACAAGAAGAAGCGAACAAAAATGATATGAAACTTACGCACATTAAGCATTATTACCATCAACCTAAATTTATTAAATACTGGACTGATAAAATCAATGAAACATTGAATCAAATTCCAGAAAATGAGCATGATGAAACGGTGTTAGTTGTTTCAGCTCACAGTTTACCTAAAGGATTAATTGAGCGTAATAATGATCCTTATCCAGACGAATTACATGAAACTGCTCAGATACTTAAACAAGATTCCAATATCATTCACGTTGCTGAAGGTTGGCAATCTGAAGGGAATACTGGAACACCTTGGTTAGGACCAGACGTTCAAGACCTTACTCGTGATTTATACAATGAACATCATTTTAAAAACTTTATCTACACGCCAGTCGGTTTCGTATGTGAACATTTAGAAGTTCTTTATGATAACGACCATGAGTGTAAAGTCGTGTGTGATGAAGTAGGCGCCAATTATTATCGTCCCGATATGCCGAATACGGATCCTTTATTTATCGGTGCCATTGTTGACGAAATTAAAGCGCATTTTTAAAATAATGTTAAAAGCATATATATAATATTGAATAGGAGCGGAGCAGAAATAACATTTAGTAAAATTATTTGTGTTATCGCACCTTGGCAGTGATGGCAGGTATTGAGAGAAACTTAAAATAAGAATACTTTCAATTTGGAGTTCTATTGCCAATATGTTAAATGAGGCTGAGATAATCAATGATGTCCCAGCCTCATTTTTGAGGAAATTAAATTTAAGAATAATACACATTTTCAGGATAGATTTTTACGGGTCTGAAAGGAAGCGTGAAACAATTGAGTAAAAGAATTGCAATTATTGGAGCTGGAATTACAGGTTTATCGAGTGCATATTTTATTAAAAAGCAAGATCCTTCAGTAGAAGTAACGATATTTGAAGCGTCCAATCGTCCAGGTGGTAAAATACAAACATATCGCGAGGATGGATATACAATTGAATTAGGTCCAGAATCTTATTTAGGACGTAAGACGATTATGACAGATCTTGCTAAAGACATTGGTTTGGAAAACGATTTAATTACCAATACTACAGGTCAATCGTATATATTTGCTAAGAACAAGTTATATCCGATTCCAGGTGGTTCAATCATGGGCATACCTACGGATATTAAGCCATTTATAAAAACGAAGTTAATCTCACCACTTGGTAAATTAAGAGCTGGTCTTGATTTGTTTAAGAAGCCGATAGAAATTGAAGATGATATTTCTGTAGGAGATTTCTTTAGACAAAGATTAGGCGATGAAGTGCTTGAAAACTTAATCGAGCCATTGATGGGTGGAATTTATGGTACGAATATTGATGATTTAAGTTTAATGAGTACGTTTCCTAATTTTAAAGAGAAAGAAGAACAATTTGGAAGTTTGATTAAAGGGATGAAAGATGAGAAAGAACAACGTGTGAAACGACGTCAACTTTATCCTGGAGCACCAAAAGGTCAGTTTAAACAATTTAGACACGGACTTAGTTCATTTATTGAAGCGCTTGCTAAAGATGTGCAAAATAAAGGCGTCAATATTCGTTATAATACGACAGTTAATGATATTAAAGTCTATCAAAAAGATTACGAAATCGTGTTAGATAATGAGAGCGAGCGTTTCGAAGGCGTGTTAGTTACAACGCCACAACAAGTGTTTATGAAATGGTTCCATCATGATCCAGCATTTGATTACTTTAATAATATGGATTCAACTACTGTAGCAACTGTCGTGATGGCATTTGACGACAAAAATATTGAAAACACATACGATGGCACAGGATTTGTGATCGCACGTACCAGTAAGACTGATATCACAGCTTGTACGTGGACATCTAAAAAATGGCCATTTACCACTCCAGAAGGGAAAGTGCTTATCAGAGCATACGTAGGTAAGCCAGGCGATACTGTAGTTGATGATCATACGGATGACGAAATCGTCTTTATTGTAAGACGAGATTTAAGTCAGATGATGACGTTTAAAGGCGATCCTGATTTTACAATTGTTAATCGTTTGCCGAAAAGTATGCCTCAATATCACGTAGGTCATATTAAGAATATTAAAGCAATTCAACAACATATTAAAAACACGTACCCTAGATTACGTATCACAGGGGCTCCTTTTGAAGCTGTAGGATTACCGGATTGCATTCAACAAGGTAAGAACGCTATCGAAGAAATTTTAGAAGAATTATAAATCTTATATAACACTTTAATAAGAATGATTGCATTTAACTTTGCTCTATGAAAGAGTGATAGTTTATCGCAGTAGTATCATTCCTTTTAAAGTGTTTTTATTTTAAAATAGAGATGAACTGAATCAACTTATGAGGTGAAGAACATGACAGATGTGATTATCGTACATTCAAAATATGGAAATGCCACAAACCATTGGTATGAATGGCTAAAGCATAATTTAACATTAGAAGGTTATCACGTGACTTTATTTAATTTGGATGCGGATGCTCATGCTCAAATCGATGAATGGGTTAGCCAAATGAAAGATCAAATTCGAATTCGCAAATATGATACATACTTTGTCACTCATGGCTTTGGTACCATTGCAGCGTTGAAATTTATTGAAGGCACAGACCATCATATTGAAGGATTATTTAGCATCGCAGGTTTTAAAGAAGATGCTCATGTTATCGATGAGAATGTAAATTTAGACGGCATTTCTATTAATTATGAAAAAGTGAAATCACAGGTCGATCACTTTTATGGTCTTTCTTCAAAAGATGACAAATACGTCTCTTATAAAGAAACGAAAAGATTAATGGATACGTTGAATGGAAAAATACGTATCGTTGAAGAGGGCGGACACTTTCTAGAAGATGAGGGGTTCACAACATTTACTTCTTTACAATCTAGAATGCAAGGTTACATGACAAGGTAATTTGTATAGTTTCAATGCTAAGCGTGCTTTAAAAGTATTAGATGAACTTGTGAAGTATATATTTTAGTAAAGAAAAATATAAAAAGATATATGAGGTAATTTTTTACACAATTTAATTTCAAAACAATATTGACGAAATGTATTGTAATTTATATACTAATAAAGTACTTATTTGAGACGTCATTCATTTCAATTATCACAAATTGATTTAAAGTTGAAATGAACGAAATGTTAAATTTCTTTAAAAAAGTATTGACATTGTAAAGACGAAAATGGTAAGATAATAAGGTAGTCAAAAATAATATTGGCGCGGGATGG
>NZ_KV840035.1:0-216 GCF_001839105.1 Staphylococcus sp. HMSC62A08 | reverse complement strand
TCCTTTAGCTTGTAAGTCACTTGCAACAGCATCCACTTGTTCTTGTGATTCTACCGAACAAGGACCGAATACAAATGATTTATTTCCATCACCAATGATGCCACCGTTATCAAATTTTACAATCGTATCTTCTGGTTTAAGTTTACGAGAGACATAAAGGTGTTTTTCATTTTCAGATTTTTGTAAATCAGTAGAGGCTTTAAAAATTTCTTTAAA
>NZ_KV840034.1:0-272 GCF_001839105.1 Staphylococcus sp. HMSC62A08 | reverse complement strand
ATCTGCAAGTGGTTTGAGTTCATTATAAAATTGATTGAATTCATTTAAGTCCATTTGCTGACCTGCATCACTTAAAGCGACAGATGGATCTGGATGAACCTCAGCCATTACGCCATCTGCACCGACAGCTAATGCAGCTTTCGCAGTTGGTAACATAATATCTTTTCTTCCTGTACTATGTGTAACATCGACCATTACAGGTAAATGTGTACCTTGTTTTAAGATAGGTACTGCAGAAATATCTAAAGTATTTCGAGTCGCCTTTTCATAAG
>NZ_KV840033.1:83796-85229 GCF_001839105.1 Staphylococcus sp. HMSC62A08 | reverse complement strand
AACCGATCGATTTAGACCAAGTCCAACAACAACTCAAAGACATTGATAAAGATATCGCTGACGTAGAATTAGAAATCAACGAATACCTCAAAGAACTAGGAGTGTTGAACAATGACTAAACAACAAAATACTCCAGAACTAAGATTTCCAGAATTTAATGAAGAGTGGCATAATTACAAAATTAGTCACTTTCTTAAGGAGAGTAGAATCAAAGGTAATTTAGGAAGTAAAGCAAAAAAATTAACTGTTAAATTATGGGGGAAAGGGGTTGTTCCTAAACAAGAAACGTTTAAAGGTAGTGATAATACTCAATATTATATTAGAAAATCTGGCCAATTGATGTATGGAAAACTTGACTTTTTAAATTGTGCTTTCGGTATTGTTCCTGTAGAATTAAATAATTTTGAAAGTACGATTGATTCTCCTAGTTTTGATTTCATTGATGGTTCACCAAAATTTTTACTTGAAAGAATTAAAATGAAATCATTTTACAAGAAATTTGGTGACATAGCGAATGGCAGTAGAAAAGCTAAACGTATTAACCAAGAAACTTTTCTATCAATGCCCATATATTCTCCTACTTATGAGGAACAACTAAAAATTGGTCAATTCTTTAGCAAACTCGACCGCCAAATTGAATTAGAAGAAGAGAAGCTTGAACTTTTAGAACAACAGAAAAAAGGCTATATGCAAAAAACTTTCACACAAGAATTAAGATTTAAAGATAAAAATGAAAATGATTATCCTAAATGGGAAACTAAAAAAATTAAAGAATTAGGAAATGTATGTACAGGTAATACACCAAGTAAAAAACAAAGTGAATATTGGGATAGTAAAGACTATATATGGGTTACACCTACAGATATAAATGATACAAAGAATTTAAAAAGTAGTGAATATATGTTAAGTAACGAAGGTTTTAAAAAAGCTAGACAGTTGCCTAAGAATACTTTACTTATAACTTGTATAGCAAGTATTGGAAAAAATGCAATTTTAAGAGAAGTAGGAGCATGCAACCAACAAATAAATGCACTAGTTCCAATTGATAATAACGATGTAGATTTCTTATATTATGCATTTGAGAAAGTATCTAAATATATGAAGCGTATTGCGGGAAAAACAGCTACACAAATTGTAAATAAGTCTACATTTGAAAATATTATTGTCAAAGTACCAAATTTTGAAGAGCAAAAGAAACTAGGCAACTTTTTGAATAGTCTTGATAAGTTAATTGAAAAACAATCAAATAAAGTTAGGTTATTAAAACAACGAAAACAAGGATTACTTCAAAAGATGTTCGTGTAATTCTGATAAATGTTTATGATGTAAAATGCTTCGATAATTTAGAGAGGTTGAGACCTCATTTATTATCACAACTTTTCGAGACATCCTTCTTGGTGCGTGACAACGAAAATAATTTTGCTAAATTATAT
>NZ_KV840033.1:55258-83696 GCF_001839105.1 Staphylococcus sp. HMSC62A08 | reverse complement strand
ACGAAAATAATTTTGCTAAATTATATTTCTCTCGCACTCCCACTCTGAATACAACTGAATAAATAGATTAAGGACTATTGAAAGTGCGCCTCATAAGCATTTCAATAGTCTTTTTAAGTTAAAATAGTATTTACAACTCTGTATTAAAATAAATTATAGTATTTTTAGTAGATCCTCTTATATATATAATTTATTTGTTAGAATAAGCATAAGTATAAAATAATAATATCTAAGGGTGGGATAATTTTGGGACAGTTAGTTAATGATACGTTATCAGCATGGTTGTTGATTGAGTCTTTAAATCCTGGTGAAGTGAGCTATACCACAGATGATTTGCTTTCGCAGAAACATTTTAAGAATAATGTTCAACAAGTTCAATTACATAGTTTTGATGAGTACTATGATATATGGAATGATGAAAGATTTATTATCTCAGATGAAATGAATAAACAAGGAGACCGCGTATATAAATTTTATAGAAACTGTTTTCGATATAACCAAATAAATCTGAAGATTCAAGATATTTTTAACAGCCATTCTGAAATTTTCAACCCCAATGCTACACATTGCTATGGTTATACATTTAATACAGATGAGAATGGAAACGTCATATTAGATTCTATACACGTTCCAATGATTATGAGTGCTTTGAAAGAAATTGAACAAGATAAAAGTGCTGATATTGAAACAAAATTTAATGACTCTTTGGAAAAGTTTTTACAAAAAGTGAAAGAAATTTTAGCTGATCAACCAATAAATGCGCAAAAGTTAGAAAAAATGGATCGTGTATATGACAAATATTTTTCAGTTTTAAAAACAAATGAAGACAGATTATTTCAACACTATGTAGCGATTGAATTTGTAGGAAAAAAGGAACTACCTACACCAGAGTTTAATAGCTTCTTTATCAGTGATATTGAAATGGCCAGAAAATCTCCTAATCAAACATTGGTTAAATACATTGAGGGGCTGGAGGATCAACAACGTATTGTAATAGATGAAAATAAAGAACAAATTGAAAAATTCTTGCACCCGTCAAACCTACCTGATGGGCGTTGGCCTTCACAAACTGAATTTAGCTTATCATTGATGCAACAAGTAGCTGTAAATCAAATAATTAATAATGAAGACCCAATTAGTTCAGTAAATGGTCCACCTGGCACAGGTAAGACTACCTTATTAAAGGATATATTTGCTCACTTTGTCGTTGAACGCGCTAAAGCATTAACACAATTAGATAACCCTAAACATGCTTTTGAACCAACTAAAATTCATGAAACCGATGAGAAACCCGTATATTTATTAAAAAATGATATTGCAAAATATAAAATGGTTGTTGCTTCTAGTAATAATGGTGCAGTAGAAAATATTTCTAAAGACTTACCTAAAATAGAAGAAATTATTCGAAATCCAAATGATTGCGCATTTCCTGATTATGAAAGTGATTATGCAACGCTAGTTAGAGAATTAGAAAGCTTTTCAAGTATAGCTGAAGACTTAATTGGTGAAAGCGCATGGGGGCTATTTTCTGGTGTGTTTGGTAAAAGTAAAAATATTAGCGAAGTCATGGAACATTTGTTAAAAACAGACGATAAGTCAGTTGGTTTATCAAAAATGCTACAAAATGAGTTTGAGAATATAGGGTATAACGAACTCATGAAACAATGGAAAAAACAAAAGAAAGCTTTTTTAGATGAATTGAAAGAAGTTAAAACATTAAAAGAGAAGTCGATTGAAGCATTTAATGTATACAAGAAATTTGAAAAATCTTTATCTGAAGAAAAGGCTTTAAAGGAAAGTGAGAAAAAAGCTCATTCACAACTAGCAATATTAGAAAATGATATTGATAAAATCCAAGAAAATATAAATCAATTTGACAAACAAATGAATGATAAAGATAGAAAGTTAGAAATTATTAATGAATATCTAGAAATTACACAACAAAAAGGTATTGTTAATAAACTTAAATCAATATTTAGTTCAGAAACTGATGAACAATCACAACAACACTTTGACGAGAAAAAACGACTATTAGACCAAAAGTTAGATATAGAACAAGCTAAACAAGATAAGCAAAGTGAATTATCAAAAAAGGTTAAAGAAAAGGATAAATTATCCAAACAAATTATCGCACTACAAGAACAACTAAAAGAGAATGATGAAGCTGTTCAACAATTTGATCAGTATCGTATGAATTCTGAAATTGCTATTCCATCGAAAGATTTTTGGATTGATAAAAATTATGATGAGAGACAAGTTTCTAACTTATGGACAAGTGATGCGTTACAGTATCATCGAGCAATGCTTTTCTTAAGAGCAATGATATTACACAAATTATTGTTAATTGCTAATTATAAAACAATATATTTTTCATTAAATGATTTTAAAAACCGACGTAAGTTAATAGATTCTAAACCTGAAGTGGTATATAACGCGTGGAATGTAATGCATTTGATATTCCCAGTTGTAAGTACTACATTTGCAAGTTTTAAATCGATGTACCAAGGCGTACCAAAAGATTTTATTGATTACTTATTTATTGATGAAGCGGGGCAAGCTGTACCACAAGCTGCTGTTGGTGCTTTATATCGCTCTAGGAAAGTAGTTGCAGTAGGTGATCCAATACAAATAGAACCAGTGGTTACACTTGAAAGTCATTTAATTGATAATATTAGAAAGAGCTATAATATCCCAGAACGCTTGTTATCTAAAGAAGCTTCAGTTCAATCTGTAGCTGATAATGCAAATAAATATGGATTTTGGAAAGGTGATAGTACGGATGATGAACAAAAAAGTTGGATAGGTATTCCACTATGGGTCCATAGACGTTGTTTAAATCCAATGTTCACTATCGCAAATCAAATTGCCTATGATAATAAGATGGTTTTACCTAGTAATATTAAAAAAGAAGGTAAAGCAGGCTGGTACCATGTGATAGGTAAAGCTTCTAGCAAACAATATGTTAAAGAACATGGTGAGAAAGTGACTGAATTATTAGCGAATGATTGGAGAGAAGCATTAATAGAAGGTAAAAATGAGCCGAGTTCATTTGTCATATCACCGTTTTCAGCTGTACAAATGCGAGTTAAATCTTTAGTAAAACAAAAGTTACCAGACATGTTAGATATGGACAAAGAAGCGGTTAATAAATGGGCTAATAAGTCTATCGGCACAGTTCACACTTTCCAAGGAAAAGAAGCACAGAAAGTATACTTTGTAGTGGGCACCGATAAAACACAAGAAGGCGCAGTAAATTGGTCATGTGAAAAACCTAATTTACTTAATGTTGCTGTGACAAGAGCTAAAAAAGAATTTTATGTTATTGGTGATATGTCAAGAATACAATCCAAACCTTTTTATGAAATCATATACAAAGAATTAAACACATTTGAATAGGCGCGATGTTTTATAAATTTGTTACTTAAAGTTGCGACATACAACATTAATCAATACACTTATTTTCATTTAAATAACACTCAATTTCTAACAGCATCCTTATTATTTTAATTTTTTATTAAAATTTTATTTAGATATAGTAATTTTCGAAAATAGCACAATTTCATTTGTTACAATCGTTTCATCAAATGAAATGAGGTGTATCAATGAGGTATTTGAACTGGTCACGCAAGTGTATAATAACTACGATTTTCGTATTAAGCAGTTTATTATTAGTATTTTCGTCAATTACATATGCTAAAGAACGCAATCCTGAAGACAGTCTTAAAATCACAACACATAACGTTTATTTCTTGCCTACAGCCATATATCCCAATTGGGGACAAGCTCAGCGCGCTGATTTAATTTCAAAGGCTGATTATATACAAGGTCAAGACGTCGTAATCTTTAATGAATTATTTGATAAAAAAGCATCCACTCGACTTTTAACAAATTTAAAATCACAATATCCTTATCAGACGCCTATTGTTGGTAAAGGTACAGAAGGTTGGCAAAAAACATCTGGTTCTTATAGAAAAGTAAAACAAGTGAGCGGTGGTGTTGGTATCGTAAGTAAATGGCCTATCGTCCAACAAGAACAACATATTTACAAAGATGGTTGTGGTGCTGACAAGCTAAGTAATAAAGGCTTTGCTTACATTAAAATTAATAAAAACGGTAAATACCATCATATTATCGGAACGCACCTTCAAGCCGAAGATCCAACGTGTATGAAAGGAAAAGACAAAAGCATTAGAGAGAGCCAAATGAATGAAATCAAACAATTTATTAAAGATAAACATATTCCTAAAAATGAACCCGTATATATCGGCGGTGATTTAAATGTCATTAAAGGTTCAGATGAATATCAGCAAATGTCTGATAACTTGAACGTTTCATTGCCAACACAATTTGAGGGTAATCCCTATAGTTGGGATACACAAAGCAACAGCATTGCGAAATATAATTATCCTAAATTAGAACCGCAACATTTAGATTATATTTTACTAGATCGAGACCATGCACAACCAAGCTCATGGCATAATTATGTACACAAAACGAAGGCACCAGAATGGTCTGTGAAATCATGGGGCAAGACTTACAAATATAACGACTATTCAGACCATTATCCACTTTCTGCTTATGCATCAAATTAATATTATTATATGGGCGTTAAATTTTTAGTTCTCAATACTTAAAATGGGAGCTATATGGAAATCAAAATTCAAAATTGATTTCTTATATAGCTCCTTTTTTACTAAATCCCAACTTATCAGTCCTTAAAAACTCTAATTAAATTTAAAGAATTTGTACATTTTGGTTTAAACCTAAAATTAAATTCAATAGTTATTAAAGCACCGCTTCATCAAACGATACGTATAAACACACTACAAGAGATTCTGAAAAATACTAAACTTATAAAAAGGTATCAGATTTATTGCGATTTTTACTTGTCGATAAGTTAATTGTAACTGTGGTATAATATTACTATTAGGAGGCGATAAAGTGATTACAATTGATTCGAAAGTTAATAAACAAATCGCTAAAAATCTCTCGCTTGAAGGTATGACAGTAACAAAAGAACAACAAAAGCAAATACTTTATGCTATTAATAATAAGAAAGAAATTACGAATGAACTGATTCGTAAAATTGCGTTTAAATAATGAAGTATAAAGCAACGTTTCAGGATGAATATCTAATAGATTCAAACTTACTTGGTGCTAAAACAATAGATGAATTAGAGCGACTTGAGAAAGTTGCTTTTTATTTTGCTGAAGGTTTAATGGAAGCAGAGGGATACGACTTTTTATTTCCATTAACGATAAGTTCAATTAAGTTATTGCATAAAAAATTATTTGAAAAAATATACAGTTTTGCTGGTGAGTTTAGAGATGTAAGTCTTATGAAAGAAAATACACATTTTTGTGAACCACAGTATATTAATACACATATAAATAAATTAATCGAAAATTTTATATTAGAAAATGAATGGTCTGATATAAAGATTGCAGCAGAGAAACTGACTTATTATAAAACAGAGTTGAATATGATTCATCCTTTTCGTGAAGGTAATGGAAGAACAATTAGATTAATAATTAAAGAAATTGCTAAGTTAAAAGGATATGAGTGGCGTACTGATTTGTTAGATCGAGAAAGTTACTTAGAAGCAATGAGAGAATCTAGTTGGAATGAAGATGCATTAATTAAAATATTTGACGATACACTGTTTTTAAGTTGAATATTTGCGAATAGATAATTTTTCTATTTCTAATGAAACGCATTACTAAACAGAAAGTAATATAAATGTTTTATTATTTGCTTTCTATAATTAAAAATGGAGCTATACGGAGATCAAAGTTCAAATTGATTTCTAATATAGCTCCCTATTTTTTTGACTTGAAGTTAGTAGTTGTTAATTTAATAGGTATAGAATAATAGAAAAAATGTTGTTATAACTTCATAGTTAGTTAAAGGTTGTTTAGTGGGATTTCTAATTCAATCATTCTAGCAACATGATTTATTGCGTGAAAATATTCTGGATATACATTACTTTCATAACAGATAGGTGATAATATGAAAAATTTAAAAGAATCTTTAACAATGTTAGGTTGGTGGGATTTGTTATTTATAATACCAATGTTTCTTTTATTTGAATATTTACCAACTTACAATTTCATTAGTATATTGCTAAACGTAATAATCATCATTTTCTTTTCTATAGGATTGATTTTAACAACACATATGCTATGGATTTATATTAAAGAGCAAGATTAATCGGCTCTATACTAAATTGGACTGGGAGAATTTAAAAATTCTCACCAGTCCATATTTTTAGGTTTTAAAAATCAAAACTATTCAATTATTAAAATTGTGTTAATGGTAAAATAATTTATTAACATTTATATAAAAATTCTGAAAAAACTTTTTAATTTGTGGTATATATTTACTAATGTTATAGTTTTTTTGTAAGGCAATTTCTTAATTTAGTAATTTTTTTAAATTATGCGAAGTTGCCTTATTTTTTATAAATCAATTTAGTGTAAAATTACTAAATTAAAGTGCATCTTATTGAGATTTTTTTATTTGTAAAACGTTCATAAAATTTCCGTATATTTGTGATAAAAAACCACACATTAGGAGGGGGCTTGAACGGGATAAAATACTAGGAGGTATTATTTATGAATAAAAAAAACTTAGAGAAAAATGATTTAAATTTACATGCATTATTTATAGGAGACAAAGCTGAAAATGGCCAGTTATATAAAGAAATGCTAATTAATTTGGTTGATGAACATCTTGGTTGGCGACAAAATTACATGCCTCAAGATCGACCAGTGATTACACCTCAAGAAAAAAATACAGAAAAATACATAAAAACGGTAAATCATATGAATGAAGTAATGAATGAAATTTCTGCACGGATGAGAACGCATTCAGTTCCATGGCACACTGCTGGACGATATTGGGGACATATGAATACAGAAACTTTAATGCCGTCTATTTTAGCCTATAATTTTGCCATGTTATGGAATGGAAATAATGTTGCTTATGAATCTTCTCCAGCTACTTCTCAAATGGAAGAAGAAGTGGGATATGAATTCGCTGATTTAATGAGTTATAAAAATGGATGGGGACATATTGTTGCTGATGGTTCTTTAGCAAACCTAGAAGGATTATGGTATGCACGTAATATCAAATCTCTTCCTTTAGCTATGAAAGAAGCGGCTCCCGAATTAGTAGAAGGAAAATCTGAATGGGAATTACTAAATATGCCAACAAAAGAGATTGTAGACTTAACTGAAAAAGCAGGAGAAAAATTCGATGATATAAAAAATAATTCAGCAAGAAGTGGAAGAAATTTACAAAAATTAGGTAAATGGTTGGTTCCCCAAACTAAGCACTATTCGTGGTTAAAATCAGCAGATATTATAGGCATTGGCTTAGATCAAGTAGTATCTGTTCCAGTTGATGATTCATATAGAATGGATATAGATGAATTAGAAAAAATTGTAAGACAATTAGCTTCAGATGACATCCCAATACTAGGCGTAGTCGGAGTAGTTGGATCAACGGAAGAAGGAGCGATTGACAGTATAGATAAAATTGTTAATCTCAGAGAAAAATTAATGATGGAAGGTATTTATTATTATATTCATGTAGATGCTGCTTACGGTGGTTATGGTAGATCTATTTTCTTAGATGAAGACAATGAATTTATTCCATATGAAAATTTAGAAGAAGTTCATAAAGAATATGGTGTATTTACAGAAAATAAAAAATATATAACTAAAGAGGTTTATGACGCCTATAAAGCTATAGAATTAACTGAATCTGTTACTATCGACCCTCATAAAATGGGCTATATTCCCTATTCTGCAGGTGGCATTGTAATTAAAGATATTAGAATGAGAGAGGTAATTTCATATTTTGCTACTTATGTATTTGAAAAAGGAGCAGAAGTTCCTGCACTATTGGGTGCATATATCTTAGAAGGATCTAAAGCAGGAGCAACAGCTGTAGCTGTGTGGGCTGCACATCATGTACTACCATTAAATATTTCTGGTTACGGAAAATTAATAGGTGCTTCTATAGAAGGCGCTTTAAGATTTTATGATTTCTTAAATCAACAATCATTTAAAGTTGGTGATAAAGAAATTGAAGTTCATTCATTAGTACGCCCTGATTTCAATATGGTAGATTATGTGTTTAAAGAAAAAGGCAATAATGATTTAGTAGAAATGAATAAATTAAACCATGCTTTTTATGAACAAGCATCATATGTAGCTGAAAATATTTACAATAATGAATTTATCACCTCTCACACGGATTTTGCTATTTCTGATTATGGAAATAGCCCACTCAAATTTGTGGAAGATTTAGGATTTTCTGAAGAAGAATGGTATAGAGCTGGCAAAGTAACAATATTAAGAGCTGCTGTACTTACTCCTTATATGAATGAACAAGAAAACTTTGAAAAATATGTACCGAAAATACAAGCTGCAATGCAAGATAAATTAAGAAATCTATGAAAATAAATGAGTATTTTTAAGATGATCATATAATATTTATCTTAAAAGGAAGTGTACATAATGAATGGCCAACAAATTAAAAAGAAGAAAGAAGTATCTTTTATAGAAAGTTTTATTATCTTAGTATCCCTATTAATCATATTAGGATACCTTATCATAATAGAAAAACTACCTCCCCATGTACCTATTTTATTAGTGTTTATGATTTTAATATTCTATGGAAAATTTAAAGGATTTACTTGGGATGAAATACAAGATGGAATTGTTTCAGGAATAAGTTCTGGTATCATACCAATAATAATATTTTTATTAATAGGAGTTTTAGTAGCGACATGGATAATGTCAGGTACAATTCCAACAATAATGGTTTATGGATTTAAAATAATTTCTATAAGATATTTTTTACTAACTGTTTTTATTGTGTGTTGTATTGTAGGAGTTACAGTGGGTAGTTCTTTCACTACAATTTCTACTATGGGTATAGCATTTTTAGGTATTGGGCATATTTTAGGATTTGATAATGCCATGACTGCTGGGGCAATAGTATCTGGTGCATTTTTAGGAAATAATATTTCACCATTGTCAGACACAACTAATTTAGCAGCAGGTATTGGAAAAGTGAATTTATTTGAGCATATTTTAAATGTTAAGTGGACAGCTATACTGGCATTGTTATTATCTAGTATAGGTTATATTTTGTTAGGTGCCCCAAATATTTCTTCTGATTTAAGTGGTGTTAAATCTATGATAAGCACATTAAACGAAGGATTTTGGATTTCCCCAATTACTTTAGTGCCAGTAATATTTCTTTTATTGTTTGCTTGGAAAAAAGTGCCGGCAATTCCAACATTATTAGTTGGATCAGTAGTAGCCATTATCTTATCATTAATTAATAATCCTCATTTAAGCTTTCAAAATATAGGGAAAGTAATAATGACAGGATATGTATCACATACTGGAAGTAAAACATTGATGTTCTTTTGTCTAGAGGCGGTATATCTAGTATGTTGAGTTCTGCGTGCTTAATTATTTTAGCTTTAGGATTAGGCGGACTGCTGATTAAGTTTAAAATAATATCTACGTTGATAATAAAAATTAAAAATTTTGTAAATGCGCCATTTAAATTAGTAAGTCTTACAGCGATAAGTTCGATAATGGTAAATGTACTTGTGGGAGAACAGTATTTATCTGTCATTCTTCCAGGAGAAACATTTAGAAATTCATTTGATTGGTTGGGATTAAATAAAAAATATTTAACAAGAACACTTGCTGATGCAGGCGTTGCTGTCAACGCATTAATTCCTTGGGGCGTAAGTGGTACTTTTATAGTGGGAGCACTTAAAGTAAGTGCCTTAGAATATTTACCTTATGCATTTTTCCCACTGCTATGTCCTATAATAACCATTATTTTAGGATTTACATTGAAAAATAAAATATCAAAAAATAAGATGACGTGACATAAATAACATTTAGGTGTAAAAAAACACATTAATATAGAAGACCAATACATGTTGAAGGTAGTCTGATATAAGGGTTAGTGTGAGGGTTGTCTGAAGTAAGACAAACGACATGGTTAAATTGACCTCGTCATTATGATGGGATTCTCCAAAACTCGTACACATTTCACTTAAAGTTCTACATACCTAACTCAATCATTACACCACATTAATAAAAAGCCTGTTGTCACGAATGAATGAACACGTCACACTTCAACGACGCTTCATCATCTACATCGTGATGACAGGCTTTTCCTTTTATATCTTCATTAATTTCTCTTCTTGTTTAATACGCACATATAAGAAATACGCATATGGAATTAATAATATCGTTGTATACGTAGCGTGTGTTAACAACAACACGCCGATTAACTCTGGAACGATATTTAAGAAGTAATTCGGGTGCTTCGTCACTTTATATAATCCAGATTTAATAATAGGATGATTTGGCAAAATAAATAATTTCAATGTCCAAATTCCGCCTAATGTTCTAATGACTACAAATAACATGATATATGCAAAAATTAATATCATTAAGCCAATGCCATTGACTAAGCTAAAAGTATCTTTATTCATCATTGCCTCTACGCCTGCACAAACATAGATGAATACATGAGTGATTGCTAGAAATTTTGAATTGTTAACGCCATATTCAACTGCACCGTCTACTTTTAATTGTTGCGAATGGTTAATGGATATCTTTAAACTGATGAGTCGGATACAGAAAAAGATAAATAATATAGTTAAAATCATGATGTCCTCCGTTTTTGTTATATATATAAACTTTGATAACATAAAGTATTTTATAGAGGAAACGCATGAAATACTATTAACTATTTATTAATTTTAGTAAACGTGTGCAGTAAAAGAAATATAATTTTATAAGATTTAATTTTGAAAAATGTGGTAGAAAGAATTATAAAGGAGGCAGATTGATTATGAAAATAGCTATTTACGGAGCAGGATCTCTTGGAACAATTATGGGTGCGTTCTTATCTGAATCAAACCCAGACGTTGATTTAATCGATGTAAATGAAGCACATGTCAATGAATTAAATAATAACGGTGCACATATCGTAGGCAAGGTAGATTATTCACAGAATGTAAAAGCTCTTACACCTAGTCAAATCAACGATAAATACGATATCGTTCTACTTTTAACTAAACAAGTCTTTAATAAAGATGTATTGCCAACAGTAAAAGAAATTCTTAAAAATGATGGTGTATTAGTCTCACTACAAAATGGCGTGCCAGAGGAATTTATTCAACAAACGATTCCAAAAGAACAAATTGTAGCTGGATCAGTTGAATTCGGTGCAACGTTCGAAGGCCCTGGTAAATCCAAACTTACTACTGAATTTGAATCTTTCAAAGAAAATGCAATTCAAATTGGTGAATTAAACGGAGAAATCACTGAACGCATACAAAATATTCAAAAAGCACTTTCTCCTATTGGTGGTATTAGTATATCTGAAAATTTACCAGGTACTAAATGGGCTAAATTAATTATTAACAGTGCCTTTAGTGGTATGTCTGCAGCTACTGGAGGAACATATGGTGACGTAGTAGATAATGATACAGGCGCTAAAGCAGCACTCTATGCAATTAATGAAGTAATTAATGTTGGTAAAAGTGCAGGAATTGAATTTGTAAGCTTAAGCGTACTAGATTATAAATATTTTGAAGAAATTACAAATGTTGAAAAACAAATTGACGAAATGAGAGAAATGATTAAACACTCTAGATCATTAGAAGCCAGCATGCTTCAAGATTTACAAAAACAACGTCCAACAGAAATCGATTATATTAACGGTATCGTTACAAAATTAGGCAAAGAAAATAACGTTAACACACCAGTTAACGATTTAATTGTAGAGATTGTTTCAGATGCCCAAAATCAAAAAACAGTACCTGATTTCAGTGAAAGTATAGAAAAATTTAAATCAGTTGTAGAATAAAATTGGAATGATTCATTAAAAGGAGCATTTAAACAATGAAAAAAGAAGACGTTCAAAACGTTGCTTCAACACCTGTTAACTCACCTATTTACCCACTTACTGAATATATTTCAGAGACCGCGAATATTTAAATATCGTATATGAAACTGATAAAGAAGCTTTAGAAAAGGTTGTGCCAGAACCCTTAAAAGTCATTGATAATAAAATTAAATTTGAAATTATCAGTATGCCTGATGCTACAGGTCTAGGTAGTTATATGGAAGCAGGTCAAGTCATTCCTGTTGAATATAACGGGGAACAAGGCGAATTTTATCTATCAATGTATGTAGATAACCAAGCAGCTATCGCCTCAGGACGTGAAATTTCTGCTTTTCCAAAAAAATCGGGTGAACCTAATCTTTATGTAGACAACGATGTCATTGTAGGAACTTTAGATTATCGTTCTCTACGAGTAGCTCAAGCGACGATGGGATACGATTATTATAAAATGGAAGATCAAGAAGCAATTGATGCGATTACGCAACCGCAATTTATGTTAAAGCAATTCAGAGGTTATGATACGACTTTAATTAAAAATGAATTAACACGTAGCCAAATTACAGATATTCACTTAAAACGTGCTTACAGAAGTCCAGCTAGATTACAATTATTCGAACATGTAATGGCACCACTGGCTGACTTCCCAGTTAGAAAAATTGTTGACGCACAACATATCATTGCGGATTTATCTTTAGGACAATCCGAACCCATCTATGATTATTTAAAAGACGAATAATCTAAGTTAGTATTAAAAGCTTCTTATAAAAATAACGATATACAAGCTCTAAAAGTTGGGCGTGTTAATCCAACTTTTAGAGCTTATTTTTATACAATAAAACACCCCTGTTAACCGTGTGATTAACAGGGGATATTTGTGCAATTAAGTTTACAATTATAAGTGATAATCATTTACTTCTTAACTTGCAATGATGAATATTAAAACTCTACACTACTGTCCATTCTTGCTTCAAATTCATCAAGCAATGCACGCGCTTCGTCTACAGTTTCAGTGCTCATTAATTGATGACGTAGTTGGCTCGCGCCTTTAATACCGCGGACATAGATTTTAAAGAATCTGCGTAAAGCTTTGAATTGTTGTGTTTCTTCAGTAGAATGCTTTTCAAACAATGTTAAGTGTAATCTAAACAAGTCTAATAACTCTTTACTTGTATGTTCTCGAGGTTCCTTTTCAAAAGCAAAAGGATTGTGGAAAATGCCTCTACCAATCATGACACCATCAATGCCATATTGAGTTGCAAGTTCCATACCTGTTTGTCTATCCGGGATATCACCATTAATTGTTAATAACGTATCTGGTGCAATCTCATCACGCAAGTTCTTGATTGCTTCGATTAATTCCCAGTGAGCATCTACTTTACTCATCTCTTTACGACTGCGGAGATGGATAGATAAGTTTGCGATGTCTTGTTCGAAGACATGTTTCAGCCAATCTTTCCACTCGTCTATATCATAGTAACCAAGGCGTGTTTTAACACTTACTGGTAAACCGCCTTCTTTAGTTGCTTGGATAATTTCAGCTGCTCTTTCAGGACGAAGAATCAAGCCTGAACCTTTACCTTTTTTCGCAACATTCGCTACAGGGCAGCCCATATTTAGATCAATGCCTTTAAAGCCCATCTTTGCTAAGCCAATACTCATTTCTCGGAATTGCTCTGGATTGTCTCCCCATATATGAGCGACCATAGGCTGTTCATCTTCACTAAATGTTAAGCGCCCACGCACACTGTGTATACCTTCAGGGTGACAATAACTCTCAGTATTTGTAAATTCAGTGAAAAACACATCCGGTCTAGCTGCTTCGCTCACAACATGACGAAAGACGATATCTGTCACGTCTTCCATAGGAGCCAAAATGAAAAATGGACGTGGTAATTCACTCCAAAAATTTTCTTTCATAGTATATTTAAACCTTCTTCATTATAAGTATCTCGAATTTTTACGCATGATGATATTACCACAAAAGATGAACTTATACAAAAGGAATTTTCCAGTCATAACCATGAAAGCGGGAAGTCTTCCAGTAGTCTAAAAGATGTAATATTTAAGGTGATTTGCATAAAATTTATCTAAAGACTAGTTAATTCTTTCTCTATTACCACTATATTTAGTACGTTGACAAGCTAGGACTATAAATACAATTGCAAATGGAAAAGCGATTAAATTGCCAAAACTACTTACGTAATCACCAACTAGGAACGGTTGAAAGAACCACTGTAAACCTATAGGTATAATTGCCCAATAGATTGACTGATTGGTGTCACGCATTCTTCTTGCACCAATTGATGTTAGAGGTAAATAAAAAATCGTTAATGCAAGTTGATCTATAAAACTGTCTTGAGCTGATAACAGGTATAAGAAGAGAAAAACTAAGACGCCTGTTAAAGCATTGAATAAGTAGAACCACCAAAACCCTCTACGTGATGTTATCCCTTTGTAATTAAAAATATGTTTCCAACCATCTTGAAAAGTTCGAAAGGATTTTTCTTACTATGTTGATTGTTAGTTTGAAAATCTTGATAAGAATTCGAATTTAACTTTTCTATGTTATGTCCACAATTAGAACAAAATCTAGAATCTCCTTCTATTTTAGTACCACAATTAGAACAATACATTTTATTCATCTCTTTTCATTTTATTTATCAGTTCTCTTTTTTATTACTCACTTGATTCTTGTTAGAGCTATGAGCCTTTGTATCATTATTAAATAGCGTGTCTTTTGCAAAACTTACTACAAATAATACTAGCACAATAAATACTATTGATAGAATTGCAATTAATAGAATATTAATAGCTTTTTTCATTGTCGTTCTCCTTAAATAACAAAGTTAGATAAAATAATTAATATATGTAGCATCTAGTTAAGTGAAACGTCAGCGTCTAATACTAAATCCTCATTTATGCCTTCGTACATTGTTACGTGACCTGTACTATCTACATTAATTTTATAAGTTGCGCCAACGTTTGATTTATTGGTTGCAACAATAGTCCAAATACCACTACTAGAATCATAGGTTGGTTCTCTGAATTTCATTAGTGAAGTGTCTCCGCCATCATCATTGATACCTTTAATAACATAGTCAAAGACATTGTTACGATTGACTTTATTGTTTTGTGAATTATCATTGGACTCGTTGTTTGTTATAGAATTAGCATTTGTAAATTGTTCTGAGTCGTTAGTATCATTTTGATTTGATTGTTTATCTGATGTTGTATCTGCATTCGCTTGGTTTGTTTGATGTTGATTAAGTTGCTTTTTCAAATCTTCATTTTCTTTTAATTTATTGTAACCAAATAAGCCAGTGATACATATTAGTGTTAATATAATTAAACCGCTTAATACCTTTATTATTGTTTTCATTATTTTTCTCCATTGTTATTATCTTTATAAATATTTAATCTTCCCTGTGACTCTAATAAATCTGTTGTAGTTGTTCTTTCACTGTCTTCAATCCGACCATCTCCATCTTCATCGAATTGATCTAAATTTTGTTCTGCTTCATCAAGAGAATTATCCACAGCTGCCTGGTTAAAGTTATTTTTACCAGGGGGTTCTTGTTGATTATCTGTTTGTTGCGTATTATTACTTTCATTAGAGTTTGTTTGTTGTTGTGAAACATTTTCAATAGACGAATTACTATTCATTGTGTCAGTTTTCGAAGTTGAAACATTATTGCTTTTATTGGAGACTTTATCCTTTTTAGCACTGTCATGAGATTTCGACTTTGTCTCTGCTGTGGTGTTATCCCCTTTAATAGTATCTTTTGCAAAACTTACCACAAATAATACTAGCCCAATAAATATTATCGATAGAATTGCAATTAATAGAATATTAATAGCTTTTTTCATTGTTTATCCCCTTTACTGTAATAGTTTGAATTTCAGTAAGCTCATTTTATACAATTTTTATAGTTTTATCCACTACATTTTTTTGGTTTTATTTATGAATTAATTTTTATACTAGCTCTTAATGAACGCTTATAAAATGTCATTGCTTATAAATATGATTAATGATAAAACGCTCTTTCATAATAATTTCCAACTCGATTTTAAACTGTAAAAAACTTTATTAATATCGTGTTGTTTATATTGTGCCAAACTCAATTATACATTATAGTGAAAATACATATAAAAATTATACCTATGTTTTAAGAAAGTGGGGAAATACATAGTGAATAAAGGGGATATATTGGGAAGATTCACTCGTATCATTGTTGCATTGTTAATGATTATTGGTTTATCTGCGTTATTTCAAATCAATGAAGCGGGTGCCACAACTAAAGGGAATATTGTAAAGGCGAAAGGGACGCCAAAACAACAAGTAGTTATTCAACACAATCATCATTTAGCTAAAACTAAAAGTAATATTCAACCGACACAAGTCACTCAGAATAGTAATTATCGTACGCCAAAGACTAAACCAACTTCAACACAATATGTTAAACGCACACATCTATCTTCGAATCATGTGGTACCAAACAATAGTCAGAAATATAGTAATGCCAAACGTAAGGGGACCTCATTTTCAAGACAAACTGCGAAACCTCAGCACCGAACAATAGTTCATCACAAAGTGACACCAGCCACTGTTAAATCTCAAAAGAAAACGAAGGTCGTGCATCCAGTACATAAACATCCACAATGGTTATCGCAAGCAACAAAGACGAGAAAGGTTTCGTCATCTTCAAAAGTCTCAAAATCCAAGACATCACGAACTTCAAAAACAACGACAAAATCTAAAGCCACAACGTCTAAAACTTCAAAATCAAAAGTCACAAAAGCTAAACCTGTAAAACCGAGCGTTAAAACTTCAGTTAGAACTGCGACTAAAACCACGCATTCACAATCTCAAAAGAATTACTACAATAAACCACCTAAACGTTGGCCATCCAATGTACCAGGCGGTGACAACGTGCGTGATTTCGGGCAAACGACGAAAGAATCAGGCCTTGATGACGCTTTGAAAATCATGAAGAAGTCTGGCAATAAAGGTGTTTCAATTGAACATACTAAGGCGAAAGACGCTAATATCGGGATGGTATTTAACTGGAATCCTACAGCCAAACAATTAACTTACGGTACGGGAACAGCAATTGGTAGACATACGATTTTAACTGCTAATCATGTAGTCAATGATCAACGTGCACATAAACCATTAACACCTTCACAACCGCAGAATATGAGAATTAGCTTGTTACAGGAAGGTTCTAAAGTTGGGCGTTCGCTTGAAGTATTCGGCGTTCAAATGCTGCAATATGGTGATGTTGCTTTAGTTTACACATATGAAGACATTTCAAAATATATGAAAATACGTAAAATCGCTTCAGAAACTACCATTAAATCAATGAAAGCCAACACGCCTATCCATATGTATCACTATGGTACGCCAAGTGGTAAATATAAAAACGATCCAGCTGGCACAATGTATCATTCCAAAGGCAAATATTCGATGACAGCACGTAATGTCAATCCCATTGGTTACTATCAAATGATGGCTGAACCTGGTTCGTCTGGTGGGGCAGTCTTAAATAGTAAAAATGAAATTGTCGGTGTCCATGCGTTCAGAGTAAATTCAGGAGAGTACAAGACATATCATTTAAACACAATGGCAGAAATCAGAGGGAAGTTACGTAAAGAAATTATTGATAATATTTTATAGGGTTGATTGATGGTATAGTACGAAAATTGATTGAGCACGAATTGAAAATATTAAGTAATTTAAGTTTAGACTTCTAAGGTGGTTATAAACTCTAAATTAGAACTCGGCTAGGCAACGTTGTGTTGCTTAGCTTTTTTCATATTTAGCCGATAAATTCATATAAGTGTATTTATTATATCCTGTAACTTAATCATTGCTATACTAGGGTAACGGTATAAACGAAGGAGGTACTATATGTTTCTTGCATGGAATGAGATTAAACGTAATAAGCTTAAGTTTGGCCTAATCATTGGTATTTTAGTTCTCATTAGTTATTTATTATTTTTACTTTCGGGCTTAGCTAATGGCTTAATCAATATGAACACAGAAGGAATTAAGAAGTGGAAGGCGGATGCCATTGTTTTAAATAAAGATGCGAATCAAACTGTTCAACAATCTATTTTCAAGACGTCTAAAGTAGGAGATCAGTTTAAAGAGACGTCATCATTGAAGCAGATGGGCGT
Source organism: Staphylococcus sp. HMSC62A08 (assembly GCF_001839105.1). NCBI lineage: Bacteria > Bacillati > Bacillota > Bacilli > Caryophanales > Staphylococcaceae > Staphylococcus > Staphylococcus sp. HMSC62A08. The sequence continues at coordinate 65,557 of NZ_KV840033.1, read as the reverse complement.
GATCGCCTCCAATGGTAGTCATGAAGAGAATGCATTACTCTTTGGTGTTAAATCAGATTCATTTCTAATTCCGAAAATCACGAAAGGCAAAAAGTTCACTAAAGATAATGAGGTTGTGATTGATCAGACACTTAAGGATAAAGGATTTAAAGTAGGAGATGAGATTAAATTATCTCAGTCTGATGAAAAGTTACATATCGTAGGTGTCTCAGAAAGTGCTAAATATAATGCTTCGCCAGTCATTTTCACTAATAATAAAACAATACAGAAGATCAATCCGGCTCTAACATCCGAGAAAACAAATGCGGTGGTTGTACGAGATAAACATTGGAAAGATAAAAAAGTGAATAACGACCTTGAAGTCATAGGTATAAATAAGTTTATTGAAGACCTCCCTGGATACAAACCACAAAATTTAACAATGAACTTTATGATTACATTCTTATTTGTGATTTCAGCAACAGTGATTGGCGTCTTCTTGTATGTCATTACATTGCAGAAGAAGAACTTATTTGGCGTATTGAAAGCGCAAGGATTTACCAATGGTTTCTTGATGAAGATGGTTTTAGCACAAACATTTATCCTTGCACTGATTGGTACTTTGATAGGTTTAGTACTTACATTACTCACAAGTTTAATTTTACCTGAGGCAGTGCCGGTACAATTTAATATGATGACGCTGATTCTGTTTGGAGTCGTCTTAATACTGACTTCTCTAGTTGGCAGTTTATTCTCAGTGGTATCTATTAGAAAGATTGACCCACTTAAAGCAATAGAATAAGGAGGTGCGACAATGTTGAAATTTGATAAAGTATCGAAAGAATTTAAAGACGGAAATCAAATGATTGAAGCGGTTAAATCGACATCTTTAACCTTTGATAAAGGCGAATTAGTAGCTATTGTAGGACCTTCAGGTTCTGGGAAAAGTACATTCCTAACAATGGCTGGAGCACTACAGACGCCAACACACGGAGAAATACACATTAATGATAATAGAATTTCACAATTGAGTCAGAAGCAACTAGCTAAGATGAGAATGCAAGAAATTGGCTTTATTTTACAATCCACGAACTTAGTACCTTTTCTAACTATAAAGCAACAATTTCATTTATTGAAAAAATATAAAAAAGACGTGCTAAGTACTGAAGAATTCGATAAATTATTAAACGATTTAGGTTTAAAAGAAATTGAGAATAAACTACCTTCTGAAGTATCAGGAGGTCAAAAGCAACGTGTCGCAATTGCTAAGGCAATTTATACGAAACCTTCTATTATATTAGCCGATGAACCGACAGCTTCACTGGATACTGACAATGCAATGGCAGTGATGGAAATTTTAAAAGAACAGTCTAAGCAACGTCATAAAACCTGTATTATCGTGACGCACGATGAACGATTAACACAATTTTGCGATAAGACATATCATATGCAAGATGGTTACTTAAAAGAAAAGTAACTCAATCTCGGAACATAAATTAATTTTGATTTAGGTAAAACGGTAATTTCTAACGATACTAATGTAGAAATTATCGTTTTTTCTTAAAAATAAGTAGCTGTAAACTTCTAAATTGACTTTACAACTAACTTGTAACTATAATAGTTACATGAGGTGAGATATTTGAAAATTAGTAGTCGATTTACTGTGTCTGTTCACATATTATCTCTAGTTCACATCGAGCGTAATCAAACACTCACTTCCGCGTACATTGCGGGCAGTGTAAACACAAATTCAGTAGTAATCAGAAGATTGATTAGTAAACTAAAACAAGCAGGTTTCCTTGAAACACATCAAGGGAGCGGTGGAATTCAATTATTGAAACCACTCACAGACATTACATTACTTGATGTCTATAGAGCAGTAGAGGTCGTCGAAGAGGGCGAACTCTTCCAAATGCATGAAGATACGAATATCAATTGTGTTGTAGGTGCGAATATTCAAAGTGTACTAGAAATAGTGTTACTTCGAGCACAAGATGCGATGGAAACAGTGTTAGCCAATGTCACTATGGATGATATTGTGTCAGGCATTGTACAACAAAACGGATAAAATCAATCCGTTATATCCAACTTGTAACTAATTAAGTTACATGTAGAGCGCGCGGATATAGCTGGAAACTAAGTTAGAATCGAAGACACCATTCAAATAGAATCATAACAATCACTCTAAAAAAGAAAAAGTGGAGGAATTAAGCATGAAAATCGGTATTATTGGAGCAACAGGTAAAGTGGGAAATAAAGTATTACAAGAAGCAACACAACGTGGTCATGAAGTAACTGCAATCGTCAGAAATGCAGCTAAATTAGATCATCAAGATGTGAAAGCGATAGAGAAAGACATCTTCCATCTCACAGTTGATGATATTAAAGATCTTGATGTAGTCGTTAATGCATTCGGTGCACCGCTAGGCGAAGAAGATGCACATGTTGAAGCTGGTCACGCTTTAATTAACCTATTAAAAGACGTAGATACTAGAGCGATTATTGTCGGTGGTGCTGGTAGTCTATTCGTAGATGATGCACAAACGACACGTTTAATTGACACACCAGAATTTCCAGATATGTTTAAACCAACAGCTGCAGGCCAAGGCCGTAATCTTCAAGAACTTAAAGACACAGAAGGAATCACTTGGACATTTGTAAGTCCGTCAGCAGAGTTTGATCCAGAAGGTCAACGTACAGGCACGTATACATCAGGTAAAGATCAATTACTAGTTAACAGCCAAGGTAACAGTTATATCAGCTATGCAGACTATGCGATTGCAATTGTTGATGAAGCTGAAAATGCAGACCACGTTAACGAACGATTCACAGTTGTTGGAGAACAAGAATAATCAATTTAATAAATAAAGACATGTAAAACTAACTTTATACAATACTAAGTCACAGAATGATGTTAATTCTAACTCATTTTGTGGCTTTTTTGTTTTTAAAATAAGTTCGTGTGTTGGGTTCAATATTTCGAAATTACCCATCGTGTATACTTAATTTTTATAAAACATTAATATTTTCTTTATACTAGTGACAAATTTCATATTTTAAATAGGAACATATTAATAAATTTAATGTAAATTTACATATAAAAATTGAATTTACTCTTTTTTGGAATTATAATGAAAGCGGTTGCTACCCTATAACATCAGGAGGAATTATATATGGAAAATATTTTATTCAACGGATATAGTCGCTACACAACATCAAATCATATTCAACGAAGCGCATTAGAAGAAAGAGATTTAGGTGATGGCCGTACATCATCCATCTCAGCTTCCGTTTCTTACACAGTTACTTGGAGTGCCGCATAACGCAGTTCATGATCAATAATATTGTAATTTAAATTATCAAGATTATAGGGTAGTAACTTTTAATATGAAAAAAGAAATGACTACATGAGATATTGGAGTCTCATAATAGTATCAATGATTACATAAAAACAATCATACCATACCCATTTTAAAATAAATGATCGAGCCTTACATGAAAGGAGCATGAAGATGTCGATGCTAAAAGTTAAAGAAGGTCGTAATATCATTAGTCTTGAAGAAGATGGAACAACGCAATATTTACATAAAGTAATTAAAGGCCCTAAAAGTGATGCGCTCAGAAGGTATCATAATTGCTTGAAATGGGAGGACTTACGCACAAACGATATTCGATTGAATTCCCCTAAGTTGATTGGCTATGAAGAGAACGATTTATCACTAAAATATCAATGGATTGAGAATGCTACATCATTAGAAGATGAATTAGAACAGCCGTCTCCAAATTTTAAAAATAAAATTGCAGAAGCTGCAGATATGGTAGTGACATTACATTTAGCTGATATTACTGACTTGAATATAGATTCAGAAGATCAATTACCCCAACGCGAATCGTTATTTAATTCACTAAATAAATATGAATATGCCGGTTGTACAGGTGCAGAATTAGAGTTGTTTCGTCTATTGCAACAAGATTTACAATTTATGAAAACGATAATGAAGGGATTTCATGATAGTGACGTTTGTATTTGTCATGGCGATATACGGTTGGATCAGTTTATATATTCGGATGATGCGCTTTGGATTATAGATTTTGAAGAATTACGTAAAGGTGACCCAACTAGAGATTTAGCTGGTTTAATAGGTTCAATTTATTTTGATTGTTTATTAAAGACTTTTACCGAAACGACTCAAGACACTTCAAATGCCAAAGAGATAGAAGATCAATTTATAGAACGAGGTGTCAATTATATTGAAGAAATGCGACCGTTAATTCAATTAGCTTATCAAACCTATGTATCTAAAAAAGCGATTAATATAATACATTTTTCTAAAAATATAGGTTGGTTTCTCGTAGAAAGAATCATGAGTAGAGCTAAATTTTCATTTCGTTTAACTGCCATAGATAAAGCAATACTCGGAATAGGAAGAGAAATCATAGTGTTTCCAGAAAATCTAATAGAGCTATTTGAATAAAATAGGAGGCCTTACTATGTCAGAAAAAGTAAATACGTTAGAAGGTTTAGCGCTGAAAATAGAATTAGAAACGGATTTGAACAGAGTTAAAATAGATAATGAAACATATGATGACGTGCTTGAAAATCAAAAAAGTAAATTGAAACAGTGGCTTTATTCAATGCTACATACTGGAAATTTAAATAATCAAGTCAAACAAACAACAAAAACATTTAATGATTTGAACCAACAAATAGTAAGTCGTATTAAAGACCCAGGAATTAGAGTAGAGACGAGCACTCAAAATTTCAACGGTCACACTTATCATGTCATTCAAGGACTTCGAATCAATGAAGAAGTAAATGAAGATAATAGCCTTGTTATACCTTGTTCTAGACCTAATTTGACTCCTGGATTTTTCATTTTTGTACATACAAACAATGGTTTACATATGAATAAGATTACACGTCATTATATTTATGCAGACACGCCCCAATATGCGATAGAGCTATGGAGTCAATGTGTCAATGAGTTGGTTGAAAAGAATGTAAGCTTTTCCGCTAAAGTTTTGTCATCTTCTGATAGTTATCCAAGAAATGACGCACTTGTTTTTTACAGTAGTGAAGATAAAGAAAAAGTTGAACAAGTATTAATTGAACATATTGAAAGATCACCTTTAAAGATTAAGAAAGGTTCACAACTTGCTAGCCAATTAAGACATAACCTTTATACAGCTGAGGAACCTATTCAAATCAATGGTATCCAACAAAGCTTTGGTGAACATCGTTGTAGTGCCATAGCAGACGCCATTCAGGATTACTTTAATACAGGTGTAGCCTTCCAATTGTTATTGAAGCAAAGGTTGATTGCGAATCAGATAGATATTAAAGATTTATCTAAAAATGCCGTGCAGTGAACTTAAATGTGGGATGAGCGATTCGCTTATCATAAATTGTTTCATTCATTTGTGTGTAAATCCTCGGCGCTTGAGGCAGATGAAGCGCATGTAAATGGTCTTATTTTAAAAAGCACATGTTTCATATTGAACAATGCTCTAACCAAAATGGTTTAAAAGCTTATGACTTATATTGACAGGAGTGACTCAACTTATGAAGGTATTAGCTTTAATTAATACAAATTTAGTATCAAAAAATGATGTAACCATGTTGCCTGATGTAAATATTGCAGGAACACCCATTCATTGTGGTTTGATTGAACTAGAACGACCAAGTTTCAAAGAAGATGAGCTAGAGAACGAACATTTCGTGTTAGTAAAAGTTGATGCGTTTTCTTGTAATTACAGAGATAAAGCCATTATTTTAAAAGCGGCTTTAAACATGCAAGAAGATGTGAACTTTCAAGCTCCGCCATTTGCTTATTTTGGTTCAGACTTTGTAGGGACCATTGTTGCTAAAGGGTCTTCAGTAGAACAATTTGAAATTGGACAACGTGTGATACCCAATTGTGCGTATCCGGATCCTCCTTTTTCTGGTGTGGCACCTGGAGCAGTAACAAATGAAGCTTCAAGAGGATGGCTCAGGTTACATAAGTCAAAGCTTATTGAAATACCTGATCATATGGATAACGGTGTGGCAGCAGGCTTTTCAATAGGTGGGCAAACATCAACGAGTATGGTAAGACGTGTAAATCTCAAACCCAATGAACGCGCGCTAGTACTAAGCGGTCGATCTAATACGTCTATGTTCATTATTAACAACTTAATCAGAATGGGAATAGATACGACCGTATTAAGTACCTCTAAATGGACGCCCGAAGAACAAGAACTCATTAAGCCAGCTAAATTGCATCATATAGATAGAAATGTGCATAAGTGGGAAGAAGCGGGTTTGGGCAAATTTGATGTTGTATTCGATCCTTATTTTGATTTGCATTTAGAAAAAGCAGTGAATCAAATGGAAACAGGAGGACGTTACATCACATGCGGTTATAAGAATCAGCATCCCGATTTTTCTGAATATGAAGATGAAAATACCCCTAATCATCTTAAAAATATAATGTTAAAAGTGATGCTTAATAATCTGTCATTAATCGGTAACTGCATTGGAACGTGGAAAGATTTGGAAAACGCCATTTCAGACTATGATGAAAATGAATTTATTGTACCTATAGATAGAAGTTATTCTATTAAAGAAGGCAGTGAGTTTGTTAACCGTACCTATAACACGAGAGGTCGTTTAGGCAAAGCGATAATGCTATATGAGGAAGAGGCTAAAATGGTTAATTAATGCCCTTTATTATGGTACTGAGAGATTGCCTTTAGAAATGATTACTAAAAAATCATAAAACAACTTAGAAGTAAGAATAATTGAGGAACCACGTAGTTATACAAAAAGATGACTATGTGGTTCTTATACTATATAAACATAACAATAATATACAAATATAAATTAAATTGAATGGGTATGTATTGTTTGATAATATAAAAGAGAAATTTGTATTATAACTCAATATTTATATGAAGATACCATGATTTTAGAAAAAAATTCAAAAACAGAGAGATGTGAAAATGTGAAACATTCGAAAAAGTTACTTTTATGCGTAAGTTTTTTAATAATAACGATTTTTATTGGAGGATGTGGATTTATGAATAAAGACGATAGCAAAGAAGCACAAATCAAAAAAAGTTTTAATAAAATGTTAAATGTGTATCCAACTAAAAATCTAGAAGATTTTTACGATAAAGAGGGCTACCGTGATGAAGAATTTGATAAAAATGACAAAGGAACATGGATAGTTGGCTCTACCATGACTATTGAACCAAAAGGCAAGAGCATGGAATCTAGAGGCATGTTTCTATATATTAATCGTAATACTAGAAAAACTAAAGGATATTATTATGTGAGAAAAACAACAGATGACAGTAAAGGTAGACCAAAAGATGATGAAAAGAGATATCCTGTAAAAATGAAACAAAATAAAATTATTCCAACAAAGCCAATATCTGATGATAAATTAAAAAAAGAAATTGAAAACTTCAAATTTTTTGTGCAATATGGAGATTTTAAAAACTTAAAGGATTATAAAGATGGAGATATATCTTACAATCCTAATGTACCTAGTTATTCCGCAAAGTATCAATTGAGTAATAATGACTATAACGTTAAACAATTAAGAAAGAGGTATGACATCCCAACCAAACAAGCACCTCAATTATTATTGAAAGGCGATGGCGATTTAAAAGGTTCATCTGTAGGTTCTAAAAGTTTAGAATTTACTTTTGTAGAAAATAAAGAAGAGAATATCTTTTTTTCAGATGCTGTACAATTTACCCCAAGTGAGGATAATGAATCATGAGTCAAACTGAATATCAAATAAAACCTGGTAATATAACAAATAACTCTGAAGAAACAAGCTCAGTATCTAAGATAAGTTATGAAATAGAAAATGCGAATAATAATGGCTTGAAAAAGCATAAAATTGATACTCAAATTAGTATTTTACAGAAATTTAATAAATTCCCAAAAAAATTAAAATACGTTGACAGTTATACAGATCCGAAAACTGGCACTACAACAACAGCCTTTTTAAATAAAGATACAGGTAAACTTACGGTTGGTATGACAGGAACTAATTTTCATGGTGAACAACTAAAAAGGGTAGGTGCTAGCTTAGTTAGCCCATGGGTCAAAGCATCTAAGCAAGATTATAAGGATACAGCCGAGACGCTAAAAGATCTTGGTGCAGATGCAAATATTGGATTGCATTCAATAACCAATAAAGATGCTCAATTTAAAGGTACACAACAATTCATAAAAAACCTGCAAAAGGAGTATGATATAGATATAATTACAGGTCATTCTTTAGGAGGTAGAGATGCTATAATTATAGGCACAAGTAATGGTATTAAGAAAATTGTTGTCTATAATCCAGCTCCATTGGCGGTAAAAGAAACCCGCATATTAAAAACACCTCTATCACTCTTATTAAGTAGTTATTTTGATAAAAAATTAAGTAGCGATTTTGATACGAAAAATGATGCTGATGTAGACGAATTGTTGAAAAAATATGATGGGAATATTCTTAGGATTGTTTCAGATAAAGATTGGTTGAATGGAAATGTTAAACATTTGGATTATGTATCAGCTGGGGATGAGTTGATTCTAAAGAATGGTAAAAGTCATTCAATAGATGGTTTTATGTCAGCAAATGAACAAAAAGTAATAAAAAAAGTGCTTAAAAAATTAGAAAAATATGAAGAGGCGAATGATAAAACATATATAAATGCGAAAAAGCAAACTAAAAATAAACTAGGAAAAGTTGATGAAGTTAGAGCAAATATACTTCAAGCAAGTGGAGGAGCCCTATCTTCTTCTCAACAAAAGTTATTAGAATGTTTAACTGCTCTTTCAATAGCTGAGGGATTAAATCAATTAGTTGAAGAAGAATTCCAACGTTTGAAAAAAATGTACCATGAGATGGATAAGAAATTTGAAAAAAACTGGGAAGAAGCTCAAGAATCTGGAAATGAAATAGGAAAACATCTTTCTGGTGATGAAGTATTAAGCGCTTTAGATGCTGGAAATGTTAATGAATATAAACTAGTTACCACGCCTCAAAATAAAATTTCTATTAAATTAAGCCAATTATCAAACGTTTCCTTACAATATAGTATGTATGTATCTAAAATTAAAAATAGTATTAATGAAATAGTGAATAAAGACCAAATGTTAGCAAGTCAAATAGGGAGCTTGATGTGATGTTTTCAAATTATAAGAAGATAGAAGACCTGGAAGATGCCTATGACGCAGAAAAAAAGAAAATTGATATCGAATTACAAAATCTTAATGAACAAAGATTTCAATTAAAAAGAGAAAATGATCAAAGTTACGAAGCGTTCTTATATTTAAAAAGTAAAATGAATTATAGTGATGATTCTAATACTAGAATGATGAATATTATTGAGGAATGTGATCAAGAAATAAATGATCATATTCATCATAGAGAGAGAAAGTTGGAAAATTATAAAGATGAAGTAAGAAAAGAATATTTAAAGCAATCTGAAAAGATAATGGAGGCTGATTAAAATATGTTAATGCCGAATCCTATCTTAGGTGATGAAGTTACAGATAAATTAAAAAAGGAAATGGAGAAAAAGAAAATTACAGGTGTAATTGCTCCAGAGCATTTTAAAAGGCACCATGATCATGAAAATGAGATGAAAGCTGAAGAAAAAGCACTGATAACACAAACAATGAGCCATTGCCACGCTTTCAGCAAAAATTTTAAAGGTTCAGCTAAAGGCGATTGGGTAGATAGTGCAATGTCTGAATTGGATAAAATAAGTAATAATTTAAAGAATATTATGGACTAATGAATTTAGAAGCGTATCAAAGTGATGCGCTTTTTTTACAATGTGCATTTTTGTAAAAGTATAAATGAAGTAAAATCAGAAAGATGTGAGCCAATGCATTATCTAAAGAAAGTAACTATATACATAAGTTTATTAGTTTTGATAATTTTGGTCAGTGGTTGTGGAGATAGCAAGGAAACTGAAATTAAAAAAAGTTTTAATAAAACTTTAAGTATGTATCCTACTAAAAATCTAGAAGATTTTTACGATAAAGAAGGTTTTCGAGATGAAGAATTTGATAAAGACGATAAAGGAACTTGGATTATTAGATCTGAAATGACAAAACAGCCAAAAGGTAAAATTATGACTTCAAGAGGTATGGTCTTACATATAAACCGAAATACTAGGACTACACATGGGTATTATGTTGTGAGGAAAATATCAGAAGATAATGTTAATAATGATAAAGAGAAAAAATATCCAGTGAAAATGGAAAGTAATAAAATTACACCTACTAAGAAAATTAAAGATGAAAAATTAAAAAAAGAAATCGAA
>NZ_KV840033.1:53965-55158 GCF_001839105.1 Staphylococcus sp. HMSC62A08 | reverse complement strand
CGAAAACTTTAAATTTTTTGTACAATATGGAAATTTCAAAGATTTAAAAGACTATAAAAATGGTGAGGTGTCCTATAATCCCAATGAACCTAATTATTCTGCACAATATCAACTAAGCAATGATGATTATAATGTAAAACAATTAAGAAAAAGATATGATATCTCAACGAACCAAGCGCCTAAATTAATATTGAAGGGTACAGGTGACATAAAAGGTTCTTCTGTAGGTTATAAACATCTTGAATTTACTTTTGTTCAAAATGAAGAAGAAAATATTTATTTTACTGATAGCTTGAACTTCAATCCGAGTAAGGATAATGAATGACCAACATAACTATTGAATATAATTCCAAAATTGAAAGCAGATGTGAGACGGTGCGTTATCTAAAGAAAGTAAATTTATACATAAGTCTAATAATTTTAATTTGTTTGGTCAGTGGATGTGGAGATAGTAAAGAAGCTGAAATTGAAAAAAGTTTTAATAAAACGTTAAGTATGTATCCAATTAAAAACTTAGAAGATTTATATGATAAGCAAGGCTATCGAGATGAAGAATTTGATAAAGACGATAAAGGAACATGGGTAATAACGTCTAGTATCAATATCCAACAAAAAGGGGAAGGTTTAAAAACTAGACGCATGGTTTTATTTATGAATCGAAATACAAGAACGTCCAAAGGTAAATTCATGATAACTGAAGTAAAAGAAAAAAGTGATATAGGATTTCACACTCGAATGAAAGAATATCCAGTCAAATTGATTGATAATAAAATCATTCCAACTAAACAAATAAATGATGAAAAATTAAAAAAAGAAATCGAAAACTTTAAGTTTTTCTCACAATATGGAAATTTTAAAGATTTAAAAGATTATAAAGATGGCGAGGTATCATATAATCCCAATGCCCCTAATTATTCTACTAAATATCAACTTAGCAACAATGATTTGAATGTTAAAAAACTAAGAAAAAGATATGATATCCCTACGAAACAAGCACCAAAATTATTATTAAAAGGTTCTGGTGATTTAAAAGGCTCATCCATAGGTTCTAAAAATATTGAATTTACCTTTGTAGAGAAAAAAGGAGAAAACATTTATTTTACCGATGATGTTGAATATGCCCCGAGTGAGAATAAGTAATGATTGAATAAAATTTCAAAAATTAAGAAAGATGTGAGCCAATGCATTATCTA
>NZ_KV840033.1:10471-53865 GCF_001839105.1 Staphylococcus sp. HMSC62A08 | reverse complement strand
AGTTTTGATAATTTTGGTCAGTGGTTGTGGCGATAGCAAGGAAACTGAAATCAAACAAGACTTTAATAAAATGTTAAGCGTATATCCGACTAAAAATCTAGAAGATTTTTACGATAAAGAAGGTTTTCGAGATGAAGAATTTGATAAAGACGATAAAGGAACTTGGATAGTTCATTCTGAAATGACTATTGAACCAAAAGGAAAGAATATGGAAACCAAAGGAATGGTTTTGTATATCAATCGTAATACTAGAACAACCAAAGGGTACTATTTTATAAGTGAAACAACAGATGACAATAAAGGTAGACCAAAAGATGATGAAAAGAAATATCCTGTAAAAATGAAACACAATAAAATTATTCCAACGAAGCCAATACCTAATGACAAACTAAAAAAAGAAATAGAAAACTTCAAATTTTTTGTACAATATGCCAACTTTAAAGATATTAATGATTATAAAAACGGAGATATTTCATACAATCCCAATGTACCTAGTTATTCCGCGAAGTATCAATTGAGTAATATTGACTATAACGTTAAACAATTAAGAAAGAGATATGACATCCCAACCAAACAAGCACCAAAACTATTATTGAAAGGTGATGGCGATTTAAAAGGATCATCCCTAGGTCATAGAGACCTAGAATTTACCTTTGTAGAAAATAAACAAGAGAATATCTTTTATACGGATAGCTTGAATTTCAAACCGAGTAAGTAGAATTAAAATTTAAATTTACTATTAATAAAGTAAATTTAAAAACAGAAAGATGTGAGCAAATGCAAAATATGAAGAAAACATATTTATACATAAGTCTAATAATTTTAATTTGTTTGGTCAGTGGATGTGGAGATAGTAAAGAAGCTGAAATTGAAAAAAGTTTTAATAAAACTTTAAGTATGTATCCTACTAAAAATCTAGAAGATTTTTACGATAAAGAGGGATACCGTGATGAAGAATTTGATAAAAATGATAAAGGGACTTGGATTATTAATTCTAAAATGATTGTTGAACCGAAAGGAAAAGATATGGAAGCAAGAGGGATGGTTTTACATATAAATAGAAATACTAGAACAACTAAAGGGGACTTTATTATAAAACGAATAACAGAAGATAATAAAGGAAGACCTGACGTTAAAGACAAAAAATATCCAGTAAAAATGGAAAACAACAAAATTACTCCAACAAAACAAATTAAAGATGAAAAATTAAAAAAGGAAATCGAAAACTTTAAATTTTTTGTACAATATGGCAACTTTAAAAACTTAAAGAATTTTAAAGATGAAAGTATATCATACAATCCTAACGTTCCAAGTTACTCAGCGCAATATCAATTAAACAATAATGATAATAATGTTAAACAACTAAGAAAAAGATATGATATACCCACGAACCAAGCGCCTAAATTATTATTGAAAGGTACAGGGGATTTAAAAGGCTCCTCTATAGGTTATAAACATATGGAATTTACTTTTGTTGAAAATAAAGAAGAAAATATTTATTTTACTGATAGCTTGAACTTCAATCCGAGTAAGGATAAGTAATGAAGAGTCTAACTATAAAATTCCAAAACTAAAGAAAGATGTGAGATGGTGCGAAATCTAAAGAAAGTAACTATATACATAAGTTTATTAGTTTTAATAATTTTGGTCAGTGGTTGTGAAGATAGTAAAGAAGCACAGATCGAAAAAAGTTTTAATAAAACGTTAAGTATGTATCCAATTAAAAACTTAGAAGATTTATATGATAAGCAAGGCTATCGAGATCAAGAATTTGATAAAAGTGATAAAGGTATGTGGATTATAAATTCTGAAATGACTATTGAGCCTAAAGGAAAGAATATGGAATCCAGAGGAATGGTTCTCTATATCAATCGGAATACTAGAACAACTAAAGGTAATTTTATTATTAGAGAAATTACAGAGGATAGGAAAGGATATTCACACAGTAAAGAGAAAAAATATCCAGTTAAAATGAAACACAATAAAATTATTCCAACGAAGCCAATACGTAATGACAAACTAAAAAAAGAAATAGAAAGCTTTAAATTTTTCTCACAATATGGAAATTTCAAAGATATTAAAGACTATAAAAATGGCGATATTTCATATAATCCCAATGTCCCCAGCTATTCAGCTAAATATCAACTCAGTAATAGTGACTATAACGTTAAACAATTAAGGAAGAGATATGACATTCCTACCAACCAAGCCCCTAAATTATTGTTAAAAGGGGATGGTGACTTAAAAGGATCATCCGTAGGTTCTAAAGATCTTGAATTCACCTTTGTAGAGAATAAAGAAGAGAATATCTTCTTTACTGACAGTGTTGAATATATGCCAAGCAAGTAAGAAAGGCTCAAAAATTATCATTCTTAATCATAAAAAATAGAACTGATGAGGTTTGTACGCTCATGAGTTCTATTTTTAGGTCAGCAACTTTATTTCCATCATCACCCTAAATGTTGCATTTGATATCCGATTCTCGGATGGGTGATGATCAGTTTCTTATCCATACCATCAATGTTTTCACTATAATTTAATTTCTTACGTAACGACGCCATGTGCACACGTAATGAAGCCATTTCGCACTTATTGACGTATCCGAACAATGATTTTAATAAAATCTGATATGTTAATACTTTCCCAACGTGACGACTTAAGATTTCCAACAATTGAAATTCATTAGGGGTCAAATGAATAGACTGTCCCATGATATAAACAGACTTGCCGTTGAAATCAATCGTCAACGGACCATTTCAAAGTTATTCTGCTCTGTATCAATCTTTCTCGAGACGCGTAGCGCAACTCTAATACGTGCTTGTAATTCATCAATATTAAAGGGCTTAGTCATATAATCATTTGCACCACAATCTAATGCTTTCACAATGGTTTCTTCTTCTGTGCGTGCACTAATGACAATAATAGGCGTATCAACGCATTCTCTAAGTTGCTGAATTAAGGATAATCCATCGATGTCAGGTAAGCCGAGATCAAGTAAAATAATATCTGGATGCTCTGTTCTGATGCGGAATTCCGCTTCTCTGCCATTTTTAGCTTTAATGACTTTATAATAATTCATTGTTAATGCAACATCGATTAAATGTAAAATCGCTTCATCATCTTCAACGACTAAAAGTGTAGATTTCATAACCTCACCCTTCCATTTCTATTTTCTCTATGTCTAAATAAAAATAAAATATACTACCCTGCGGATGATTAGGTCGGTATTCCAATTGACTGTGATGTTGTTTCAATATTAATTGTACTAAGTATAATCCTAACCCTAAACTGTCTTTTTTATTATCTTTAAAATAATCTCCTGAATAATAAGGATTAAAGATTAAACGTCGTTCTTCTTCGGGAACACCCTTGCCACAATCAACCATTTCAAATCGTACTTTCGAACGTTTTTCATGTACACGTAGCGAAATGTCTGAACGTGATTCAGCATGCTTTAAAGCATTATCGACCAAGTTAAATAATACTTGTAGAATCAATTTACTGTCGATATGGACCAACGCCAAAGTACCGTCATCTTCAATATTTACTTTTTGGTTTTGATGTCTACGCACAAGGCCTTCCTTAAATTCTTCTAATAATTCTTCTATCAAATAGGAAGTACGTTTGATTTGAATATCTGAACGCTCTAACTTAGTTAAAGATAGGATATTAGTGACGAGTGTATACAGATATTGGGCTTCCTCGTAAGAAGCGGTTAACAAATGTGCGTGTTCTTTTTTATCCAAGCCTTCGCCATGATATTTCAATACATCTAAATTTCCGATAATAGATGTTAAAGGTGTTCTAATATCATGCGAAATAGAATGTAAGAAGTTAGAACGTGTGGCCTCCCTTTCCGCTAATAGCATTGATTGTCTTGTTTGTTTCAGTAGGTCCACATTTTCCACAGCGAGCGTAATATCATTCAACATTGAATCTAAGATAGAACTGTCGTACGTATCGATGAAATCTTCATCCGTAAACTGAATTGAAATGATGCCCTTAACCGGCTTGGTACCAATTGGAATACATAGATATTTACTACCGGGGAAGGTATCGGTAAGTCTTCCCGCACGGCTTTCATTCTCAATGACCCAACTTAATGTCTCAGCATCATCAGTCCCATGGTTATTCGAGATGGTTCTATTGCCAAATGAAGAGGATTTAATCACCTTCTTAGACTCCACGAGGAAGACGGTAACATCTTGATTTAACAGTTGATGAATCTGTTCACCGGCAATTGTCAGTAACCTCATGATAGAATAAGATTCCTTAATCGACTGGTTGAATTGCAACATAATATCCGTACGATATAACTGCCGTTCCGTTAATGAATGTTGATATTTTAAATTTTTCAATATAGCACTCGTGAAAATGCTAGCAAAAATACTTGTCACAAACGTAATTGGATATTCGAAACGATACATTTCAAGCGTAAATCTTGGCACAGTAAAGAAATAGTTAAAGACAAAGACATTCAGAATCGACGCAAAGAATCCGATGAGATACGATTGCGTCCAAATAGATAGCACAATAATGCCGATAAAGAATATGAGTAAGATAATCGCACTTGATTCGTTCTTATCCATTTTATAAATCCAGATTCCAAGGAGTACACATAAAGATTGAATAATTAACATTTTGACAATATCTACAGATAACGTAAGTTGATAAGGTTGTTTATCCATCTTTTGCTTACGGTCTTGTTTGTCTGAATAGATTTTATGGATCGGAACAATCTCTAATTTGAAATGGTGCGGGGTATGATTGATTTGTTCGATAAGTGACTTTTTAAAATACTCTTTCCAACGTGGCCGTTCTGACTGCCCGAGTACTAACTTGGTAACAAAGGCTTTATCACACCAATGGATTAAGGTTTTCGCGATATCCTGTGCATACAGTACTTTGATTTCAGCACCTAGTGATTTGGCGAGCATGAGATTTTTATGGACATAGTGGTCTTGAAGTCTACTCTCAGAACGCGTTTCAAATGTGTCGATATACACCGCAGTAAATTTCGCATGTTCTTTATAAGCTGCACGTCTTGCTTCACGAATCACACGTTCGTTATAAATGCTACCACTCACTGCTACTGCAATATGAGGCGTGATATCCGTATGTTTCGTTTTATACTGTTGCTCTTTTTGACTCATGATATCCGCCACAGTTCTTAGCGTAAGTTCACGTAACTCAGTCAGATTCTCATATGTGAAAAAGTTAGAAAAAGCAGTATCTAAACGTTCCTTTTTATAAACCTTTCCAGCTTTCAACCGTTGAATCAACATATTCGGTGAAATATCCACGACTTCGTACGCATCTGCAGACATAATAAATTGATCTGGTACACGCTCTGTGACTTGGATACCTGTCATTAAAGCAATTTGGCCACTTAAACTTTCAATATGTTGAATATTAAGCGTTGTCCAAACATTAATGCCATGAGATAAAATTTCTTCAATATCCATATAACGCTTCAAATGACGTTTCTTAGAAATGTTGGTATGTGCCAATTCATCAATAAGGACGACATCAGGATGTACTTCTACAATCTGCTCAACATCTATATAGTGAAATTGATGACTGCCAAATCTTCGACTAGATGGCTCAATTTCTGGCAATTGTTTCGCAAGTGCATCTGTCTCGGGACGTTGATGGGGTTCAATATACCCAATCTTAATATCTGCCCCTTCTTTATAAAGATCAATGCCGTTCGACAACATTTCATATGTCTTACCGACCCCGGGGCTATAGCCTAAATAAATGGTGAGTTTGCCTCTTTTTTTATATGAACTTTCCATCTGCCAACACCTCTTAACTACATCTTAATTAAGATTATTATAATTATCCATTTTTATTTTAATTTTATACCTCATCTTTATATTTTCTTAATAACTTTGTTCAAATGTTAATACTTTGATTATATCGCTCTTGCTAAGATGACCATGAAAGTGAGGAGGAGCACAATGATTACATTATTAGCCTTCGTGGTCATCGGATTAATTCTATTCCTATTTTATGCATTACTTTGGAGTGAAAAATTCTAATAGCGAAAGAGGAAAGCATCATGAGTATTGTTCTATTCTTAATTACATTTATCGTTCTTGCATATTTTGTGAGTCGATATTTATATACAGTAGCGCTCACTGTTCCGACGAAGATAGATATCTTATTTCATCCTATTGAAAAGTTAATTTACAAATTGATCGGTACACAATTAGAGCATATGTCAGGTAAAACATATTTGAAACACTTTTTATGGTTTAACGGTTTAACGGGTGTATTTGCCTTCATCTTACTACTCACACAGCAATGGCTATGGTTGAACCCGAACCACAACTTAAATCAATCGGTGTCGCTAGCGTTTAATACGGTAGCGTCATTTCTAACGAATACCAATTTACAACATTATGCGGGAGAAACAGGCTTAACCTATTTCACACAAATGGGCGTGATTACATGTTTAATGTTCACCTCAGCTGCTTCAGGTTACGCAGTATGTATCGCAATGTTGAGAAGATTAACTGGCGTGACAGACGTCATTGGAAATTTCTATCAAGACATGACGCGCTTTATTGTGCGTGTCTTAATTCCATTTGCGTTTATCATTAGTTTATTTCTAATTAGCCAAGGCACACCACAAACATTGAAAGGTAACTTAGTTGTAGAAACGATGTCAGGCGTTAAACAAACTATTGCTTACGGACCGATTGCGTCACTTGAAGCAATTAAACATCTTGGAACTAATGGTGGAGGGTTCCTAGGTGCGAACTCATCTACACCTTTTGAGAATCCAACATACTGGACTAATTTCGCAGAGGCTTTAAGTATGATGCTTATTCCGGGTTCATTAGTATTCTTGTTCGGTAGAATGCTGAAAACGAAAAAACAAATTCATCCGCATGCACTGATGATATTTATTGCCATGTTCACATTATTTATTGCGTTTTTACTCGTTTGCCTACACTTTGAATTGGCAGGTAATCCCGTATTACATCATTTAGGTATCGACGGTGGCAATATGGAAGGTAAAGAAACACGCTTTGGCATTGGTCAGTCGGCACTATTTACAACAATTACGACAGCTTTCACAACAGGAACGGTCAATAATATGCACGATAGTCTAACGCCTTTAGGAGGCATGGTGCCGATGATATTAATGATGTTAAATGCAGTCTTCGGCGGTGAAGGTGTAGGCCTGATGAACATGTTGATTTATGTCATGTTAACCGTCTTTATATGCAGTTTAATGATTGGTAAGACACCAAGTTATTTAGGAATGAAGATTGAAGCTAAAGAGATGAAATGGATTGCTTTGACATTTTTAGTACATCCATTACTGATTTTAATATTTTCAGCATTGGCATTTATCATTCCGGGTGCTAAAGAGGCGATAACGAATCCACAGTTCCATGGTATATCGCAAGTGTTATATGAATTTACATCTTCATCTGCTAACAATGGTTCAGGCTTTGAAGGGTTAAAAGATAATACGATATTCTGGAATATTTCTACAGGTATCGTCATGATAATCGCACGGTATGTGCCAATCGTTTTACAATTATTGATCGTCTCAAGTCTGGTAAATAAGAAAACGTATCAACATCACACCCAAGATGTACCTATTAATAATGTATTCTTTAGCACTGTATTAATCATCTTCATCATTTTGCTCAGTGGTTTAACCTTCTTGCCAGATTTAATGCTTGGACCTATAGGAGAACAGCTATTGATGCATTCTTGATGAAAGGAGTATTTGAAAATGATGGAAACGACAAAAATATTTGAATCCAGCTTGGTTAAACAAGCATTAAAAGAAAGTATTCTAAAATTAAATCCTAAATATATGATTAAAAACCCGATTATGTTTGTTGTAGAAGTAGGTATGCTACTTTCATTGGTTTTAACATTCTTTCCCGATTTATTTATTCAAGAAAATGTATCACGCATGTATGTGTTAAGTATCTTTATCATATTATTAGCTTTAATCTTTGCAAATTTCTCAGAAGCGTTGGCAGAAGGTCGCGGGAAAGCTCAAGCCAATGCTTTACGTCAAACACAAACAGAAATGACAGCACGGCTGATTAAAGATGACGGTAGTTATGAAATCATCGATGCCAGTAAATTGAAAAAAGGCGACATCGTCCGTGTCGAAACAGGTGAACAAATTCCAAATGATGGTCAAGTCATTAAAGGATTAGCAACAGTAGATGAGTCCGCAATTACAGGTGAATCGGCACCTGTGATTAAAGAGAGTGGTGGAGATTTCAATAATGTCATTGGTGGTACATCTATCGCATCTGACTGGTTAGAAATAGAAATTACATCTGAACCCGGACAATCATTCCTTGATAAAATGATTCATCTCGTGGAAGGCGCGACAAGAAAGAAGACACCAAATGAAATTGCACTTTTCACACTTCTAATGACATTAACTATTATCTTTTTAGTCGTGATTTTAACCATGTATCCGTTAGCCAAGTTTCTACACTTTGATTTATCCATCGTGATGTTGATTGCTTTAACCGTGTGTTTGATACCTACAACCATTGGTGGTTTGCTTTCAGCTATTGGTATCGCTGGGATGGATCGTGTGACTCAGTTTAATATTTTAGCTAAAAGTGGTCGTTCAGTAGAAACATGTGGCGATGTGAATGTATTAATTTTAGATAAAACTGGAACAATTACGTATGGAAATCGTATGGCAAACGCATTTATACCTGTTGCATCATCAACATATGAAAGATTAGTCAAAGCTGCATATGAAAGTTCTGTAGAAGATGACACGCCTGAAGGTAGCAGTATTGTCGAACTCGCTAAAGGACAGAATATTGATTTACCGCATGAAACAGGTGAATATTATCCATTTACTGCTGAAACACGTATGAGTGGCGTGAAGTTTGCCAACCGTGAAGTCTATAAGGGGGCGCCTAACAGTATGGTTAAACGTGTGAAAGAAGCGGGCGGACACATACCTGAAGATTTAGACGTCCAGGTCACCGAGGTGTCTAAAAAAGGCGGCACACCGCTTGTCGTGATTGAAGATAATGAAATCTTAGGCGTGATTTATTTAAAAGATGTGATTAAAGACGGACTCGTTGAACGATTTCAAGAATTACGTGAGATGGGCATCGAAACCGTTATGTGCACAGGCGATAACGCACTTACCGCTGCAACAATAGCTAAAGAAGCGGGTGTAGATCGGTTTATAGCCGAATGTAAACCTGAAGATAAAATTAAGGTCATTAGAGAAGAACAAGCAAAAGGGCACATTGTTGCAATGACAGGTGATGGTACAAATGATGCTCCTGCTTTAGCTGAGGCCAATGTAGGGTTAGCTATGAACTCTGGTACTACGAGCGCCAAAGAGGCTGCCAATTTAATCGATTTAGATTCTAATCCTACGAAATTAATGGAGGTCGTCTTAATAGGGAAACAATTATTGATGACACGAGGATCTTTAACCACATTTAGTATTGCCAACGATATTGCGAAATACTTTGCGATATTACCAGCTATGTTCATGTCTGCTATGCCAGCAATGAATCATCTAAACATTATGCACCTTTATTCACCCGAATCTGCAGTGCTCTCAGCATTAATATTCAATGCCTTGATTATTGTGTTGTTGATTCCAATTGCGATGAAAGGTGTGCAATTTAAAGGCGCTTCAACACAAACGATATTAATGAAAAATATGCTCGTCTATGGTCTAGGTGGCATGATTGTCCCATTTATCGGTATCAAATTGATTGATTTAGTGATTCAATACGTCGTTTAAAGGAGGAGGAGAAAAATGATACAAACGATACGAAAAAGTGCTGGCCTTATGATAGTTATGTTTGTGTTATGTGGATTGTTATTTCCACTCACAGTGACAGCGATAGGCCAAATCACATTTCCCCATCAAGCGAATGGAAGTTTAATCAAACAAGACGGTAAAGTAATCGGTTCAGAATTGATTGGTCAACAATGGCATAGTTCTAAATACTTTCATGGTCGTATAAGTGCAGTGAATTATAATATGGATGCACAACAAGTTAAAGATAACGGAGGACCTGCATCAGGAGGCTCAAACCTTGCCAATTCTAATCCTCAACTTAAACAACGCGTTGAAGAGACGATTCACAAAGAGGGGGATCATCTTACTAACGATGCCGTTAGTGCTTCAGGTTCGGGATTAGATCCAGACATCACTGTGACTAACGCTAAAGCTCAAGTGAAAAGAATTGCTAAAGCACGAGGTATCGATCAAGTCACAATTGAGCGAATCATCCAACACAACAAACAAACCTCACCCATGACCGAAGACTACGTGAATGTGTTAAAAATGAATATCGAATTAGATAAAGTAAAATAGAAGTATTTTTAGGAATCCCCTTGTTCAATGAATAGCGAGGGGATTTTTGTTGTATCTCAATTTCTAGTTTAACGCTCAAATTCTTATTGTGTAATCTTAAATACTGTAGTATGATGTTAAAACGTAATAATTACGATTTATAAATATTAAGGAGAATGAAATGACTAAGAGTTATGAAGTTTGGTGGCAAAAAGAGCAAGAAACTGATGATGATATGGCTCGTGACCACCAAGAAGCATGGGAAAGAACGATACAAATGTTAGATATAACTGATATTAAGAATAAAACGATTTTAGATTTTGGGTGTAATCAAGGAGGATTTTTGCGGAAATTATACGATGCAACACCTTTTAAAGAGGGCGTTGGTATCGATTTAGCACGTCTTTCACTTGAAAAGGCTGAAGCGTATAAAGGGAATAGACCACTTACATATTTTTTAACTGATCGGCCACAAGAAACTGGTAAAACCTATGATACTGCCATCAGTACATCCGTACTTTATTTAATAGAGGATGTGCCTCAACATGCTAGAGATTTAAAAGCAGTACTGAAACCCAATGGGGTATATTATGCAACGTTTGCAGATTTAACGAACAATCCAAGTCGCCAATATATGGATGACACGATTAATCAATATGGTGCCACGCCTTCTCAAAATCATTCGCTCAAGTACATTGTTGATAGTTTTATTGAAGCGGGATTTGAAGTTGCTGTAATGAAAGAAGCTGTGCCTGATGTGATTGATTTAACGCATTACAGCGACTTTTTCTTAACACCTAATGATTATTTACGCACGCTTTATGAGGAATCATTTTTAATCAAAGCGACTTTGAAAGAAGGCATTAATGAATGAAAAAGAGACTATTAATGACATTAACTGCAAGTGCAACGTTGTTATTAGCAGGTTGTGGGCATTCATCAAAAGATGGGAAACAAGTGACGGTCTCATTACCGACAGAAGCAAAGGCAGACCAATTAGATGCACAAGGTTATGATGCTGCCATGCCAGTGTATAGTGCAGTCTACGAACCATTAGTCAAATATGATAAGCATAAAGGAGTTAAAGCGGGATTAGCCGAGAAGTGGTCTGTTGATCAATCCGGTAAAGTGTACGAATTTCATTTGAAGAAAAATATTAAATTCTCTGACGGGTCGCCACTCAATGCCAAAGCAGTGAAATTCTCAATTGATCGCGCAAAGGCGATGAACAAGAATACGACTGTTGAAACCTTACAAGAATTGGACAAAGTAGTAGTAAAAAATGACCACGTTGTTCAAATCAAATTAAAATCTCCATCTAATCAAGTTCTCAATGAATTAACGCAAGTGCGACCTTTACGTATTATGAGTCCACATTCTGTTGAAGGTAATAAAGTCACTGGCAAGTTTAAAAAAGCGATTGGCACAGGAGCGTTTGTCGTCGATCATAGTGGCAAGGAAAAAACGACATTAAAGCCTAATCAACATTTCGATCAAAATCATCCTGTCCATTATAAATTAGCATTTCAAACTATTGAAGACGGGGACTCAAGGAATTCAGCGATTCAAAGTGGCTCAGTAGACATATCCGGCGGTGCATTAGGTATGCTGTCAGAACAACAGATTCAACAAGATAAGAAGAATAAGAATTTAAAAGTGGAAGAGGCATCAAGTACTGTGAGTCATCTCATGGCTTTCAATCCTAATAACCCGGTATTAAAGAAGCGTGCGATTCGTGAAGCAATCAGTAAAAGCATTGACACTAAGCAGTTGTCTGATAAGCAAATGAAAGGCATTTTCCAGAATAGCGTGCAATACGTGAATAAAGATAATCAAGAAGACCACGTATACAATGTACAAGAAGCTAAGAAGTTACTTCAGAGTAAAGGTTATAAGAAGAATAAAGATGGTTATTTTGAGAAGGATGGAAAAACACTCAAGTTGAACTTAGCTATTCAAACAGCAGAATTTCCAAATTGGAAAGACCAAGCAGAGAAAGTACAGCGTCATTTGAAACAAGCTGGAATTCAATTGAATATTAAAACGTTAGATGCTCAAACCTATTACGATACATTATGGACTAAGCAAGATTATGACCTTATCTTTTATAGAACATACTCAGATGCTTTAATGCCATATAATTTCATGAATTCAGTCTTTAAGAATGCGGGCGGGAAACCAGGTGTTCTGGCTAATGACTCAACGTTAACGAAACAACTAGATAATTTTCCAACTCAAACATCTAAAGCTGCGCAACAACGTGCCTTTAATGATATATTCAAACACTTTAATCAACAATATTATGGTGTGCCCATTGCCTATCCAAACGAGACATTTGTGGTGAGTGATAAAGTGAAATCATTTAAATTTTCAGGTCTAACAGACGCACCTATAGACTATAAGACGTTGAAAGTTAGTGAATAATGATGCTTAAACGCACATTTAGATTACTACTTTATTTGGTAGTAAGTTCTTTCATTATTTTTGTCTTAGTTGAAAAGACCTCTGGCAATCCAGCAATTCTCTATTTACAACGACATGGTTACACATCTATTACTGAAGAAAATATTGAATTAGCTCAACATCATCTTGGACTCGGTCATCATATGTTGTTGAGATACCTCGATTGGCTGGGCCATGCACTTACCGGTAATTTAGGCTACAGTTTTAGTACACATGAACCAGTGACTTCTATGATATTGGAGTCTTTAGCACCAACGCTAACGTTAATTATGGTTTCTGCAAGTATTCTTCTGCCATTTGGATTTTTGATTGGATATTACATTGGTATACATCCACTTAGTCGGTTGTCACGTATAGTTCGAGGCATTGCTCAGGTGATGACATCCATGCCTGAATATTGGATTGCGATACTTTTAATTTATTATTTAGGTGTTCAATGGCACCTTGTACCTTTTGTAGGAAGTGATTCATGGCGACATTTTCTACTTCCAATTATTACGATTGTCATGATAGACGGGTGTCATATTCTTCTAATGACGTCACATCTTATCGAAGAAACGTTGGATAAAGATGCATACCAACTTGCTTTATTAAGACGATTTAAGTTAAAAGCACGTAT
This sequence comes from Staphylococcus sp. HMSC62A08, assembly GCF_001839105.1. NCBI lineage: Bacteria > Bacillati > Bacillota > Bacilli > Caryophanales > Staphylococcaceae > Staphylococcus > Staphylococcus sp. HMSC62A08. Next base: position 40,447 of record NZ_KV840033.1, on the reverse strand, counting down.
GTTCATACAAATTAAAGACATATTTGCACCATTGATGACCATTTCAATTAATAGTGTTATACATTTATTTGGTAAAGCAGTGATTTTAGAAGTCATTTTCAGTATGTCTGGAATAGGTAAATTGTTAATAACTGCGATAAATCAGCGTGATTATCCAGTCATTCAAGGCATAGTTGTTATCGTCATCGTTACCATAATGATGACGAATTATATCGGGGACCTAATTATTTTGCACAATGAACCCAGACTTCAAAATCGACAAAATATCCATAGAAAGATAGGAAGAGGCGCGTAGTATGACACAGCACTTAAAACGATATTTAGCAATGACTTTAATAGGATGTGTCATGGTAAGTTTATGCATAATTGTGAATACAGCAGGGACAGATAGCACTCATGCATTACAAGCGCCTAATCTTAAACACGTATTAGGTACAGATCAACTTGGGAGAGACTTTTTTACAAGATTGCTTATTGGTAGCGGTGTGACGCTAGGTTTAACAGCTATCGTTATGGTACTAAGTATTTTAATTGGTTTAACATTAGGCCTTGTAGCTGGTATTGAAAGGAAATGGATAGATAAAGGATGTATGTTTATTGCTGATATGTTACTAGCCATTCCTTCTTTCATCATCACCTTAGTTATACTCAGTTTAATGAGTAATTCAATGATGGGCCTGATCTTTGCGCTGACCTTAGGCTGGGTTGGCCGATATTTACGTTATTTTAGAAATTTAACTCGTGATATTCAGAAAAGACCGTTTATTACTTATGCAGTATTAAGTGGAAATTCCATATTTAAAACAACGGTGACACATATAATTCCGCACTTAGTCAGTAACATATTGGCTTTAGTCACTGCCGATTTTGGGAAAATTATGTTAAGTATTTCAGGACTTGCCTTTTTAGGTCTCGGCATTCAACCACCTACACCTGAATTAGGTACAATTTTGTTTGATGGCAAAAGCTATTTCAATGGTGCCCCGTGGCTCTTTTTCTTTCCTGGCTTACTTTTAGGAGGTTATGCCTTATTATTCCAAATCATCAACAAAAAGATAATGAAATAAATCATATATTAAAAGTTGAAGAATTAAATATTTATCATATCGAACAACCTTTGATTAAATCAGTAGCTTTAGATGTAGGCCGTGGTAATTTTCACTGTATTATTGGAGAAAGTGGGAGCGGTAAATCTTTATTAACACGTACAATTCTTGGTATGGAAAAGGCGTCTTTAACATACGAAGGACATGTTGAAATTAATTTAGATAAAACAGATGCCATGTTTCAAGATGTACATAGTAATTTGTTTCAAAACATGACATTGGAGAAGCATTTTCAATATTTATATGAAGCAACACAATCCAATTTGTCACAACAACAACGCAACGCTGAAGTCGTACAGATGTTACAAATGCTTGGGTTCGACAATGGAGAGGAATTACTGAATTATTATCCGTTTGAATTAAGTGGGGGTATGGCGCAAAGAGTTGCCTTCATCATGTCATTAATAAGACAACCCGAGTGCTTAGTATTGGACGAGCCAACGAGTGTATTAGATAAGGAGAACAGCGATAAATTTATGCGTTATTTAATTGATGCTGTTAATCGCTACAATATGACCATCATTTTTGTGACACATGATTTAAACTTAGTTCGCACGTATGCCACGCATATCAGTATGATGCAACACGGTGAAATCATTGAATCTGGAAAAGCTACCACAATTTTAGAAAATCCGAAGCATGATTATACTAAAAAATTAATTTCTATTGCGCAACGGAGACGAAACGATGCTTAAAGTTAACCAATTATCTAAATATATTAATCATAAAGTAATTTTAGAAAGTATTTCTTTTAATATGACAGGGCAGTATTTATTAATTTTTGGAAAAAGCGGAAGCGGTAAATCTACATTGGCAAAAATAATTGCTGGGTTAGACTCAGATTATTCTGGATACATGTCTTTTAATGGAACAGCTAAAGAGGATTTTACAGATAAAGCATGGATGAAAGACATACAGTATGTCCCTCAATATCAACGTGATACGTTAAATGGGCGAAAGACTGTAGAATACACATTAAAAGAGCCATTAATCAATTACAAATTTGATAAAGCAAGTTATCAAGATCGAATTGCTACAGTGATTGAAAAGTGCATGTTACCTAAAGAGATTTTAAAGCAACGTATTGAAACATTAAGTGGGGGACAATTTCAAAGAGTTTGGATAGCTAAAGCACTTATCGTTGAACCTCAAGTATTGATTCTAGATGAAGCAACAACTAATTTAGATGTGATAAGTGAAGAGACGATATTAGACATGTTAAAGTCACTTAACAATACAAAGTTAATTATCATCTCACATGATTCCTATGTGTTAAATACCTTTAAAGGCGACATGTTAGAACTAGATAAAACATGATTCATGAGTATTCAAATAGGTTGGATGTAGATGAGTGTGCTGGCTTTGAAAGGTGCCCAATTATAATATCTCATTAATTTTTGAATTTGATTCCGCTTTTTACGTGTTTACTTTTTTAATTTAGTAAAATTTTCAGAGTCAATATAATGATTTAAATATTCGATTTCTTTATCTAAAGAGGTATCGATTTTATCAATTCTAATGTGTTATTTCATGATTAGAAATAATTACTGAAGTTTCCATTGGTAGTATAGGTTAAGTCATATTTTAATCAATCTATTATTGAGGAATATTTTTAAGTATGATTTTCAGTTAAACTTATGGTTATCTACAATCTTAAGTGATTAATTTTATAGCTTTTTTATAAATTTTATTTGAAAATTTTGAGCATCTTCTGAATATGTGAATGATTATTCTTGAGAGGTATATTTAAAATTTTCAGCCTTTTAAATGGCCCTTCTCTAATGATAAATTCGTAACTAAATAATCCTAATTGACGTTGTATATAGTTTTGATTTAATCGATACTCTTCAATCCTATAAGTTGGAATTATCGTGAGAGTAGTAATTAAATTAGATTTTTTATAATAAATACATCTACTATTAAAATAGTATTTACTAAAAAGACCTTCTAAAAATTTTCCTAAAATAACTAACAGTGCAAAAACTATATAAATTAATTCAAAACTTTTTAAAAATTTATCTATAACTAAATAAATTAAAGTTAAAAAAGCTGTAGGTACTAAAATTTTGTTAATTAATGTAATTTTATGTAATTTACATAATTTTATATTTATATCAAAATCAGGTAATAATTCTGAAAGTAAACTACTAATATGACGTTTGTGTATAAAGGGGACAAGTAAATTAGACTTTAAGTTATTTTCATCGTCATTTTCATCATTACTAGTGATTACTTCGATTTTCATAATACCAAAAATTTTTTGTATTAATGACCATTTTATAACTAGAGCTTGTATGCGATCTTTTGATAATATTAAATTGCTTTTGTTTACAAACCCTTTTTCAATAAATATTTCTTTCTGATTATGAGATAATTTATATTCTCCAAATCTCATATAAGTACGTATATATATGTATAAACAAGAGATTATAAAATATAGTAAGATAAATATTGAAATTAAAATTATATTGTTTTTTAATATTTCGTTATATGATTGCAAAGGCAATTTTAAATGTAAATATTTATCTAGATTTTCTAAAATAGATTGAAGAAAGAGAGTGAACATCAATATACTAATGGGTGAGATTGATGAAATCAACATGTCTTTTCTAGAGGATATATATGTGTATGATTTCTCATCTGACCATTCTAAATTTTCATCTTTATTTAATACTTTTTTAATTCTTTGAGCTTCCACCGAACTGACATAATCTAATTTTACTTTCCCATCTTTTCCTTGTTCATCTGTATAAATATAAATCATACTTCCGTTAATTAATCTATATAAGAGAGTTTTATGTTCATTAACTTCTTTAATTTTTTCAATAGATATGTAATTTGAAGAAGTATTAATAATGCCTTTTTTAATTTCAATACCTAAATGGCTAATCTTATATCTAAAACTTATCCAATAAAAAAAAGCGTTCAAAATTCGGAATACTAAAATAAAAAGAACTATTACATACGATTTTATATATGTAAAGTTTAATAAATTGAATATGGATAAAAAGAAAATATACACAAAAAAACTTTCTTTTAATATCTTATATAATTTTAGCAAAAGAAAAACTAGGGGAAGTCTATTAAAATTTTTATTGTTTAATAGTTTCATTACTATCCGAATCCTCTACTTTTGTATTATTTTGAAATTGCATAACCATTTCACATAGAATATTAGCTTTATCTTTAGATAATGCAGGGATTTTATGAACGTTTGCTAAAGTGCCAATATTCACTGTGTAAATATTTAATTTTTTAGAAATAATGTTTTGCGATTTTTTTATGTAATAAATTTTGTTTAAAGGGATTTGTTTATAGGTTTTCCTTATTGCACCGCCGTAGCTTATGTGAACACTTCTATCATCTATACCATATCTCCAACGTTTTAATTTATATTTAGGAATAATAAAAAATTCTATTAAAAACATGAACACTAAAAATAATATTAAAGAATCTGTTATCCAATTAATCCATTCAATTTTGAAAATAATATTCATACATATCCTTATAAAAATAATTATAATTAAGATTATTGAATAAGAAAAACTATCTTTTATTCTCCAATAAATCAATGCTTTTGGAGATAGTTTATTTAAAAACATTTTGATTATTAACACCACCAATATTTTTTATATTTTAAATTTTTGTAAATAACATTGTAAAACAATATATAAAATGATAGATTAATGATGGCGGTAATGAAACCGTCATCATTAATCTATTAATCAGGAGGTATTGTTTTATGAGTATTGTATGGAATATTATTAGAAGTTTTGCTGGAAAGGCTTACAGATGGGCAGCAAGCCATGTCAAAAAAATTGCGAAATGGGTTTCTCAAGGAGCGACTTATGAGCAAATTAAAGACTGGGTTTATCACGCAGTTGGTTGGAGATAAAATTCTTCAATAGGAGGGGAGGCCCCCCCTCCTATTTTTTATAAATCTTTTTTTCTCATTTTATCTAATTCGTCAGAGTGTTTTTTGGCTCTATCTTTACGAGCGTTTACCCATTCAATAATTAATATAATAACACCAGCTACAAGTAGTACTACAAATACTGTTGTGTTATTTATTTTCCCGATAGAATGAGCATAAAACATTGCTACTACATAAATAATTGGGATGATTATACCTAGGATACCCCATTTTAAACGTGAGATAAAATATTGTAATGCACAGAAAATGAATATAACAATGAATGATGTTATATCTGGCATTAGTTATCGCTCCTTTCTTGATTATACTTATTGATAATTAATTCTGCAGTTTCCAAGGAAAGACGATTATCAATTGCAAGTTTCTTTAAAAAACTAACCATTGGAACATCTTGTTTTTCAGAAACTTCGATTTTTTGAATCAAGTTATCCAATCTTATCCTAACTGTAGGATAAGATATATTATATTCTTTAGCTAACTTTTTCAAAGAGCCAGAACTAATGATAAATTTACGTATAAATTCCATATCACTATTATCAAGTTCCATTAACCAATGTGGTATATCTCTTTTCATGATTTCCCTCCCGCATTGAATAATGTTAAAGTAAAAATAAAATAAATGCAAACATTTTTTGATAATGTTTAATTTGGAGGAGGAATTTAATGTTTTCTATAGCTCGAAAAGAATTTCTTTCGTTATTTAAAAGTGTAAAATCGATTCTTATAATTTTAATAATGATATCTATATCACTAGGTATAGCAAAATTATTAAGTGTGTTTGGTGATCAGGTTAGTAGCGTTATAGGAATAAATAAAACACCATTTCAGATAGCTTTATTTTTCACTGTTATTTTAACCAGTCCCTTGTTTATTTTTACACTTTCACACAATATCATTAATGAGGAGATTAAAAATAGAACAATTCGATTCTTGGCAACAAAAACTAATAGAAATAATATTTTACTAGGTAAATTTCTAGGAGCATTACTTTTTTGGTTTGTTTGTTTGTTTATAACTACACTTTTATTAGTTTTTTATTCTCATCATTTTTACTTTTTAGAATTTATGCAATGTTTAGCTTTTGTTAGTTATTTTCTAGCTCTTGCAACATTATTATCAGTTGCTATCGATAATACAATTTTAACTAATTTTTTAGGAATAGCATTATCGTTGGTAATGACGGTATTAGGTTTTTGGTGTACAAATTCTAGTAATATATGGTTGAAACTTTATAGCTATATTACTCCTTACTTTTACTATTTTAAGGATGATAAGTTTATTCCTTTTGCAACAATTGTTTTTCCAATTGTCTTTATAATAATTAGTTTATATTTATTTAAAAAGAGGGATTTATAATGAACGCAATCGAAACTAAAAATTTAACTAAAAAATATCAAAATAAGAAAGTAGTAAATAATGTGAATTTAGCCGTAAAGGAAGGGACTATATTTGGATTTTTAGGTCATAATGGAGCAGGAAAATCCACTTTTATAAATATGGTAACTGGGTTATGTAAACCTTCAAATGGTACTTACACATTAAATGTCAAAAATAAGAATGAAATTGGAGTTTTACCAGATTATTCTGCTTTTTATAATGATATGACTGGAAAGGCTCACGTAAAGTACTTTTGCAGAATTTTAAATCTTAATATTTCTGAAAGGGAAATTGAAAATCTTTTTAAATCAATTGGATTAGAAAAAGGATTAAATTTAAAGGTCAAAAAATATTCTTTTGGCATGAAAAAGAAATTAGGAATAATTCAAGCAATAGTAAACAAACCAAAAATTCTATTTTTGGATGAACCTACATCAGGAGTCGATGCTAACTCAATTCTATCTATACATAAATTAATAAATAAAATAGCAAAAGAAGGAACTACAGTATTTATAACATCCCATAATTTGGATGAAATCCAAAAATTGTGTGATGAAATGGCTATTATGAAAGAGGGCAACATTGAAATACAAGGAGACCTAGAAAAATTAAGAGAAACTTACGAGGATAACTTATCTTTAGAAATACATCACAATGATTTAAATGATAATAAAAAAGATGTATTAGAAGAAGGATTGAGAAATTTAAATATTAATATGAAAGATATAAAAATTGATCGTAGTTGGACGAAATTAAAATTTAAGGATAAAAACATTATCCCAGATATCGTAAGATTATATGTTTCGTTAGATATTGATGTTTTCAAAGTAGATTTAGAAGAATTATCCTTGGAAGACATATTCTTAAGAAGCAGTGAAAACCACTCGAAAATATAGATATTATATTTAAGAAGGTGAAATTATCAATGTTAAAACTAATGTTTAGGCCTGATTTAGCAATAGGACCTTTTCTTTGGCTAAAAAAACATTTAAAAAAATAATTAAAGTAATCTGCTCCCCTCTTGATAAACATATTAAAATGTAATATTGAGGGGAGTTTTTGCAATTTTTAACTTTTAATGATGAAAGTTCTTAGCTATTACTATTTATTAGAAGAGTAAATATTAAAATCACTAAAAGTATAGTAAAAAATAATATCAAAAAGGAGAAGATAATTATTGATAATCTATTAATTTGTCAACCAATCGAATATGAATTTTGAAGTATAAATAAAACCCTTAAATTATATAAAATAGTGTATTTCTTAAATCTTACTAAATCAATAAATTCTTTAGGAATTAATGATAATAAGAAAAAATAATTTTGTGGTTTATATACTTGCTTTCCTCTCTTTAAAATATTTCTCCAGTTTACAAAAACTCAGAAATTTAATAATTTTATTTATACTTGGATATAAATTCAATATTTTCTTCTAGTATAAATCTTCTCATAACTTCTCAAGTCTCATTCGATCCGCATTCCTCCCTTCACTAATTGAAATTTATTATCAATTATATTGACAATATGGTCCTACTCGTATACTATAATCTTCAAATCGTAATAGTTACGATTTATTTTGTACAACTATTTTAAAGTTACTGATAGTTATAGGTGCAACTATTTGTGACAGTAGCTTTAAAAGAGAATCCACAACACAAAGGAGTGTCATATGCATTGTCAGGTGATTGAATTTTCAAAGTATAATCCGTCGGGGAATATGACTATTCTTGTTCACTCTAAACATCATCCAAATGAATACGCAACAATTGCTAATCAATTAATGGCAACGACACATGTTTGCTGTGAACAAGTTGGTTTTATAGAATCTACGAATCACAATAATTGGGAAACATATCATTTAGTGATGAGTGGGAATGAATTTTGCGGGAATGCTACGATGTCATACATTCATTATTTGCAAGAGCATCAACTGTTACAACATTCGCAATGTCAGTTGAAAGTATCAGGATATTCTCAGCTCGTACCTTGTAAGGTTCATAACCATCGATGTTACGAAGTGGGAATGCCTCAAGTACAACAAATCACACCAAGACAATTAGTCATTGCAGGACAACTATATCACGTACTTGAACTAACTTATGAATCTTACATACATTTTGTCGTTCCAACGCGAGATATTTCGGTGTCTTTTAAACAACAAGTAGAACAATTTGTGAGGACACAACGATGGAACGTTAATTATAAAACCATTGGTGTCATGTTATTTGACATGGAACAGCAGTTTTTACAACCACTCATTTATATACCTGAGGTGCAAAGTTTAATTTGGGAAAATAGCTGTGGCTCAGGGGCGGCTTCGATTGGTGTGTTTCAACAGTATCGGACAAATCAAGCGAGCAATGATTTCAAGGTGAATCAACCGGGTGGAAGCATTCTAGTTTCATCAACATTTAATGAACAAATGGGTTATTTAACATCTATTAAAGGTCAAGTTTCAACTGTCGCAACAGGACAAGCATATATAGAACAGGAGACGAAGCCATACTTATGAACTTAAAGCATGATATACAGCATCGATTACAAATATACTTAAGCCAATTTGAAACATTATATAAACAAGTGCGAAAAGATGAGCAATACATTGATGAGCTAGAAACATTGGTTGATCGATATAGTCAATTGATATTAAGCCCGATTGCGCAACATCAATTCGATTCATGGAACGATAAGAAAGCGAAAGAAAGATTAACGCAACAACTTCAAGATATTACTGCACAGTGCGTCAAACAAGTAGAAGTGATACGTGCTAAGCGATTGTTAGACGGAAGGGCGTCTACCTCTGGTTATTTCGATAATATTGAGCATTGTATTAACGAGGAATTTGGGCAATGTCGTATTAAGAAAGAAGATAAATTATTGCTTATAGGTTCAGGCGCTTATCCAATGACGCTCATCCAAGTAGCTAAAGAAACAGGAGCGTCAGTGATTGGAATCGATATCGATCCTCAAGCTTTAGATTTAGGACAACGTATCGTGAAGGTGCTTGCGCCAAATGAAGATATTGAAATCACGCATCAAACGGTCGATCAATTGGAAGATACACATGATATTACGCACATTATTTTCAGCTCAACCATTCCGATTAAATATGACATCTTAGACCAATTATATGAATTGACGAATGACAATGTTGTAGTCGCCATGCGTTATGGAAATGGAATCAAATCATTATTTAATTATCCATCTCAGAAAACGGATGACAAACATTGGTATTGTGTCTCTCAACAAACAAGACCTGATCAAATATTTGATATTGCCCTCTATCGCAAAGCTTCTGTTAAAGAGGGGGCTGCAAATGTCTAATACATTAATTGTAGGGAGTGGCCCTGTAGCCATTCAACTTGCACAAATATGCCATAAAGTGACGGATGGCAACATTGATATTGTGAGTCGCGCAAAGACGTCTATTAAGTCGCAACGCGTGTATGATGCGTATCAAAGCGATGGATATTTCCAAGTTTCCACTCAAAATGACGTGCATCATCAACTTTCAGGGCAATTTAAAGTTCATCAATTTTTTAAAGATATTAAAGATGTGGATCAAGAATACAATACGTTAATCATGGCGTGTACCGCAGATGCGTATCGTCCAATACTTGAACAACTCGCAACGTCTACATTACAAAGGGTGAAACACATCATCTTGGTCTCTCCAACTTTGGGATCGCACATGTTGATTGAACAAATCATATTAGAAGTGAACCCAGACGTAGAGGTGATTTCATTTTCAACATATTTAGGAGATACACGAATAATAGATGCGGAACAACCGCATAAGGTGCTTACGACAGGAGTCAAATCCAAATTGTATGTAGGTTCTAACCACGCACACTCTAATTTGATTGAGCGCATTAAAACGTGCTTTGAACAATTAAAAATTCAACTCACAGTAATGGACACACCATTACAAGCTGAGATACATAATAGCTCACTCTATGTGCACCCCGCACTGTTTATGAATGACTTTTCATTACATGCAATATTTGAAGGCGCCTCAGTACCTGTATATGTTTATAAACTATTTCCTGAAGGACCAATTACGATGACATTAATCCGTGAAATGCGTCAAATGTGGCAGGAAATGATGATCATTTTAGACAAATTAAGTGTGCCGTCAGTCAATCTTTTGAAATTTATGGTGAAGGAAAATTATCCAGTGCGAGCGGAAACAATGAGTGAATGGGAGATTGACCATTTTGAACAGTTACCCTCTATACATCAAGAATATCTATTATACGTTCGCTATACCGCCATTTTAATTGATCCATTTTCGCAACCTGATGAAAAGGGGAACTATTTTGATTTTTCAGCGGTTCCATATAAACAAATTGAGGTTGATGAACGAGATACGATGCATATTCCAAGAATGCCAAGTGAAGACAGCTACCGAACATCAATCATTCAGGCAATCGGAAGGTCGCTTGGTGTTCAAACACCAATGATTGATCAATTCTTAGCTCGATATCGTGCATATTGCGAAAGTTATCAAACACAACATCCACATCAACGTGTATCGACACAATTTGATCCACATGCGTATGACAAAGATATTGCCTTAGTGAATCAATTTTTAAAGGAAAAGCATTCTTAAATATAAAGTCATACGCCTTATTGATACTACAAAGACACACGATACGTCATACGTAAACATCTTCAACATAGAAAGAGGAAATGATATGAACAAAATAACAAGAATGAGTACAGTTTTACTGATATCAGGGTTGATATTAACAGGTTGTGGTGGCAATAAAGAACTAGAAGAAAAGAAAGAACATAAGACGTTGTCATATACCACAGTGAAAGATATTGGCGATATGAATCCACATGTCTATGGTGGTTCAATGTCAGCAGAGAGTATGATTTATGAACCACTCGTAAGAAATACAAAGGAAGGTATCAAACCACTACTAGCTAAGAAATGGGATATTTCGGATGATGGACAAACGTATACATTCCATTTAAGAAATGATGTGACGTTTCATGATGGTACAAAATTTGATGCCGAAGCAGTAAAGAAAAATATAGATGCTGTTCAACAAAATAAGAAGTTACATTCATGGCTGAAGATATCAACGCTCATCGACAACGTTAAAGTGAAAGACAAATATACGGTGCAACTTCATTTGAAGGAAGCGTATCAACCAGCATTAGCAGAACTTGCGATGCCTCGTCCATATGTCTTTGTATCTCCTAAAGATTTTAAACATGGAACCACGAAAGACGGTGTGAAATCATTCGATGGTACAGGACCATTTAAAATGGGACAGCACAAAAAGGATGAGTACGCAGAATTTAATAAAAACAAAGAATATTGGGGCGAAAAATCTAAATTAAATAAAGTCGAAGCAAAAGTTAAGCCTGCCGGGGAGACTGCCTTCTTATCAATGAAGAAAGGTGAAACGAACTTTACGTTCACTGATGATAGAGGAACAGACAGTTTAGACAAAGACGGCTTAAATCAATTGAAAGAAACAGGACAATACCAAGTTAAACGAAGTCAGCCGATGAACACGAAAATGATTGTGGCCAATTCAGGTAAAAAGGACAGTGCTGTAAGTGATAAAACAGTACGTCAAGCATTAGGCCATATGGTAAATCGAAATAAAATTTCTAAAGACATCTTGGACGGTCAGGAAAAGCCAGCAACGCAATTATTCGCGAAAAATGTGACAGACATTAACTTCAATATGCCAACACGCGAATATGATACGAAAAAAGCTGAGAAGCTACTGGAACAAGCGGATTGGAAATTGTCTAAAGATAACAATATACGACAAAAGGATGGAAAAGCACTCACGCTCTCAATGTATTACGATAAAGGTTCTTCTGAACAAAAAGAGCAGGCAGAATTTTTACAAGCTGAATTTAAAAAGTTAGGCATCAAGTTAAACATTAATGGAGAAACATCTGATAAAGTCGCAGAAAGACGAACATCAGGAGATTACGATTTAATGTTTAATCAAACGTGGGGATTACTCTATGATCCGCAAAGTACACTTGCAGCATTTAAAACTAAAACAGGTTATGAAAGTGCGACATCAGGCATTAAGAATAAAGCAGATTTATATAAAGATATCGATGAAGCTTTCAAAATACAAAATGCTAAAGAACGTTCTAAAGCGTACCAAAAAATCTTAAAACGTATCGATGATGAGGGCGTCTTTATTCCTGTTTCTTATGGCAGAATGACGGTGGTTGCGCCAAAAGATTTAGATCATGTGTCATTTACTCAGTCGCAATACGAACTCCCATTTAATGAGATGCAGTATAAATAAGGGAGCATCTAGATGGCCAAGTTAATAATCAAACGTCTTGTTCTCATGTTCCCGTTATTGATTGTAGTGAGTTTTATGACATTTATGATGACGTATCTAACTAAAGGAGATCCAGCTGTCACGATTTTACATGCACAAGGAACGCCTAACATTACGCCACAGTTAATTGCTGAAACTAATGAAAAGTATGGCTTAAACGCACCGATATTCATTCAATATAAAAATTGGCTTATTCAAGCGATACAATTTAAATTTGGTACGAGCTATATTACAGGAGATCCAGTATCAGAACGTATAGGGCCTGCCTTTTTCAATACTTTAAAACTCACACTGATTTCAAGTATTTCAGTTATTATTACATCTATTGTATTAGGAGTTATCAGTGCTTTAACAAGAGGAAAGTTGACTGATCGTGTGATACGTTCAGTCGCGTTCTTCTTAACTGCACTACCTTCTTATTGGATAGCATCGATGCTCATTATCTATATATCAGTAAAGCTAAATCTCTTACCCACGTCTGGTTTAACAGGCCCTGAAAGCTATATCTTACCTGTCTTTGTAGTTACGATGACGTATGCAGGCATTTATTTCAGAAATGTGAGACGCTCGATGATTGAACAACTGAATGAGGATTATGTATTGTATTTAAACGCCAGTGGTGTACATACAGTAACATTGCTCTTACACGTTTTACGTAATGCACTACAAGTTGCCGTCTCGCTCTTCTGTATGTCAGTACCTATGATTATGGGCGGGCTTGTCGTTATTGAAAATGTCTTCGCATGGCCTGGGTTAGGACAATTAAGTCTCAAAGCCATTGTCGAACATGATTTACCAGTTATTCAGGCCTATGTACTGATTGTCGCTGTATTATTCATTGTGTTTAACACGATAGCAGATGTGATTAACGCAATGTTAAATCCTAAATTAAGGGAGGCGACAAGATGATCATTTTAAAGCGTTTAATGCAAGATAGGGGTGCAGTGATTGCAATAAGCATCATTTTACTGTATGTCGTGCTCGGTTTATGTGCGCCTATCGTTACATTTTATGAACCTAATCAAATTAATACCTCAGATAAATTTGCTGGTATCAGTTGGTCGCATTGGTTAGGTACTGATCATTTAGGACGTGATGTGTTAACGCGAATGATTTACGGCATCAGACCGAGTTTGTTATATGTGTTTATCGCGTTATTTGTGTCGGTAGTGATTGGTGCAATTCTTGGATTGATAGCTGGATATTTCCGGGGTTATATTGATGCTTTAATGATGCGTTGTTGTGATGTCATGTTGGCATTTCCAAGTTATGTTGTAACATTAGCATTAATTACAGTATTTGGTATGGGTGTAGAGAATATTATTTTGGCATTTATACTCACACGTTGGGCATGGTTTTGTCGTATTATTCGTACGAGCGTGATGCAATATACTGAAGCGGATCATGTGAAATTTGCTAAAACGATTGGTATGAGCCATTCATCTATTATTCTAAAGCATATCTTGCCTTTAACACTCGCTGATATCGCTATTATTGCGAGTAGTTCAATGTGTTCAATGATATTGCAAATGTCTGGGTTTTCATTTTTAGGGTTAGGCGTAAAAGCCCCGACAGCTGAATGGGGAATGATGTTGAATGAAGCACGCAAAGTGATGTTCACTCATCCTGAAATGATGTTAACTACAGGAATAGCCATCGTCATTATTGTTATGGCCTTTAACTTCCTATCGGATGCCTTACAAATTGCGATTGATCCACGAATTACATCTAAGGAAAGGAGACGTGCCATGAAGAAAGGTGTGATGTCTATATGACGTTATTATCTGTCGAGAACTTGCAAATTACGGATGGCTGGACTCATACCACACTTGTAGAAGAAGTGAACTTTAAAGTAGCACGAGGCGAGACGCTCGGGATGATTGGAGAAAGCGGTAGCGGTAAATCTATTACGTGTAAAGCTTTACTAGGTTTAAATCCTGAACGACTTCGTGTGTCCGGGGATATTTATTTTGAAAATGAAAATTTAATGCATTTATCTCAAAAGGACTTACGTAGTCAACGAGGTAAGCATATTGCAATGGTGATGCAACACGGGGCACGCGCATTCGACCCATCGGCAAAAGTAGGTAAGCAAATGATGGAAACAATGCGAGCGCATACGACATTAACGAAGACGGAAGTGAAACAAACGCTTATGGAATATATGACGTATATCAATTTAAAACAACCTGAAATCATCTTGGATGCATATCCTCATATGTTGTCAGGTGGTATGTTGCAACGACTGATGATTGCGTTGGCTTTAGCATTGAAACCGAAACTTATTATCGCGGATGAACCCACGACAGCATTAGATACGATTACGCAGTACGATGTGCTTGAAGCATTTCAAGATATTAAACGTCACTTTGATTGTGCCATGATTTTTATATCACATGATTTGACTGTAATTAATCAACTTGCAGATCGTGTCATTGTAATGAAAGAAGGTCACCTCGTTGAGAGCGGTTCTACAGAAGACGTCTTGCATCATCCACGCCATGCTTATACGAAATATTTATTATCCACTAAAAAGAAAGTGAGCGATCATTTTCAAAGGGTGATGAGAGGTGAAGTCAATGCTTAAAATCACACATGTTGAGAAGTCATACGGTAAAAAATCATGGTTTCATCCTGCGCCTCACTGCATCGTCAAAGATGTAACATTTGAATGTCCAGTCGGGGAAAGTATCGCTATTATAGGAAAAAGTGGAAGCGGGAAGTCTACCCTCAGTCGAATTATTCTTGGTATTGAAAGGCCTGATAAAGGAAGCGTTACGCTTAATGATCAACCGATGTATCGCGCGAAAGTAAGGCGTCATCAAATCAGTGCAGTCTTTCAAGATTACACGTCATCGCTACATCCATTTCAAACGGTTAGAAATATCATGTTCGAAGTGATGTGTCGATGTGACAAGAAACATAAAGAAGATATGGAAATCGATGCGATTAAATTATTGGAAGAAGTAGGACTAACGAAAGTGTATTTAGATAAATATCCCAACATGTTATCCGGTGGTGAAGCGCAACGTGTGGCCATCGCTCGTGCTATATGTATGAATCCTCAATATATTTTATTTGATGAGGCGATTAGTTCATTAGATATGTCTATTCAGACGCAAATATTAGACTTGTTAAAGAAATTAAGACAAACGCGACAACTGAGCTATATTTTTATTACTCATGACATTCAGGCGGCTACCTATTTGTGTGATCAGTTAATCATTTTTAAAAATGGTCAAATTGAGGAGCACATAGAAACATGCGATTTACATTCAAGTCGTAATCCTTATACAACAGCATTGATTAATAAACAACTAACATTTTAAGGAGTGAGGCAATGAAAGGAGCCATGGCTTGGCCATTTCTAAGATTATACATATTAACCTTAATGTTTTTTAGCGCAAACGCAATTTTAAATGTATTTATTCCTTTAAGAGGGCATAGTTTAGGTGCAACAAACTCTGTTATCGGTATTGTCATGGGTGCCTATATGCTCACAGCGATGGTATTTCGCCCATGGGCAGGTCAAATTATTGCACGTGTGGGCCCAATTAAAGTATTACGTATCATTCTTTTTATCAATGCTTGTGCGTTGATATTGTACGGATTTACAGGATTAGAAGGGTATTTCGTGGCACGGGTTATGCAAGGTGTGTGTACGGCTTTCTTCTCCATGTCACTTCAACTTGGCATCATTGATGCGTTGCCAGAAGAACATCGTTCAGAAGGGGTATCTTTGTATTCGTTATTTTCTACTATACCTAATTTAATTGGACCACTTGTAGCAGTTGGAATATGGAATTACGGACACATCTTTGTGTTCGCCATGGTCATGATTGGTATTGCTACGATAACGACGTTTTTTGGATATCGTGTGACATTTGCTGAACAAGAACCCGACACCCGTGATAAGATTGAGCCATTACAATTTAACGCCATCACAGTGTTTGCACAATTTTTTAAAAATAAGGAACTCTTCAATAGCGGATGTATTATGATTATTGTATCTATCGTCTTCGGTGCAGTGAGTACGTTTGTTCCATTATATACAGTGAAGTATGAATTCGCGAATGCAGGTATTTTCTTAACTATTCAAGCGATAGCAGTCGTATTGGCACGTATATATTTACGTAAACATATCCCATCAGACGGATTATGGCATCCATTATATATGGTCAATGTGCTGATGCTACTTACTATAGCTTCGATGCTAGTGGCTATAGGCCCACATCTTCATGTCGTCATCTTTTACGTGAGTGCGATGATGATCGGTATCACGCAAGCATTAGTCTATCCAACATTAACGTCATATTTAAGCTTCGCATTGCCTAAATCGGGTCGGAACATGCTACTAGGATTATTTATCGCTTGTGCAGATTTAGGTGTTTCATTAGGCGGCAGTTTGATGGGACCGATTTCGGATTTAATCGGCTATAGCTGGATGTATTTAGTATGTGGTTTACTCGTAATATGCGCGATAATGATGAGCTTGATAAAAAAACAAAATGTCAGCCGAGGATGAGAGAATAAAATATTTTGAGTTAGTTTGGAGGGAGTGGGACATCATTAATTGTCTCAGCCTTCTTTCCTACGATTAGTCAAGTACCTATCTTATTTAAAAAGTCATAATGAAATAGACCGTTCAATTTCAAATTTTTGAATAAGGTGTAATAAACTTGATTATATGATTGGCTAATGTGGGGACATTTAATAATCATATAATCGATGATTCATTATTAAATAGTGAATCGTTTTTAATAGTCGATTGATACAAGCGACTACAGCGGTCTTATGAGCTTTCTCATGAGGCTGCTCTTTTTTTATGACAATCATTATTTATAATTAGGGATTGATCCTACTAAAAATGTTTAGAAAATTTCGAAGATATTGGTGAAAGTTTAATAAAAAAGGGTAAATTTACAGTAAGGCGTTAAATATATATTTAGGAGGTTTTGCAAATGAAAACAAATGCTTTTGTCACTACTGAAGAGAACCCTTTTAGTTACCAAACGATTGTATTAGACGAACCAAATGCGGATGAAGTGTTAGTCAAAGTTATAGCAACAGGTGTTTGTCATACAGATTCTGCAGTCATCGGAAATGTTATGCCGACGCCTAAACCCGCTGTATTAGGGCATGAAGGTGCAGGTATTGTTGAAAAAGTGGGCGAACATGTGACACATGTTAAAGAAGGAGATCACGTTGTTTTAGGATTTACTTATTGTGGTGAATGCAAAAATTGTTTAGATGGCAATGCTGGAGCTTGTGAAAATTTTGTAGCATTAAACTTACTTGGTAGAAATCAAAAGAACGAAACACCATTGCATACTGAAGATGGCGAAGATATTTCTCAATTCTTTGGACAATCTTCATTCAGTAATTATGTTACTGCAAATGAAAAGAATATTGTCAAAGTAGATGACGAGGTAGATTTAAGATATCTAGGCCCTCTAGGTTGTGGATTTATGACAGGGAGTGGCGCAGTTTTCAACTCACTTCAACCTAAGCCAGGATCAAGCTTTATTGTATTTGGTGTAGGGACAGTTGGATTGAGTGCGATTATGGCGGCGAAACTTTCTAATTGTTATCCTATCATCGCCGTAGATATCTTTGATAGTCGTTTAGATTTAGCAATGGAGTTAGGTGCTACGCATACCATTAATAGTAAGGAACAAGATGTAGTAGAGGAAGTACATGAAATAAACGGTGCCGGTGTTAACTATGCATTTGAAACAACTGGAGTTCCAGATGTAATCTTATCAGCTTTAAGAAGCTTAGCTGTTAAAGGAGAATGTGCCACAGTAGCCGTCAATGATAAAGAAGTATCATTAAATGTTACAAATGATATTATGAGAAATGCGTTAACACTCAAGGGTGTGCTTGAAGGCGATGCAATGCCACAGTTATTAATTCCAGAATTAGTTCAATTCTTTAAACGTGGACAATATCCAATGGATAAAATGGTTAAATTCTATCAACCTGATGAAATCGGACAAGCTTTTGAAGATTCTAGAAACGGAAATACTATTAAGCCAATTGTTGTTTTTGATGCGTCATTTCAATAAGTAAATATAAAATAGATCATCCAAGCTTATATTTAATATGCATTAAGCTTGGATGATATTTTAATACAAATCATTTATTGAATTTCTTGTTTTTGAACTCTTTTAAGATAGAAGAAATAAGATTTTTCAGATGGGAAATTTTTAATATCCATTACGCCTAACATAGTATCTTCATCTACTTTACGAAAGATATCTATAATAGGTTTTTGGTCATATATCATAGAGGCACTTGCTTTACCTCTATAATCCACAAGACGTAATCGTGCTCTACTTTTTTTAGTAATAATGAATGGGCGTGCCAGTTTCATAAATAAAGATACATACGTTTTTGGTAATTTAGAAAGTATTGGGTCAAGTGATACACGACCAGGATTGCCTGCGAATAAAAAGCCATCTTCTTTCTGGAATACTAATGGATGCACATGTTCATTATCGATAAATTTTTTACCATACCATGAAGAAGCAGTGAGTAAACCTTCCATAGGATGACCTGTTTTGAGCTCTTCACCCTTCCATAACCCATAAGTGTCTTCTAAATTTACAGTGTCTAGTGAATCAAAGAATTCGAACGCTTCCTCTTGAGAAATGCGTTTTTTAGCCAATTCTTTTAATTTATCTAATTGAGCCATTGATTTCATCTCCATCATTTTTATTATTTAATTTATATTGATGATGATAGGTCACATATTTACATTTACCCGGTAAAGTTAAATACGACACTTTAAAGTAGATATTCTACTCAAACCATTGGAAAATTTATGATTACTTCTAAATTTGTAATAAAAAACATCTACCCTGGTTGCGTTATCATCTGGCAACGGGTAGATGTTTCTTCTATATTATGAATGACTTTTACCTTTATTCCATGGCATTGGAATATGCAAGTGTAATAAGTCGAATTTTTTAATTAATGAGCCAATAATAAATGCTAAGATAGTTCCTGTCACTGCAACAGCTGCAATCGTAATAATTGATTTAATAGGACTATTGAAACCGAATAATACAATCGCGCCTGCCATTGGTGTGGCCATGCCAGTAACACCAATTTTTAGACCGCTGAACGCGATAATACATGCGTTGACCATACCTATAATCGCATTTGTACCATATAAGACGGGTGCGTATTTCACGATTAAATCGATTTGTGTGAGTGGTTCGATAAATACGGCAAATCGATTTGGTTTTTGACCAATTTTTAAAAGGTTAAATAATGTAAAGTTAACAAATGATGCACCTGTACATACGATTGCACCGATTGCCATAGGTAAGCCAGTAAGTCCTAAGATACTTGCAAGGACCATTGAACTTAATGGTGTCATACTTGTCACTGGAATGATAAGTCCTAGAATAATCGCGAGTGCGTATGGACTGCTATCTCCAACTGAATTAACGGCATTCGCAATTTGATTTAATACTGCTGTGACGCCTGGGTTAATCAATGTTGCTAATCCATAGACAAGCGCTGGTGCGATAAGGATAACGACGATTAAGTCTAAGCCTTCTGGAACTTTCTTTTCAATAAATTTAATCACAAATGCAGTTAGATACGCTGCTATAAATGCAGGTAATAAACTAAAGTCTTTTAATACTAATCCTACAATCACTGCAAAGACTGGTGAAACACCTAAGTTGATGCATGCGAGAATTCCGACCGCAATGCCACCAAGACTCCCTGCAAGGTCACCAATCTCTTGTAGGAATTTAATATGGAAAATGCCACCAATAGCATAACTTAAGAAGGCCTGTGGTAGAAATGTTGCACAAGCTGCCCCTGATAGCGCTTGTAGACCTTCTTTACCATATGGCGCAAATTTTAAGAACAATGTCATAATAACTAATACTATGACTAATGTCCCAACTCCTAATATGATATTCATCTCTTATAACCCCTTTAGTGTAAATCTATATGTTTCCCAAAACATTTCTCAATTGTAACACAATTAATTGAAGGAAATTTAATTGTATTTTGAGTGTTAATGCGAATTTAATATTTTTGAAAATTCAAAAGTGCAACAATTCTATAAAAATTAACGATATTAAAGAAAAAAATGACACACTTTTTTCTGAAAATTTGAATTAATTTGTAGCGAATTTAATGTATAATAGCTAATAACATAGACATAGGAGATACATTAATGATAAAAAACAAACTTACAATTAAAGAAAATATTTTTATTGGATCGATGTTGTTTGGTCTCTTCTTTGGCGCAGGAAACTTAATTTTCCCAATACATCTAGGTCAAACAGCTGGTTCTAACGTATTTACAGCTAATTTAGGTTTCTTAATCACAGCTATTGGTTTACCATTTTTAGGAATTATTGCCATTGGTGTGTCGAAGACAAATGGTATTTTTGAAATTTCTTCAAGAGTGAGTAAAATCTATGCGTATTTATTTACTATTGGATTATATCTTGTGATTGGGCCATTTTTCGCATTACCGAGATTGGCAACGACGTCATATGAAATTGCGTTTTCGCCATTTATTTCACCGGGCCAAGGAAAAATTGTGTTACCGATATTTAGTATTTTATTTTTCCTAGCAGCTTGGTTTTTTGCCAGAAAGCCATCAAAAATCTTAGATTATATAGGTAAATTTTTAAATCCTGTATTTTTAATTTTACTTGGTATCGTAGTTTTACTTGCATTTATTCATCCAATGGGTGGCGTGAGCCATGCGCCGGTGACTCCACAATACAAAGATGGTGCGTTGCTCAAAGGATTTATCGATGGTTATAACACTTTAGATGCACTGGCATCTTTAGCATTCGGTATCATTATCGTGACGACGATTAAGAAATTGGGTGTGACGAACCCGAATACGATTGCTAAAGAAACATTCAAATCAGGAACAATTAGTATCGTCGGTATGGGGCTCATTTATAGCTTACTTGCAATCATGGGTACGATGAGTTTAGGTAATTTTAAAGTCAGTGAAAATGGGGGCATCGCACTCGCACAAATAGCTCAACATTATCTTGGAGATTACGGCATCATCGTGCTGTCACTCATTATCATTGTGGCATGTTTGAAAACAGCAATTGGATTAATTACAGCATTTTCAGAGACATTTACAGAGCTCTTTCCTAAACAAAAATATCTTATGTTTGCGACAGTGGTAAGTGTGTTGGCATGTATCTTCGCCAATGTGGGTTTAACAAAAATTATTATGTACTCAACGCCAGTATTAATGTTTATCTATCCACTCGCAATTACGTTAATTCTCTTAACTTTATCAAGTCCATTATTCAATCATTCTAAAGTAGTGTATCGATTTACAACATTCTTTACTATGATTGCTGCATTTATCGATGGTGTGAAAGCAAGTCCTGAATTCTTCGCCAAAACGAGTTTCGCCCGTTTCATTATTTCTTTAGGTGAAAAGTATTTACCATTCTTTACTATAGGAATGGGTTGGATAATACCAGCGTTAGTTGGATTCATTATCGGATTCGTTGTATATAAAATACGAGGAAACAAACAACCTCAAACATATTAATGTAATTAAAAAATTTTAAAAAGCTATGTATACCGTGAATTGATAAGGTATGCATAGCTTATTTTTTGGATTAAAGTTTTAAAATTTGATTCTATGAAAAAGGGTAATTATGATAATGAAGAGTCATCACTCATAAAGGTGGAATGAAAATGGTAAATCATAAAGAGAGTTTAAACCATGCTTTAGTATTAGGCGGGGGCGGTTCACTCGCCATTGGTTGGCAATTAGGATATATTTCAGCTCTTGATCAAGCTGGAATAGACGTTAGACATTCAGATTTAGTCATCGGGACGTCTGGCGGGGCGCAAGCGGCAACGGGTATTACCTCAAATAAAAGTTGGGAAGATATTTTCGAAGAACAAATTGCCCTTAAATCCAACGAAGAACCGCCAAGTCAGGACATGTCTGGGGTGTTCGCTCGTTATAATGAAATAGAGAAAAGCGCTAACACGCCAAAAGAATGGATTGAAAATTATAGTGAATATTCGCTAGAGGATAACAAATTTGATGAAAATGAACACATCAATAGATTAAAACACAGAATTAAAATGGATGAATGGCCTCAAAATTTAATGATTACAGCGGTCAACGCGCAAAAAGCAGAGCGAGTCGCGTTTACATCAGAATCTGAAGTGGATTTATATCGCGCGATGGCTTCAAGTGGCTCACTACCCGGTGTATGGCCTGCTACAACAGTTAATGGTCAGAAACATTTTGATGGAGGTTGCCATTCGATGGAGAATGCAGATTTAGCAAAAGGTGCTAAAAAAGTATTGATTCTATCAACAAACCTTCCTATTTCTACACCTTATCGATTAGACGACGCTATTAAAGAACTAGAAGATAATGGTGCAGATGTTAAATTGATTACGCCAAGTCAAGATGTATTCAATAAGTTAAATGAATTGGGTGGTAACACAGTGGATCCATCCATTCGACCAGAGATCGCAAAACTAGGCGAAGCACAAGGTCGTAAAGATGCAGAAATGATTAAGCGATTTTGGAATGAATAAAGATAAAATTTAGCGAGGTTAGGTCGAAATCCTAACCTCGCTTTTATATGGCATCTTATAAAATCTGTGCTATCTCGGAACTTCATTTTCCGAAATTAAATACATCTAAGAATAAATCAATACTTGAGCGATGAGTAAACCGCCACCGAAGACGAGTACAAAGGCAACGACCGGCCAGACGAATCTCAACCAGTGGGAGTAGCGCATGTTGAGCATCTGTAAGGTTGCCATGACGAGTCCTGTTGGTGCAAGGAATAACATCGCATATTGACCGAATTGATAAGTTGTAACGATGACGAATCGAGGTATTCCAACCGTATCGGCTAATGGCGCAAAGATAGGCATAGATAATACTGCCAATCCAGATGATGATGGTACGATAAAACCTAAGAAGAAGAAAATCACTAATAAGACTATGATAAATAAAGGACCACTCATATGTTGCACGATGGAAGATGAGAAGTGCAAGATTGTGTCTGAAATTAATCCTTTATTTAATACTAAGTTGATACCACGGGCCAAGCCAATAATTAATGATACGCCGACAAGGCTTGATGCACCATTGACAAATGCATCGACTGTGCCTTTTCGCCAAGACCATATTTACCCATTCCTGCTATAAACATAATGATAATCGTAAATATAAGGAATGCTGATGCCATAATTGGGAACCACCAGCCTTGTGTCATTACGCCCCAAACCATGATAGGGAATGGCAATACGAATAAGGTAAGTATGATTTTTTTACGTAAAGTGAATGTTGAAGAGCTATTCTGATCCATTACTGACCATTGCTTTTCAAATTCTGTTTTATCTTCGTAAGCATAAGAAGCTTTTGGTTCTTTTTTAATTTTTTTGCAGTACCAATATAGGTAACTTACTACAAATATAGCTCCGACGATACATGCACCAATTCTCCAGTACAATCCATCTGTAAAGGTTGTTCCTGCAGCGTTAGAAGCGATGACCACTGAGAACGGATTAATCGTTGAAAATGTACTACCGATGGAACTCGCTAAAAAGATGGCGCCGACAGAAACGATGGAATCATATCCCAATGCGATGAATATTGGAACGAGTACTGGATAAAAGGCGACGGCCTCTTCTTCAATACCGCATAATGTTCCGCCAAGTACCATTAAAATTGCTACAAAAGCGATGAGCATAAACTCGTGGCCTTTCGTCTTCTGAGTTAAGGCCAGTAGACCTGACTCGAACGAACCACTCGCCTGAACGACACCTATGAGTCCACCTAGAACGAGGATGAAGACCATGATATCGACGGCTTCAATGGTACCCTTTACCATGCTACTTGTAATTTGATCTAGACCAGCAGGATGTTGTTTAAGTCGTTCATAAGTATTTGGTATCGATACGGGTTTATTAATAGCTCCCGATTTGAATTGTTCAATTTTAATTTTAACACCCATTTTATCAAGCTCTTTTTGTGTTCCTGGAACTTTTTTAACTTGATTATGAGGGTTTACGATTTTTAATTCTTGTGAAGCGGGTTCATATGATAATTTAGAATAAGCACCAGCGGGTATGAGCCATGTAGCTATTACGGCAACCACTGTGAGTAAGAATAAAATCATGAATGCACCGGGCATCCGTAATTTAAATCGCTTCTTCTTTTTATTTGAATCGATAGCATGTTCCAATATTTTCATCTCCTTTTTATCTATATCATTCGAGAATCATGAAATTCATGCATATCTATAAATATTTTCGTATTTTTTCAATATAGAAGTGCACCCTGTATAGTTTGGGAGTAGATGGAAGAACAGGGTGCACAACTATGTCAGTATGAATAAAATGACTTGCAATTGATAGCACTCAATGTTCATTCAATTAAAAGTCATTAAAATGATTTTTTAATTAATGTACCAACTTTACCTTCGAGTGCGTTATCTAATTGATCTAAGGAAGTGATTAATACACTACCTTCAGGATTGTTCTCAATAAATGAAATTGCTGATTCTATTTTTGGAAGCATACTACCTTTAGCAAATTGATCTTCTTTAACGTATGCATCTAATTCTTCAGGTGTGACAGTTTTAAGTGCTTTTTGATTTTCAGTGTTGTAATTAACATACACATAATCAATGGCTGTTAAGATAATTAGTTGATCACATTGAATATCTGCACCTAGTAATGCACTTGTTTTATCTTTATCGATAACTGCATCAACACCTTTAAAGCTATCGTGTTGTTCGCGGATAACTGGGACGCCACCGCCACCAGCTGCAATCACAAGCACATCATTTTCAATTAAAGTTTTGATACTTGCAAGTTCGACAATTGATTTCGGCTGAGGTGAAGGAACAACACGACGATAGCCACGTCCTGCATCTTCAACAAAGCTATAGTTTTTCTCTTTTTCAATGCTTTCAGCTGTTTCTTTATCATAGAAGAGACCAATAGGTTTAGAAGGATGACTAAACGCTGTATCATCGGGATCTACTTCAACTTGAGTTACTAATGTGACAACTTGTTTGTCTATACCAAGTGCGTGTAATTCATTTTGTAAGCTTTCTTGTAGTTGATAACCAATATACGCTTGGCTCATTGCACCACATTCAGCGAATGGAAAGGCAGGGCCTTGACCGTGTTCTGCAGCATAATTCAAACCTAAATTAATGCTACCTACTTGAGGGCCGTTACCGTGACTAATCACAATTTCGTGCCCTTTTGTAATTAGCCCCACAAGTGATTTAGCTGTATTCTTAACAAGTTCTAGTTGTTCTTGAGGTGATTTACCTAATGCGTTACCACCTAATGCCACTACGATTTTTGCCACTTGAATTACCTCCTGTCTGTACTAGAATTCACCTAAAGTAGCCACCATGACTGCTTTAATAGTATGCATTCTGTTTTCTGCTTCTTGGAATACTACTGAAGCGTCACTTTCGAATACTTCATCAGTGACTTCCATTTCAGTTACGCCATATTTTTCATAAATTTCTTTACCGATTTTAGTGTCAGTGTTATGGAATGATGGTAAGCAATGTTCAAATATTACATTTGGATTGCCTGTTTTTTCCATTAATTCTTTATTAACACGGTAAGGTTCTAATAATTTAAGACGTTCTTGCCATACTTCGTCAGGTTCACCCATTGATACCCATACATCTGTATAGATCACGTCAGAGTCTTTAACACCTTTATCGATATCGTCTGTGATAAGGATGTTGCCTCCATTTTCAGAAGCAATGCGTTCACAGCGGCTTAGCAATTCGTCAGTAGGATTTAATTCTTTAGGACAAACGAGGTGGAAATTCATGCCCATGATAGCGGCACCTTGCATTAATGCGTTAGCAACATTATTACGGCCATCACCAACATATGTGAAGTTAATTTCGGAGTAATCTTTCTTCAATACTTCTTTAGCAGTTAAGAAATCTGCGAGTACTTGTGTAGGGTGATCTTCATCAGTTAAGCCATTCCATACTGGCACCCCTGAAAATTCAGCCAACGTTTCAACTGTACGTTGAGAGAAACCACGATATTCAATGCCGTCATACATACCACCTAAAACTCTTGCAGTATCTTTAGCAGTTTCTTTTTTACCCATTTGTGAGCCTGTAGGACCTAAGTACGTTACATTTGCACCTTGGTCATGTGCAGCGACTTCAAATGAACAACGAGTTCTTGTAGAGTCTTTTTCAAAAAGAAGAGCAATATTTTTATTTTTAAGCATAGGCTTTTCAGTGCCTATGTATTTAGCACGTTTTAAATCTTCAGAGAGATTTAATAAAAATTCTACCTCTTTCTGTGAAAAATCTAATAAAGTTAGAAAACTTCTATTGCGTAAATTCTTCATTCTTTACAACTCCTTAAATTTGATTTCAAGGTCATTGTAAGCGTTAACTTATAATAATCAATAAAATTAAAAAGTTGTCATTTTTTATTAATAAATAATTGAAAACTTTTTTAAGATTTTAAGGAATTTGTGAAAAATTCACAAAAAAGGAGTATGGTGAAATTATATGTAATTTTAAAGTTGTGTATAATTGTATGAAATATTGTGTTAATTTAAGCGTTTAGAAGGTTTTAAATCGCTGAAAAGTTTTAACGGTGAAATGATTAAAATCTAAGTAATAAAATAGGAAAATTAAATATGATATTTATGAGACAAGCATAGAACATGTCATTATAACGATACGTTCAAGCTTGTCTCTTTTCTTCTATTAGAAATAACGTATGACGTATTTATGTGGGAATGGGACGTTTGATTTTTCGAAAAGAAGGGGATAATAAAATATTGACAGGACTATATTTAACACGAAAATGGGCATTTAAAATATAAAAGGCGGGGGTTCATATGAAGATTTTCAGATTAGACTATCAACACAATAAAGACATTGTTGACGAAAATATTTTAACTGTTTTTGTAGTGGCAAAAAACAAGGGGGAAGTTGACGCTTTCGCAAAAAAGTTAGGATATTCAATTGAAAAGATCACAAAATTAACGCATAAAGAATTTGATGAAGAAAAATCTAAAATCGAACACTATAGACTAGAACATGCTGATCAATATTTAGACTAATGTCTTAAAGGTGGGGTGTTGTATGGCTGAAAATGAAAACAATTTCGAAACATTAGATAAAGTAGCAAATGGTCTGTATGCGACGCCAACAACAGAACTACCATTTGATAAACGTTTTCGTTTCAAATCTTTCGTTCTTGAACGTTCAGAAGGGAATATTGTGATTTTCCATTCTGGTAGAATTGACGAAGCAGCAGATGATATTCAGGCACTAGGTGGTGCAGAGCGCGTACTTATGAATCATTAGGTGGTCAAACGCATTTCGATGCACCTTACTATATTCACCAAGATGATAAAGAAGCTGTGACTGATACGCTTCAAGTTGCTGGAACGTTTAAAGACCGTGAACAATTATATGACGATTTAGAGGTGATTCCTGCGCCGGGGCATACGCCTGGGACAACATTATATTTATGGGATAACGGCGAACATCGTTATTTATTTACAGGTGATTTCCTCTGTTATGAAGGAGATGAGTGGCGCACAGTCGTCCTACCTTCAAGTGATAGAGAACAATCTATAAAGAGTCTTGAAATGATTCGAGATCTTGATTTTGATGCACTCGTACCGTGGGTTTCAATTGAAGGCGAATCACCGGTCTTCTTTATTAATGATGAGGATGATAAACAACAACGTGTACAGAAAATCATAGATCGTGTTCGAAATGGAGAAAATACTTAAACCATAATATCAATCGTTAAGGTATATCCGGCTTAATGTGGGGTATACCTTTTTTAAATGAATCTCTAAAGATAAAATAACAATGTTTCATGCCCTTTCTATAGAGATATACATATGTTGAGGTGAAGCATCTTGCAAAATTCTAACCATCAAAATCGTAAAGTAAACTGGGGAATGATAAGTGCAGCGTATGCATTTCTCATCGTGATGATGGGGACGACATTACCCACACCACTTTATCCTATTTATAGTAAAGTGTACGATTTATCTCCATTAATGATTACAATTATTTATGCTGTATATGCAGCTGGCGTAATAGGAGGTCTACTGGTTTTTGGGCAATTGTCAGATCGTATAGGACGACGTTATGTACTCATTCCAGGTGTGATTTTATCTGCAATCAGTGCACTGATATTTTTATTTGCCACGAATGTTGGTTTCTTACTTACTGGTCGCGTGATTTCCGGTCTTTCTGCAGGTCTTTTTACAAGTACAGCGACAACTACAATTGTTAATTTAGCTGCAGAGGATAAAAAGGGGAGAGCCTCTACCATTGCTAGTAGTGTCAATATGCTAGGATTAGGGTTTGGACCATTGTTATGTGGTATCTTAGCACAATATCTACCTTATGCGATGCGGTTAATCTTTATCGTAGATTTTATCCTTGTCATCCTGGCGTTTATAGGGGTTTGGTTTATGCCAGAGCCAGTTAAGAATAAACAAAGTTTCAAGATTGAAGTCCAAAAGTTGAGTGTGCCGGCAGACATTCGTTCTACATTTATATATGCCGTGATTCCTGTCTTTGTAGGGTTCTCAATGCTCGGTTTATTTACTGCTGTTTCGCCAAACTTTTTAGGAGAAATCTTAAATATTACGAATAAAGCTGTGATAGGAGTCATGGTATTCTTGGTATTCTGTGCGTCAACGTTAGGTCAATTATTATTTAAAAGTAAATCCGACTATCATATTCTAATGCTAGGCAGTGGTACATTAATCATAGGCGTTATCTTAGTAGGGCTATCTATTCAATTGGAATCATTTGTCATCTTATTTATCGGTGCGATGATTTCAGGATTTGGACAAGCATTTAGCTTTCGTGCGGGATTATCAACAGTCAATGCAGTAGCACCTAAAGACAAACAAGCCGAAATTACATCTGCTTTCTTCACCATTGCTTATATCGCAATTTCAATTCCAGTCGTTGGTGTGGGTCTGCTTGAATTAGCATTAGGTATCCAACTCGCAGGTATCGTGTTTAGTATCATCATTGTGATACTCGCGATTTTAGCATTTATATTATTAATGATTAATTATAAAAAGTCGAACACGCAATAAAGCATTACGAGTTAAAACTGGATATTAATCATAGTGAAGTGGAAAAGGGAGCTGGACAACGAAAATAATTTTGCTAAATTAT
>NZ_KV840033.1:756-10371 GCF_001839105.1 Staphylococcus sp. HMSC62A08 | reverse complement strand
AAATAATTTTGCTAAATTATATTTCTGTCCTGCTCCCTAATTAATGCTTAATGATTCACTTTGTAATAAATAGTTATTTCACACGTTCCCAAACTAATTTTTGGTTAGGTACGTTTCCGTTAATGATGCTTAATGTGTCACCTTCTAAAGTGAATACTCTAGGTTGTGTGTCTCCTAACCATGTAGGGTTCATGCTTACTTCCATTGTATGATAAACAGTTGAGTTGTCTTCATCTAGTTCATATTTTCCTGCGTAAGCTACATAACCATGTGCTGCTTTAGACATTTCTTCTGTAGTTCCAGTGTGTAAATCGCCAGATTCGTATGCTGGACGTCCTTGTTGCATTAGTTGCGCAGACATATAGCCATCTGGATTGTACATAATGAATCCTGTGGCATCTTTGCCTAATGGAAAGAAGATTTCACCGTTTTCAGTTTCATCTTGGTATCTCACTAATCTCCATGTTCCGATTAATTGTTCTTGTAATTGAACCATTTTAAGACATCCTTTCTTAATTATTATTTAGATATTATGCGTTAGAACCGCCTGATACACTAATTGTTTCGCCAGTAATTGCTGAGGCACCTTCTGACGCTAGGAAAATGACAGTGTCAGCAATTTCTGAAGGTTCTAGTAGACGATTCATAGGCATTTTACCTGTAATATATTTCTCCATCGCTTCTTGCTCTGTTGAATGATCTTGTTCTGCTAGGTGTGCAAGTTGATTTTCAATTAATGATGTACGAACTGGACCAGGTAAGACTGCATTAGCAGTGATTCCATCTGATACAACTTCGAGGGCAGTTGTTTTCGTGAAACCAATTTGCGCAAATTTAGAAGCGACATATGCTGATTTAAATGGATCAGCCATTTCACCATGTGCAGATGAAATTATGATAATTCTACCTTTTTGTTGTTGTTTCATACTTGGTATTACATGTTTTGTCATTAAAAATGTACCTGTTTGAATCACGTTAACGACTTGATTCCATTTTTCTAGAGGGAAGTCTTCAATCTTAGAGATAAATTGAATGCCTGCATTATTGACTAAAACATCGATGGCACCATATTGTTTAGTGATATCCTCGATAGATGATTGAATTGTTTCTTCGTCCGTCACATCTACTTGATAGGCAATACCATTGTTTAGTGATTGCGCTGCCTTTTCAGCAACTTCCTTACTCATATCGAAGATGAATACACGGTCACCTTCTTTATCAAATGCTTGAGCAATGGCGTAACCAATGCCTTGTCCTGAACCTGTTACGATAACATTTCTACTCATATTTAAAACCTCCTAAAAATTTATAATACTAATGATGCTAAAATAACTACGATTAATGCTAATAAGTTTGAACCTGTGTTAGTAATAAATAAGTATTTGAACCCATTCTTATGGTTAAGTCCTGTAAGGGCAAAGAATGTCAATACAAATCCTGTATGTGGCATCACAGTAAAGATAGATGACGACATTGTAGCTACACGGTGAATCACCTCTGGATCAATGCCCATATCGACATATTGTTTACCAAATGCGTGCATCACAATACCTAGTGAACCTGAGGCAGAACCAGTAATGACACCGAACAATGCGGATGCAACTGATAAACTAATGAGCGGATTACCAGGAATATTTAAAATAAGTGATTTAATTGAATTAAAACCTGGTGCTAAAGTGACTACAGTACCAAATGCAATGGCAGAAGCTGTTAAAAACATTGGTGTCACCGAACTGATAGCACCTTCATTAATCACTGATTTGTGTACAGGAATGTATTTATGGAATATAAGCGCTGATAAGATAATTGAAACAGCTAATCCAATCAGAATGATATTATCAACTTTAAAGGCACTCCCAATAATATTGATAGCGATTAAAACGATAATAGGTAAAATGCTTAAAATAATGTTAGGTGTTTCTTTATGCGTTGGTTGAGACTCGTCTATATTTAAATTGAAGTCGCTAAACGTTTCGCCTTTGGCAATACTTTTCTTAAGGGCAAATTTCATATACCATAAACCAAATGCAATGGCGACGATGGTTCCGATAATGCCTAATAAAGGTGTGGCTGTTAATGTTGTACCCAAATATTTAGTCGGCACTACATTCTGTACTGATGGCGTACCGGGCAACATAGTCATTGTAAAAGTACCTAACCCTAACATGATTGGAATACCAATTAAATTCCAAGCGATATTGAGTTCTTTAAATAAAGGTTTAGCAAGTGGTACAAGAACAAAGACGACCACGAATAAACTAATACCACCGTATGTTAAGATGGCTGTAATAATAAATATGGCAACTAAAATGGAATATGGGTTACTTGTACCCACTTTACTTATTATGGTTTCAGCAATTGATTGAGCTGCACCGCTTTGGTCCATGTATTTTGCAAGTAATGAACCAAGTAAAAAGACACCAAAGAAACTGATAATAAAACCAGCTAATCCGGTCATATAAGAATCTTTTGTTCCTATTAAAGAATCAAAAAAGGAAGTCGGTTAGTTAAAATAACGATGATTGAAGCTATAGGTCCTATAATTAAAATAGAATAGCCTTTCATTGCTAAATAAATGATAAATAGTATACCTAGGATAATCCCAATTGTTCCGATGGTTTCCATTTTTCTCCCCCCTTTAACTCGTTAATCTAAAATAATGTGTTGTATAACTATAATTATTCGCTCGTTATCGCGGTTTGTAAAAGACGTATTTAGTTATTGTGGTAATAACTAAACAGTTATAATGTGGGGGATCACGCACTAATATATGATGTTTTGGGGCGAGGGTATGCATTTTAATGAATAAACTGAAAATAAAATAAATAGAAAAAGAAGGTTATGTATGAATAAACTACAAACTAAATCATATTTAGAAGCAGTAACGAGATTTGGTAATATCTCTAACGCAGCGAAGCACCTTTACGTTTCTCAACCATATCTTAGTAAAGTCATTAAAGAGTTAGAAAATGAGGTGGGCGTAGAACTAATCAATAGAGAGAGTAATCCTCTAACGTTAACATATGCAGGAGAACGTTATTTAGCATATTTAGATGAAATGGAAATGATACAACAGAAAATGGAATATGAATTACAGGAAATCGCAAATTTAGAAAAAGGACGATTGAAAATAGGAGTAAATCCATTTTTAGCATCGCATACGTTGTACAATATTCTTCCGGAATTTATCAACAGTTATCCTGGAATTGAAATCGAATTAATAGAAGATAATGCGAATCAAATAGAAGTGCTATTGGCAAATCAAAAGATGGATATTAGTCTTACGATTTTACCAATTGGAAATGATCAAATTACTTACGAAACGTTATATTCTGAAGCACTTTATCTTGCTATACCAAGGTCCCACGAATTGGCGCATAATAATCCGACAGAAACGAATCAACTTCCTTTTTCCATACATCAATTAAATAATGAGAACTTTATTTTGTTGAAAAGTAATATGACGTTACGCACAATTACGGATAAGTTCTTTAACGACTTTAATATAGTACCGAAACCAGTGATGGAAACAATTAATATAGATAATGCACTCTATTTAACAAACGCGGGTATTGGCCTTACGATTGTACCAGAAAGTGTGAAGAATAAGGCCACTCATGAAAACATACAATATTTCAAACTTGATGAAACACACTATAAAAATAATGTGGTAATTGCTCATAATAAAAATCGCGATATTTCAAAAGCAGCGAGTGTTTTTTTAAATCTCGCGAAGATGCGATTTAAAGAGCATATTTAAGATGTTTTATATACTTTTAGCTTAGCCAAAATATATCTAATATTAATATTCTGATGTTTCTAATTTAATTGTAAATACTATATACTTTAATTAGTATTTTTTATTAATTTTCAATGAGGTGAATATATGAATAAACTATCAAAGTATATTGCGACGGCGACGTTAGCAACAGCGTTTACAATTTCTGCACCACTTAATACATATGCGAGTGATTCACATGCAAAACAAGATGAGAATCATCAAACCACACAACAACAAAAGAATCTTAATCTTGGTTCGGAAAATATTATGGCCGTGTCTTGGTATCAAAATTCAGCAGAAGCGAAAGCACTATATTTACAAGGCTATAATAGTGCGAAAGTTCAATTAGATAAAGAGATTAAAAAGAATAAAGGTAAGAAAAAGCTCGCTATTGCACTCGATTTAGATGAAACAGTTTTAGATAATTCGCCATATCAAGGCTATGCAGCGCTTAATGATGCGCCCCATCCTCAAGGCTGGCACGAATGGGTCGCAGCAGCGAAGGCCAAACCAGTATATGGCGCGAAATCTTTCTTAAATTATGCTAATAAAAAAGGTGTAGATATTTATTACATATCTGATAGAGATAAAGAGAAAGATTTTAAAGGTACGAAACAGAATTTAAAAAATATAGGATTACCTCAAGCTACAGACAGTCATATTTTATTAAAAGGTAAAAGTGACAAAAGCAAGGAAACACGTCGTGAGAAAGTTCAAAAAAATCATAAATTAGTCATGTTATTTGGTGATAACTTATTAGACTTCGCTGATCCTAAACAACCTACTGCTCAATCTCGCGATGAATTAATTCAAAAACATAAAGATGATTTTGGTAAAAAATACATTATTTTCCCAAATCCTATGTATGGTAGCTGGGAATCAACCATTTATAACAACAATTATCAAATAAGTAAAGCGCAAAAAGACCAATTGAGAAAGCAGTCTATTAAACAATTTGATCCTAAAACAGGCGACGTTAAATAACTTTTATAGTTTAAATAGGAATTTTATAGCTATATCGGTGAATAATCTCATCGGTGTAGCTTTTTATTTTTGAAAGTGAGGTTTCAATCATCAAAGTATTAATGTAAACTTAACTATATAAAAAGTTTACATTAAAAAGGGCGTACATGTTGAACTTTAATTTTTCAGAAGTAAGGGGTTAGAAAGGATGAATTTAAACTTAGCAGAACGCGTACTTTATCACGATGGGTTATCTCAAGTTGAATGTTTGGAAATATATGAAGATCCCAATATTGATACCTTTGAATTACTCAATGAAGCTTACATTGTTAGAAAGCATTATTATGGTAAAAAAGTAAAATTAAATATGATTCTCAATGCGAAAAGCGGCATTTGTTCTGAGGATTGCGGGTACTGTGGACAATCTGTAAAGATGAAACAGAAGCAACGTTATGCATTAGTTGACCAAGATCAGATTAAAGCAGGGGCACAAGTGGCTACAAATAATCAAATAGGAACATACTGCATTGTTATGAGTGGTCGCGGCCCAACAAATAAAGAAGTGAATCATATTTGCGAAACAGTAGAAGATATTAAGAAAATGCATCCACAATTGAAAATTTGTGCATGTTTAGGACTAACGAAAGAAGAACAAGCAGAAAAACTTAAAGAAGCGGGTGTAGACCGATATAATCATAATTTAAATACGAGTGAACGTTATCATGATGAAGTAGTAACGACACATACATATGAAGACCGGGTACATACTGTTGAAATGATGAAGGCAAATAATATTTCTCCATGTTCAGGTGTCATCTGTGGAATGGGTGAAACAAACGAAGATGTGATTAACATGGCATTTGCATTGAAAGAAATTAATGCGGACAGTATCCCAATTAACTTTTTACATCCGATTAAGGGTACAAAATTCGGTGGATTAGATTTATTGTCACCAATGAAATGTTTGCGAATTATAGCAATCTTTCGCTTAATTAATCCAACGAAAGAAATTCGAATAGCAGGTGGTCGTGAAGTCAATCTTCGGTCACTTCAAGCCATTGCCTTAAAAGCAGCTAACTCAATTTTTGTTGGAGATTATTTAATTACCGGAGGCCAACCTAACGAAGAAGATTATCGTATGATTGAAGATTTAGGATTTGAAATCGATAGTTAAGAAATTAATATAGATATTATCTTACCTAGGGCATGTTAACCATGTCCTTTTTTTATTGAAAATAAAGTCAATTTGGTACCTATACACTGATTAGTGATTGATTTGAGTCTCTAGCCTTATCTCAATTTTTAAAATTACTCATGTTTAAACTTAAAAATTCGAATCATAATCAAATGTGTGGCCAAATATAAAAAATATATTTATTACTAATATCAATTATGATTGAGGGTAAAACATAATTAGTAAGAAACAAATATATTATTAATATAAAACATACAAATATATAGTTACAAGATATTTGTATATTTATAATAAACTCATTATAATACATAAATACATCATTAGTATTGTATGAAATGTTTTTAGGGGTGGTTTTGAAATGAAAAATAAACAAGGATTTTTGCCCAATGTACTTAACAAGTATGCAATTAGAAAGTTCACTGTTGGTACAGCTTCCTTATTAATCGGCGCAACATTAGTATTTGGTGTTGGCGGCGTAGCAAGAGCAGATGAGATAGACAATGCAACCTCTCAAAATGGAAATAGTACCAAAGACAAGAGTGAGCCAGTCGATGTAGAAGAATTAAGTAATAGTGATAATACGACGAATCAATCAGAGAAAGATACTTCAGATAAAACAACAAATCAAGCAAATGAAAATCAATCTTTAGCTCAAGAAACGAACACAACAGAATCGAAGACGAATGAAACACAAAGTAGCGAACCGGTTACTAATGAAAAAGCATCAGAAGAAAGTAAATCAGATGTAAGTGATAACAAAACAACAAATGATAATAATAAAGCAAATGAAACAGTAAAAGATAGCCAACAACAATCTAAAGAAGAAACAAATGAAAGTACAAAAGCAACTGAAAATAATAAAGATACGACTGAAAGAAAAGATAACATATCAGAAGAATCGGTGAATACCGATTCAACTCAAGAGAACACCTCAGAGAAATCCACAGATAATAACAAAAGTTCAAATCAAACAACAGAACAATCTAAAGACACAGATTCAACTTCTTCTAGTAAAACTTCAGAACAGAATTCAAACATAGACTCAACTTCAAGTAAATCAAATACTTCAAATGAAACAACAGAAACAAATACAGTAGGAAGTAGCACAAATGCCACAACCCCTATCGAAGATACGACTAAAATTGAAAGTAAAAAAGAAAGTTCAATTCCACTAAGTGATAATAAAACAAGCTTAACGAATCAAGTCACTGCAACGACAACGACAAGAAATAATAATAAAAGATTTAGAGTACTTGTAGCCACTAAAGACACAAAGGCTAAAACATATACGAAACCATCAAATCCCAATTATGCATACTTACTTAACGATTTAGGATATGATGCAACAACTATTAAAGATAACAGTGGATTACGTTATGCAGGAGTTTCTCAACTTCAAAATGACACTGGCAATGTGATTAAACTCAATTTAACGAATTGGATAGAAAATAATGATTTGATAGACGGAGGAAAAGTAAATTTTTCTTTTTCACAAAGTGATTTTTATAGTCAAATCCAAAACATAACAATTAATGGCGTTTACATGACTACTACTAATAATGGTCAAAACTGGACTGCACCAATCAATGGTAAAACGGTGGAGGGAACGGAAGGAATAGTAACAAATAATGAGGTTTTAATTACTTTAAAGAATTCTCAAACAATAGCAAGCTTAGGGTATTCTAATAGTAAACCCGTATATTTGACACATACGTGGACTACAAATACTGGAGCTATTGCGGGAGAAAGTGTTCAAGTTACTACGATTGCACCAAATATTTATAGTAAAGCGCCTCAAACGACTCAGTCGTCTGGGTTTACCTCAGGTAAAGTTGTAAACAGAATTAGATATGATAGCTCAGATAACTCAATCAAATCTATTCATGCATTTAAGCCAGATGAAAACTTTTTACAAACTGACTATAATTGGGTGTTATATATTAAAGAACAAGTTAATAAAGACTTAATACCTTATATAGATCCTAGTTCTGTAAAAATTTACGTTTCTGATACAAAGGGTGACCCGATTAGTTCAAGTAGGTTTGTAAATGGTACTTTAAGTAGCGATGGGATGTTTGATAGTAGTACAATTGATGAAATATCTATTAAAAACACAAATACTCTTATGCATCGTAATGATGCTAGGACAAGTTTAGATAAAAATATATTCTATGGAACATTAGGACAATCAAGAAGTTATACGATTCAATATAAATTGAAGAGTGGTTATACTTTGGATAGTATTGCTTCACAAATAAGTGATAGAGAAACATTTCAATCATGGATAGAAACGGATTATTTAGATACAACCGATAATGGGGAACCTAATAAACGTTTATTGGGGTCTTATGCAACTTCTTACATAGATATGATAGACAGAATTGCCCCCGTAGCGCCTAAAGCTAGTAATATTACGACTCAAGACACTGAGATTAAGGGTACAGCTGAGGCTAATACAACAATTACATTAAACTTTAGTGACGGTAGAACGTTATCTGGTACGGCAGATAGTACTGGGAATTTCTCAGTGTCTGTACCTAGTGGTTTTGTTTTAACAGGAAAAGAAACTATATCAATAACTTCAACCGATAAAGGGTCAAATGTATCACCAGCAATAACAATTACAGTTACAGATACAACACCTCCAACGGTTACTGCAATTAATGATAAAACACAAGAAGTCAACTCAGTCCTGAATAACATTAATATTAATGCATCAGACAATAGTGGAGACACAGTAATTAATACTGTTAGTGGACTACCGAGTGGAGTAACTTTCAACGCTTCAACAAATACAATTAGTGGCACACCAACGAAAGTGGGAAGCTATCCAATTACGGTGACTTCTAAAGATACGAACGGTAATACAACAACTACTACATTTACTATCAAAGTAGTAGATACAACGCCACCTGTAGTTAAAACAATTGTAGATCAAACAAAAGAAGTAAATACATCAATTGATTCAATCAAGATTGAAGCGACAGACAATAGTGGATTGGCAGTGGGCAATACTGTTAGTGGGTTACCAAACGGAGTAAGTTTCGACAGTAATACAAACACAATTAGCGGGACGCCAACAAAAGTAGGCAGCTACCCAATCACAGTGACGACCACAGATGCATCAGGAAATGTAACGAAAACGACTTTTACTATCAAAGTGGTGGACACAATATCACCTGTAGTAACTTCTATTGCAGACCAATCTAATGAAGTCAATACAGCTATCGATTCAATCAAAATCGAAGCGACAGACAATAGTGGATTGGCAGTGAGCAATACTGTTAGTGGGTTACCAAATGGAGTTACGTTCGACAGTAATACAAACACAATTAGCGGAACGCCAACAAAAGTAGGAAGTTACCTAATCACAGTGACGACAACAGATGCAGAAGGCAATAAAACAGAAACGAACTTCACAATTAAAGTTGTAGACACAACAAAACCGACGGTGACAGCTATCGAAAATCAAACCAAAGAAGTGAACACGCCAATTGACTCAATAACAATTGAAGCAACAGATAATAGTGGCCAAGCCGTGACCAACAAAGTGAGTGGTCTCCCAGCCGGCGTAAGTTTCGATAGTGAGACGAACACAATTAGTGGCACGCCAACGAAAGTAGGCAGCTATCCAATTACGGTGACAACAACGGATGAATCAGGAAATGAAACGACA
>NZ_KV840033.1:338-656 GCF_001839105.1 Staphylococcus sp. HMSC62A08 | reverse complement strand
TTCAGACAATAGCGGTCAGGATGTAACCAACAAAGTAAGTGGTTTACCGGCTGGAGTAAGTTTCGATAGTGAGACAAATACCATTAGCGGAACACCAACGAAGGTAGGAAGTTATCCAATTACTGTGATAACAACAGACGCATCAGGAAATAAAATAGAAACAACATTTACTATCGAAGTTGTAGATAAAACAGCACCGATGGTGACATCAATCAAAGATCAAACCAAAGAGGTTAATACATCGATTGATCCAATTAAGATTGAAGTAACAGATAACAGTGGTCAGGTAGTAACGAACAAAGTAAGTGGACTCCCAGA
>NZ_KV840033.1:0-238 GCF_001839105.1 Staphylococcus sp. HMSC62A08 | reverse complement strand
CGGATGAATCAGGAAATGAAACGACAACAAACTTTACAATTAAAGTTGTGGATACAACAAAACCGACTGTGACATCTATCGAAAATCAAACTAAAGAAGTGAACACATCAATCGATTCAATAACAATTGAAGCAACAGATAATAGTGGCCAAGCTGTGACGAACACAGTAAGCGGTCTACCGGAAGGTGTAAGCTTTGATAGTGAGACGAACACAATTAGTGGAACACCAACAAAAGT
>NZ_KV840032.1:0-27587 GCF_001839105.1 Staphylococcus sp. HMSC62A08 | reverse complement strand
GACATGTGAGCCTTTAGTCGCAATTTGTACTTGCTCGCGAGGATATTCTTGTACAACTTGTCCAACAAGTTCTTCAGAACGTTCCGGCCCATAAATATATGCTGTATCAAGTAACGTTATACCATTATCAATTGCTTTACGTACAACCTCTTTGCCTTGTTCTTCATCTAAATTTGGATATAAATTATGTCCACCTACTGCATTAGTACCAAGTGCAATTGGGAAGACTTTAACATCTGATTTACCTAATTGTACTTTATTAGCCATTGAAGTCATCTCCTTCATTATCATTACTGTTTTTTATTTCATTTTCAAAAATGAACTTACAAATCATATTTACCCTACTTAAAGTATATAAAATCACGAAAAGTTTGTGACGGAGACTTAAAAATTGACTAAGTATTAAATATACGCTTTAATGTAACTAAATAAGTTACATTAAGGTGAGTAGATATGAATTTAGAATTCAACATTGCGATACATGTGTTAACCTTCCTCACAAAGCACAAAGACGAAAAATTCAATAGTAAGGAACTGGCTGAACTTACATGTCTTAACCCTGTACAACTAAGACGCGTTGTTTCAGTCTTAAGTGATCAGCATTACATCACCACTGTGCGAGGAAAAGGTGGCGGATACCAATCGAATCAACATACAGCTTCAGTCAATCTGGCAACACTGTATCAACAATTTGTCTTAAATAAAGAAAGTAAACATAGAATTTATACCGGAGATACATCTAGTCATTGCGATATTTCTAAACATATTGCTCACACAATGTCAGACTACTACGATGAAGAAGTTCAACTTATCTTAAATTTTTATCGTAACAAAACGATTCAAGATGTCTTAAACGACATTTTGCAGGAGGTAAACAAATCATGACAACTTATGACCTTATCATCATTGGATTTGGAAAAGCAGGTAAAACTTTAGCAGCGTATGCAGCAGGCCAAGGACAACACGTCGCACTCATAGAACAATCAGCAAAAATGTATGGCGGAACATGCATAAATATTGGCTGTATACCTTCGAAGACGTTAGTGCATGATGGTATAGAAGGTGCATCTTTTGGTGAGGCATTTTCAAGAAAAAATGAAGTAGTGTCAGCGCTAAATAACAAGAATTATAACAACTTAGCATCAATTGAAAATATCGATATATTAGATTATAAAGCTAAATTTATTTCTAATAATGAAATTGCGTTATTGGATGAAGCAGGAAATGTAAAAAACAGACTCACTGGAAACAAAATTGTCATTAATACTGGCGCTCAAGCGAATATTCCAAATATTAAAGGTATAGATACAACTAAAAATATTTACGATTCAACGGGTTTATTAAATATTGACTTCCAACCACAAGAATTAGTCATTGTAGGTGGCGGTTACATTGCACTTGAGTTCGCTTCAATGTTTAGTAATTTAGGCTCGAACGTGACAGTATTAGAATATGGAAATGTAATGATGCCACGTGAAGACCGCGAAGTTGCTGAACTTGCAATTCAAGACTTACGCAATAAAGGAATTTCAGTTTATACAAATGTAGAGACGACAGCATTTTCAAATGAGGGAGATGCGACGATTGTTCACACTAATCAAGGTGACTTTAAGTCAGATGCGGTATTATTAGCGACGGGACGTAAACCAAATACAGATGGTTTAGGACTTGAGAATACTGATATCAATATCGGTCAACATGGCGAAATTGTCGTTAATGACAAACTTCAAACTACAGTAGAACACATTTACGCAGCTGGAGATGTCAAAGGCGGTCTTCAATTCACATATATTTCGCTCGATGACTTTAGAATTCTTCAATCTCAATTCTTTGGAGATGGAACTAGAACAACGGAGAACCGAGGTATCATTCCTTATACAGTATTTATTGATCCTCCACTTTCAAGAGGTGGTCTAACTGCCATTGAAGCTAAGGCACAAGGTTTTAATTTCCTGGAAAATAAAATCTACGTAAATACAATCCCACGTCATAAGATCAATAATGACCCAAGAGGTGTATTCAAAGTCGTGATAAATCAAGACAATAATGAAATACTAGGTGCAAGCTTGTATGGCAAAGAATCAGAAGAGTTGATTAACATAATCAAACTTGCGATAGATCAACATATTTCTTATACAGTACTGAGAGATAATATTTATACACACCCTACCATGGCCGAATCCTTCAACGATTTATTTAAATTATAAAAATGAATAATGAAAACAGCATTTGTTTATAGATAAACATAGAAGTGATTATTAAATTATACGGAAATGCCTTACTTTTTAAAAGTAAATCGATGTAAAATTACAGGTAGATACGTAGTATTTATGGCGAGACTCCTGATTCTTTTAAAAATGAACTTAAGTGCTTAGCACTTAAGTAAGCAATTCTAATGATTGAAATCAAAGAATTGCTTTAAAGACCAAGGCTGAGACAGCACCCTAGGAACGCGAAGCCATACAATACGAAGTATTGAAGATAAAAGTAGCAGTAAGAAGATTTCGATTAGAAATCAACTTACTGCTATTGTTTTTAGGATTTATATCTCAACCTCTTATAAAGCACGAGGATGATATGATTTAGAACCATCTCCGTGCTTTCATATACGACTATTTAGCTGTTTTACGTTTTTCTAGTTTCTCTTTAAGTTTTCGGTCTTGCTCTTCTTTACGGCGTTTACGTTCTTCATTACGCTTTCTTAAACGCTCCTCTTCTTCAGGATCACGTGGCTTTTTCAATTGTTTTGTAACCTTTTCCATTAACTCGTCTTCAGTCAACGCAGCAAGTGGGCGATTGTTTACGAATGCAAAGGTCTTACGTCTTCCTGGACCACAATAAGACTGACAGCCAATTTCAATTTCAGCTTCAGGATCTAATTTTTCCAATTTTTTCTTCAACGTTTTGATATTTACTGCCTGACATTCATCGCAAATCAGAAATTTATTCTGCATCTTGCTACCCACCTTTCTCATTAAATCATTTCTAATGACCTTAACGTTTAAATATAACTCTAACTATTTTACTCTTTTTATCATAAATTTCAAGTTGATTTAAACCAAATAATTATCCATAGAAAAAGGAGTGGAACAGAAATATAATTCAGCAAAATTATATTCGTCGTCCCTCTCCCAACTTGCATTGTTTGTAGAATTTCTTTTTAAGAAATTCTCTATGTTGGGGCCCCGCCGGCAAGGATGGCTAGGATTGAAAGAAGCTTGATATAAGCGCACTTTCAATTCAGCCATCTACTGCCAATATGTTAAAGAAAGCTGAGACAATTAATTATGTCCCAGCCTCTTGACGTTACTGACCATGATAAATCTTAAATTCTAATGGTTTAATACCGTTCGCAATCCATTCATCATAAATTAATTGCTTATCAATGACGTTATTAATAATCGTGATACCACAGTCGCCACCACCAGCGCCTGATGTTTTAGACGCACCGCCGTGTTTCTCACCAATTTCACATAATTGTTTCAACTTATCTGTTTCGATGTTCACTGTCGCTTCAACATCCATTGATTGAATCACAAGACGGTTTTGGCGTATCATCTTCTGCACGCCCTTGATGTTATTCGTTTTGAACGCTTGTATTAAACTTTCTACACACATGTGTGATTGATCAAGAAAGTCTCCGTAGAAGCTCGGATCAGATTTTAAACGCTTTACTTCACTCACTAAGTGTGGTGAAGAGGCTGGAGAACCTGTCCACCCTATCAATACTTCCATATTTTCAGGTGCTTGTAATGGTTCAATGTGAAGACCTGGCCAGTTCTTTTCCAAAACTTCATTCACAGAAGTTTCTTCCATCTGTTGTTTAACCCATTCATGATCAAATGTACT
Source organism: Staphylococcus sp. HMSC62A08 (assembly GCF_001839105.1). NCBI lineage: Bacteria > Bacillati > Bacillota > Bacilli > Caryophanales > Staphylococcaceae > Staphylococcus > Staphylococcus sp. HMSC62A08. Next base: position 23,738 of record NZ_KV840032.1, on the reverse strand, counting down.
ATACGCAAGCCATCCACTGTAGACACTCACTGCTATGTCACCACAAGAACTTAAGCTTTGCAATTTCATATTAGCGATAACTGCTAATTTATAGATATATAAATTTGAAAGTTGCATCTCGTAAAATTCATTCAATGCTTTGACTACTGATACAAGTACTGCAGCACTTGAGCCTAAACCATACTTCTGACCTGAAGCGTCTGCTAAATTACTATCGATGGTTAAATGGAAATGCTTAAGCTTAGTATTACAACTCCGCGCGTATTGTTCAAAGACTTCAATCGCAGTAACGACATATTTTAATTGCTTTGCAGCTTGAACATCTGAAATCTCTATCCTATCTTCATTACGATCAAATTTAACAGGCTCATAATGCAATGTTTTAGAATAAATACTGCCCTCAACTTCATTAGAGGCTTCTATTGCTGCCGTAACAAATCTGTCGACTGCAATAAGAACAGATTTGTAGCCTGGTTCTGTTACAGCATATTCACCTGCAATATAAAGTTTTCCGGGTGCTTTGACCTGTATCATCCTATCTCTTCCTTACTTAATAATTTCTACGCCAGTACTGATTATATCACTCGCAATAATTTGCTTTTCATCAAACGCTTTTAAAAATTGGTCAATAACAGCTTGCTTGTTTTTCTTTTCAACAAGAACTTTAACATTTGGACCTGCATCCATCGTAAAGTAACAAGGTAAGCCTGCTTCACGACACTGATGCACAATGGCCATAGCGTCGTAACTTTCTTGAACCATGTATGTAAATGGTGGTTGTGCGCCTAAATTCGTCGCATGCATTCTTAAACCATTTGCTTCAATAATTTCTCCCAAATATTTGAAATCTTTATGATGTATTGCTTCTTTTGCATCAGCTAAATCTTGATCTACATGATCAAGCCAGTACTGATAGAAACGAGATGTATCACGTGTTAAAGACATCCCAGAACGACTTGACACTTTTTTAGACTTATTATTGATAACTACGAAAATCATTGAAAGTTCGTCTTCCCAATGTTGTGCGTCAATTGGATGTGCGAAAGATGTAGCATCATCATGACCTTTTTCCCATTCAGCAAAGCCACCAAAGATACTTCTAGAAGCAGAACCTGAACCTCGACGTGCTAACCTTGATAAATCTTTATCTGATAAACCTAAGTGAAGGGCTTCGTTACAAGCCGCAGCTAACGCAGCATACGCACTGGCTGAAGAAGCTAACCCTGCTGAAGTAGGAACAAAGTTTTCGCTTTCAATAACCGCATATAACTCTGTATCTGCAACTTCTCTGACAATATCCATATATTTTTGGATTTTAGTCGTTTCTTTATCGTCCACTTTTTCTCCGTTTAATATGAGTTTATCTTCAGTTAAGCTTCTATCGAAAGTGACTTTCGTTTCAGTATAAAAGCGATCGAGCGTGATAGATAAACTATTATTCATCGGAATGATATATGCTTCATCAGCTTTGCCCCAATATTTAATTAACGCAATATTTGTGTGCGCACGTGCTTTGCCACTTTTCACCAATGATTTACCCTCCTAAATGTTCAATCCACGTATGTGCTGCGCCTGCTTTTTCAACTGCTGCTACAATGTTCTTCGCAGTTTGTAAATCATGCGCAAGAAGAAGCATGCTACCACCACGTCCTCCGCCAGTTAATTTACCAGCAATGGCACCATGTTCTTTACCTATATTCAATAATCTTTCAATTTTATCATGACTTACTGTGAGTTGTTTTAAATCTTCTTGGCATTGATTAAAGATGTCCGCAAGATGATTAAAGTCATGCTTCTCAATTGAATCACTCGCTTCATGTACAAGTTTACCGATATGTTCAACATAAGTCATATATTCAGGATTCTCACATAAAATATGAACGTCTTCTACGGCTTGCTTAGTAGAACCCTTTACGCCAGTGTCTATAACGACCATGTAACCGCCAAGTTGCAGTGATTTAAGGGTTTCTACATGACCTTGTTTGAACCAGACAGGTTTGTTAGAAACAATCGTTTGTGTATCAATACCACTTGGTTTACCATGCGCTATTCGTTCAGCCCAGTTCGCTTCTTTAATCAATGTTTCATCATCTAAAGGTATGCCCATAAAATCATAGCTCGCTCTAACAAAAGCTACAGCGACTGCTGCACTAGAACCTAATCCTCTTGAAGGTGGTAAGTTCGTTTGAATTTTCACTGAAAGTGGTTCTTTCACCCCACTTCTCTCTATAAAGCGATTAACAATAGACTTTAGATGTTCAGGCGCATCATATAACATACCGTCATATACATCACTTGTAATAGAAGAGTAATTCCCTTCTTCCATGCTTTCGATTAATATTTTAATTTTACCGGCATTAAATGGGATAGCGATGGCTGGTTGACCAAATGTTACTGCGTGTTCACCAATTAGAATAATCTTTCCGGTAGACTCCCCGTATCCTTGTCTAGTCATGTTTTCTCACCTTTTATATACCTTCTCTATACTTTTTGTTATATTGATTCATCGACACTACGTTATTAATTATATTTTTGAAAATGTTAAACACATCGTCGTTCGTCTGTTTTAAACGTCACTTAAATGACTATTTTAGCGAAAATTAAGGTGTTATCGCTACTGTTTCAACATGTAATATATCGTAAAAAGAAATTTTTCACTACAAAAGAGTATAATAACTCTTTTTCAAATACATCACAACACTTTAATATTATAAAACTCTCCTAGAGAGTTATCAAAATCATGAATTATATTTACCTTTAACTTCAAATATGTAAACATTTAATAATTTTTTACTAAAGTTTTCTAAAATTTTCCACCTCAACTATAATACTACAAAATGTGGTGAGAATATATACAAAGCTGTTTATTATATTTTAATTTAGTTACTTTTTCAGTATGTTTGATTTGAATTGAGATAAAATAGAAAGTCAGAAGTGGCATAGAAATATAATTTAGCAAAATTGTTTTCTGTGGCATGGCCCCCACCTTGGTTTGGCTTGAAAGAAGATTGATATATTCGCATTTAATTCAAACACATACTTCAAATATGTTAAAAGAGGTTGAGATAATCAATATATCCCAACCTCGCTATTTAACTTACTCATCTATTTATTGATACATATGCTCTTACTTTATAAGTCTAATTTTTGATGCATCTTCGCATTACGTTCGATCATTTTCTCAAAATATCCTTCATAGCGTTGCCATTCATCATCAGTGACAGGATCCATATTCAGACGAGCACCTAAATCTTTTAGAGCGTATAAAAGTAAGAACATGACATCCTGAACTTTAATTTCTCTATTTAAAAGTGTTTCGAGTGAAGCCATGCATGAAGGATCAATATTAGGAAAATGAAACTTGGTCGTTTCACCTTTCAGCGCATGTTGATAAAATTCTCGCATCATGCTAGCACGGTCAGAGCCTGAACCTTCAACACATAAGTAAATTTGTACCGCAATGCCACCACGAACGCGTCTTTGGGATATACCGGCGAATTTCTTACCATCAATGCTTAGGTCAAACTTGCCGGGACAATAGGAACGCTCTATTTCATGAGTAGATATCTCTACATCTTCATCTTCAAACATTTTGCAGATAAGAAGGTACATGACAGTGAATGCCTCGTCTATCGTCGTTTCAGTTTGTCCTTTGAATATAAGCGAAATATTCAGCACACCTTGATCTAATACGACGCCAAGTCCGCCTGAATTTCGCACAATCGCATTGTAGCCTGCTTCATTAGTAAGGTAACGGATTCCATCGCTTAAGAACGGTAAACGGGAGTCATGTATACCTAAAATAACGGTATGTTGGTGAATCCAAGTACGCACAACGTTACACGATAAATCTTTACCTACACTCTCTGAGAACGTATCATCAAATGCAAAAGATTGCATTGGCTCTAGACCACTCGAATGGTCTACATAACGCCAGTCGATTTGATTAAAATATTTACTTGATAAGTCCATTATTGTAGTGATTGAGCTGCAGTAATAATAGATAAGTTATACACATCTTCTATTGAGCAACCACGAGATAAATCATTAACTGGTGAGTTTAAACCTTGAAGTACAGGTCCCACAGCGTCATAACCACCTAAACGTTGCGCAATTTTATAACCAATGTTACCCGCTTCTAAACTAGGGAAGATAAACACATTGGCATCGCCTTGGATTTTTGCACCGGGTGCTTTCTTTTCAGCAACACTTGGTAAGATGGCTGCATCAAATTGAAACTCTCCATCAATAACGACATTCTCAATGTTATCAGCTTCAACTTTTTCTTGTGCTAATTTTAATGCATCTTGAACTTTAGTTACGTCATCAGATTTTGCTGAGCCTTTCGTAGAGAAACTTAACATCGCTACTTTAGGTTCCATCCCAAAACTTTGTGCAGACTTAGCACTTTCAACTGCAATTTCTGCTAGTCCTTGCGCATCTAGTTCAGGATTAATCGCACAATCACCAAAGATATATTGTTCATCATCTTTAATCATGAAGAAAATACCAGAAGTTTTAGAGACGCCCGGTTTTGTTTTGATAATTTGTAAAGCTGGACGTACTGTGTCACCAGTTGAATGCGCAGCACCACTTACTAATCCAGCTGCTTTGCCAGTGTAAACAAGCATTGTACCGAAGTAATTCACATTTTCCAGTAATTCCTCTGCTTGTTCTTTAGTCGCTTTTCCTTTTCTGCGTTCAACAAACGCATCTACAAGCTCAGGTTTTAAATCACTTGAAGAAGGATCAATCATTTCAATATTAGCTATATCAAGAGATTTTTCTTCTGCTAAAGATTTAATTTTGTCCACATTACCTAAGACAATAGGTGAAACATAATCTCTTTCCTGTAATTGTGTTGCTGCCGTTAAAATTCTTTCATCTTCACCTTCAGGTAATACAATTTTTACATTTTTTCCAGATAGCTTGTCTTGTAAAACATTTAATAAATCAGCCATAATGTCCTCCTCAATTCACATTCATAATAACGTTTACATCTCAGATTATACGTCATTTTGTAGTAGAATTCCATTTCACCTAATTGTAATCATTTACTTAGGAGTTCGTTGTTTTTTTATGATAAAATTTAATTTGAATTGGCTAAGAATTTAGATATAAGGAGCGATAAATATGAGTGAAGCAGCTGAAACTTTAGACGGTTGGTATAGTTTGCATTTATTTTATGCAATGGATTGGACAACTTTCCGTTTAGTTCCAGAAGAAGAACGAGAATCTATGATTTCTGAATTGAAATCATTTATCGAAGATAAAACGAGCGCTAGAGATTCACATACTGGCGACCATGCAATTTATAATATTACAGGACAAAAAGCAGATTTATTATTATGGTTTTTACGCCCTGAAATGAAAGATTTAAATACCATTGAAAATGAATTCAATAAATTACGTATTGCTGATTATTTAATCCCTACGTATTCATATGTTTCAGTGATTGAATTAAGTAATTATTTAGCTGGCAAATCTGACGAAGATCCGTATGAAAATCCACACGTAAAAGCAAGATTATATCCTGAACTTCCACATTCAGAATATATTTGTTTCTATCCAATGGATAAACGCCGTAATGAAACATATAACTGGTATATGTTACCTATCGAAGACCGTAAAAAATTAATGTATAACCATGGTATGATTGGTCGTAAATACGCTGGTAAAATCAAACAATTCATTACTGGATCTGTTGGTTTCGATGATTTTGAATGGGGCGTAACACTTTTCTCTGATGATGTATTACAATTCAAGAAAATCGTATACGAAATGCGCTTCGATGAAACAACTGCACGTTATGGCGAATTCGGTAGTTTCTATGTAGGCCATATTTTAAATACAGAAGACTTTAATAAATTTTTCAATATATAATTTTTGACTAGGGAGTGGGACAACGAAATTAATTTTCCTAAATTATATTTCAGCCCCCACTCCCTTAACTTATCTATAGAGTATATTTAACATAACAGATTGTATGAAATATCTTTTTCAAAAAAAGAAACACACTCCGGAGAATTCGAAGTGTGCTTCCTAGTAGTATCCTTGGGAGAACTTTAACCACTACTACGTATTAAGTTAACTTTAGAGAATATACAGTCGCTACCCAATATATCCTTTGTAATCGTTAACTAATATTTCATTAACCATTTTGAAATATTTGAAACATATTAAAATGATAATAGTACACTCTTTCGGTATAAATTCATTATTAGTTTAAAAATAATGCTATTTTAATAAATTAATTATACTTTCCCAGCTCTTCATTTATCCTTCTCACAAGCTCCCTTCAAACTTGTGCCGTCAAACGCTGGTTGTGGTTTTTTCAAATTACTTCTACTATAATAATAATTAAATTCATAATATTTTAAAAATTTGGTGATGTCATGACTATTAATTCAAATGAAACAGCGCATGAAAGTCTCATCAAGGACGTGGTCATGTTAGCTGCACGTATATTATTAGAATCTGGTGCTGAAGGTACTAGAGTAGAAGATACTATGTCACGTATTGCTATGAAGCTGGGTTATTCTGAAAGTAATAGCTTTGTAACAAATACTGTAATTCAATTTACCCTACATAATGAGTCCTATCCGCGTTTATATAGAATTAAATCTCGCGATACAAATTTAATTAAAATTTCTCAGGCTAACGAGATTTCAAGACAAATTACTCATGGCTCTATCAGTCTTGAAGATGCAAAGAAGAAATTAGAAGAAATATATGTAGCTAAGAGAGACAGCAGTCTTCCCTTTAAAGGTATAGCAGCAGCGATTATCGCAGTAAGTTTTCTGTATTTACAAGGGGGACGTCTTATTGATATCGCTACAGCCTTACTTGCTGGAAGTATTGGTTATCTTGTTGTTGAAATTTTAGACCGTAAATTACATGCACAATTTATACCGGAATTTCTAGGTTCGCTTGTTATCGGTATCATTGCCGTTTTAGGCCATTCCCTCGTACCAAGCGGAGATTTGGCAACAATTATTATTGCAGCAGTGATGCCGATTGTACCTGGTGTATTGATTACAAATGCCATTCAAGATTTATTTGGTGGGCATATGTTGATGTTTACAACTAAATCTTTAGAAGCATTAGTCACTTCATTTGGTATCGGTGCGGGCGTAAGTTCCGTTTTAATTTTAGTTTAGGAGGCGGTTAGAAATGTTTTGGATATTTAACTTCATATTTAGCTTTCTCGCCTCACTCTTTTTCTGTGTGATATTTGATGCACCAAGAAAGTTATATTTATCATGTGGCTTAGTAGGTGCTTGCGGTTGGATGGTTTATATTCTTTTCTTTGATGGATTAGAAGTTCATACGATTTATTCAAGCTTCTTTGGTAGCTTAGCTTTAGGCTTGTTAAGTCACTATATGGCTAGACACATGAGAGAGCCTGTGATTATCTTTATGGTGACCGGTATCATTCCATTAGTACCAGGTGGTCTGGCTTATGATGCAACTAAAAATTTAGTGTTACTTCATTTCAGTACTGCAATTAATACAATGCTTGAAGTCACGTTAATAGCTGGAGCCATTGCGTTAGGCTTATGATTTGCAGATCAAATTTCAAAAATTGTTATTTCAGGTTTCGACCGTACTCGAAAAAGATTATAAGATATAAATAAAGTGGAGGCTATGGATTTTGTCCTAGCACTCCACTTTTTAAATAACGCATAAAAGTATTTTTAAATCTATTTATTAGGTTCATCAATCATGTTTTCGACTTCATTTTCAGAGCGATTAAGAATAAGTCGACTGAGTTCGTCATTATCCATTCTCTTAAGTTTTGGATAACGTATAAAGAAGAATACTAATCCAATGACTAACCAAATAGCCAATGCAATATAAGATGGTCCTGGAAGTGTTGCTGGAGATCCAGGGATTAGTAATAATCCTAAGAAAATGAATGATACGATTGAACCAATTATTGCAAATGTTTTATATATCGGTGCATACGTATTACTTTGTTTATCATAACTAAATAATTTCGCTGCTGATAGGCAAGTAATGAAGTATGCAATAGAGACACCAGTTGACGACATGGTAACAATCCAATTTAATGCATTACGCCCTAACCAAGGCGCTACTAATGCTACTGCCACTAAGAAAATGATTGCTACATATGGCGTCTTATATTTACTATGCAATTTACTAAATACTGTAGGCATAATTCCTGAACGTCCCATAGAGAATAACAAACGACTTGAACTCATTAAGAAACCGTTTAAACCTGTAAAGATACCCATCGCAATCGCAATAGCTAACACACCAAGTCCAATATAACCAAAGGCTTCTTGAGTTACTGCTCCTGTTAACCATAAGTTACCATTTAAACTTTTCGTATGCGTACCTAACCAACCTGTATAAAGTAACATCACAACGTAAGTTAATGATGCTGCAAGTAAACTATAAACGATTAATTTAAATGTTTTGTTTGGTGCGAAGTCAAATTCTTCAGCTGTTTGTGGAATATTATCAAAGCCTACATATGCCCATGGTGCAATAGCGACTATCATAATAATAGACTTAAACCATCCTCTATCAGAATTAGCTAAAGGCTGTAAATTACTGATTTCGAAGTTGTTACCAAAGAAAGATCCAAAGAACATGAGTAACACAACGATAACCATCGCTACACAGAAATAATATTGTAGTGAACCTGAGACACTTGCACCTCTAATAGCTACAAACATAAAGATTAATAATAGTACTGTAGCTATAATGATTTCAGTTATGTAGACATCCCAACCTGCAACAGTATAAAGCTTCCCATTATTTAATACGTTAGGTAATAAGAATTTGATTAATAAACTAAACGCCGTTGCATTAAGTGCTACGACACAGACATACCCAAACGTTAAAAACCATGACGAGAAGAAACTTACATATCTCCCAAAACTTAAGAAACTAAAAGCAAATGCGCCACCTGAAACTGGAAATTTCTCAACTAAGGCACCATAGCTAACAGCAATTAAAATCATTAATAGTGCCCCGATAACAATACCTATTGAGGATGCAATCGGACCTGATTGTTTAATCCAATCTCCAGGTAAAATAAAGGCGCCCCATCCAATACATGAGCCGTAAGCGATAGCCCACACAAATTTTTCAGATAGGTTTTGCTTAAGGTCACCTCTATCTACTTGTTTATTTTTATTTTCCATAAATAAAACTCACCTCGAAGGTATCCTATACCCAAAAAGGTGAGTTCTTAATCTGTAATTTTTTGTAAAATTTTAGGGTTTCAAACGTTTTAAAAGTTAACTATTTTAATGTACGCTTAGTAATAATTTATCCAGCAAATTTAAATGTTGCGATAATGAGCATAAGCCATCCTGCTATAAACAATACGCCTCCAATTGGCGTAATCGCACCTAAAATACGAATTTGAGTTAAGGCTAAGATATATAAAGAACCGCTAAAGAAGACGATTCCGAAGAACATTAGCCAGCCTGCCCAATTAACATTAATTGCGGTTGTTCCACTAATGACACCAATAACTAATAGTCCTAAACCGTGATACATTTGGTACATTGTCGCTTTTTCCCAGACAGACATGTATTTTTCTGATAACTTATTCTCTAAACCATGGGCACCAAATGCTCCTGTTCCTACAGCCATCATCGTGTTGAGTGCACCTAAAATTATAAATAATTTCATCATTTCAATTGTGCTCCTTTTTAATTAAAAATCGAAAATAGATTCGCCATTTCCTATATTGTCATCTGTTGCCATTAAATTTGAATTTGAAGTATGTGCATTTTTCATAGATTGAGGCACTTTTCCGCCCATTGCTTCAATTTCTTCTGCTGTCACTTCATTCTTATGTGAAGTTGACTGACTCCCTTTCTGATTATCAGATGAGAAAGTATTGTTCACAGATGTTTGGCTCATATTATGAGATGAAGTTTGACTATCATTTGACGTATATAAAGAAGTTAAAGTATGTATCGCATACATATGCTTTTCAAATTCAGATTCAGTTTGCGCTTCATCCGCTTGTACGAGTTCTTGTTCGATCAATTGAATCAATTTATCTTTATTCATTGCCAATCACCTTAACCTTCACACCAATTGATAGGCGCTTTGCCTTTAGACTGCAAATAGTCATTAGTTCTAGAGTATGGTTTCGAACCAAAGAAACCTCTAAACGCAGATAATGGACTTGGATGAGGAGATTTAATAACTAGATGCTTAGATGTATCAATAAGTTTTTCTTTTTGTTGTGCTGGTTTGCCCCACAAAATAAAGACCACATCTTCGCGATGTTTTGAAACTGCCTCAATGACTTCATCTGTAAATATTTCCCAGCCAATATCTCTATGAGAATGCGCTTCACCTTGTCTCACTGTAAGTACAGTATTTAATAATAATACGCCTTCTCTGGCCCAATCTTGTAAATGTGGTGAAGTTCTATGGCAACCAATATCATCTTCTAGTTCCTGATACATATTTTTTAATGATGGTGGAAATTTAGCATTAGGTTGCACAGAAAATGCTAAACCATGTGCTTGATTAGGTCCATGATAGGGATCCTGACCTAGTATAACTACTTTAATATTTTCAAACGGTGTTAACTCGAATGCTTGGTAAATGTTCTTTCTATCAGGGTATACAATTTGCGTCGTATACTCCTTTTCTAAGAAGTCGTGCATTGCCTGAAAGTCATGTCGTGACGTTATATCATGAAAAATTTCTGACCATTTCATCGTATTCACCTCTCGCCATATTTTAACATATCCAAGCGTAAGAGGTGATGTTTATTATAATATGCTAGAGTTAATGTAAACTATTCCTCTTTAAAAGTTTACAAATTGAGTGATTTTGACTATAGTACTACTAAATTATTAATTTTCTATAAGTTTGGAGCGTAGACATATGTGTACTGGTTTTTCATTTTTCACAAAGAAAAAACATCATTACTTAGCTAGAACAATGGATTTCGCATTCGAATTTAATGGTATTCCTACAGTTGTACCACGTCATTATAACTATCAATTTGACTTAGAACCTGAAATGCGTCTTGAATATGGTTTTGTCGGAACAAATCTGAAGGTTGGTCGATACCGTTTCGGGGATGGTATTAATGAACAAGGCGTAGCTATCTCCAATCACTACTTTACAGGTGAAGCTTCCTACAGTAGTCATAGAAGATACGGATATTTAAATTTAGCTCCCGAAGAATTCATCGTATGGGTACTCGGCTTCATTAAAAGTGTTGATGAGTTAAAACAAAAAGTGAAGACAATTAATATCATGAATGAGAAAAACACTACTTTAAACGTCGTTCCCCCATTACACTTTATTATCACAGATAACAGTGGTCATACGGTTGCTGTTGAACCTCATAACGGCTTACTTATCGTTAAAGATAACCATGTTAAAGTGCTAACAAATGCCCCTAAGTTAGAATGGCATGTTGAAAATTTAAGAAATTATGCATTTCTACAACCTGAAAAATCAGCAAATCAACTTGTAGGAAAAATTTTAGTGCGTTCAATGGGATGTGAAGCTGGTACGAATGGCTTACCTGGAGGTTATACTTCCACTGAACGCTTTGTAAGAGCGACATATTTAAGACATCATCTTCAATCCGCAGACGATGAAGATATTAACCTTATGAATTGTTTTAAAATTTTAGATTCTGTAAGCATTCCTCAAGGCGCTGTCCTTGATGCTGGTGAAACACATTACACGCAATACCAACTGGTGATGGATAGTAAAGATAAAGCTTATTACATTAAGCCTTACTTCAGTAATCAACTTTTCAAAGTTCAATTAAATGAAGAAGTTTTAACTAAAGACGAAATGACGTTTCTTCCTATTAATTCTAAATTGATGATGTCTGAATTAAATGGCTAATATGGTGATTTGTGGACCTCATTTTCAATAAGTATAAATATTTAGCTTACCCGATAAACGTGGTATGATTAAAGATATATTAGAATTTAACGGGAGTGAATCGATGATGGCTTTAAAAAAAGTATTAACAATTGCAGGTTCTGATACTAGTGCTGGCGCTGGTATGCAAGCGGACCTTAAAACTTTCCAAGAATTAGATACGTATGGAATGGTAGCTTTAACTTCTATCGTAACAATGGATAAAGAAACTTGGTCACATGATGTGACACCTTTAGATATGGATGTCTTTGAAAAGCAACTTCAAACAGCAATTTCTATCGGCCCAGATGCAATTAAAACGGGAATGTTAGGTACGGAAGAAATTATCAAACGTGCTGGCGAAGCATTTGAAGAATCTGGTGCGAAATATTTCGTAGTGGACCCAGTCATGGTATGTAAAGGTGAAGACGAAGTACTTAACCCAGGAAATACTGACGCTATGATTAAATATTTATTACCTAAAGCTACTGTTGTAACTCCAAACTTATTTGAAGCTGGTCAACTTTCAGGCTTAGGAAAATTAACTTCCATTGAAGACATGAAAGAAGCTGCTCAAAAGATTTATGATGCAGGTACACCTCATGTCATCATTAAAGGCGGAAAAGCATTAGATCAAGATAAATCTTACGACTTATATTATGACGGACAAACGTTCTATCAATTAACGACTGACATGTTCCAACAAAGCTATAATCACGGAGCAGGTTGTACGTTCGCAGCTGCAACGACAGCTTACTTAGCGAACGGTAAATCTCCAAAAGAGGCTGTCATTGCTGCCAAAGCCTTCGTTGCTTCAGCAATTAAAAATGGATGGAAAATGAATGATTTCGTCGGTCCAGTTGACCATGGCGCTTACAACCGCATTGAACACATCGACGTAGATGTTACCGAGGTTTAAAGAAGCACTGCATTTTTATAAAAAATGCTAGTACTTCTTATGGGAGTGGGACAGAAATATAATTTAGCAAAATTATTTTCGTTGTCCCTCTCCCAACTTGCATTGTTTGTAGAATTTCTTTTTAAGAAATTCTCTATGTTGGGGCCCCGCCGGCAAGGATGGCTAGGATTGAAAGAAGCTTGATATAAGCGCACTTTCAATTCAGACATCTACTGCCAATATGTTAAAGAAAGCTGAGACGATTAATTATGTCCCAGCTTCGTTTTTTCATGAGAAAATAGCTTCACGGCAATGATTGAGCACATTGTCATTTGATATATATTTTCTCTCAATTTCTAGGTACAAAGTCCTAGATTGTTCTCCGATGTTCGTTGTATAAAAAGTTGATACCATAGGCCCATGTTTTTCTAAGGAAATTCATTTACTATATAAAGTGTAGAGAGACAAAGGAGGAAATGAACAACATGATTATCTACAAGCAAAATATAGAAAATGGAGTACCGATTTACGAAATCATAACTAAATCTTTCAAGACAATTACAGTAAAATGTGATGAGACCTTCAATAAATTTGAAATCTATAAATTGCTCTCTCTACTAGAAAATGACGTTGACAACATGAGAATGAGTTATTAAAACAAAGAACGTTATTTTCACACCTAGACAATGCACAAAAATCCAATTAAGAATTTGAGAATTAGAATTTGTTTTCTAATAATTCCCTAAACAGATGCGCTTTTAAAGTTTTCTGTCCCCTAACTCTTTAGACTTTTAAAGCCATTCTATCATCCCTAAAAAACTTACCTTAATATGTAAAAAACGTTAATGTTAGCTAAAATTGTCCCTAATAAGCTCAGAGAGAACCTTTGAGCGTTGCTAACATTAGCGTTTTAATTTTTTGTATGAAAAAGGCAAGGCGTCTCGGCGCCTTGCCTTCAAATATAATTTTAGAAATCTTCTTTTTCTTTTCTTTCTTTAACCCACCATAAAGCTTTTTTCGGATTATCTTCATAGTATTTTCTATCTTTTTCATTGTCCACGTTAGGATAAGAACCTTTAAGAGACTTACCTGCAGTGCTGACATGCAAGAATGTAATTACTAAGAATCCGATTAAACTAATCGCAGTTAAATAATAAGCGGGTGCTAAAATATTTCCAGTTCTCTCTACTAGCCAAGAAGCAAGTAATGGTGTTGTACCACCAAATAGAGAAACAGATACGTTAAATGTTACAGATAATGTACGATATCTAATATGCGTATAGAACATTGTTGGTAATGAACCTGGCATTGTGGCTTCATATGTTGATAAGAAGAAACCTAAAATAAATACACCAATAATAATTAAAGGTAATGATTTAGTACTTAATAAACTGTACGCCACGATACTTAATAAAGTAAGACCGCCTGTACCTATTAAGAATACTTTTTTCTCACCAATTTTGTCTGCCAATTTACCAAACATTAATGCTAATGGAATCATCATTGCCATCACACATGTGATAAGTACACTCGTAGTTGTTTCATCTAGCTTAACAACCTGACCGAGGTAAGTTGGTAAGTATGCCGTTACTGAATAGTTTGTAACGTTAAAGAATACTACCGCTACGAAACAAACTAAAATATCTTTGTAGTAGTAACGGATAATTGTAAAGAATCCAATGTTATCTCTTTGTGGCGTAGTCGCAACATCATTTTCATATACAGGTGATTCTTCAAGTTTACGACGTAAATAAAGTCCAAATAAACCTAAGAATAAACCTAAAATAAATGGAATTCTCCAACCCCATGCTTGCATTTGATCGTGATTAAGGAAGAAGCTTAGTATAGCAATCATAATTGAAGCTGCAATGTAACCTGAAAGCGTACCAATTTCAAGTCCACTTCCTAAACTATTACGACGTTTATCTGGTGATGATTCAGCAACATATGTCATAGCGCCAGCATATTCCCCACCAGTTGAGAAACCTTGTAAAACCCTAGCAAGTAGTAATAATATAGGCGCCCATAAACCTATCGTATCGTAATTTGGCAGCAAGCCTATCGTTAGCGTAGATAGCGCCATTAAAATAATTGTAGTAGTTAATACAACTTTACGTCCGTATTTATCCCCAATGATACCAAATACAATACCACCAATAGGTCTTAATAAGAACGCAATGGCTAAAGCTGCAAATGTTAATATTTGTTGTATTTGAGGATTTTGTACTGGAGAGAAGAAATTCGCTCCTATGTATGCAGTCGTGTACGCATAAACCCCAAAGTCAAACCATTCCATGGCGTTACCGATTCCGGTAGCTACAACGGTTTTTTTCGCTTCTTTACCGTCTACCACATTAATTTGATTTTTATCGAAATCCATTTCAATAACACTCCCTTGTGATATGTTACATAATTATACGTTGTTAATCTCTAATGTCAAATTAATTCAAGTTTAATAATTTTCAATAATTCAAGTTTATTCATTTTACAGATATTTAATTTTGACATTTGAAATTGCTTTCATTAATTAAGATTACCGGAAATAAAACTTTAAAAATATAATTTTTAATCTAAATTCTTAATATTACTAATTTTACCCCGTCTAAATTATTCGAAACTTTTATTTTCGTTTCATCCTCAACAAAAAAACGTATATCATCATGTATATCAATGGGTCTGAGATATTTAATTTTATAATTATCCCAGTGAATGTTAAGCTCTGAAAATGCGATTTCGCATACCAATTGACCTGGAACAATTTCATTGTGAACTGGATTTTTATCGTTAACTAATGATAAATATGTTTCAATTAATTCATTTGAAATTTTCATTTTAACGCTTTACCTCGATAAATTCTTGTTCTATATATATACATTTATAGTTATTTTTATTAATTTCCAAACTATATCTATACTTGACAATATTTTTGATTATTTTCTCTGAAATTTTGCGTAAAATCGCGCTATAGTCTTCATTAGTTACTAATTTATTAATTTCTTTAATATATGTCTCTTTTAAAATTAAAGTTTCCTTTACAAAACTTTTATAAATTTCAAATTCAGGCCATAACTTTGCACACATCAAAGTAGGAACGTGACCATTGAATTCTATATTGAAAAGGAGACAATATTTTTGAACATCACTTTCATGAAACGTAACCGTTCTTCTTTCTTCACCATCTTTCAAATAATACTGCATTACCCATGCCTCCCCCTATCCCCATAGTAGCAATAGATCTATAATAGGATTTCATATGAAATAATCGAGCGACTAAAGCTGCTCCACTTGCACCATATGGATGGCCAGATGCAATGGCACCACCCCATCGATTCAGTTTCGCAATCGGTATATTCAGTTCATCCTGGCATGCGATGACTTGAGAACTAAACGCTTCATTAAGTTCCAATGTATCGATAGCCTCCATACTTATATTGGTTCTTTTCATCAACTTTGTTACAGCTGGCACTGGACCTATACCTAAATACTTAGGATCAACACCCACTGTGCTACTTTCTATAAATTTTAATCCCTCTTTAAAACCTAACCTTTTTGCAAGTGATTCTTCCATAATAAGCAGTAAAACTGCCCCATCATTTTTCATGCAACTATTTCCTACTGTAACAGTACCTTCATTTAGCAAAGGTTTAAATCTATTTAATTTTTCTAGAGCAAGTCGTGGTTTAATACTTTCGTCTCTATCAAACCAAGCACCTTTAACTTTAATAGGAAGTATTTCTCGGGAAATATTCCCGTTATTTATATGTTCATTGGTCAATTGATGACTTCGATAGGCAAACTCGTCTTGTCTTTCTCTTGAAATGTGGTATGTTTGAGCGACATTTTCTGCTGCTTCAATCATTGAGGGATCTTGCCCATCAGGTGCAA
Organism: Staphylococcus sp. HMSC62A08; assembly: GCF_001839105.1. Lineage (NCBI taxonomy): Bacteria > Bacillati > Bacillota > Bacilli > Caryophanales > Staphylococcaceae > Staphylococcus > Staphylococcus sp. HMSC62A08. The sequence goes on along the minus strand of NZ_KV840032.1, from coordinate 7,063 downwards.
ATGATGCTCTTTCGAAGAATTGAGGAAACTCCGCTTCATAAACTGATTGTGGACGTTTTAGTTTCCATGGTGCTCTACTCACACTCTCCACACCACCTGCAATATAAACTTGTCCCGCATTACTCTGTATCATCCTACACGCTTGGATGACGGTTTCTAATCCTGACCCGCATTGTCGATCTATAGTAACACCTGGAATCGTGTGGCTTAAACCTGCTTCAAGTAATGATTTCCTAGCAATATTCCCACCATTGCCTACTGTATTTCCAATTATTACGTCCTCAATATATTCCATTATTTCAGGGTATTCTTCCTTAAAATGATTAAACAATGGTTGTAACAATTGCTCAGGTTCTAAATGCTTTAAGTTTCCACCATATTTACCAAAAGCCGTTCGTTTGGCAGCAACAATCACTGGTTGCTTCATGATTAAATCTCCCCATTCAAATATTTAGATTTCATCTTTCCTCTAGCAATTTTTCCAGATTCTGTATACATCATAGCGTCGATTTTCTTTATTTTAGACGGAACTTCATACCTAGAAAGATACTTCGTTAAATACTGTTTCAACTTTATATATTCCAATTCTTCATTTCCTGTATATAATAGAACTAATATTTCTCCAAATTTGTGATGAGGTTGACCAATAATTATCGCTTCTTCAACGCAATTGAGCTTCATCACCAATCGTTCAATTTCAGATGGATAGACATTCACACCGCCAACTATAAGTCGGTCACTCTTCCTACCTACTAAATATAAATTTCTGTTTTCAATATAGGCATAGTCACCTGTCTCAATCCATGTTTCATCAACTACGTGTTCATTTACATATCCACTAAATGTCATGTCACTTCGCACCATCAATAAACCGATTTGATTCGAATCTTGCTCTAAAAGTTGAATTTCAACATTCGGAAACAGTGTACCAACTGACTGCTCCGGTGCCGATTGATTCAAGTTATAACTTATAAAACTTGCTTCAGAAGTACCGAAAAACTCGATTAAATCTATATAAGGATAGCGTTGTGTCACATTATCGAATTGCTCTTTTGAAAGTTTCGCTCCACTACTAAAAATAGTGCTAATATTAGAGGCATATAAATCATTCATAACAAGTTGATGGAGCATTGTCGGCACAACAAACAAAGCACTCGGTTGATGAACCTTGATTATGTTATCTATTAATGCTTCTGCATTAAATACTTTTTGTCCGATAAAAGTTCTTCCAGTAAACAATGCGTAAATACACGCATATAGTGAGAGTGAATGCGATAGAGGGCCAGGCGCTACAATCACTTGTGACGTATGATTAATTAATTTTTCATTTTCTTCATAAGAACTTAACCACGAAGGTTCATTCCGATAATAAGCTTTAGGCAAACCTGTCGTTCCTGAAGTAAATCCAATGTGAAGTAACGGATTTTTAATATTATCTTCAAAGTTTTTATCATCACATCCAGTTGAAAGTAACTCTTTATCTTGAATTAACCATTCAATTTGATACTTCTCAACGAGTTGCTTTACTGTAGATTCACTCCATTGATGATTTAAAAAGCATGGAAGACCACCAAGATTATGAATTGCGAAATAATTAATAAGATTATTTATAGGATGATCGCTCAATAAACCTACTCTCTCATTCTTTTGGATATCAGTTAATAGATTCGTTCTTTCATCAATCACTTGAATGAACTCTCTATAGGTAAACTTCTCTTCATCAAAGACGAGTGCTAATTGATGAGGTTTACTCTCTGAAAAACGATATAAATTTTTTACTATTTCTAACATGTCATCACCATATGTAAACTTTATACATTAATATGTTAACATTATTTACTGCAGAACTCATCGCAAAAAAGAACGCCTCAACTTCCATCACAGAAATTAAGGCGTTATATACTTATAAAATTGTAATAATTTCTTCTGGTTCATTAACTACATAATGAGGATTTTCTTGTAATAAATCATGAGCAGATTGTGCTCCCCAAGTCACCACACATGATTTAATATTTGAAGCATTGGCACTTTTAACATCATAAATTGTATCGCCAATATAAACTGTTCGACCTGAATTCAAATGATTATTTTGAATCAGCGTCTGTAACGTTTCATGATGTGGCTTCAAATGTTCCCTTGAATGTAATCCTAACGCATCTGTCATAAAACGATTCAGTCCCAAATAATTTAAGTGCTTTGTCACAACATCTGATTTTTTACTGGATACCACAAAGAGTTTTTTCTTTTTATTATGTAACAATTGCAGCATTTCGCTGATGCCTGCATATTCTTTTAAATGATGTACCTCATAACGATCATAGTATTGATGATACGCTTGGATAAATGCTTCAACTTGTGCTTTCGTCACATCTTTATTAACTAAATACTTAAATCCCTCTTCTAAAGGTTGATTCATTACTTTTAATATCTCATCTTCACTAGGTATTTCTAATTCTAAATTTTTAAAAGCTTCTTGCGTTGCATACACATGGCATGAAGTCGTATCTGCTAAAGTCCCATCAAAATCAAAAATATAGTTGTCAAAATTCATGATGTTTCACCTCTTAAATAGTAATCACATTATAAATATACACTTTTTTGATTAAAATTTCGATAAATTGTAAAAAAGCCATCGACTTTGTATCAAATTTACAAAATCAATGGCTTAATTATTCATTATTCTAAATTTGCATGGTTCTTCTGCATTGTTTCTTCATCAATGTGAAATGCATCCATTAATGGTAATACAACGCTATCTAAAAATACGAGCGATGCTTGTTCAAACAAACTACCTAATGGTTGCTTTGAACCTTCAACCTCATGCTTAGTCCCTGCCGGTAATTCAACTATTGTTTCAGCTAATTCTCCAATAGAGGACTCAGCTTTTGTAGTAATCAAGACAACTTTTGCACCGATTGATTTTGCTTTATCAGCTAATAATCTTAAGTGCTCAGTTGAACCTGATCCTGAAATAATAATAAATAAATCATGTTCTTTAATAGATGGTGTTGTTGATTCCCCTACAACAAACGCATCTTCACCAAGTTGATTTAAACGCATCGCAAAACTATTTGCTACAAAACCTGAACGGCCTTTGCCGGCTACGAAGATTCTGTCTGCACCAATGACATCATTCGTAAAGCGTTCATAATCCGTATCATCAACATGAGATAACGTATGCTCTAATTCTTCAAGTATAAGACGGTAATTATTAAATTCTGACATCCTATCTACCTTCAATCGCATCGCGACATTGTTTTGCTGCTTCTACAGGATCGTCAGCATTTGCGATACCGCCACCAACAATAACTAAATCTGGTTCTTCGGCAACAATATCTTTAATTGTATCTGGTTTAATACCACCAGCTACAGCGACTTTAGAGTTTTTAATCACTGATTTAACAGTACGTAAACTATCTAATGGTGATTGACCTTCAGCTTGTAAGTCATAACCAGTGTGTACAGCGATATAATCTGCACCCATTTCATCTAATTCTTTCGCGCGTTTTTCTAAATTTTGAACGGCAATCATATCCACTAATAATTCTTTACCATGTTTATGCGCTTCTTCAACTGCAGCTTTAATTGAAGCATCTTCTGCTACACCTAAAATAGTTACAACATCTGCGCCAAATTTAACGGCTTGGCTTACTTCATAATCTGCTGCGTCCATAATTTTTAAATCTGCTAATACTTTTGCATTATTAATATTTTCATTTAAGTGTTGTACTGATGGTAAACCTTCATTAATCACAATCGGTGTACCAATTTCAACAATATCTACGTATTCTTCAACTTTTTTCGCTAATTCAGCGGCTTCTTCTTTATTTAATAAATCAATTGCTAATTGTAATTCCAATGAAAACATCCTTTCATTTTCGAGTATTTAACTCTTATATGAACGTGTTTACCCTTCATTACTTTTTTAAAACTGACCTAAATATAATCACCTTAGCGATGTTCTTATTCATTACTGTCTGGAGCCGCTTCATCATCTACATAAACTTCCACATTTGGATGGGCATGTAAAATTGTAGAAGGAATCTCTCTTGTCACTTGGTTCGTCATCAATTTATGAATGGCTTCTTTCTTTTTTTCACCAAATGCTAGTAAAATAATTCGTTTCGCTTTTAATATACTTGCAAGTCCCATTGAAACTGCTTGTTTTGGTACATCTTGCTCACTTTCAAAATAACGACTATTTGCACGTATCGTACTTTCAGTTAAATCAACAATATGTGTCTCACTATGCAAATCCGTACCTGGTTCATTGAATCCTATATGACCATTCTCCCCAATACCTAATATTTGTATATCTACTGGTCCTTTATCATTAAGTAATTGATTATAACGTTCTGCTTCCTCTTCTAAATGCTTGCTATCCCCTTTTGGTATATGAATATTATCCTTTTTAAAATGAGGATATGCGTTAAATAATACTTCGTCCATGTAATGATGGTAACTTTGAGGATGCTTAGGCTGTAACCCGACATATTCATCTAAATTAAATGTTTCTACATGTGAGACGTCTAGTTGATTCTTTTCTAATAAACCTACTAAATATCGATATACATCAGTCATTGTCCCGCCAGTAGCTAGACCTAACTTGCTATTAGGTTGTTGACTCATTTCTTTAAATAGTTCACACGCTACGTAAAATGAAGCAAGTTTTTTTGTACCTAAATTGATGATTTTCACTTTAAACACCTCGGCATATTTTAATTCTGTCTACTTACACCTTTCCAACTTACCATTATAATATACTCGTTATATACACATTTAACAAAATATAATTCTTAATTTAAAGTAATTTAACAAACTTAAATATGTCCTCTTTAATCCGGTATTGAAAATTTTCCTAACTAAATCAAGCATTCGTGTACAAATATTTAACGCTTTCTAGTAAAATAGATAGATAAACGAATTTGCAGATATTCTATTATCGCATTATGTTATTTATAGCCATCATTTTTAAATCAATTATGAATAATAGATGCTTTATAAACAAACAAGTTGCGGGATACCTTTACTAAAGCTTTATAATAGACTGCAAATGATAAGGGAGTGAACGTGTTGGAACCTATTAATGAGCAAGAAGTATTAAATTTGTTAACTTCTTATGAGAATAAACCCATATACTTACACGTTGAGACAACAAATGGAGCCTATGCAAACCATTTCGATGAACGTGTATTTAACGCTGGTACATTTCTAAGAAATATTCAAGTCACATACGAACATGCACAACTTAAAGGTGGCGAAAAAGATCCTTATCGCGTTGGTCTCAAATTACGCGATGGCGGTTGGGTTTATGTACAAGGGCTAACACACTTTGAACTCAACGAAGACAACGAATTCCTCATCGCAGGATTTAATTACGAAGGACAATTGGCAGCTACAATAGAAATTAGCGAAAAGCCATTTACAATATAAAAGGAGGTTATGATTCATGACTGATGAAAGACACGTACTTGTCATCTTCCCACATCCAGATGACGAAACTTTCTCATCTGCTGGAACTATTGCAAGTTACATTGATGCAGGCGTCCCAGTCACATACGCTTGCTTAACACTAGGACAAATGGGCCGTAACTTAGGTAATCCTCCTTTTGCGACAAGAGAATCACTACCTAAAGTTCGTGAACGCGAACTTGAAGATGCTTGCCGAGCAATCGGTATTACAGACTTACGAAAAATGGGATTACGAGATAAAACTGTAGAATTCGAACCACATGATCAGATGGATAATATGATTAAAAATCTAATTGAAGAAACAAATCCATCATTAATCATTTCATTCTATCCTAAATTCGCAGTACATCCTGACCACGAAGCGACTGCCGAAGCTGTCGTTCGTACAGTTGGTCGCATGCCAGAATCTGAACGTCCAAGACTTACACTTGTCGCATTTAGTAACGACGCACCAGATATTCTAGGACAACCAGATATCCAAAACGATATTTCTAAATATAGTGATTTAAAACTCAAAGCCTTTGAAGCACATGCTTCACAAACAGGACCTTTTTTAAAACAAATTGCGAGTCCTGATATTGATGGACAAGCACAAAGTTTCTTAAAAGTTGAGCCATTTTGGACATATCACTTCGAATCTTAAATGGAGGTAAAACATGACAGAATTTGATTTATCTACTCGAGAGGGTCGCTGGAAACATTTCGGCTCTGTAGACCCTGTCGAAGGTACAAAACCTACAACTAAAAATGAAATGACCGATTTACAAAGTACACATAAAAATTTCCTATTTGAAATAGAAGAAGTAGGAATTAAAAATTTAACATATCCTGTATTGATTGATCAGTATCAAACTGCTGGATTATTTAGTTTTTCAACGAGTTTAAATAAAGATGAAAAAGGCATCAACATGAGCCGCATATTAGAAAGTGTTGAAAAGCATTACAACAACGGCATTGAACTTGAATTCAATACGCTTTATCAAATTTTGCGTACACTTCAAGAAAAAATGAACCAAAATGCAGCTGGGGTTGATGTGTCAGGAAAATGGTTCTTTGACCGTTTTAGCCCAGTCACTCATATAAAAGCGATTGGAAATGCTGATGTCACATACGGTTTAGCCATCGACGGTGAAAAAGTGACACGTAAAGAACTAACTATCGAAGCTGCAGTAACAACGTTATGTCCTTGCTCTAAAGAGATTAGTGAATACTCAGCGCACAATCAACGTGGTATCGTTACGGTCAAAACTTATTTAAATAAAGACACAGATGTCGTTGATGATTATAAAGATAAAATTTTAGATGCGATGGAAGCCAATGCAAGTTCGATTTTATATCCAATCTTGAAACGTCCAGATGAAAAACGTGTAACAGAACGTGCATATGAAAACCCACGCTTTGTAGAAGATTTAATTCGATTAATTGCAGCAGATTTAGTTGATTTTGATTGGATTGATGGCTTCGATATAGAATGTCGTAACGAAGAATCTATTCACCAACACGACGCATTCGCCCGCCTAAAATATAGAAAATAAAAGCACATGTCGCCAAAAGGAGTATTGTGGCGACACGCCTGCAGGAATAGCATGCG
>NZ_KV840031.1:137701-229512 GCF_001839105.1 Staphylococcus sp. HMSC62A08 | reverse complement strand
ATGTGAAGTAATTTGTGTGTTCATTTTCAAAAAAATAAATTGTGCTTAATTTCAAGCAAATTTGATGACCACAAGTGACGGTTATCATATAATATAATAATCTAGTAAGATGATATATTTATTAAAAATAAAAGCATAAATACTATCGTAAAATCGGTGAGTAAATCATCATTCATCATATATCTATTTAAGAATTGAGGTTTTAATCTTGAGTACTAAAAGTAAACACATCCCTTGTTTAATAACAATATTCGGTGCCACTGGTGACCTTAGTCACAGAAAGTTATTCCCTTCTATATTTCATTTATTTCAACAAGACAATTTAGATGAGCACATTGCGATTATCGGTATAGGTCGTCGCGATTATTCAAATGATGAGTTCCGCAATCAAGTTAAATCATCAATTCAAAAGCACGTCGAAGATACGAATAGAATTGATGAATTTATGAATCATGTGTTTTACCACAAAACAGATGTCAGTGATGAGGAAAGCTATGATTCATTATTAAAATTTAGCAATCAATTAGATTCTGAATTTGGATTACAAGGCAATCGCATGTTCTATTTAGCGATGGCACCACAATTCTTTGGTGTTATTTCTGATTTCTTAAAGTCGTCAGGTCTAACGAATACGACTGGTTTCAAACGTTTAGTCATTGAAAAGCCTTTCGGTAGTGATTTGAAATCTGCAGAATCACTTAATAATCAAATTAGACGTTCATTTAAAGAGGAAGAAATTTATCGTATCGATCATTATTTAGGTAAAGATATGGTACAAAACATTGAAGTTCTTCGCTTTGCGAATGCGATGTTTGAACCGTTATGGAATAATAAATACATTTCAAATATCCAAGTGACATCTTCAGAAGTTCTAGGCGTTGAAGACCGTGGAGGATACTATGAATCTAGTGGTGCATTAAAAGATATGGTTCAAAACCATATGTTACAAATGGTTGCTTTATTAGCAATGGAAGCACCTATTAGTTTAAATAGTGAAGATATCCGAGCAGAAAAAGTTAAAGTTCTTAAATCATTACGTCAATTAAAACCTGAAGAAGTAAGAAAGAATTTTGTGCGCGGTCAATATGATAAAGGAATCATTGAAGGTAAAGAAGTGAAACCATATCGTGAAGAAGATCGTGTAGCTGAAGATTCGAATACACCAACATTTGTATCAGGTAAGCTTACGATTGATAACTTTAGATGGGCTGGTGTGCCTTTTTATATTAGAACGGGAAAACGTATGAAATCTAAAACCATTCAAGTCGTTGTTGAGTTTAAAGAAGTACCAATGAATTTATACTATGAAACAGATAAATTATTAGATTCTAACCTACTTGTGATTAATATTCAGCCTAACGAGGGTGTGTCATTACATTTAAATGCGAAGAAAAATATTCAAGGTATTGATACTGAACCTGTACAACTTTCCTATGCGATGAGTGCACAAGATAAAATGAACACCGTAGATGCATATGAGAATTTACTCTTTGATTGCCTTAAAGGTGATGCGACAAACTTTACGCATTGGGAAGAATTAAAATCTACATGGAAATTTGTAGATGCTATTCAAGACGAATGGACAATGGTCGAACCTTGCTTCCCTAACTATGAATCAGGTACGAATGGTCCTTTAGAAAGTGATTTATTATTAAGTCGTGATGGTAATCACTGGTGGGACGATATTCATTAGAGTGTATTGAATATAAGTATTTTAGCGGTGTTATTATTTTTTATTAAAAATAATTATATTGAATCATGTTTTAATGATAATGATTATGTCATATTAACAATATTGTGAATGATGATAGGTCTATTTAGAATGGTTGGTTGATAACTACTTTACCACTTCAACTTTATAGACCTTTGTCGTTCACTTTTTTATTTTTAAAAATACTATAGCTTTAAGGTGTATCTTAGTTAAAAATAATGTACAATAATGATTATGATTGAAAGTAATTGGAGTGAAAGTTTTGGACGTTATCAAGCAAATACAACAGGCAATCGTATATATTGAAGATCGTCTATTAGAGCCGTTTAATTTGCAAGAACTTAGTGATTACGTTGGTCTTTCGCCGTATCATTTGGATCAATCTTTCAAAATGATTGTCGGTCAATCACCAGAGGAATACGCACGTGCTCGGAGAATGACGATAGCTGCAACTGATGTGATACATGGTGCAAGTCGTTTAATGGATGTAGCTAAAAAATATCGCTATGCGAATTCAAATGACTTTGCGAATGATTTTAGTGATTTTCATGGGATTTCACCTATCCAAGCTTCAACAAAAAAAGATGAGCTTAAATTTCAAGAGAGATTATATATTAAATTATCAACGACAGAGAGAGCACCATATACATATAGACTTCAGGAAACTGAGGATATTTCTCTAGTTGGGTATTCTAGGTTTATTCCTACAAAGCATTTATCAAACCCTTTCAATGTACCGGATTTCTTAGAGGATTTACTCGTTGAAGGTCATATTAAAGAACTTAGACGATACAACGATGTAAGTCCATATGAATTATTTGTTGTTAGTTGTCCTCTTGATGAAGGATTGGAGATATTTGTAGGCGTACCAAGTGAACGTTATCCAGCACATTTAGAGAGTAGATTTCTACCAGGCAGACATTATGCAACATTTAATTTACAAGGTGAAATTGATTACGCTACGAATGAAGCGTGGTATTATATTGAATCAAGTTTGCAACTCACGCTACCGTATGAACGGAACAGTTTGTATGTTGAGGTGTATCCACTTGATATTTCATTTAATGACCCGTTCACTAAGATTCAATTGTGGTTGCCTATTAAACAAGAAGTTTATGATTTAGAAGAACTAGACTAAATATGAAAATGACAAAAGTTAGAGAGTGGAGCAACGAATATAATTTCGTTACTCCACTCCTTTTTTATGTTGAGGAATATGGTATGGGGTGTTTCCCTTGAGTGAATGTGTTGATACTTGTGGAAGCGATTTGTTGTTGTACGGGAATCTGCGTATGATTTCGCCCATACTTATGCTTACTGATATTTTATAATTCTGCCACAAAGGTCTCGTATGGTTGTATTTGATTAAAGTCGATAGTGTGATTGATATAGTTGTGTAACTTCACTTGGTTGTCATTTTCCAAATGATAAGGAACGTTAAGTTGACTGACTTGATCGGTTAAATTACCAACGACAAGTATAGTTCGATCATTTAACGTGCGTGTATATGCGAAAATGTTAGGATTCTCTTCATCGACTAAATCAAACTGGCCATATGTATAAATGTCATCAGATTTCTTCAATTGGATTAAAGCTTTATAGAAATTAAGTACAGAATGTGGATCTTTACTCTCTTGTTCGACATTAATTGTTTTATAATTTGGATTCACAGGGAACCAAGGTGTACCCTTTGTAAAACCGCCATTCATTGAATCGTTCCATTGCATAGGCGTTCTAGAATTATCTCGATTTTCCATTTTATACTTATCTAAGAGTTGATTCACATCTCCACCCTGTTCTTTAACAATTTGATATTCATTTTTAACTGCTACATCATTGAATGTTTCGATACTTTCGAATGGATAATTTGTCATACCGATTTCTTGGCCTTGATAGATAAACGGTGTTCCTTGTTGTAAAAAATATGTGACAGCATGACTCGTTGCAGATTCATACCAAAATTGTTGGTCATCTCCCCAAGTAGACACGCGTCGAGGCTGGTCATGATTCTCAATAAATAAGGCATTCCATCCCTTGCCTTCTAAACGTTTCTGCCAACGATTTAATACGTCTTTATACGACTTCACATCAAATTGCGTGTCACCAGTACTCCACAATCCTAAATGCTCAAATTGGAAAATCATATTAAATTTACCTTTATGTTCTCCTACCCATTCTTCAGCATTATCAGGATTTACACCGTTCGCTTCACCTACTGTCATAATATCGTATTGACTTAGAGATTTGTCTTTCATTTCTTGTAGCCAGTCTTGAATACCTGGTTGATTCATATCTACATCAAAGGCTGGTGCATACGTTTTACCTTCTGGGACAGGCAAGTCACCTGCTTCAAATGTTTTCTTAATATGAGTGATTGCATCGACACGGAAACCGTCAATACCTTTTTCAAACCACCAGTTCATCATTTCAAAGACTGCATTACGCACATCAGGGTTATTCCAATTTAGATCTGGTTGCTTTTTACTAAATAAGTGGAAGTAATATTGACCTGTATGGCTATCGTATTCCCAAGTTGATCCATTGAAAATGCTTTCCCAATTATTAGGTTCTGTGCCATCATCCTTTGGGTCTTCCCAAATGTACCAATCTCGTTTAGGACTATCTTTACTTGATTTAGATTCGATAAACCAAGGATGTTCATCGGAAGTATGATTTACAACTAAATCTAAAATTAATTTCATACCACGTTCATGTGTCTTCGATAATAGCTCATCGAAATCTTCCATTGTTCCGAATTCATCCATAATCGCTTTATAATCACTTATATCATAACCATTATCATCGTTAGGCGATTTGTACATCGGGCTTAACCATATAACATCTATACCTAAATCTTTAAGATAATCTAATTTCTCGATCACACCTGGTAAGTCACCAATACCATCATCATTACTATCGTTAAAACTTCTTGGATAAACTTGATATGCGACAGCTTCTTTCCACCATTGTTTATTCACTTGTATCACTCCTTCATGTTATTCGTAGATTCGCGTTCAATAATTGTAGTTGGAATCCTTAAGTTATCTTTAGATACTTCGCGTTGATTTAATAATTGTATAATTTTCTCTCCTGATTTGTTTCCAAGTTCAACGGGATGAATATTCACAGTTGTTTGCGGAGGACTTCCCATTTCTGTTAATAGAGAATCATTGAATGTTGCAGTACATACATCAGTAGGTATTTGAATATTTAAGTTATATAACACACTTAACACTGTATGGTGAATGACGCCATCAGACGATATGATTGCTGTTGGTCTAACTGAAAGTCCTTCATTCATAAAGTATGTTTGCAATAGAGTTTGTATACTATCTCTATTATTTTCAGTTTCTAAAATTTCGTGAGTTATACCTCTTTGACGCGCTTCATCGCGGAAACCAGTAGACCTGTCATCTGTCACAGCATATTGACCTGATTCATTGATGAAAATAATGTGACGATGGCCTTTATGATATAGATAACTACATAAATCATGACCTGCTTTTTCATTATCATTATCAATATGTATGATAAATTGGTCTTTTTCATCTAATGGTTTACCAATAACCACAAACGGAACGTCTTCATCGATTAATAATTGTTTAACTACATTATTACTTTTAGAAAAAAGTAAAATAAATCCGTCTACAGCATGCGTCTGTATCATCCCTTGTACCTCTTGAAAAAGACTTTCCTCTGAAGTTGATATTGTACTTTTGATAGCATATCCTTCTTCGTTACATCGTTGTGTAATTCCATGTAATACATCACTATAAAAAGGATTTTGTCGAACATCTTTAGAAGCACTTTTTAAAATAATACCAATTGTTTTTGTCTTTTTAGTAATGAGTGAGCGTGCTGTTAAATTTGGGATATAACCTAAATCAGACATGATTGCTTTAACGTGTGCAGTAGTTTTGTCGCTAATGCTTGGGTGATTCTGAATGACTCTGGAAACCGTTGATGGAGATACTTGTGCAACCCGTGCGACATCTTTAATTGTTACCGTGAGAAATCACCTCTTTTTCCAAAATAGAAAGCGTTTACATTTATTATAATAATTCCTTTCAGAGATAAGTGCAAACGTTTGCGTTAAATCGCTAAAAAAATAGCCTCACTCACCATTAAATGAGCAAGGCTAGTTATTGAATCACATATATTAATTATTCTTCAACCCATTGAGTATGGAATACACCTTCACGATCTTTACGTTCGTAAGTGTGAGCTCCGAAGTAGTCACGTTGTGCTTGAATTAAGTTTGCAGGTAAGTCTTCTGAACGATAACTATCATAGTAATTAATGCTTGCTGAGAAACCAGGTGTTGGAACACCGTTTTTCACACCTGTTGCAACAACATCACGTAAAGCATCTTGATATTCAGTCACAATGTTTTTGAAGTAAGGGTCTAATAATAAGTTTTGTAACTCTGAGTTGTTATCATAAGCGTCTTTAATTTTTTGTAAGAATTGAGCACGGATGATACAACCTTCTCTCCAAATCATTGCTAATTCACCAAGTTTAAGGTTCCATTCATGATCTTCACTCGCTTTACGCATTTGAGCAAAACCTTGCGCGTAAGAACAAATTTTACTCATATATAAAGCTTTGCGGATTTTTTCTAAAAATTCTTCTTTATTACCATCAAATGAAGCTTTAGGTCCATTTAAAGATTTTGACGCATTTACACGTTCTTCTTTAATTGAAGAAATGAAACGAGCAAATACTGATTCAGTAATAATTGTTAAAGGAATACCTAATTCTAATGCATTAATTGAAGTCCATTTTCCAGTACCTTTTTGACCGGCAGTATCAAGAATTTTCTCCACTAGTGCTTCGTTATCTTCATCTAACTTAGTAAAGATATCGCCAGTGATTTCGATAAGATAACTTTCCAGCTCGCCAGCATTCCATTCTTTAAATGTTTTAGAAATTTCTTCATGTGACATGCCTAATAAGTCTTTCATCATTGCATAACTTTCTGCAATTAATTGCATATCAGCATATTCAATACCATTGTGTACCATTTTAACGTAGTGACCTGCACCGTTTGGTCCAATGTATGTGACACATGATGCGCCATCCTTAGCTTTAGCTGCAATAGCGTCTAGGATATCACTTACTTTATGGTAAGCATCTTCTTGTCCGCCAGGCATTAATGAAGGTCCAGTTAATGCACCTACTTCACCACCGGATACTCCCATTCCGATGAAATTCACGCCACTTTCAGCTAAAGCTTTATTGCGTCGAATTGTATCTTGATAATTAGTGTTACCACCATCGATTAAAATATCATCATCGTCCAATAAAGGTAATAAGCCATCAATTGTTGCATCGGTAGCAGGACCAGCTTTAACCATTAATAAAATTTTACGGGGCTTTTCTAAAGAATTAACAAATTCTTCTAAAGAGTATGTTGGATGGATTTGTTTACCTTGTGATTCTTCAACCATCTCATCCGTTTTTTGTCTTGAACGGTTATAAACTGAAACACTGTATCCACGTGATTCTATGTTCCAAGCAAGGTTTTTACCCATTACAGCTAAACCTACTACTCCTATTTGTTGTGTCATATTACTTACCTCTCTTGTTCAAAATTTTCAATAATATTGTAACATAAAACGTCTCTTAACAATTACTAAAAGACCGTATTACTCAGTAACAAGTTCAATGATTTTTAAGATTTGACTAGCTAGCATATATAAATCATTCGTTGAAATTCTTTCAGATGTTGTGTGGATATTTTCATAACCTACACCTAAAATGACGGATGGAATACCATATCTATTCATAATATTACCATCAGAGCCACCGCCAGCAATGCAAGTGTCCCCTTTAAGACCTAAAGCAACGGCACTTGCTCTAGCGTATTTTGTTACGTCTTCATCATCTTCAACTTTAAATCCTGGATAGCTCGTTTCGATTTCAACATGTGCTTCTCCACCGAATTCTTTAGCTGTCGCCTCAAAGGTTTCTTTCATATGTTGGACTTGTGTGTGAATACTTTCATCATTATGAGAACGAGCTTCAGCTTCAAGAATGACTTCGTCCGCAACGATATTTGTAGCCGAACCACCATGGAATTTCCCTATATTAGCTGTAGTTAACTCATCGATTTGACCTAAATTCATTCTGCTAATAGCTTTAGCTGCAATATTAATCGCACTAACACCTTTGGTTGGCGTACTTGCATGAGCAGTTTTACCTTTAATGGTTGTGTAAATCTTCATTTGAGTAGGAGCGCCAACTACAGTTGTTCCCACATCCTTACTAGCATCGACTGCATAACCAAAGTCGGCATCTAATAATTGAGTATCTAACGCTTTAGCTCCAACTAATCCTGACTCTTCACCTACAGTGATGACAAATTGAATTTGACCATGAGGTAAATCTCGTTCTTTAATTTGTTCAATCGTTTCAATTAAAGCAGCTAATCCAGCTTTATCATCAGCGCCTAGTACCGTTGTTCCATCAGAATAAATGTAACCATCATCTTTAACTTGAGGCTTGATATTTATTCCCGGTACGACTGTATCCATATGACTCGTAAAATAAAGTTTCGGAACTTTCTTATCTGAAATGTTACTTGGTAATGTACATATTAAATTATTAGCTCCTAAACCTTCTATACTTGAAGCATGATCCTCTTTGACTTGTAAGCCTAAACTTTCAAATTTATCTTTTAAGATAGGTTGAATCGTTTGTTCATTGCCTGTTTCTGAATCAATTTTCACTAATTCTAGAAATGTGTTAAGTATACGTTCTTTGTTAATCATGAATGCAAAATCCCCTTTCGTATATAAACTTATTTTAACTGACTTTAAAGTTTATCAAAAATAAATTGATTGCTTTTTAGAAATAAATCATTTATGGTCACTTTATATTAGCGTATTTTGAATCGCGTTTAATGTTTAGAAGCGATTTGACCATATGTGGAGGAATTTAGAATTGAATAACAAAGTTTTACGTATCATTATTGTTGTCATGCTCGTTGCAGTCGTTTTAGCCTTATTATTAACAAGTTTAGCACCAATAATGAATTAATGAGAAAACCGTTACATTAGACTCAATGATAAAGTTTAATGTAACGGTTTAATTTATATTTCACTATGCAATTTTAAAGAACCAAACTGAGATTTAATATTCAAATACTCTTCCAGTTCATTCAAGATTTGAATAATATTAGCACGTGAATTTAATGCTTCGTGTGTAGTTGGTAGTGGTAATTCGTCGAGGGATAGTCGAATCTCATAAAGCGAATGGAGTCGCAAAGCTGTATAATCGTTACTATTAACGTTGCTACCAATCTCTGTCATTAATTGAGATATTTTACCAAGTATAGGATCATCAGTCGATATGCTTTCGATAAGATGGGTCATCCTTTTTAATAACTCAACTTGCTCTTCTCTCATATCAAAATAGTGATAATAAGAGTTTTCATTTCTAACAAAATGATTTTTAACATCCCTAAAAGCTAATGACTTCGCCTTTTTAATATTAAATAATAAAGCTTCAAATTTTATATCTAATTGATCTTTACGTATAGAACAAGCGTTACTAAATATCGTAAATACATCTGTGATTTGATGTTCGATATCGTTTTTATATCGTTTTAATTTTTTATCTAAACTAGGCATCATAAGGTTCATAATGAACGCAATACCTAATCCTACTGTTAATAACAATATTTCATTAATAATGAGGTGGCCATTAATTGCTTTAGCATTAAATACATGCAGTAAGATAACGCAACTCGTTATCACACCTTCTTGCGCGTTAAGCACAACTGTTAAAGGTATAAATAACAGTACAATGAGTCCTAATACTAATGCATGTTGACCTAATAAACTAAATATAGCAGCGCCTAAAAACAAAATTAATAAACATGAGACTAAACGTGAAATAATAGCTTGAACAGAATGCATTTTAGTATGTTTGATGCAAAGCACAACTAAAATCGCACTTGAAGCATAGTTGTCTAGTCCTAGAAGTTTACAAATGATGACGCCGAGCGTCATACCCACAGCGGTTTTAAGAGTTCTAAATCCAATCTTATAAGGATTTAACTTTAACATGGGTTACTTGCCTCTTATCTTTCTTCACAATATTTATCGAATAAGCCTTGCAGTTGATTGATAACATCCATAACATCATGACCTTCGATTTGGTGACGTTCGATCATTTCTGTGATTTTACCGTCTTTAACTAAAGCGAAAGAAGGGCTTGATGGTGCATAACCTTCGAAATAATCTCTTGCTTGTTGTGTCGCTTCTTTATCTTGACCAGCGAAAACTGTTACTAAGCGGTCCGGTAATTTATCATAATGTAAAGCATGTGTCGCAGCTGGACGTGCAATACCACCAGCACAACCACAAACTGAGTTAACCATGACTAATGATGTGCCATCTTGTTTTAATACATTATCTACTTCATCAGCAGTTGTTAATTGTTCGTAACCAGCATTTTCAATTTCGTTACGTGCTTGTTCTACAACCCCGTTCATATATAAATCAAAATTTAAATCCATATTAGGTCACCTTTCATTCCATTGTTAATTTTAACTTCTTTTATTCTACTAATTAAAAGTGCATTGTTCAACAAGCTTGATTGATGAATTTCTTTAGTGTGTACGAAACTGATATTAAATCAATGTAATGTCATCACATGCTTAATGATTAAAAGTTGAACGAAGTATGTATATAAACATAAAAAGTTCTAAGAGGCTTAGACATAACGAGTTCGATTTTACCTAAATCCTAAACGTTTGTGTCTTGTTCTCTTAGAACTATTATTTTGGGAGAAACCTCCCAATTTGAGATTAAATATTTATCATTATAGGCAATTACTTAATAAATATTAGTGTTTTCAATTGAGTATTGTTCAATACGTTTTTTAATATGGTTCATAAATTGTCCAGTTTGTAGTCCATCTAGGATTCGATGATCTATCGAAATACACAAGTTAACCATATTTCGAATTGCAATCATATCATCGATGACAACTGGCTTTTTAACCACAGACTCAACTTGTAATATCGCAGCTTGAGGATGGTTAATAATTCCCATAGAAGATACAGAACCAAACGAACCTGTGTTATTGACAGTAAATGTACCGCCTTCCATATCTTTTTGTGTAAGCTGTCCATGACGTGCTTTGTTAGCTAAATCATTGATTTCACGTGCAATGCCTTTGATAGATTTTTCATCAGCGTGTTTGATGACTGGAACATATAACTTGTCTTTATCTGCTACCGCGATGGATATATTAATATCTTTATGAATAACGATTTCTTTGCCTTGCCATGTACTATTGAGTAAAGGATGTGCTTTCAATGCATCTGCAACTGCTTTAACGAAGAAAGCGAAGAATGTTAAATTATAGCCTTCATTTTGCTTGAATGTATTTTTATGATGGTTTCTTGTTTTAACTAAATTTGTAGCATCTGCTTCAATCATCATCCAACCGTGTGGTATCTCAGTCACACTTGTCACCATATTGTGAGCGATAGCTTTACGTACGCCTTTAACTGGAATTGTACTACCTTGATTATATGTTGGACTTTGATTATTTTGACTTTGAGATTGGTGCGTTGTTTCATTTGAAAATTGAGTATTTTTGTTTCTGTCGTCATTATGAGTTTCAGTTTCATTTGAGTGGCTAACTGTTTCAGGATGTTCAATGGCATGTTGAATATCCTTTTTAGTTACACGTCCTTCGAAACCAGTACCTTGTACTTGAGTTAAATCGATATTGTGTTCAGATGCTAACTTAAATACAACGGGTGAGAAACGACCATTATTTTTCGGTTTCACAGAAGATTCTTCTTTTTGATCTTTATTATCACTTGATTGCTTTCTTTGTGTCGCCTCGTTACGTGCGCCGTCATTTTCAGGTTGAGATTCATCGGCTTGACTTAATTCAGATTCGTCTTTTTCATTACCGGTATCAATTTTACAAATGACAGCATCAACATTCACCGTTTCGCCTTCATTTACAATGAGTTCAGTTACAACACCTGACACTGTAGATGGAACTTCGGCAGTCACTTTGTCAGTAATGACTTCGCAAAGTGGCTCGTACTCGCCTACTTCATCTCCAACAGAAACCAACCATTGTTCGATAGTACCTTCATGTACACTTTCACCTAATTTAGGCATTTTAATTTCCAATTGACACCCTCCTTAGAATTCCGCTAATTCTCGCATTTTATCTTGTATTTTTTCAGGACTCATCATAATTTCATTTTCGAGGACAGGTGAAAATGGCATAGATGGAACGTCAGGTGCCGCTAATCGCATTATTGGCGCATCCAAATCAAATAGACAATGTTCAGCAATGATTGCTGAGACTTCTGACATTACACTACCTTCTAGATTATCTTCTGTTACTAAAAGGACTTTACCTGTTTTACTTGCGCGTTCAATAATCGTTTCTTTATCAAGTGGATAGACGGTTCTTAAGTCTACTACTTCCACATTAATACCATCTTCTGCTAAAATATCAGCCGCTTGTAAACAGTAGTTAACCATTAAACCATAACAGAATACTGTTATGTCATCACCTTGTCTTTTAACATCGGCCTTACCTAGTGGCACTGTGTAATATGCTTCAGGAACTTCTTCTTTTAAGAATCTGTATGCCTTTTTATGTTCAAAATATAATACTGGATCATTAGATTCAATCGATGATAATAACAGGCCTTTAGCATCATATGGTGAAGAAGGAATAACAATTGTTAAACCAGGCGTAGAAGCAAAAATGCTTTCAATACTTTGTGAGTGATATAATCCACCGTGCACGCCACCACCAAATGGTGCTCTTATTGTAATAGGACAACCCCAATCATTATTAGAACGATATCTCATTTTAGCGGCTTCACTAATAATTTGGTTCGTTGCCGGTAAAATAAAATCAGCAAATTGAATTTCAGCAATAGGACGTTTACCTATCATCGCAGCACCTATAGCAGTTCCAATAATGTTAGATTCTGCGAGTGGTGTATCAATCACGCGTTCAATTCCATATTTACTTTGTAAACCTTGTGTTACGCCGAAAACGCCACCTTTTTTACCAACATCTTCTCCAAGAATAAATGTGTTTTTATCTTTTTCGAGAGCTAAGTCATGAGCTTGTCGAATGGCTTCTAAATAAGATAATTTAGTCATTGTCTTGCACTCCTTCTTCATAGACATATGCATATGCTTCTTCAGTTGAAGGATATGGCGCTTCTTCAGCAGTCTTAGTTGCTTTATTAATGATATCTTTATTTTCTTGTTCTAACTCAGATAACCATTGTTCATCGATAATGTTATTTTCGAGTAGATACGCTTTGAATTTAAGATTGCAATCGCCTTCTTTTAACGAATCGCGTTCTTCTTGAGTACGATATTTATCATCGTCATCTGAAGAGTGTGGTGTCATACGAGAGGTAACAGCTTCTATTAAAGTTGCACCTTCACCATTTAACGCACGTTCTCTAGCTTCTTTCATTGCTTTATAAACGGCAATAGGATCATTGCCATCGACATGTTCTCCGTGCATACCATATCCTAATGCACGATCAGATAAATTTTCTGCTGCATATTGAAGAGAATCTGGCACAGAAATGGCATATTTATTATTAATAATCACGCAAATAAAAGGTAAATCATGTACACCAGCAAAGTTAAGTCCTTCATGGAAATCGCCTTGGTTTGAACTTCCTTCCCCTACTGTAGCAGTAGCGATGTTTTGTTTTTTATCCATTTTTAACGCTAGTGCTGCACCGACAGAATGAGGAATTTGTGTTGCGACTGGTGAACTTTGCGATAGGATTCCTTTTTCTCTATGACTAAAATGAGAAGGCATTTGTTTACCACCAGAGTTGATATCATCTCGTTTGCCAAATGCAGAGAGCATTGTATCTAATGGCGTAATACCCATGTATGTAACAAACGCTAAATCTCGATAATATGGTGAAGAAATGTCTCCTTCTTTCATGGCGTATGCCATGCCTATTTGAGTTGCTTCTTGACCTTGACCGCTAACTACAAAGGGGATTTTGCCTGCGCGATTCAGTAGCCATAATCTTTCGTCTACTTTTCTTCCTAAGTCCATCCATTTATACATATTCTTGAGGTCTTCTTCTGTAAGGCCTGCAGACTTATAATCAATCATCTTTTTTCCTCCTACTATACGTGAATCGCTCTACCTTCTACTTTTAGACCTAGTTCCATTAATACTTCTGATAAAGAAGGATGTGCATGTGTGGTTAAACCAAGTTCTAAAGAAGAGCCATTCATAAACTGTAACAATGAAACTTCATTAATTAATTCCGTTACATGAGGTCCAATCATATTAAGACCAATAATTTCATCTGTTTCTTGATTAATAATCATTTCACAAAAGCCTTTTTGCTCGCCAATATCGTCTATCATTGCTTTACCAATAGCTTTGAATGGTACTTTATAAGCACGTGCTTTAATATTTTGAGCTTTAGCTTGTTCTAAATTCTTACCTATAGAGGCAACTTCTGGATACGTATATACACATTTTGGTACCAGGTCATAATCAACAGGTATAGGTGACCCTTCAAACATGTGCTCTACTGCTGCCATACCTTCTTTAGAGCCAACGTGCGCAAGTTGAAGTTTACCTATGCAATCGCCAGCAGCATAGATATGTTTATCTTCCGTTTGTTGAAATTCATTTGTAAGGATATGACCAGCTTCGTTTGTTTTAATTTTAGTGTTATTTAAGCCAATATCGTGTGTATTGGGTTGTCGACCTATAGATATTAAAACTTTCTTTACATGGATTTGATTATCTCCAAAATGAATTGTAACACCATCATCGTCTTTTTGAATACTATTTTCATCGAGTTGAACATCTTCATGGAATGTCACGCCACGTTGTGTTAATTCGTTCTTCAATGTGGATGCGATTTGCTTACTTTCAGTTGGCAATATACGTTCGTTTGCTTCAATCACTGTTACTTTTGTTCCTAAATCATTTAAAAGAGATGCAAATTCTAACCCGATGCCTCCCCCGCCTATAATAGCTAAATGTTCAGGTAGTTCTTGTAATGCTAAAATATCATCACTAGATAGAATACGTTCATGATCAAAATCAATAAAAGGTAACGACTTAGGCGTGGAACCTGTAGCGATAAGTACAAACTGATTTGGTATTAAGTCAGATTCGCCATCGTCATATTCTACAGAGATTGTTCCGCTCTGAGGAGAAAAAATTGATGTTCCAAGTATTCTGCCTGTGCCGTTATAAACGTCAATATGATGGTGTTGCATTAATTGATTAACACCTTGATACATTTGACTTACAATGGCATCTTTACGTTTTAAAATGTTTTCAAAATTAATATTAAAATCATTTACATCAATACCGAATGATGTTGCATTCTTAATTGTATGGTGTACTTCAGCAGATTTTAATAACGATTTAGTAGGTATACAGCCTTTATGCAAACATGTGCCACCTAATAAAGATTTTTCAACGATTGCAACGTTTTTGCCTAATTGTGAAGCTCTAATAGCCGCAACGTATCCGGCAGTGCCTCCACCAAGGACGACTAAATCATATTGTTTTTCTGACATGGTCTTACTCCTTAAATACTTAGAAGACTAAATATGCAAGAACAATTGCTCACCAGTGCATTTTAGTCCCCTAATAGATTTGCTCATTTAGACATTGATACGTTTACAAATTTAATAAAATGTAACTATCAAGGTGCTAATAAAAAATAATACTTTCCTATTCTACATCAATTTGCATTGTTAATACATTTAAAAATAATGAAATTTTTGAATATCCTTAATGACAATTGTTTTAGGATATTGTTTTCAAAATTAAAATTTGAGAACTTGTGACATTTAGGATTGATGATTTTGGGCAATCATTTCCTTAGCATTTTCTCTAGTTAATTCAGTGACGCTAGCGCCTGAAATCATACGTGCGACTTCGTCAATTCTATCATCTTCTAATAATTCTTTAACTTGGGTTGTTGTTCTATCGTCATTAGAAGCTTTACTGATTAAAAGATGATGATCACTCATTGAAGCAACTTGTGGTAAGTGAGAAATGCAAATGACTTGTATATATTCGGCAATATCTCTCATTTTTTCTGCCATTTTTTGTGCCGCTTGTCCAGAAACGCCTGAATCGACTTCATCAAATAGTATCGCTGTTTGTCCGCGTGATTTAACAAAAATACTTTTTAGTGCAAGCATAATTCTAGATAATTCGCCACCTGAAGCAATTTTGTTCAAGCTTTTTAAAGGTTCTCCTTTATTCGGACTAATTAAAAATTCTACAAATTCTATACCTTCTTGATTAGGTTCATCAAGTGGTTTGAATGAAATTTCTAAATTAGCATCTTTCATTTGTAAATTTTGAATTTCTGAAACAATATGGTCGCGTAATTCTCTTGCAACACGTCTCCGTTCTTTAGAAAGTTCTTTGCCTACTTCAAATACTTCTTTATAAAGTCGACTGATTTCTTCTCTAAGTTGTGATGTGCTTTGTTCGTAATTTTCAATTTTATTAATTTCCTCTTCTAATTTACCTTGATATGCAATGAGTTCAGATATATCTTTTCCATACTTACGTTTAAGGTTGTTTAAAAGATTCATCCTAGATTCAAGGTCGTTAAGTATTTGTTCATCAAATTCAGTGTTAGCCATTTCGTCGTAAATTTCGTGCTTTGCATCTTCAAGAATATAGTAAAATTGATCGACGTCTTCTTTTAATTTTTCATATTTCTTTGGAACAATATCATTAATAGATTGTAAGTGGTTACTCAATTCATATAATCGATCTGGAATTGCATTTTCGTCAGTAAGTACTTGATGTGCACTATTTAGAGCTAAACTTAACTTTTCAGAGTTTTGAATGCGTTTTATATCGGTTTCGAGTTGTTCAACTTCGTCTTCTTTAAGTGAAGCTTCAGTAAGCTCTTCAAATTGAAATTTCATTAGGTCAAGTCGTTGTAATAATGCTTGGTCTGCCGATTCCAACTCTTCTAATTCTTTTCTTTTATCTTTATATTTTGAAAAAACATCCTGATATTGATGTAACAAATTAGAATATTGATCTTCAGCATAATCATCCAACAATTTAAGATGATACTTCTGTTTAAGCAAAGATTGCGTTTCGTGTTGGCCGTGTATATCTAATAGTTCTTGCATTACCTTTCTCAAATCTTGAAGCGTTACAGTTTGATTATTGATACGACAAATACTTTTACCTGAACTAAATATCTCTCTTTTTACTAGAAGAAAATCTTCATCCACATCTATAGATAAATTTTCAAGAATTGAAATGGCATCTTTACTTTCATCGATATCAAATATACCTTCAATAACGGCTTTCTTTTCGCCGTGACGCACATAATCTGAAGATGCACGCATACCGATTAATTGTCCTATTGCATCAATAATAATGGATTTACCTGATCCAGTTTCACCACTTAATACGGTTAATCCATCTGAAAAATGAATTTCAAGTTCATCTATAATCGCAAATTGCTTTATTGATAAGGTTTGTAACATAAATTCATCGCATCCTTATAATAAATTGAAAATTCGTGTTTTAATCTCTTCACTAGCTTCTTCATCACGGCAGATGAGTAAACATGTATCGTCGCCGCAAATCGTACCAAGTACTTCTTCCCAATCAATTTGGTCTAAAATTGCTCCAATTGATTGTGCGTTACCTGGAAGTGTTTTAAGTACAAGTAAGTTTCCAGTTCCTTCAATATTAACAAAGGAGTCCATAAGGTATCTTCCAAGTTTCTCCAATGGATGATATTTTCTATCATTAGGTAAACTGTATACATATTGACCTGATGGTGCTGGAACTTTGATTAATTGTAATTCTTTAATATCTCTTGAAACTGTCGCTTGTGTCACGTTTAAATCATACTCATTTAATCGTTTTACCAATTCATCTTGTGTCTCTATTTGTTCGTTTGAAATAATCTCTCTAATTTTTATATGTCTAACCGATTTTTTTGGCACAATAAACACCTCTAGTTACGAATATTTATACAATGATTTTAACACATGCATCTCATAACTACTACTAAACACTATTTATCTATTACTTTATTATATTTTTTCTTTGGCATGATAACAGTATTTATTGTAAAATTTAAACTTTTTAAAAGTAAAGTCCAGCCGTTTGTATAAAAATTAATTTATGAATATTTTTTGTATATGCGTATAAAGTTAGAATAAAAAGAAAAACGATTGATGCAATTTTTCATCAATCGTTCATTAATCTTAATGATCTCTATTATAAAATAAATCTACAATTTCCTTTAATTGAGCAGTGTCAAATTGTGATGGTAAACAATCTAGACAATATAATGCTTGTTTCATATGATAATCTAATTTATCTTCTGCGCCTTCTTTTCCTAACAATGAAACATAAGTGCTTTTATGATTCGTTTCGTCGCTTCCAACAGCTTTTCCAAGTTTTTCTTCATCACCATAAACATCTAATAAATCATCTTTGATTTGGAACATCAGCCCTAAATGTTGACTAAATTTTTCTAAGTGATCAGATGTCTCTTGATCGACTTGAGCGATATCAACTGCAGCCATTACTGCAAAAGTAAGTAATGCGCCAGTCTTAGCTTTATGGATCGCTTCTAAAGTAGTTAAATCAACCGTTTTATTTTCACTTTGCATGTCTAGAGTTTGACCGCCTACCATGCCTAGATGACCACTTGCCTTAGATAACCTTTGTACTAATTTGACTTTAACTTTATCTTCAATTAATTCATCGTTAGAAACCAATTCAAAAGCTTTTGTTAGAAGTGCGTCTCCAGCTAATATTGCTTTCCATTCACCGTATACTTTGTGATTGGTTAGTTTACCGCGGCGATAGTCATCGTCATCCATTGCAGGTAAATCATCGTGAATTAAGGAGTAAGTATGAATCATTTCAAGTGCTAAGGCACTTTGTACCCCTTTATCATAGTCACCTTTTAACATATTAAGTGTTAATAATAATAAAACGGGTCTAATTCTTTTGCCGCCTGCTTGAAGAGAGTACATCATGCTTTCTTCTAAATCAGTGTTTAATGATGAATTTTGAATTGACTGATTTAATTTAGTATTAATTTGTTCAATTAAATTATTCATTGTCGGCTTCTTCATTTTCTTGATCCTCAGCTTCTTCTTGCATTAATTTATTCACTTTCTTTTCAGCATCTTTTAAAGTTGAATCACAAGCAGTTGATAATTTCATTCCTCGTTGATATAAATCTAGTGACTCTTCTAAAGAGACAGTTTCATTATCTAGTTTTTGAACAATGCTTTCTAATTCTTGCATCATTTCTTCAAAACTTTGCTTTTCTTTACTCATCATTACACCTTACTTTCTTGACAATTGCGTCGACATTTCCATCTTTCATTGTTAAAGAAATTGAATCATTTTCTGATATATCATGTGTGCTTGTAACAACCTTATCATCTTTATTCACAATTGCATAACCACGTAACATTGTATTGGTAGGACTTAAATTATTAAGACTTTCAATTTTATTTTTTAAATCTGCTTTCAGTTTGGATAAATCATTGTTTATTTTTTGAGACATTCGAGAACGAAGTTGTGAAATATTTTGTTTATCCTGGTTAATATGTTGGCTAAGTATTCTTAAATTAAAATTTTGTCTTAATAACTTAAGGTGTTGGTGTTGTCTTTCAATGTTAGTGAGTGTGATTTGTTTCAGTTGCTTTTCCAAATCATCACGTTTTTGAATCTGTTGATCATACAATAAAGAAGGTTGTTTAAATTTATAATAGGATGATAAATGACTTAACTGTTTCTTTTGTTGCTCAATGTATTGTTTGATAAATCGCGTCAACGAGAATTGATACTGCTTAATTTGTTGCATTAATTCATATTGATCTGGTGTTGCGATAACGGCGGCTTGAGTTGGTGTTGCCGCTCTGACATCTGCCACAAAATCACTTAAAGTAAAGTCAGTTTCATGTCCTACTGCTGAAATGATTGGTGTTGCGCATTGATAGATTGCTTTAACAACCTCTTCTTCATTGAAATTCCATAAATCTTCAATTGAACCACCGCCACGACCAACAATAATGGTATCTACATTTAGAGAGTCGGCATATTGAATTTTTTCGATGATATCTTCTTTAGCCTGAGTTCCTTGTACTAAGGTACTAATTTGAATTTGTTCCACTAAGGGATATCTACTGTTAATTGTAGAATGAATATCTCTAATTGCAGCACCAGTACTTGCAGTGAGTACAGCTATTTTCTTAGGAAACTTTGGTATAGGTTTTTTGATATTATTATCAAAATATCCCTCTTTAGCAAGTTTCTTTTTGAGTTCTTCTAACTTTTGGTATAAGTTTCCTATTCCATCAAGTTGCATTTTATTCACATAAATTTGATAGTTACCTCTTCTCTCGTAAACAGAGACTCGAGCTTCCAATAGTACTTCGTCCCCCTCTTTGGGTTCGAAACCTAATTTAGAAGCATTTCCTTTGAACATCATTGCACTAATCACAGACTCTTTATCTTTAACATTAAAGTATAAATGGCCACTTGAATGTTTCTTGAAATTTGAAAGTTCTCCTTTTAATAGAACAGATTGTAAATGAGGATCTTGATCAAATTTATATTTGATGTATTTAGTTAGAGTAGAAACACTTAAATATTCAGTCATAAATATCACTCATTTTAATTAATTTATATTACTTAAAACACCATTGATAAATTTGTAGTGATCATCGTCGCTAAATTGTTTAGTTAGTTCTACAGCTTCGTTGATAATCACTTTTTCCGGTGTGTCACTATGTAGCATTTCAAAAGTCGCCATTCTAAGAATAATGCGATCGGATTTAAGTAGACGTTCAATAGACCAATCTTTTAAATGTGGTTTAATTTTTTCATCTAAAACAGATTCATGGTCTTTAACACCTGTAACCAACCAATGAATAAAATCAAAATCTAATTCTGGATGGTCATCTTTAATGAAATTAATTGCTTCAGTAATTGTTAAATCTGTATCTTTCATTTCTAATTGAAATAAAGTTTGAAAAGCTTGAATTCTAGATTCTTTACGACTCATATTTTACTCCTTCAAACGTATTAATATAATTAATAAGGCTGGGACATCATTTATTATCTCAGCCTTATTTATATTGTGGCGGATATGTCTGAATTGAAAGTGTGCTTAAAGCGAGCTGCACTCAATTCTAGCCATCCTTGCCGTTGGATGTGGGATAACAAAATTAATTCTCCTATGTTATATTTTCGACCCACTTCCGCATTAAAATTTATTTATTTTTCCACAACGATTTGTGTAATATGAATGTTAATTTGATTTGGTTCAATTGCTGTCATAGTCGTTATTGAATTGAAAATTGAAGCTTGAATTTTCTTTGCCGTTTTAGATATATTCACGCCATGTTTGAGTGCACAGTATACATCTATATAAATACCATCATCTTTAGCTTCAATTTTTACATCTCTATAGAGGTTCTTGCGACTAATTTTTTCTAAATTTGTCTTTTTTAATTCAGCAAAATGGCCTGTAATTCCATCAACCTCTGATGTCGCAATACTTGCGATAACAGATAATACTTCGGGTGCAATTTCAATTTTTCCTAGATTAGATTGAGAATAATCTGCTACATTGACCATTCTATAACCTCCTATGATTGATTATCACTCATAATATTATATTTCTCTAAGAATTTAGTGTTAAATTCGCCACTTCTAAATATGTCATTATTTAAAAGTCTTAAATGGAATGGAATAGTTGTATCTATCCCTAGTACTAAATATTCACTTAAAGCTCGAACACCAGTCATAATTGCTTCATCTCTCGTAGGTTCATGTACGATGAGTTTAGCTACCATAGAGTCATAATACGGTGGTATTGTGTAATTAGTATAACATGCTGATTCGATTCTTACTCCGAAACCGCCTGGTGCTAGATACTGAGTGATTTTACCAGGTGAAGGCATAAAGTCTTTATATGGATTTTCAGCATTGATACGAAATTCTATTGCATGACCATTGATAGTGATTTCCTCTTGTTTAAATGGTAAAGCTTCACCCATAGCTACTTTTAATTGTAATTTAACTAAATCCACACCCGTAACCATTTCAGTAACTGGATGTTCTACTTGAATACGTGTATTCATTTCCATGAAATAGAATTTATCATCATCAAGGTCATAAATAAATTCGATTGTACCAGCATTTTCATAATTGACAGCTTTTGCAGCTCTTACAGCAGCATTACCCATCTCTTGTCGTTTTTCTTCGCTAAGAATTGGAGAAGGTGCTTCTTCAACTAATTTTTGCATTCTACGTTGTATTGTACAATCACGTTCCCCTAAGTGAATGACGTTACCATAACTATCTCCAATAATTTGTATTTCTATATGTCTAAAGTTTTCAATGAATTTCTCAAGATATAAACCACCATTACCGAAAGCAGTTTCAGCTTCTTGTTGGGTCATACGGTAGCCAGTTTCAAGTTCTTTTTCATCACGTGCCACGCGAATCCCTTTACCGCCGCCACCTGCAGTTGCTTTAATGATTACAGGATATCCAATTTTTTTAGCGACTTTCTTAGCATCATCAATACTTTGAATAAGTCCTTCACTTCCTGGAACAACAGGAACATTCGCTTTAATCATTTCTGCTTTAGCTACATCTTTAATTCCCATTTTTTGGATAGATTGATAACTAGGTCCTATAAATTTAAGTTGACACGCTTCGCATAATTCTGCAAAGTCTCCATTTTCAGCTAAAAAGCCATAACCAGGATGGATACCATCACAGCCAGTAGAAGTTGCTATAGATAAGATATTAGGTATATTCAAATAAGAGTCTTTAGATAAAGTAGGTCCGACGCAATAAGCTTCATCAGCAATTTGAGTATGTAATGCGTCTTTATCTCCTTCAGAATATATCGCTACTGTTTGAATACCTAAATCGTGAGCTGCGCGAATAATTCTAACAGCAATTTCACCACGATTAGCAATTAAAATCTTATTCATTATTTCACCTTAAATAACGGCTGGCCATACTCTACCATTTGTCCGTCTTCTACTAAAATTTCTACGATTTCACCTGATGTTTCAGCTTGAATTTCATTGAATAATTTCATTGCTTCTAAAATACATACAGTTGAATCATTTGAAACTTTGTCCCCTACTTGAACATAAGCATCTTCTTCTGGTGATGGTGATTTATAGAATGTACCTACCATCGGTGCATTGATTGTTTCGTAATTATCACTAGCTGATTCTTGTGTATCATTCCCTGCATCAGCTGACACTTGAGGTTGTGGTGCCGCTTGTGGTTGAGCAATTTGTTGTGCTGGTTGTTGAGCGACTTGTGGCGTAATAATTTCAGTTTCCTTTTCTTTTTTAAGATTTACTACGCTACCTTTATTATCCTCAATATTTATTTCTGTTAAGTTAGATTGATCAAGAATTTCAATTAATTCTTTTATTTCTTTAAAGTTCATTTCGTACTGACTCCTTAGGTTTGTTTTCATCTACCCGTCTATTTTACTTGAGTAAATCACTCAATTCAAGCATGTTCATACGATGACACATGGATAACTAGCATAATAACTTATTATTTTGGAAAAGGATAACCAAAATTAAAAGACTGAAGCATTTACGCATTAAATTATAAATATTAAAATAATGCGCATGATTTCTTCAGTCTTAAAGTATAAATGGGCAATTTCTTATTTATTGCATAACCCATAGTTATTGTTCTAAATCCAGTTCATTAAAACTTTCCTTAAGAATTGAAACGCCCTCTTCAATTTGTTCATATGTAATTGTTAAAGGTGGTAAAAGACGGATTACATTTGTGCCGGCAGTTAAAACAATTAAACCTTTTGTTCTTGCTTTAGAAACTATTTCGTTTATATTGCATGTCGTTTCTATCCCTATCATTAATCCCTTTCCACGAATATCAGTTACACGTGGATAATCGATGAAAACTTTATTTAAACAATTTAATAGATATTGACCTTTATGATAAACACTTTCTAGAAAATTTGAATCATTAACAATTTCTAGCGTTTTAAGTGCTGCCGCCATTGCTAGTCTATTGCCACCAAAAGTTGTACCATGGCTACCATAACCAAACGCGTCACTAATATTTCTTTTACCGAGTAGTGCACCTACAGGTATGCCATTACCTAAACCTTTAGCTAAAGTGATGATATCAGGACTTATATCATAGTGCTCATACGCAAATAACTTTCCAGTTCTGCCTATACCTGTTTGAATTTCATCTATAATCACTAGTATGTGATGTTGGTTACAAAATTCTACCAATTGCTGAATGAAGGTTTTGTTTGCAGGCCTTACACCAGATTCGCCCTGAATAAGTTCGAGCATTACTGCTGCTGTATCCTTCGTGACTAAAGATTTAAATGAAGAGAAATTGTTGAATTCAGCAAATTTAAATCCTGGAACAACAGGTTCAAAATTTAATTTGATCGCATCTTGACCAGTAGCTGACATTGAACCATATGTACGTCCATGAAAAGATTGATGAAAAGCAATGATTTCAGTTTTGCCAGTCGTTTTTCGAGCAAGCTTAATCGCTGCTTCGTTTGCTTCAGTCCCACTATTACAAAAGAATGCCACATAGTCATCAGTTCTAATTAATTTTTCAGCAACTTTTTCTTGTAGCTGACTTTTGTAAATATTTGGCGAATGCCAAATGAGTTGTAATTGTTGTTCTACGGCTTCTTTTACATCTTCGTTAAATCCTAAATTGGTTACGCCAATTCCTGATGAGAAATCAATATATGAACGACCAGTTTGATCGATTAACTCATTGCCATTTGCTTTAATAAATTCTATATTTGCACGCAAGTAATTTTTAAATAGATAGCTCATTTTATATCACCTCTGATTATCGTACCTGATTTCAAGTTGTTACTAATCATCACCCGTGCTACACCTGATTGGACAGTATGGATAGCACTTTCTACTTTCGGTATCATGCCACCTTTAATAATATTATCTCGAATTTTATCTTTTGCTTGATGGATTGTTAACGTATCTATGACGGAATTATTATCAATTACTCCAGGTACATCAGTCATTAAGATGAGTTGTTCAGCTTTCAAAGTTATTGCTAATGAAGTTGCCAAATAATCGGCGTTAATATTTAACCATTCATCTTTATCGTTGACGCCTAAACTTGCTAATACTGGAATTGCATTGTGAGAGGTGATTGTTTTGAGGATACCAACGTTAATTTCTTTTACTTTTCCAACATATCCATACAAATCTTTATTCAGAAATTGGGCTTTGACTAAGTCTTTTAAAATATCTGTACATTGAACGATATTTAAGTTGGTCGTTTTCAATTGATGGATAAGTTGTTTGCCTACTTTATCCACTAAAGCGTGATAAATCAAAGGTAAGTCTTCTTTAGAAGTAATTCTAATGCCATTTACTTTATGAGTTATATGTTTATGTTCTTGAAGGGTTTGGCTAATCACTAAACCTCCTCCATGAACTATAATCATTTGCTTATTTTGTTCATGCCATTTTACAATTTGTTCTATAAATTCCGAGTTCAAATTTTCAGTAGCTATACCTCCAATTTTTATGACTATAATATTCTTCATGTTGCCCTCCTATGTTGTATATAATGCATTAATTTTTACATAATCATATGACAAGTCGCATCCCCAAGCTTTTCCCTCGCAATGACCATCATTGAGATTCATATGTATAGTGACTTCATCCTTGCTCATGATATCTTGCATTTCTTCTTTGTCGAAATGGATTGGAGAAGATTTAGAAAGCACGGTAATGTTTCCTATTGCAATATCTATTTGATTAGGATTGAAAGTTGTGTCTGCGTATCCTACTGCAGCAATAATTCTTCCCCAATTAGGATCTTCGCCAAAAATAGCAGTCTTAACTAAGCTCGACCCTACGATACATTTAGCTATCATACGTGCTGATTCAGAATTTTGTGCACCTGTGACATTGACTTCTATTAATTTGGTTGCGCCTTCCCCATCTTTTGCAATCTTTTTTGCTAAATCTTGCATAACATGAAAAAGCATAGCTTTAAACTTAGTATAGTCAGATGTGTTAGGTAAAATTTCTTTATTGTTTGTACATCCATTCGACATGACAATGACCATATCATTTGTTGAGGTATCTCCATCTACAGTAATT
This sequence comes from Staphylococcus sp. HMSC62A08, assembly GCF_001839105.1. Lineage (NCBI taxonomy): Bacteria > Bacillati > Bacillota > Bacilli > Caryophanales > Staphylococcaceae > Staphylococcus > Staphylococcus sp. HMSC62A08. The sequence continues at coordinate 203,583 of NZ_KV840031.1, read as the reverse complement.
TGATTAAATGTAATCTGTACGATTTCGCTAAGTGCTTGTTGAAGTGTTTGGGTAGATATGTTTGCGTCGCAAGTAATGAATGCTAGCATTGTAGCCATGTTTGGGTGTATCATTCCGGAACCTTTAGCAACACCTGCCATCGTCACGATATCTTTATCAAATGTTTCTGTAACAACACACGTTTTTGTATCTTTATCTGTAGTTAATATTGATTTTGCGAAATCATCAGCATTACCGTTGATAACAAGCTTTGAAAAACCATTTTCAAGAATATTCATTGGCATCATTTCACCGATGACACCTGTAGAGGCTACACCGACGTATTCTTTTTTAATTTGTAGTTTTTCAGCAGCCCGTTGTTGCATTGTATGAGCATCTTGTAGTCCCTGTTCACCAGTACAAGAATTAGCTATTCCAGAGTTAACGACAATTGCTTGCATTTGACCTTCATTTTCAATACAAGATTGAGTTAAAATAAGAGGTGCCGCGATGACTTTATTAGTTGTAAAAACACCCGCAACATTGGCAGGGACTTCTGATACTATCCATCCAAAATCTAATTTCTTTCTTTTAAATCCTGCATGAAGTCCGTCGGCTGAGAAACCTAATGGACTAGCAATATTACCTTCAATCACTTTCATATTTCATACCACCCAACTATAGATAAAATGGAGAAGATTCAAGACCTTCTGTTTCATTAAAGCCGTACATTAAATTTAAATTTTGTAGAGCTTGACCTGCTTGCGCCTTTTATTAAATTATCAATAACAGAAACAATTGTGAGTACTTGTGTGTGTTTGTTATATTGAAAGCCAATATCTGTATAATTGGAACCAACAACATCATGTAATTCTGGAATTGATTCTTTAATTCTTACGAAAGGTTTGTCTTCGTATATTTTTAAATAAGCATCTCTAATGTCTTCCGGGTTGGAGTTTCTATTAAGTCGACAATAAATTGTTGCGACAATGCCTCGGTTAAGTGGTAATAAAGATGTAGAAAACTGAATATTCTGTATATTTGGATTAAAAATTTTTAACGCTTGAATAATCTCTGGGATGTGTTGGTGCGTATTTAACTTATATGTAGTGTAATTATTATTAACATTTACATAATGTGAGATGTTCGATAATGCTTTTCCTGCTCCAGACAATCCACTCTTTGCATCCACAATAATAGAATCGATATCAATTAGGCGGTTTTTTATTAAAGGAATTAAAGCCAGTTCAGTTGCAGTCGCATAACATCCAGGATTTGCAATGAACTTTTGATGATTTAAGTCAGTAAATTCTGCTAAACCATAAACAAATTGAGTCTGAATGTCTTTGTCGACAGGTGTTTTATGATACCAATTTTCATATAGATCAGTACTTAAGCGATGGTCCCCTGATAAATCAATGACAGGAAAATTTGCTTCTACAAAAGCTCGTGATAAGTTTTTAGCAACGCCACTTGGTGTAGCGAAAAATACTATCTCAGATTGTTTCATAATATAACTACTATTAAACGGTTCTATTTTTAAGTCACATATCCCTTTTAAATGTGGAAAGATATCGGAGATTGATTTACCAATCTCTTTAGTAGCATGAATCGAAGCAATAGTGATACGTGGATGATTGAGTGCTAAGCGTAATAGTTCTAAACCTGAATAACCTGTAATACCAACAATAGATATGTGCATATTTAAACCCCTTTATGTATTATTATGTAATATTATACATATATTATACTATTTTACAACGTTAAAATTGAATGAATATACATCACAAAAGAAACCCCTAAAGTATACTACATCTATGGATGCAGCCTTTAGGGGTTGGAAAATTATAAAGTATTAAAAGTTATCCTCTTGAAATGTAACTTCCGTCACCAGTATTAATTACTAAAATATCACCTTCATTAACGAATAAAGGTACATTTAAAGTATAGCCAGTTTCCACAGTTGCAGATTTAGTTGCACCTGTAGCTGTATCACCTTTGATACCTGGTTCTGTTTCAGTTACTTCTAGTTCAACTGTCTTAGGTAGTTCAACTCCAATGATTTCACTTTCATATGATTGAACTTGAACTTCCATATTTGCTTTTAAATAGTTTAATTCATCTTTTAAGTAGTCGCCAGGTAATTCGATTTGATCGAATGTTTCATTGTCCATGAAAATATGATTATCGCCATCAGCGTATAAGTATTGCATACGACGATTTTCAATCATCGCTTGTTCAACTTTTTCGCCAGCTCTAAATGTTTTTTCTTGGATTGCACCTGTTCTTAAATTACGTAATTTTGAACGAACAAATGCTGAACCTTTTCCTGGTTTTACGTGTTGGAAATCAATTACTTTCCAAATTCCATTATCTACAGAAATTGTTAAGCCTGTTTTAAAATCATTTACTGAAATCATTCAGTCTCCTCCTCAATTATACGCGCTTACTCTAAAATAATAAGGTCTTTTGTGCATTTAGTAAAGACATCACAGCCATTTTCCGTAATTAAAATGTCATCTTCAATTCTAACGCCACCCAGACCATCGACATAAATACCGGGTTCAATTGTAACACAGTTATTGACTTGTAACTCGCCTGTGCTATTTTTAGATAGCAATGGGCCTTCATGAATATCTAAACCAATACCATGTCCTAAAGAATGACCAAATTCTTGACCATAACCGTGTGCGTCGATGTAATCTCTTGATAATGCATCGGCTTCTTGAACAGTCATGCCAGGGCGAATTTCATCAATCGCTTTAATTTGTGATGACAACACGATGTTGTAAATCTCTTTCATCTTAGGATCAGGTTCTCCTATCGCAAACGTTCGTGTAATATCAGAGCAATAACCTCTATAGTATGCTCCGAAATCTAGTGTAATCATATCGCCTTTTTCGATAAGTTTATCACTTGCAACACCGTGTGGTAAGGCACCTCTATATCCTGATGCTACTATTGTATCAAAAGATGGTCCATCTGCACCTAATTCTAACATTTTACTTTCAAGCAATGCCTTGATTTCTCTTTCGCTCATACCCACTTTTACTACAGTTAAAATATAGTCATACGTTTTGTCTACAATTTCTGCAGCTTTTCGTATCAGTTTAATTTCCTCTTCACTTTTCACTTCTCTAATTTTATCGATAGAATCAGAAATACTAATTAAAGTAATCATCCCTTTATTTAATTCAACATATGTATCATAACTAATTTGATGGCCTTCAAATCCAATATTAGATAATTGCGCTTGTTCTAATATATTTTTAATTTCTGTGATTAAACCATTTTGGCGATTGATTATTTCAAATTCTGGAGCTTGTTTAGTCGCCTGTTCAATATATCTAAAATCAGTAACCAGATAATTCTTATTATGCGTGATAATTAACGCACCACTTGTACCAGTGAATCCTGAAAGATATCTTCTGTTGAAATCAGACAAAACAATCATTGCATCCAAACGTTTATGATTTAAGATTTCATGAACTTGTTCCAATTTATTCATTTATATCACTCCTATGTTAACGTTTGTACATTTTTATTTTATACATTAAAATGATAGCATAATTAATAATGAGAATAATAGTTTTTGGTTTAGGGAGAATACAATGAAAAAGTTTATATTAGTGCTTGGAGCATCTTGTTTGTTAGCGGGTTGTGGGAGCCAAAATTTGGCACCCTTAGAGGATAAAACCACTAAATTACGAGATAATAACCACCAACTTAAGTTAGATATACAGCAACTTAATCAAGATATAAGTAACCAAAAATCAAAAATTGCTGGATTACAACAAGATAAAGAAAATAGTAAAAAAACGTCCTCTAATAAATTAAAAATAAAAAATTTAAAAGCATCTTCTGATTATTATGATAAAATCGCTAATGCGATTGGTGATTATAGAAATGTTGAGTCTGACGTTTCCAAGAATAAAGGTAAGAAAGATGTACAGGATAAGTTAGATAAAATTTCAAATGAAATTGATGAAGCATATTCTAAATATAAAAGTTCTATAGATAGTGATTCAAAATCTGAAGAAGATAAACAAAAAAGAAAAGAAATCAGTAAATTTGATAAAGATTTATCTAGTGCTATGGATAAAATCCGAAATGGCTATCAATCTAAAGATAGTAAGCAAATTAAAAAAGGTCAGCAAAAACTTGCGACTGTAAGTTCCAATATAAGTTAATAGGAGTTTTTAAATGCGTCATATCATTTTTTATATCGTTTTAGCAATAGCTGCTTTTGGTTTAATCATGAATTTAGATGAATTTCTATTTTCTATTGTTAAAACTTTAATCAGTTTTGCAGTGATAGCGTTAATCATTTATCTTATATATTACTTCTTCTTTTTAACAGAAGACCAAAGAAAATATAAAAGAGCTGCAAGAAAATATAAACGAAGAAACAAGAAACATTAGTAAATAAAAGCATTGAAGTTAATTCCATGTTCCCTTTTCAAAGTGAATTTGAGGGTGAAATACATGTAGAACAATTAACTTCAATGCTTTTTTATTATTATAATTTTATTTTCGATACATCCATTCGTCAGAACGATACTTTTCTTCTAATTCTTTGACTTCAGCCATTTGTTGGTCAGAGAGTTTTAACGGTTTGAAATCAATATTTAACCCAGTCTTGAACCCTTCTTCAAATGCTTGTTCCATCTCTTCTAAAGTAATGTGCTTTTCTGATATGTCATTGATGGCTACTGCTTTTTCTACAAAAGCCTCTTTCATTTTTGCTTTTAATCGGTCATTTTTAAAAATAAACATATCAAATAACTCGTCTATATCAATATCTTGTAAAATAGACCCGTGTTGCAAGATAACCCCTTTTTGTCTTGTTTGAGCACTTCCAGCAATTTTTCTACCTTCTACAACTAATTCATACCAACTTGGTGCATCAAAACAAACGGAACTTCTTGGTTGTTTTAATTTTTCACGTTCTTCTTTTGAACGAGGTACAGCAAAATAAGTTTCAAAACCTAAATTTTTGAATCCTTCAAGCAAACCCTGAGAAATTACACGATAAGCTTCAGTTATAGTTGAAGGCATATTTGGATGAGATTCAGGTACAATAACGCTATAAGTTAATTCTTTGTCATGTAAAACGCCTCTACCCCCAGTTTGACGTCGAACTAAACCAAATCCTTTTTCTTTAACTTTTTCAATATCTATTTCTTTCTGTAATCTTTGGAAATAACCTATTGAAAGTGTTGCTGGATCCCATGTATAAAATCGTATTACAGGATCAATTTCTCCTCTTGAAACAAAATTAAGCAGTGCCTCATCCATAGCCATATTGTAATATGGATCTTGACTACCTGTATTGATAAAATTCCAAGTTTCAGTCATAAAAAAACCCCTAACAAAATGTTTGAAATCTAAACCATTAAGTATATCTATGTATATTAAGATTATATGATTAAAACATAAACTCACACGTAAAAATATTTTGATAAATTGCCCTAACAGTCTTATAATTATAATATCGGTTAATTAGGGAGGATGCAAGATGAGTATCTCTTTGTACATTGCAATTGGAATCATAGTGATTATCATTGCATATATGGTCGTCCAACAGATTTTTAATAAACGAGCTGTAAAAGAATTAGACCAAAATGAATTCCACAAAGGATTGAGAAAAGCTCAAGTAATAGATGTTCGGGAGAAAGTGGATTATGATTATGGACATATTAATGGTGCACGAAACATTCCAATCACAATTTTTAAACAACGTTATCAAGGATTAAGAAAAGATCAACCTGTTTATTTATGTGATGCAAATGGAATTGCAAGTTATCGTGCCGCTCGTATATTAAGAAAAAATGGATTTAAAGATATCTATATGCTAAAAGGCGGATATAAAAAATGGACAGGTAAAATTAAATCGAAAAAATAATTTTACGATAACATTTATCCGTGAATTAAAATTTACCCTCGAAGATGATATGACAATGTCATTATTTTCGAGGGTATCTTTATATCTATTTGAATATACAAAGTTCGTTGTGAACTTGGATTAAGTGATACTTTAAGATAAGAGAAAAATCCAGTATTTGATTATAGAAGAAGCCAATAAATGAACTTGATTTAAAAATTCATTTATTGGCTTTAATTTTTAGGGCGACGCTTCCCCTATTTATTTAGTGTTCGATAGTCTTTTCTTCTTTTAATTCTTCAAATTTAAGAATTGGTTTACGTGCTGCTGTAGTTTCATCTAATCTATCAATGATAGTAGTATGTGGCGCTTCCAGTACTATATCTGGGTTTTCTTTGGCTTCCTCAGAAATTTGAATAAGTGCATCTACAAAGTGATCTAATGTCTCTTTAGATTCTGTTTCAGTCGGTTCAATCATCATGCCTTCTTCAACATTTAGTGGGAAATAGATTGTTGGTGGATGTACGCCAAAGTCTAGTAACCTTTTAGCCATATCTAAAGTACGTACACCGTATTGTTTTTGTTTGTTTCCACTTAAGACGAATTCGTGTTTGCAATATTGTTCATAAGGAATTTCAAAATGGTCTTTCAAACGTGCTTTAATATAATTTGCATTGAGTACTGCAGCTTCTGAAACTTCTTTGAGTCCTTCTGCGCCCATTGTTCTAATATAAGTATAAGCTCTTAAATAAATACCAAAGTTACCATAGAATGGTTTCACTCTACCGATGGAATTTTGAATATCATTATCATATTTATAAAAATCTCCATCTTTGATAACCATTGGTTTAGGTAAGTAACTGGCTAGTTCTTTAACAACCCCAACTGGTCCAGAACCAGGTCCGCCACCGCCATGAGGTCCGGTAAACGTTTTGTGTAGGTTTAAGTGAACTGCATCAAATCCCATGTCGCCAGGTCGAACTTTATCCATAATTGCGTTTAAGTTCGCGCCATCGTAGTAAAGTAATCCACCAGCTTCATGAACGATTTCTCTAATATCCATAATATTTTTCTCGAAAATACCCAAAGTATTTGGATTGGTTAACATAATCGCAGCAGTGTTGTCATTAACCACTCGTTTTAAATCTTCAATGTCAACCTCGCCACGTTCGTTTGATTTAACTGTTACTGATTTAAATCCAGCAAAAGATGCTGAAGCTGGGTTTGTACCGTGTGCAGAGTCTGGTACGATGACCTCGTCTCTGTGGCCTTGACCCTTGTTTTCATGATACGCTTTGAAAATCATTAAAGCTGTCCATTCACCGTGTGCACCAGCAGCTGGTTGTAGCGTTACTTCATCCATCCCAGTGATTTCTTTTAATTCTTCTTGCAAACTATAAATAATTTCTAAAGAACCTTGGATATGTTCCTCTTCTTGAAGTGGATGGGATTCGCTAAATCCGGGTATTCTAGCAACCTTTTCATTTACTTTAGGATTGTATTTCATTGTACAAGATCCTAGAGGATAAAAACCTGTATCAACACCAAAGTTTTTATTTGAAAGTTCAGTGTAATGACGAACTAAATCGAGTTCTGCAACTTCTGGAAACTCAGCTTTCTCTTTTCGAACAAATTTATCATCTAAAACAGAGGAAATTGAAATGTCCTCAATATCACTTTGTGGTAATGAATATGCATATCTTCCTTTTTTAGATCTTTCAAAGATAAGTGGGCTTGATTTTCTAACCATTTAATTCACCAGCTTTCTGAACGAATGTATCAATTTCATCTTTGGTTCTTAATTCGGTTACGGCTACAAGCATATGATTCTTGAAATCACTTGATACTTCACTTAAATCAAAGCCACCGATATAACCTTCATCTGCTAATTTTAAATTTACTTCTTTGATTGGCTCGTCAAATTTAACTACAAATTCATTAAATGAATTACCATCTAAAACTTCAAATCCTTGAGCTTTAAATTGATTTTTTGCGTAATTTGCATGTTTTAAATTTTGGACTGCTATGTCATAGATACCTTGTTTACCTAATGCTGACATAGCAATAGAAGAAGCTAAAGCATTTAATGCTTGGTTAGAACAAATATTTGAAGTAGCTTTATCTCTTCTAATATGTTGTTCTCTAGCTTGTAACGTCAATACAAAGCCACGATTGCCTTCTTCATCTTTAGTTTGTCCTACTAAACGACCAGGTACTTTACGCATCAATTTTTTAGTTGTAGCAAAATAACCACAATGTGGACCACCAAATTGTGTAGGAATACCGAAAGGTTGTGTATCCCCTACGACGATGTCAGCGCCAAAAGCTCCGGGAGGTGTTAATAAGCCTAAAGCGAGTGGATTGGCGTATACGATGAATAATGCTTTCTTATCTTTAATAAAGTTGTTTATTTTTTCAAGATCTTCAATTGAGCCGTAGAAATTTGGGTATTGAACGGCTACAGCAGCTGTATCATCATCAACAGCTTGTTCTAACTTTTCTAAGTCTGTAATTGTTCCATCTAGGTCGATTTCAACCACTTCAAATTCTTTACGTGTTTTAGCATAAGTATGGAGGACTTGTAATGCTTGATAATGTAATCCCTTTGAAACAACGACTTTGTTCTTTTTAGTATGGCTGAATGCTAAAATACAAGCTTCCGCAAAACTTGTCATACCATCATACATTGAGGAGTTTGCAACATCCATTTCTGTTAATTCACAAATTAAAGTTTGAAATTCAAAAATAGCTTGTAATTCACCTTGAGAAATTTCTGGTTGGTATGGTGTATAAGCCGTATAAAACTCTGATCTAGAAATCATCGCATCTACAACAGCGGGAGTGTAATGGGGGTGGGGGGGGGGGGGTAAAAATGATGCATGTGTTTCCTTTGTGATATTTCTGTTCGCAAGAAGGTTAAGTCTTCTAACTAAACTTGTTTCTGCTTCACCTTTTTCAATATTTAAATTTCTATCTAATAAAATATCGGCTGGGACATCACCAAATAATTCTGAAATTGATTTTGCTCCAATAGTATCTAGCATTTCTTGCTTGTCTTGATCTGTTAAAGGTATATAACGATGACTCACTATTTACACCCCTCTGTTTATTTAGTAATTTGATTTTTCTTCACAATTTTAGCTTTAACTTGTCGTTTACGAACTTGAACAAGCACTTCTTTTCCCATTTCAAATGCATCTCTATCGATAATAGCCAAAGCAATTGATTTACCTGATGAAGGAGATTGAGTACCTGAAGTTACTACTCCGATTTGATTACCCTCAAGGTTTAGTACCTCATAACCCGTTCTCGCAATACCTTTGTCGAGTAATTCTAGTCCAACAGTTCGTTTAGTAGAACCATTTTCCTTTTGGTCTTTTAGTACTGATTTACCTATAAAGTTGTCTTCGATAAGTGGTTTCGCTGCAAATGCAATTCCACCCTCATAAGGTGTAATAGATTCAGTTAAATCTTGACCATGTAATGGTAAACCTGCTTCAAGACGTAATGTATCACGAGCACCTAATCCACATGGAACTACATTATGTTTGAGTAATTGATTCCATATATCCACTGTGTCTTCAGATTTACAGTAAATTTCAAAACCATCCTCGCCTGTATAGCCTGATTGAGAAAGAATTACCTTTTTACCAAATAAATCGACATTTTGTTTAAACTCAAACATTTTCATATCGCTAACATCGATATCTACATTTTCGTTAACAAGGTCTCTTGCTTTAGGTCCTTGTATAGCAAGTTGACCGTATTCATCAGAAGTATTATTAACGTTAACATCAAAATTTTTACTCTGTTTAGAGATCCAATTAAAATCTTTGTCAGTATTTGCTGCATTAACAATTAATAAAAATCGATCATCTGCTAATTTATATGTAACTAAATCATCAATGATGCCACCTTCTTCATTACATAAAGCAGTATACATTGCTTTATTATCTGTAAGGTTGTTCGCATCGTTTGATAGGATATATTGAACAAATTGAAAGGCTTCATTACCAGATATTTCTATTTCGCCCATGTGGCTTACATCAAATAAGCCTATTTCATATCTAACAGCATTATGCTCTTCTTTAATACTTGAAAATTGAACAGGCATCGCCCATCCACCAAATTCAACTATTTTTGCACCGCTATCTATATAATTTTGATACAAAGGCGTCTTTTTTAATTCTTCAGTCATTTGAAAACCTCCTATAAATATTTAAAAAACAGAATAGCTTAAAAGCTACCCTGTTTAAATAATCCATCCAGGAACGCGTTACAGTATTATCCTTTTGCCTGAGAGTTTCGTTATATAATTTGATATAACTTGCACCTTCGGCGATAAAGTTAAATTTTAACAATATTCTAAAAACATTAACTAGAATATTACTTTATATTTTACTTTATTCTCTCTAATACTGATCAATCGCTAGATAATTTTTCTATAATTTCCTCATATATCTCTGAAACTGTAAGTCCACTATTCACCTTGATGAATGCGATTTCATTATATCTTGAAATCCTTGATAAATACAAGGCATTTAGTTGTTCAAGCGTCTTGTTTTTGGCGTTTGGTCTATGTGGATCACTCACAATGCGACGATAAATAACGTCGATATTACAATCTAGCCAGATAACATGTCTTTGCATTTTAAGTAGTGCTAATGAGTCGCTATTCTCAATTATACCTCCACCTGTTGAGATAATATCGAAAATATCTAAACACTCTTTTAAATACTTAAATTCTAATTTGCGAAATTCTTGCTCGCCTTTGTCATTGAAAATATCTGGAATTGATTTCTCTTCATTTAATTCAATGTATTGATCTAAATCAACATAACTTAAATTTTGTAACTCAGAGAGATATTGTCCAATAGTTGTTTTACCAGTGCCCATAAAGCCAATGAATATAATAGGTACTTTATTCTTCATCAATTTTAATCTGCCTTTTTTAACTTATTAACGATAACTTTATTGTAGTAAATATCTAAGTTATGTATTGTCTTTAATTTTAAACCATATTGAGTCATATAAAAAGATATAATTGATAAATAAAATGAAAAAATTACTATTAAATATAAGCTAATGAACGCCTTTTGTTTATAAAATGATGGTTTTGTCTTTCGTATTGTTCGTATCTCCTATCTTTAATTCTATTTTTATTGTTTTATTGTTCGTTTTTATGATTTTGCTAGAAACGACATTATTCAATAGCGTAATGTTTCCTTTATGGTTAATGTTTTTATAAATTTTATTGTGGTTAAATATATATCTAATCTCTTCTTCCTTACCTCGAATAATTAATCTCGATGAATCTTCAATGCTAATATGATTGTTATATTGTTGCGCTTCTTTCAATATATCTCGAGAAAAGAATTCAAACTCTATATCGTCATTGTCTTGCGCTAAATTCAGATAATGGGAAGTAAGATGTATGAGAGTTGGTAATATTGAAAAGCTAAGAAGTACTAAAGACAAGTTAAAGAGTAATTCGATAAAAGTAAAAGCAGGTATTTTATAGTGAGACACAAGTTTCGATCTTAAATTCTTTATCTTTACCACAAATTTTGTCATGAGATAATTGAATTTCATATTTTTCTATCACGATTCCTTGTTTGAGTTGATTTTCGTTGAAATGAGAAATGCTAGTAAGTATGATTTTTTTAATTTCTAAGGTTTTTAAATCGAGTTGATAAGTTTGATTAAATGAGGAAAGCGATGGCACAAAAATGAGTGTGATAATTCCTATAATAAAAAAGGCAAGTAAACCATCTAGTAATAAAGATGCTTTAAGTTTAAATTTGAACATATCTTATACGTCCCTTTTCAATGTGTAAAATTATTTTGTAAGTATGTTGATTCATGGCAATAATAAGTGAGCCAAAATGGTTTATGTTACCATCTTTATTAAAATTTAAGGTTTTAATTTTCGCTATATTTACTATTTTGCCGTGTGGAATATTAAACTTATATTTGTGGCCTTTTTCTTCGACAACTCGAATGGTATTAGATTTATTAGTAAATACTAAAGCGATAGAACTATTTGAACTTATTGCTTTAGATTTAAAATAATTAAGTTTTGTAATGAAGTGTTTAATTTCGTATTCTTCATTAATTATTTGTAAGTTGATAAGGCTTCTAGACCACAAAGTTGTGACTGTTAATATACTTATAATAAATAATATAAAAAGCATTTCTATAAGTGTGAAGGCGTTTATTTTACTAATTCGCAACTGCTTCACCGTTAGCTATACTAATTGTTTGCCCTGATTTGCAATTTTTCTGTCCTTCTTTAATGAAACCGTCGGAAATTAATTCTTGTATGTTACTCGGGTTACGATTATGTTTCAATGCGTATGCTTCAATTTGACTATTTACCATTTTAACTTGTGCATCGCAACCAGTAGATTGTATATGTGCTGTTTGCTTAGCAATATTAGGGATTATTAGAATCAGTAATAAACTGATAATTAAAAGTACTAATAACATTTCAATAAGTGTAAAAGCTTTGGATTTTTTAAATTTTTTTAATAAGTTCATAATGACTTCTCCTTTACTTAATCGTTTGCATAAGTTCAAACATAGGTAGCATGATGACGAGATATAAAGACACAATAAACAATCCTAAAATAAAGAAAATAACTGGTTGAATCAATTTAGTTTGTTTTATGACTTTATCTTCAAAATGTTGCAATAGCATTTGACTATATAATTTAAGTTCTATATCTAACTTCCCACTTTTTTCTCCCTGCTCGATAAATTTTATTAAATCATTTTTAAAGCATTTTAAATTTTTTAATATAAGCGGAAGTGTTCTTCCGTTATCAGCTCCTTCTAATAATTGACTTCCCAAGTATTTAAAGAATTCGTTGTTTTGTTCATTTTGATAGATAAAGACGATACGTTGGAGACTAACACCGTTTTTATAGAATAATGAAAGTTCATTAGAAAACTGATAAGTTCTATATATTTTGTAATAAGAATTTAAAATTGGAATTTTGAGGATGTAATCTATTTTTTTATCAATGGGTAATTTATTTAAAAGAGTGATGAATGAAAAGTAAATGATCATTGATAAAATTAGAAATAGAAATAAAAAGTTTGGAAGTTTCGTTATGATAAAAGTAAGTATATTTTGAAAGGTAGATAATTCTACATTCATCGTAGAATATAATTGTTGGAACTGTGGAATAACTGTCATATTCAAAACGATAAGCATCACTAGGAAGATGCTAATTAATACTATGGGATATTGTATGGTTTTAATGAGTGCTTTTTTAGCTTTATAATTCCTCTTCATATAATCAATTGAATCTGTTATCGCATTCTCAAGTTTTCCATATTGTTCTGCGAATTTAATTTGATTAAGGATGATTTCAGGATAGCCTATTATTTTTAAAATTTCATAACATGTTGCGCCTGTTTGTAATGATTCAATGATATTTTGACCTATCGTTTTATTTTTATAAGGGAAGTGTAAATTTAGAAAGCTGAAACTTTCAAATAAAGTAAAGCCATTTTGTAATAATTGATTAAGTCGTTGAAGCAATTCAATTAACTGAGGCTCGGTAAGATTTTTTCGCTTTTTAAATTTAAATATATTTGTCGACAATCTCTTCACAGATAATACCTTCCTTAGACATATTACTTAGATGTGTGGACAAATTTGTGAAAGTCTTAGGTAATGCGTGGTTATGTTCAAAGAAATAATTGACTTGATTTTGGTGCATCACTTCACATACTAATTGTCGTGACTTTGCAGTCGTTGTAATTAACCTTTGATTAGATATTAAACTAATAGATTGACATAACTCTTGTACAGTTGCTCCCATCTCTAGCAGTCTGAGTAAGGCTCCTTTACAATCATTTGCATGTAATGTAGTTAATACTAAGTGACCACTTAAACTAGCTTGAATGACGCACTTTGCTACGTATGCATCTCTAATTTCTCCTATTAAAATGACATCAGGATCACATCTTAATATAGCTTTAAATGAATTAGCATAATTAATACCTGCTTTTTCGTTAACTGATATTTGAGTGATACCATCTAGTAATTGCTCAACCGGGTCTTCAATAGAAATAACATTTAAATTCAGATTTTTATGTGCATGCATGACCATTTGATACATCAATGTACTCTTTCCTGAACCTGTGGGACCACTGAATAGCAACAATCCTTGTTTTTTATTCATTAAGTGTTTAAAATCATTGAATTCGTAAGACTCTCTTTTTTGTTGAAAATATTGAGGAACGATTCTGATGACACAACTTTCATTTCCTAATGATAGCGGAAGCGTAGAAATCCTAAGATAATATATATTCTTTAATTTATAAATATATCTTCCGCTTTGAGCAACTTGTTGGGTAGAGACATCTAATCCTGATTTAAACTTCATATAGATAAGTAATTTACTATAGATAGGATGAGCTAACGTATCATAATTAATCAATTGATCGTTGATTCTAAGTTTGATGAGTGTATGATGCTCACTTGGAATAAAATGAATATCACTGACATTGTTATTGATGGCATGATTTACAATTTCTTGAAATAACATTTTCATAAAAACACCTCCTACATATAACAACGTAGGAGGTGTAAAAATTACTTTATTGATTTATCCATTTAAAAATGGATTTAATTGTTCGTCATCCACTGTAGTATAAGGACCATGACCTGGGAATAATGGAAGGTCGCCTTCTAATTCAAATAATTTATCTTTAATAGAGTCGACTAAAGTTTCGTAATCTCCTTTATAAAGATCTGTGCGTCCAATACCATTATTAAATAAAGTGTCGCCTACTACAGCAAATTCATCAAACACATATGTTAAACTTCCTGGTGAATGTCCTGGTGTGTGTAATACATTAAATTTAAAACCTTTAATTTCGGCAGGCCCCTCATTAATACTTAAAGGTTTCGCATTGCTAACTACTTGTGGCATACCATATTGTTTGAATTTAGAAGCACCGTTTTTCTCCGGATCCTGTAAAAAATCAAACTCATCTTCATGCATATATACAGGTACATCATATTTTGTAACTATATCGTCCAATGCACCGATATGATCATAATGTGCATGTGTAAGTAGCACAGCCTTTAAAGGTTTATTTATCTGGTTTAATTTTTTAATAATTTTATCACTTTCACTTGAAGGATCAATTAAAAGAACGCTATCACCATTTTCAATGAAATACGTATTTGTATCCACTAAACCAAGAGTCAAATTGGAAATTCTCATTATTTATTCACCACTATTATCTAAATGTTTTTGAACAGATTTAAGTTTATCATTCATTTTTCTAGATTTATCACGACGGTCGTCGATACGTATATTCGTACAAACTCTGTCTAAACCTTTATCAAAGGGTAATTCATGAATTGCTTGAATGACTTCGAATAAATCTTTTAAGTCACCTTCTATAAGCGTGTTCATTGGTGTAAGTTGATAATCAATTTTACCTTGTTCTTTAAATTCTTTCAGTTTAGTTTGTATTTCTGCGATGTATTTACTTACACTTGGTCCTTCTGTGCCGACTGGAATAACTACAACGTCTACGATTGCCATTATTTTACACCTTCTTTATCTAGAACATAAGTCTTAATTAACCCTGCAGCTCCAGTAATACCTGCGTCGTTTCCAAGTTTTGCCTGAACGATTTCGGTTTCAAATTGAGCTGGAGTAAATGTTAGATTGTTATATTCTGTTTTGATATTTTCAATTAAAATCGGTCCTGCAGTAGACATGCCACCACCTAAGACAATGTATTTAGGATTGCTTGTAACACTAATAATACTGCATAAATAACCAATGTAATTAGCTACCTTTTCAGTGATAAATATACAGAATTGATCTCCTGCTTTAGCGGCATCAAAAACAGCTTTAGCAGTAACATTATTATCCTTAATTAATTGTAAAATTGATGATTTAAAAGTAAGTTTAGGATAATAGAAATTCACTAAATTAACGACACCAGTTGCAGAAGCTACTGTTTCAATACATCCCGATTTTCCACAATTACATTTAAAGCGTTGATCGAAGTCTGCTCTCATATGACCGATTTCAGCGCCTGATCCATTATGACCGTGAACAATCTCTCCATTAGATATGATACCACCACCAAGACCAGTTCCTAAAGTAATTGCAACAACATCATCAGCACCCTCGCCGGCACCTTTATGCTTTTCACCTAAAGCGGCAACATTTGCATCATTATCTACATAAACGGGGCAGTCTACATATTTCTGGAAAACCTCTCTCACATTTACATTTCCAGGCCAATGTAAATTTACAGCACCATTTACAACACCGGTTTCAAAGTTAACAGGTCCAGGTACACCAATTCCTACACCCTGAACATCTTCAAAATTGAAATTAAACTCTTGTACTTTTTGAACAAAAGAATCATAAATGTTTTTTAATAATAATTCACCAGTATGATCGCTAGTATCTGTATGAATTGACCATTTATGTAATTGTTCTAGTTGTGTATCGAAAATTCCCAATTTACAAGTAGTACCACCGATGTCGGCCGCTAAAATAATATTTGTCATTTATGTTCATTCCTTCTCTGATTAATTATCAAAATACATTTTAGATATTCATCTTTAGATAATAACTGATAGTTATATAAAGACTTTATTTCTTGTAACATCATTTCATGCATATCCTCAGGATCTTTAAAATAAATGATGAAACCATATTTCTTAAGTAACTGTAAAACATCATAAAAATTATTTATCTTTCGAGTCACTAGATTCACTCAACTCTTTTTGTAAGTTTTTGTAGTTAGTATTACTAGGGTCGCTTTTTACTGCCTTTTTCACATATTTTAATGCTTTCTTATTATCACTAAGAGAGCGATTAGCTATTGCTAATTCATAATTGAGTATGCCTGAATTGGGATAGCTTTTTAAACCTCTTTCCCATTCTGCTATCGCTTCTGATTGTGAACTTTCAGTCGCTGTGATTAGTCCGCTTAAATAATATGTTTCATCGTCAGCATATTTTTTATTTAAAGTTTGAGTAACCACACTTTTAGCTTCGCTATAGTTGCCAGCTAACATTTGATCTTTTATGAGTTTGTCATAAATATTATCTTCTTTAATCGTAAATATCCTAATTTGCAAAGCAACAAAAATAGTTAATAAAATGATTAAAAATATCCAAAACAACTGACGATTATTTTTAAAATAATATCCAATCAGTGTGATTAATAATCCACCGATAAAACCGCCTAAATGAGCCATAATATTGATATTAGACATGAAAAGCGACAGACCAACTAGGATAACCAATGCAATGAGTAATTGACCAATAACTTTTTTATCGAAGGTTTTACTTAAATACATTATTGCAAAAATAGCCCCAATTAATCCAAAAATTGCACCACTAGCACCAACGGAAATTGTTGATGTGTTAAAAGAAAGTGATACAAAATTACCAAACAATCCTGAAATAAAGTAAATGATTAGCATTCTCCATGAACCCACAATGGATTCAACAATTTTCCCAAAAATAAATAGAGAAAGCATATTCATTAAAATATGTTCAAAATTAAAATGTAAAAACATGGAAGTGATTAAACGATACCATTCTCCATGAACGACATTAAAATGTACAAGTCCACCAACATCTAATAATTTAACATCAGAAAATCTATTAAGATATAAAATCATACATAGCCAGATAACAACATTTATAATAATCAAAAGGTAAGTTGCAGGTGTGAATCTATGCATGTGTTTATCTAAAGGATTATTTGTTAATACTTTTCGTCTATAGTGAGAATAAGTCTTTTTATCATTGTTATTGATAAGCATTTTATGGATGACGAAATTTGGAGTGATTTGTTTTATATCTTCTTCATTTTTGATTATAAAGAAGTTGAGTTTTATAGGATTATTTTCGCTTATTTTTTCTTCAGAAAATTCCCTATCAGTAAAGTAATAAAAATTGTAAGAACTTGGTTTAAACCCAATCTTTTGCGCTAAATCATCTTGATGGTCTAGAATCCTAGATTTATCAAATCTAACTTCTTGAGTCGTACTTACATCTTTTCTAAAAATAACTACTGATTGTTTGCGTTTATGTACCAACCAAATTTCTGCATCATCTTTATCTCGACTTATTACATCGTAGTTTAGATATCTAATCCAGTAATATAAGGTCTTCCAATAAAGTTTCTCAATATTCATTTATTCCTCCACTACATCATTGTCATAAATAATTAATTGATCTACAGGTTGATCGAATGATTCTTTGTCAAATGTAGTAAGTTGAAAATCATATAGCAAGCTAACAGTTTGCGTTTTGTATTGGTTTAAAAATTTATCGTAATAGCCCCCACCATAGCCAATTCGATATCCACTTTTTTCAAAAGCTACACCAGGTACTACTAATAAATCCATATAGTTAGTAAGTTCAGAATCTGAAATAGAATGATAAATACCTTTATTATCTTTTTCAATTTCATTTAGAGATAATAGACGTTTAAAAGTCATCAATCCCTCTTTATAATTTGTTTCTGGAACGTAAACTTTTTTATTTTGTTTAATAGCCGTTTCGATTATTTGATAGGTATCGACCTCATGAGGCATCGATAAAACAAATCCTATGCTTTCAGCATCTTGATAAGCCTTCGTATTAAATAACTCATTTGCTAACCATAGGTCTGCAACAGCTTTTTTATCTTTGTTAAAACTTTTTAGTTTTTCAATTGTTGCTTGACGTATATGTTTTTTACCCAACATTTTCACCCACTTTGTTCAATTCATATTATAACGTTTATCCATAATGATGTCATTAAGTTGCTATGTATTCGAGTATATAAAAACTACCCACAAAATGAAGATTTTGTGGGTAGTTAGCTAAATTAATTATTTAGTTTCACGGTGTAAAGTTTGTTTATTATCACGTGCACAGTATTTTTTCATTTCAATACGTTCAGGATTGTTTCGTTTGTTTTTAGTTGAGATATAGTTTCTATCTCCACATTCAGTACAAGCTAATGTAACGTTTACGCGCATGATTATTCCTCCTTACCTTTTCTAAATACGACCTTATCATTATACCAATTACAAATGTAATTGCAAAGAATAATTTTTTGATATTACGTGTAAACTTATTCCTCATCATCGTCAGAATTACTATCTGAGTCTGAATCATTATTTTGTTGATCGCTTTTAGTTTGCGATGATTTATTGGAATCGTTGTTATCTTTTTTCTCTCTATCTCTAAAGTAATAGTTAATAACGTCTCTTCCTAAATCTCCACCATTTAACCAAGGTGGTGGGACGGGTTGATTGGTATAGACGATTGAGAATGAAAGTTTTGGATCTTTAATAGGTGCGTAACCAATATAAGTAGAGTTAACTCTTGGTTCACCATTTTGGAATACCTCAGCTGTACCCGTTTTACCTGCTGATGGTACGACAGTATTTCTAAAGCTGGCATATCCTGTACCATCTTTTTCATTAAACGCCATTTTGAATCCATCTTGAACTTCTTTGATTTCATTTTCAGAGTTATTCACTCTATTAAGAACATTGCCTTTAATTTTACGTTTTAAAGGACCTAATTCATCCTTATTCGTTGATTCGTGAATCGCTAAACCTATGTGCGGTTGGATTCTATAACCATTATTTGCAATTGTTGAAACGTATTGTGACAACTGCAATGGTGTATACGTATCATATTGTCCGATAGATAAATCTAAGTAGTTACCAGGATTATTTGTTAGTGGTTCGATTTGACCTGGTGTTTCATTTGGTAAATCTACACCTGTTTTAACTCCGAGACCAACTTGATTTAGTCCTTTTCGTAACTTTTGACCTGCCGTTGCAATGTCATTAGGTAATGGCATACCAGAATAATAAGGGTCACCTGCTAATTTTAATGCTGTCTTAAACATAAAGACGTTAGAAGAATGCATAAGTGCTTGCTTATCATTAATTGTCACTCGACCATCTTTGTTAAAGTAAGATCGTTTAGTTAGACCGCCTTGGAAGTGTAATGGTTCATCGACCATTGTTTCTCCTACTTTAATGGCATGATTTTGGTAACCAGCTAATAGCGTGCCACCTTTGACAGATGAACCAACTGCATATTGTGCAGTGAAGTTTCCAATATCAAAGTCTTTAAGTTTACCTTGCTTGTCAATTTGCTTACCAGCTATCGCAAGAATGTCACCGTTTTTAGGATTTTGTACTACTATGAGCGCATTATCCATATCTTTGGCGCCTTGACTTCTCAACGTGGAAATTTCTTTTTCCAATAGAGATTCAACTTTCTTCTGTAAGTCAATATCAATGGTTAATTGTAAATCATGACCCCTTTTTCCTGGGTTGACGACTTCAGAGTTGATGACTTTACCAGATTTATCCGTAGTATATTTCATTTGTTTTTTAGTGCCTTTAAGAACATCTTCATATTGATATTCTAAATAAGATTTACCTACTCTGTCGTTTCTTGAATAGCCTTTAGAAAGATATTGTTCTGTCAATTCTTTTGGAATACCTTCTGAAGAAGTTGAAACGCCTCCGAATATACCTCTTAAAGTATCTCCGTATGGATATTTTCTATCCCAGTCCATAGATGTGTTTACTCCAGGTAACTTTGAAAGTTGTTGAGATACAGCAGCGTATTCTTTTTCAGATACCCCATCATTTTTAATGGTTTGAGGATCTAACGTAGAACCAGCATTCATCTCACGATAAATAGCTAGAATTTGTAAATCTTTTTTACTTAATTCATCTAATTGTTTTTTACCAATTTTATCTCTTTGTTGATTGTCAAATTGTTCTTGAGTAATGCTACCATTCTCTAATAATGACTGCTCTTTTTTCATTAAACGTTTTGCTTGTTCCGGATGGATTTGAACCCAGAAATCTTTTTTGTCACGCTCTGTAATTTTATCCGTGTCCATCTTAATGAGACCAGATAATTTTTTAGCTGTATCAAGCATTTCTTGTTGTGTTGTCTTTTTGTTTCGTGTATATGTAATTGACATCTTTGAAGCATTATCAACAAGGACTTTACCATTTCTATCTAAAATGCGCCCTCTTGGTACTGATTCGTTAACTGTTATGTTTTCATCGTTCTTAATTAATTGTTTGTAATGTGATCCTTGTGCTATTTGCAAATAACCTAACCGTAACACTAGAATTGCGAAGATTAATACGATAAATCCAAATACAAAATTAATCCTCTTGTTCATGGTGTTTCTGGTTTTTTCATCATTTGATTTTTCTTTTAATCTTTTCAGCAAAACAACCTACCTCTATTCAACGTGTCTCATACAAATGATATATGATATTAGATTATTTTTCTATCATTTTGACAAAAAAATAACGGTCTCTCAATTGAGACCGTCAATCTTGTAGCAAAATTATTTTGCTGCTTTATATAATTCGTCAACTTTTTCCCAGTTAACAACATTCCAGAATGCACTGATATAATCTGGACGTTTGTTTTGATATTTAAGGTAATAAGCGTGTTCCCAAACATCTAAACCTAAGATTGGTGTTTTACCTTCAGTTAATGGGTTATCTTGGTTTGGTGTAGTTACAATTTCTAATTGACCGTTGTTTACTACTAACCAAGCCCAACCTGAACCGAAACGAGCTGCTGCTTTGTCAGCGAATTCTTTTTTGAATTCATCTAAAGAGCCCCATTGTTCTTTGATTTTGTCTACAACTTCACCTTTTTCTTCAGAATTAGGTGATAATAATTCCCAGAATAATGAGTGGTTTAAGTGACCGCCACCATTGTTACGTACTGCTGTTTGAATATCAGAAGGTACGCTATCTAAATTTGCAACAATTTCTTCGATTGATTTAGCTTCTAAATCTGTTCCTTCAACTGCTGAGTTTAAGTTAGTTACATATGTGTTATGGTGTTTGTCGTGATGAATCTCCATAGTTTGTTTATCGATGTGTGGTTCTAATGCATCATATGCATAAGGTAATTTTGGTAATTCAAAAGCCATAAATAATCATCCTCCTAAATTGTCTGTACAATAATCATAACAAGTAGCTTTTATAGCAACAATGAATATGCTTACAACACATTCAAATCTAACTACCAATTATTTTTATTACATCTTTAATATATCTCAAATCTGTGAAATTTAAACATAGAAATACTTAAAAATTAATCTTTTATTAATAATTCAGACTATCGGCCTATGTTTTGACGATGAAATCTTTTAAAAATAAAACCATCAACTTAAATAGCTGATGGTTAGAAGTTATGCTTTACGTTGACATGTTTCGCATACACCATAAACTTCTAATTTATGTGTGTGTATCGCGACGTTAGGTAAAAATTGTTTGATTTGCTCAATTGGACAAAAGTCTATCACCTTTGTGTCTCCACATTGTTCACAAATAAAGTGATGATGATGGTGATTAGTACAAGCAATTCTAAATTTCATTTCACCTTCTAATTCAGTACTTTCGATAATACCTAAATCTTTAAATAGGTGGAGGTTTCGATAAACTGTATCGAAAGAAATGCCTGGATAGTCTTTATCCATTTTTTGTTGAATATGTTTGGCATTTAGATATTTGTCTTCTTCTACAAATATATCCAACATATCTTTACGCTTATCTGTATATTTAAGTCCATTATCTTTTAAAATTTTAATAGCATCATTTGTATTCATTTGAAATTGCTCCCTTTTTGAACTTAACTTTTAACTTTTGGTAAATCATTGTTATCATCAGCATAATTACTAATAATACTACAATAACACCACCAGGTGAAATGTTCATATAAAATGCTAAAACTAAACCTAATATGACTGCTGATTCGCCAAGGACAACACTGAGTGCAATGAGCTGTTTAAACCCTTTAGTTAAACGCATAGAGATGGCAATCGGAAGTGTAATCAATGCACTTACTAACAATATCCCTACAACTCTCATTGAAGCTGAAATCACCATAGCTACAATAATAATAAATAAGAATTGAATCCATTTAGGTATACCAATAACCTTACTATATTCTTCATCAAATGATAGTATGAACAACTCTTTATAAAATAATGTAATAAATAGCACGACGATGATTGTAATAACGATTATTGTAGTTAAATCACTTAAATTAACAGCACTAATAGAGCCAAATAGAAGTCCCACTATCTCTTGATTGAAACCATCTGCTAATGAAATAAAGATCGCACTTAGCGCAATACCGGCACTCATTATAATAGGAATCGCTATTTCTTGATAATTTGAAAACGATGTTCTTAACTCTTCAATTAAAAGTGCTCCAATAACCGCAAAAAGTATCCCGAACCACATTGGGTTAATGAGAGACAAAGCTGGTATTACTGTGAGTATAAACATTCCAAATGAAATACCCCCTAAAGTGACATGGCTGAGAGCATCAGCTATAAGTGATAACCTTCTTACAACTATAAAAGCACCTATTAAAGGTGCGATAAACCCTATTAAAATGCCGCTAATCAGAGAGTACCTCATAAAATCAAAATTTAATAACGCGTCTATCACAAGTTACACTCCTTAATATTTAATTTCATGAGCTTTTTTCCTCATCGTTATTGCAACACGCTCTGTTATGTTGATGATCAACGAATTGAATTGGATGACCATAGATTTTAGATATTTCTACTTCATCTAATGATTTAAAATCTTCTGTTGTGCCATGAAAATGAAGATGTTTGTTCAGACATGCAACCTCCGTAGCTGTATCTGCAACTACTCCAATATCATGTGTCACCAGAATAATCGTGATACCTTCTTTTTTGAGCCTATCTAATGTTTCGTAAAACTCGTTCACATGTTTCGCATCAATACCATTGGTTGGCTCGTCTAAAACTAATACACTCGGATTTGAAATCAGTGCCCTAGCAATTAATACACGTTGCTGTTGGCCTCCTGATAATTCGGCAATATTTTTATTGATTAAGTGAGAAATGTTTAATCGTTTTAATACATCTTCCATTTTTTTATTATCACTTTTATTAAATTTCTGGAAAAGTTTCTTTGTCTTAGTTAAACCACTTAATACAACTTCTTTTACACTTGCTGGAAAACCTGCATTAAATGCTGTTGCTTTTTGGGAAACATAACTAATTTTTAAAGATGATTTGTTGCCTTTATACAAATGACCCTCAACAAATATTTCTCCTTTTTGTAAAGGTAACAGCCCTAAAATGATTTAAGTAAAGTTGACTTTCCAGCACCATTTGGACCAACGATGGCAAGAAATTCTCCTTTGTTAATTTTAATATTTATATTTTCTAATACATGCTTATTGTCGAAATAATAATCTATATTTCGTAATTCGAAAACTGGCGTCGTCATGTTTTCACCTCGCATATAACTATACAGCTTTGCAAATGTTATGTAAATAGTAATGTTTACGACTAAATAAAAGAAGCGAGATTGAAATCATTTATCAAATGGTATGATTTCATTATCTCGCTTCGTCGGGTGTTTCCTGTATTAGGAAAAAGCTATTTATTGATTTAAAATTTTATTTTTAAGATCTGAATCAAATTGTTGTGCTTTTAACATTTCGATTTCAAATTTATAAGGTGGTTTTTTATTTTTCTTATCTTCACCAACATAAGGTGTTTCTAAAATTTTAGGAATATCTTTAAATGCATCATGGTGGACAACATAGTTTAAAGCGTCGAAGCCAATATGACCAAAGCCAATATTTTCATGACGGTCTTTATGTGCGCCTATTTCATTTTTACTGTCATTCACATGTACAACTTTAATACGGTCTACGCCTATGATTTTATCAAATTCATTCAATACACCATCGAAGTCTTCTTTGACATTATAACCAGCATCATGTGTATGGCATGTGTCAAAACAAATTGATAAACGATCATTATGTGTCACGCCATCAATTATTTGAGCGATTTCCTCGAATGAGCGACCTACTTCTGAGCCTTTACCGGCCATTGTCTCAAGTGCAATTCGCACATCATTATCGTGTGTTAAGACTTCATTAAGACCTTCGATAATCTTTTTAATACCTACGTCTGCTCCAGCGCCTACATGAGAGCCAGGATGTAGTACAATATCTTTTGCGCCAATCGCTTGCGTACGTTCAATCTCATTTTGTAAAAAATCTACACCTAAGTTGAATACCTCAGGTTTCGTCGTATTAGCGATGTTAATAATATAGGGTGCATGAACGATAATATTAGATAAACCATATTCCTTCATGGCCTCATGTCCTTTTTCTATATTTAAATCTTCAATGCTTTTTCTTCTCGTATTCTGAGGAGCCCCAGTATATATCATAAATGTAGATTCACCGAATTTATGGGCTTCTTCTGCAGAGCCTTGTAACATCTTTTTACCACTCATTGAAACATGAGAACCTAATAACATGTCATTCACCTATCCTTAATTATTTTTACGTTTTTGTCTGTTTTGTCTTTTACTATAAAGCTTTCTCTCTTGACGTTTCATTTTTTCTACTTCTTGCTTAAACTTTTTCTTATAACCTGGTTTAACTTTTCTTTTGGATTTACTTCGAACTTTATGTTTAACTTCGTTTGTTAGATGGTCATCTTTGCGTTGTCTTGTTCGTCTTGTATCATGTGCTTTAATCGGTTTTAGTTCGCCATTTTTAATGTCTACATTTTCAAAATGATAGCCTTTATCTTCGATTAATGAAATATTATACTCTTCATCAGGACTATAAAGCGTAATTGCTACTCCTTTATAATTACCCCTTCCTGTTCGTCCTACGCGATGAGTAAAGAAATCAATATCATTTGGTACGTCAAAGTTAATCACGTGACTCACGCCTTCGATATCGATACCTCTTGAAGCAAGATCACTTGCAATCACGTATTGGAAGTCTAAGTTTCTAATACGCTTCATTTGTTGTTTACGTTCTCTAGGTGTTAAGCCCCCGTGAATCATACCAACTTTAATACCTTCATTATTTAAAGAATTTGCAAGTTCGTTTGCATTTTCTCTACTATTACAGAAAATGATACATAAATACGGATTTAACATATCGATAAGACTTAACGTTTTATCGATTTTGGCAGTACCTTTTGTAGGTATAAGATAAAATTCAATGTTTTTCTTATTTTGAGACTTACTATCAACCTCAACGAATTCAGGTTGACTTAAATATTTATTTAAAAATGGTTGCAATGATTTAGGAATAGTTGCACTAAATACTGCAATGTGAGCCTCGTCATCTAATCTTGCTGCGATATAATCTACATCTTCAATTAAACCTAAATCAATCATTAAGTCAGCTTCGTCCACAATTAAATTGCTGGCAAGGTGCGCATGAAGATATCCGCCTTGTGCAAGATCATTAATCCGTGTAGGTGTACCAATAATTAATTGGGGTTGTCTATTACAACGTTGTTTATCTTTTTCGATATCTGTACCACCGATAAACAATTTAACACTTACCTCTTGTTTGAATTGACTCAGATGACTAGCCGCTTGAAATAATTGTTGAGCGAGTTCTCGTGTTGGTGCAACGACAATGGCTTGTGGTTCTTGAACATCTACATCAATCTTTTGCATTAAAGGTAATAAGAAAGAATGTGACTTTCCTGTACCTGTTTGTGATTGACCAATCAAGTTAGTACCTTTCAATATTCTAGGGATTATTCTATTTTGTATTTCTGTAGGTTTTTCAAAATTAAGGTCTTGAACCGCTTTAATTAAACTTTCGTCTAAATTAAAATGCTCAAATGGATGTTTTGCCATGATATGGCCTCCTTTAAAGTCTAATAAGCAATATATTATTTATAAGTGAATGGATCGGTGTTAATATCTGAGGCTTCGATAGGTAACTCATCTTTATACTCAAATAGCCAGTCTTCTAGCAACGATTTTAAGCCTTGCTTCATTACAAATTCGCTATAGTGGTTAATATCTAATAAATTAACACCTTGTATTTTAGCATCTAATGCGTCGTGATGTTTAATATCTCCAGTTACAAATACATCAGCACCCAATTTTTGCGCTTCATATTCAAAACCAATTCCTGAACCGCCTATCATGGCAACTTTGTTAATGACTGCATCAGGATGACCCGTATATCTTAAACTATTAATATTTAATTGCTCTTTAGTGTAACTAGAAAACTCATCTAAAGTCATCGTATGTGGAAGTTCACCTATGATACCTAAACCATACTCGCTTCGTTTCTGCAGTTTAATAAAATCATATACGGGCGTTTCATAAGGATGATAATTTATAATTGCCTGTTCGGTGATTTGTCTTTCATTTTCAGAAATCATAAATTCGAGTTTAATCTCATCTACATATTCTATACTATCGAGTTGACCGAGATAAGGATTGGCTTCTCCAACAGGTTTAAATTGTCCCTTTCCTGCGCTTTCAAAGAAACAGTATTCATAGTTTCCTTCTTTAGCTAAGCCGAGTTGATTGAGTTGGTCTTTAAAGTTTTCGACATTTTCTTTAGGGATAAAAGTTTGAACCTTATAATACGTCGTATTTTGTTGGTTAATTAGTTTAATATTATTTAAACCAAGCGTGTCTGCTAGCATCTTATTTACGCCATTTGGATTTACATCTAAATTTGTATGCATTGCGATAAGGTTAATATCGTTTTGAATTAGTTTGCGTATAATCTTGCCGTAACCAGTTTGAACGATATTTTTAATCCCTTTGAAGATAAGTGGATGATGTGCAATGATGGTATTTATATTTTTGTCTATCGCTTGATTGACGACGTCTTCAGTACAATCTAAGGCGGTTAATATACCATTGACTTGTTGGTTTTCATCGCCGATTAGTAATCCGACATTATCCCATGATTCCGCTGTGGAAAATGGTACATGTGTATCTAAAATAGATATGAGTTTACTCAATTTCATTATCTAACACCTCTTGTATGAGATTAATTTCACTTTCAATTTCTTTAAGTCTCTCATGATGTGTTGTTGAATTCAATTGTGACTTAATATGATAGAGTGCTTCGAGTTCTCTATTCCACTTTTTATAGAAATAATCATTCTTTTCCTTTAATAAATATGGGCCGAATTTTGATTCTTTTGTAGAGAGTGGTTTCAAAGATTGATTAAATTCTGCTACTACAATTTCATAAATATGCCCTTTTTCCTCAAGAATGACCTCATCTATAATTTCATAATTCAGTGACGTTAAGACATTTCTCAAGACTTGTGTTTGAATATTACTTTGCAAGATAAGCCTTGGATGATGCGTTAATTTTTCTTGCCCTTCTTTTAAAATTGAAGCAATAAGAGGTCCACCCATGCCACAAATCGTTATATTATCAATGTTTTCAGTATGATTGATAACGGCTAAACCGTCACCTAAGCGAACTTCAATTGATTCATTTAAGTCATTTTCAGCGACATTGTTCACCGCAGCCTTATACGGTCCTTTAATGACCTCGCCAGCAATTGCACTTGTACATATCTTGTTTTGTATTGCATAGATAGGTAAATAAGCGTGATCTGAACCAATATCAGCTAGTGTTCCTTGCTTTAAAAATGAGCACACACGCAATAATCGTTGATTTAAATTAATCATGTTTAAACTCCTCATATGTATTAAAAAAGAGTGGGATTGAATTCAGTATATTGAAAATTGAATTCATTATCCCACCCTTTCAAGTGTGATGATTCGATTGGGCGAGGTAGAAAACGATGTTTATTCATTCATAGACACTTGCCCAACTTTATTATTTTAATCCATGAAATCTTTAAGTCTCTTACTACGACTAGGATGTCTTAGTTTTCTTAAAGCTTTAGCTTCAATTTGACGAATACGTTCACGTGTAACACCAAATACCTTACCAACCTCTTCAAGTGTTCTTGTACGTCCATCGTCTAAGCCAAATCTTAAACGCAACACGTTCTCTTCTCTATCAGTTAACGTATCAAGTACATCTTCAAGTTGTTCTTTTAATAATTCATATGCGGCATGGTCTGAAGGACTTTGTGCTTCTTGGTCTTCAATGAAATCTCCTAAGTGGCTGTCATCTTCTTCGCCGATAGGTGTTTCAAGAGAAACTGGTTCTTGCGCAATTTTTAAGATTTCACGTACTTTTTCAGGTGGTAAATCCATTTCTTCACCAATTTCTTCTGGTGCAGGGTCACGACCTAAATCTTGTAATAATTGACGTTGAACACGTATTAATTTATTAATCGTTTCAACCATATGGACAGGAATACGGATTGTACGTGCTTGGTCAGCAATCGCTCTTGTAATTGCCTGTCTAATCCACCAAGTTGCATATGTTGAAAATTTAAACCCTTTACTAAAGTCGAATTTTTCAACGGCCTTAATTAAGCCCATGTTACCCTCTTGGATTAAATCTAGGAATAACATACCTCTACCTACATATCTTTTAGCAATACTAACAACTAAACGTAGGTTGGCTTCAGCTAATCGTGATTTTGCGATTTCATCACCTTGTTCAATTTTCTTAGCTAATTCAATTTCTTCTTGAGCACTTAACAGATTGACTCTACCAATCTCTTTAAGGTACATACGGACTGGGTCATTAATTTTGACACCAGGAGGGGCACTTAAATCATTGGGGTTTAATTTTTCATCTGTATCGGAGCTATCTTTTTCATTAACAAGAGTAATATCATTATCATTAAGTTGATCGAAGAAATCATCCATTTGATCAGAATCCATTTCGAAATTCTGTAGTTTTTCAGCAATTTCTTCATGGCTTAAATGACCTTCTTTTTTACCCTTATCAATTAATTGTTTTTTAACATCTTCTAATGTTAAAGTCGGATCAATTGTTTGTTTTTTAATTTTCACTTGGTTATCAGACATGAAAAGGCCTCCCGATTTTAATAAATACTGATAATCTTTCAATAACTATATATTATATCAATTAAATATGATTTGTATATTGTAAATATTGAATTAATCACTTTCAATTAAGCCATTTTAATATTTTATATAGGCACTTCATCAAGATTTTAATTAAAAATCAATCATACATTTAAAAATTGTGACATAGTTTTACTACCCACTCAACCTTATTAGTAACCATTGTTTAGAATGTGTGAATGTTTTCATTATTGTATCGCTTTTATATTATTACGCTTTTCAATTTCACTATATTTACATTCTACTTTTATTCTTATTTACGATAAGTTGTAAATAGTATTTTTGCAATTCTACATCACCTATACGAGATGCTTCTCTTAATTTATGATTCAATGCTTCAATTGACTCTTCGCCACTATTGCTATTAATAATGTGTATGTAGTCCTCTATTTCATTTTCATAAGGTTCATCATTAAGATTATATTGTTCTAGTTCAATGAAAGCCTCTCTTAAATCATTAGATTCAATATATTGCATTACGTCACTTATACTATAATAATCTTGTTCTGAAAAATAGTCATGCAAAATATTAAATATACTCTTAAAATATTTATTTGTAAAGTCATCACTACTAATCTTTTGATAGTAATTTAAGAATGTATCTTTATCTTTCATAAAATGTTTAAGCAGAAAGGGCACTGCTTAAACATGCTTCGATAAACGATTAAATAATTGAGTATGTGCCTGTGATGAAGGACCATAAGTACCGTAATCCGCTGGTGGTGCTTGTGGCGTTGCATTTACGCCTACTTCATGTTGAATGGTTTCTGGATTTATTTTGAAAATGTCAGCCACATCGTGTATGAGTTTATTTCGAAGTATTGTTGATTGGACAAGTGAAATGTCATTCGTCGTTTCTTTAAAATATCTTTCGTAAGCTAAGTCATTATTATTGATTTCATCTTGATGTGTTTGAACTTTAAATAAAACGAATGATTTTTTATCTTTTTGAACAAAATTTAAAAATGTGTCATTACCATATTTTCCAATATATTCATCTGGATCCATTCCAGAAGGTAATTGAACGACATACACATTTAAACCTTGTTGTAAAAGCGTTTGTCCAGTTTTCAAAGTAGCCTCTTTACCGGCGAAATCTCCATCAAACATTAATGTGATATTATGTGTTAATTTCTTAAGAAATGTGACATGTTCTTGAGACAATTGTGTCCCCATGCTTGCTACAACTTGTTTTAAACCGGCATAATCTGACTTAATAACATCCATAAATCCTTCGAGTAGAATAATTTCATCATTTTTTCGTATTGATTTACGGGCTTTATCTAAATTATATAAGAGTCTTCGTTTTTGAAAGATAGGCGTTTCTGGACTATTTAAATATTTAGGTTCTTGTCCAGTATATGTTCTACCTGAATATCCAACAATTCGTCCTTGGGCATTTTTTAAAGGGAACATGATTCTATTTCTGAATCTATCATAATAACTGAAATTCTCTTCGTTACGAGATAACAAACCAGCTTCATAAGCAAGTTCTATATCATAACCCTTTTTCTCTAGAAAGTCATGACAAAAATGTGAGTTATCTGGAGCGAACCCAATCTCTCTTTCTTTAATTAATTCATCAGTAAACCCACGTTCTCTTAAATAATTTAATGCTTCTTCGCCTTCTACAGTCTTCATTAGAGCATAATGATAATATTCTTGAATAAGCTCATGCATCTCAATCATTTTCAGATCATCTGAGGCCATTTGAGATTCTTGATTCTGTTGTGTGTTGCCAATATCAACTTGTATATTGACACGTTCACCCAACTCTTTAACTGCCTCTACAAATGGTATATCTTTAATTTCTTGCGTAAATTGGAAAACATTGCCACCCTTTTTACAACCGAAGCAATGACATATTTGTTTATCCTCAGAAACTGTGAAAGAAGGTGTCTTTTCATCATGAAAAGGACACAAACCAATGTAATTGCGCCCTCTTTTTTCAAGTTTTACATATTCACTTACTAAATCTAAAATGTCTGTCTTATCTTTAATTTCATTAATGACCGATTGATCTATACGCAAAGGGAATCACCTATTAAATATTAGTCATATTATTATATCTTTTTTACTAGGAAAATGAAATCATTTCGATTTACTTTCTTCAATTAAATATATAATATCATTTGCTGTTTCTTCAATAGCTTTATCTGTGACATCAATCACAGGGCAACCTACTTTAGAAACGAGTTCATCAAAGTAATCTAATTCTTCTTGAATACGTGCTTCTGTCGCATATCTAGCAGTATCTCCTAAACCTAGTTGTTTTAATCTTTCTTTACGGATACGATTAAGTTTTTCTTCGCTAATTTTTAAAGCAATACATTTAGATGTATCTATTTCAAATAACGCATCTGGAGGTGTGACTTCAGGAACAATTGGAATGTTCATCACTTTATAACTTTTATGTGCCAAATATTGAGATAGCGGTGTTTTAGAAGTTCTTGAAATACCTAACAGTACAATATCTGCCTTAGGTAAACCTTTAGGGTCTTTACCGTCATCATATTTAACTGCAAACTCAATTGCGTCAATCTTCTTAAAGTAAGCGTCATCTAGTCGATGTACGATACCTGGTTCGTAGTAAGGCGTTTCATCAATTGACTCTGATAATAAATCCATTAATGGTCCCATGATATCAACTGATTTCAAAGAAAATTCTTCTACTTTGGCAAGCATATATTTCTTTATTTCTGGTTTAACTAATGTGTAAACAATGATAGCGCCAGTATCACGCGCAACTTGAATCACTTCATCAACATTCTCAAAAGATTCAATGTAAGGATAGCGAAGGAATTCGTGTTTACATTGTTTAGGATTAAACTGGGAAACACCTGCTCTAGCAACTAATTCTGCTGTTTCTCCTATCGAATCTGAGGCTACAATTATCTTTATATTATCCATGTATTTACCACCTATTCTTTAAATAATGATACGAATAATTTAGTTATCGTTGTTTTAGAAATTCGACCAGTGACTTCATATTTGTCATTGTCTTTTTTTCTAACAATGGGGAGTGCGTCAATTTCTTTTTCAATCATTTGATTGGCAGCATAAATGACGAGCTCGCTTTCTTCAAGAAATGTAATATGAGGCATTCGAGTCATATTTACGCTTATCGGCATTGTATGTATATCTTCGCCAATCATGGATGCCCTGAGTAAGTCCTTTCTTGAACAAACGCCAATGAAATCATTGTCTTTATTTGTGATAAATAATGTACCTGCATCTTCTAAAAAGATTGTACAAATTGCATCATAAACAGACATTTCCTCTTTCAAAATTACAGGTTGAGACATATAATCTTTAACCACGTATTGTCTTAGTTGTTCATTAATAATTTTATTTTTAGATTTGCCCGAATAGTAATAACCGACTCTAGGTCTTGCTTCAATAAAGCCTGACATTGTCAGTATTGCTAAGTCAGGACGTAAAGTAGCGCGAGTGAGATTGAGCTTTTCAGCAATCTGTTCACCCGTGATAGGTCCTTTGGTTTTGACGATATCAATAATTTGTTCCTGTCTTTTACTAAGTTCTATAGGTCCTCACCCCTCTTGAATACTTCTTATTATAACTTTTATTATAAATTGCTACAAATACATAGAAATACTTGCTATTAAAAAATCTTTCAATTAGAATAATGTTGAAGCGAGTTAAGGATGGTGTGAGCTTAACATTGATAAATTGGCGCATGACTAAATGAATGAAATAAAAGCGAGTGTCTACACTAATTTGGGTGGAACCGCGGGTTAAATGTAAGTAAACATTTGTATTTCATGTACAAATGATTAAAAATACTTTTAAACTCGTCCCAAGATAATATGACATATTTGATATGTATATTGTCTTGGGGCGTTTTTATGTGTAAGGAGAGTTTTTATGGTAAAAGATATGGAAACAATTGTTCAACTAGCGAAACATAGAGGTTTTGTCTTCCCAGGAAGTGACATCTATGGTGGTTTATCAAATACTTGGGATTACGGTCCTCTAGGTGTGGAACTTAAAAACAATATTAAAAAAGCATGGTGGCAAAAATTTATTACTCAATCACCTTATAATGTGGGTATTGACGCTGCTATCTTAATGAATCCTAAAACTTGGGAGGCATCAGGTCACTTAGGTAACTTTAATGATCCGATGATTGATAATAAAGACAGTAAAATTCGTTATCGTGCCGATAAATTAATTGAAGATTACATGCAAAAAGAAAAAGGCGACGAAAATTTCATTGCTGATGGATTAAGTTTTGATGAAATGAAGAAAATCATTGATGATGAAGGAATTGTTTGTCCAGTAAGTGGTACAGCGAATTGGACTGATATTCGTCAATTCAACTTAATGTTCAAAACATTCCAAGGTGTTACTGAAGATTCTACAAATGAATTATTCTTACGTCCTGAAACAGCTCAAGGTATCTTCGTTAACTATAAAAATGTTCAACGTTCAATGCGTAAGAAATTGCCTTTTGGTATTGGCCAAATTGGTAAATCATTCCGTAATGAGATTACACCTGGTAACTTCATTTTCAGAACAAGAGAATTCGAACAAATGGAACTTGAATTCTTCTGTAAACCTGGTGAAGAAATTGAATGGCAAAACTTCTGGAAAACATTTGCAAGTCAATGGTTAAAAGATTTAAATATTAATGAAGAAAATATGCGTTTAAGAGACCATGATGAAGATGAATTATCTCACTATTCTAATGCGACAACTGATATTGAATACAGATTCCCATTTGGTTGGGGAGAACTATGGGGTATCGCAAGTCGTACGGACTTCGACTTACAAAAACATAGTGAACATTCAGGCGAAGACTTCAAATATCATGATCCAGAAACAAACGAGAAATATGTTCCATATTGTATCGAGCCTTCATTAGGTGCGGATCGTGTAACATTAGCTTTCTTATGTGATGCATATGAAGAAGAAGGTGTTGAAGGAAGTAAGGATGCACGTACGGTTATGCACTTCCACCCTGCTTTAGCACCATATAAAGCTGCAGTATTACCTTTAAGTAAGAAATTATCTAGTGAAGCAATTAAAATATTCGAACAATTGAGCCAAAACTTCTCTATTGATTTCGATGAATCACAATCAATTGGTAAACGTTATCGTCGTCAAGATGAAATTGGTACGCCATATTGTATTACATTCGATTTCGATTCACTAGAAGATAATCAAGTCACTGTACGTGATAGAGATTCAATGGAACAAGTACGTATGCCAATTTCAGAATTAGAAACATTCTTAGCTGAAAAAATTAAATTTTAGAATTGATAAATAGTAAATAATCATTTTTCATGGATTCAGACTGCTGATAAAGTTGGAAACTTTATCAGCAGTTTTTTATTGAAAAAAGACAAACCTTTCTTTGTTTTAAAGCAGGTTTGTCTTCAATTTGAAATTATATAATTTGAATTTCTTAATATAAGAAGTTGTATAGTCTTTTGTATTTCTTATTTTTCGCTATTCTTTTGTAACAGGATTTGATCATATAACTGTTGGAATGGAACCTTTCTTATACTAAATAAGAATATAGAGATGGTTATAAATAAACAGATATAAACGATAACATATGATTTTTGTGAAAAACTATAAAGCAAGCCTGATATAGCGTAACCAAATTGTATAGAGAAAAAGGTAAATGCATTTTTAATTTTTATTTATTTTTTTTTAATATTTTCTGGAAGAATCAATTGCTTATATATTGAGTTAGGTATAGTAAATAAAGCCGTTGCTACACCACCAATAAGACTACCTATGATAATAAATACTAGTATATAATTACTTAATATGAAAAAAGGTATAAGATTAATAATTATAATCAACGCCATTAAAGCAATAGATAAGTAGAAAAATTGATTGTAACCTTTTTTCTTGAGTTTATTCATATTTAAAGTAGTTAAAATACTACCTAACGATACAAACGTTCCGATAAGTCCTATGTTTGACGCCGATAGATGAAAAATATTCACTATACTGGTCTGAGTTCCTATTGTTATGAAGCTAAACAGAAAATTAATAAGAAAAGAGGTAAAGAATATCAAGTATAATAACTTATTGATTCTTACGAATTGAAAAACTTCCTTAAAATCATTATAAAAGTTGCTATTTTTATTTTGATGTATAGCTTGATTAGCTACATTTAATTTAGTGAATTTCATAAATAGAATTATTAATAAACTAAGAAATTCAGTGATAAATGCTATCATAAGTATAGATTTTACATTGATAATGCTATAAATTAGCCCTCCTAATAGAGGAGTTACAATCAACATGATACGTGTGACAATTCGGTTATAAATAATATAAGTCTCTAATAGTTTTTCCCCTACTAATGCTCTCATATCACTTTGAAAGACTACTAAACTAATACTGTCAGCAATAGCCAAAATACAATTTAAAATTATTATTCCTATGACTGTTGATAAAAATTGTGAATGATAATAAAAAATAGATAAACCCAAAAGAGAAATGAATTCAGCTATAATAACTAAATATTTTTTGGAGAATTTATCTACAATGTATCCAATTAATGGGTTAACAGCAAACCCAACTACCATTGTTGTAATCAAAATTAATGTGAACATTTTAGAATCATGTGTTCTATCTAAATAATGTAAACTTAAAGTAAATTCTAAGAGGGTGCTTCCAATCAAACTCACACAAGTTAAAGCTAATAATAAATACATGTTCTTTTTCATTCTTCATCAAGCCTATCAAGATATATTTTATAAATAATGAGGACCTCATTTGATACGTCCTATTTAAGTTTGTTTAATTATAATTTAAATAAATTATATATTCAATATAGAATTGATATTATAATGTATGTTCGTGAGTTTAATTGTAATAGCAGAAGCCCATATAGTATTAATCAGGAAAAATTATAATGAAATAAATAACTTTATAAAAGTAAAGTTGTAGGATAATGTTGATTATTTTAGAGAGTTTTTTATGTATGAAAAATCCACACTGTGCCGCTTTTATAAGTAAAACGGTTTAGTGTGGATCATTTTCTAGTCTTTTAAGTTGGTTAATTAACTTCTGGCTTTTAAAAAACATGCCGGCATATTCTCTGTAAAGCATAATAATGAGTTCTGACATTTCGTCTAAAATTTCTTGATGAATACTCAGAGAATTCATCTTATTGATAGGTAATTTTTGCAGTATATCTAATAGATAAAGCGAGCGATTTGTTAATTTCAAGGCGTGTGGGTCTTGATATGCTACTTCTTGAGAAATAGCTCCATCAAATTTGAAACTATAGCCCATTAATTTGGATTGGTCATCATTACCTGTTATGACGCAACGATTAAAAGAGGCAGTAAAACCAAATTTTGCCATACATTTCAATAGAACTACGATAGACATCAACTGAGCTGACGTGCCTTCGCTTATTTTCGTAAGTACAAAATGAAGAAGCTCGTAATTATATTTAGATACCTCATTTTCTTCCATTGATCTTTCAATTGTTTCTGCACATAAAGAAGCATAACTACTTTCATACAAATCTAATTGTAATTCATAGTGCTGGTTAATGACATCGACAGAATTTAAAGTTCCCATACCACGCCATTTATTATAAATAAATAAGCCATACACAAACATTTGTGTATGAGCTTGTAAACCAGATTTAACTTTTTTCGCACGTCGAGCCATTAAAGGTATTTTCGCACCATACTCATTTAAAATTGTAATGATTTTATCAGACTCACCATAATCAACCGATTTAATAATGATGCCCTTTTGTTTCATTAACATGATACATTCACCGACTCTCTAATGATCAATCTTGATCTTCAATATAGCCAATCTGGCGGATAAAGTTTACTTTATTTCTCCAATCACGTTGCACTTTAACCCATAGTTCTAAATATACTTTAGAACCAAGTAACATTTCTATATCGTGTCGTGCACGTTTTCCAACTTCTTTAAGTTTTTTACCGCCTTTACCAATGACAATGCCTTTTTGAGAATCACGCTCAACATATATTGTCGCTTCGATTCTGACTCTGTCTTCGTCTTCTTTTATCATTCGATCAACATTAACGCCAATTGCGTGCGGAATCTCTTCGCTTGTTAAATGTAAAATCTTTTCACGAATAATTTCACTCACTACAAACTGTTCTGGGTGATCAGAAATTTGGTCATCCGGATAATATTTTGGTCCTTCAGGTAGATACGATTTTAGCACATCGATAAAGTGATCAACATTTAACCCTTCAAGTGCTGAAATTGGAATAATATCTGTAAAGTCCATGTATTCTTTGTATTGTTCAATCTTTGGCATTAAAGCATCTGGATGCACAAGGTCTATTTTATTTAATACTAAAAAGATGGGTGTTTTAACATTCTTTAACATTTCCATGATATATTCATCACCACGGCCAATATCTTCATTTACATTGACCATGAACATAATGGCATCAATTTCGGAAAGTGTATTTTTAGCCACTCTCATCATATAGTCACCAAGTTTATGTTTTGGTTTGTGAATACCAGGTGTGTCTATAAAGATAATTTGAGCATCATCTCTTGTCATCACACCCTGAATTTTATTGCGCGTAGTTTGAGCTTTATCAGACATGATTGCAATTTTATGTCCTATCACTCTATTTACAAAGGTAGATTTACCAACATTAGGTCTACCAATGATTGAAACAAATCCTGATTTATGTTCTTCTGTCATTAATTTAAATCCTTTCTTGAAAATCCTAATGGTAATAGTTCGCTTACAGTCGATTCTATCATTTCGCCTTTGTGATTAGTCATATATACTGGCATATCGTCATCGCAAAGTTCTTTCAATACTTGTCTACAAGCACCACAAGGAGAGGATGGTTGATCTGCGTCAACCGTCACTGTAATAGATTCGAAATCTCCAGGTCTATAACCTTCTGAAATAGCTGCGACTAAGCTAGAACGTTCTGCACAAATGCCTAAGGAGTATGCCGCATTCTCGACATTTGCACCGTGAAACGTGCGTCCATCTTTGGTTCTTAAATAAGCCCCAACTTTAAAATGACTATAAGGCGCATATGCATTATTTTGTGCCTCCCTAACTTCTTTAAAATAATGCGATTGATAGCTCATTTATTTTCCCCCTAAAATAAACTTAAAATATGTGGTACGAAAACGATTAATCCAATACACATGGCTAAAACGGATACAATTACTACACTAAACGCTGCGATATCTTTGGCATGTTTAGCATATTCATGATATTCAGTAGTAACTAAATCGACCACAAACTCGATTGAAGTGTTAATGGCTTCTAAACTCAATACTAAAGCAATAGCAAGTAATACAAACATCCACTCTGAACGATTAATATGAAATATAAATCCCATTATGATAGCAATAATTCCAGCTAATATATGGAGTAAGAAATTTTGGTCTTTTTTTAAAATGGCTGTAAAACCATCGTAAGCATATTTGAAACGTCTCATTACTAGTCTCTAGTCAATCCGTAAGAATTTAGAATTGCATCTTGTTGACCAAACATTTCTTTTTCGTCATCTTCTGTCATATGATCATACCCTAATAAATGTAAGAATCCATGTAACGCTAAAAATCCTAATTCACGTTCAAAAGAATGGCCATAACTTTCTGCTTGTTCTTGCGCAACATCAGTGCAAATAATTATGTCTCCAAGTACGCGTGGAATTTCTAAGTCATTCATATCTATATCAGGTTCATCTTCTTCTAAAGCAAATGAAATGACATCAGTCACTTTATCTTTATCTCTATAGACTTTATTGATGTTTTGAATTTCATCTTTATCTACGAAGGTAACTGATAGTTCTGCGTCACTTTCTATATTTTCCTGTTTTTTAGCAAAGGTTAGTAAAGAATCAATTTGTTCATACCATTCATCTTTGACTAAATCAGTGTGGTCGCTAAAATCTATAGTAAACATTTAATCAACTCCTTCGTAACGATCAATAATTTTACTTACTAGTGGATGTCTCACTACGTCACTTTGGTCTAATTTCATAATACTTATACCATTGACACCGTACAGTTTTTTAATTGCTTCTTTCAAGCCACTCTTCACGCCTTTAGGTAAGTCAATTTGAGTTTGATCCCCAGTAACAACCATTTTAGAACCGAAACCTAAACGTGTTAAGAACATTTTCATTTGAGCGTGCGTTGTATTTTGTGCTTCATCTAAGATGACAAACGCATCATCAAGCGTTCTTCCTCTCATGTAAGCAAGTGGCGCAATTTCAATAATTCCTCTTTCTATAAATCTTTCTGTTTGTTCTCTTCCTAATACAGTATTTAATCCATCATAAAGCGGACGTAAATAAGGATCTACTTTTTCTTTTAAATCACCTGGTAGGAAACCAAGTGATTCTCCAGCTTCAACTGCTGGTCTTGTTAGAACGATACGTTTAACGGTACCTTTACGTAATTGCTTGGCAGCGTAAACAACTGCTAAAAATGTCTTGCCGGTACCTGCAGGTCCTATACCAAATACTAAGTCATTTCTTTTCATAGCATTGATATACATTCGTTGACCCATTGTTTTGGCACGAATCGTTTTACCGAATGCATCTTTTGTAATTTCTTCATCGTATAAATCTAAAAGGTGCTGAATCGTGTTATTATCTGCCATTTTAATAGCAGCTTCTACATCTTTAAGTGTAATTGTATTTCCCAATTCTATAACTTTTAATAAATTGGTAAGAACTAATTCTGCTTTTTCTACATGCTCTAACTTTTCACCTTTAACGGCAATTTCTTGTCCTCTAGCATGTATGACGACATCAAAGTTGTCTTCAATAGTTTTAAGATGCTCATCATTATTCCCCATTAAAGCTTGTGATTGATTAATGTCGTCAATTTGAATTATTCCTGGCATAAACGCGCTCCTTTTCAAGTTACGATAGTTAATATTATTGATTACGTAATATAATTAAATGTGTTGAATTCCATATTCATTATATCACGCTTGTTCTACTAATTAATGTGATTATGCTTTAAATCAAAGTTGAAATTTATAACGTTTGATATAACATCTATCTCATTAAAAATTTTACTAAACTCCTACAATTTAGACAAACTAAAAAGAGAGTAAAACTGTATTCATTTGGAAAAAATGAATACAAAGTTTTACTCTCCTAGTTTTAACTTATAATTAAATAATGATGTTATTAAATTAAAAGCGTCATTTAAAGTTGTTTCGGTTCACTTAGAATTTCTGACCATATTAAACCGTTGATGACCTCATCGTTGTCAAATTTGAAAGCTGAATGAGACATACTTCGTTCAACATTTTGAGAATTCAGTAGCTGTTTTAAGCGATAACGTTTTGTTCTTTCTGATAAATATTTATCTTTAATAATATCTCTCGCTTTTTTCTCAATCATTTCTAGTTGTTTTTCTTTTTCTCTATCAATCTCACTACGAACGTTTTTTAAATCCTCAGTTAAACTAGCTTCAAGTTCTTTTCTTAGTTTTTCAGCACTTTCGTCTCTTGATGTTGTGGCAACAGGTTGAGGTCTGTTGTTCTCATTGTTGTATGGCGTTGGATCTGGTTTAGGATGTGTATGAGTTTGTGACGGCGTGGTTGTTTCTTTATATGGTCTATCTTCTTCCTCATCTAAATCTTTATTTATAGGAGGAAGTGTTTCTTCAAAGTCTTTACGTTGTTTCTTTTCAGTTTCACCATTTAATTCATCATTAAGTTCCTTAAAAGTTTTCTCAAATTCTTCAAAGAAACCACCCTTTTTAGGTTGTTGTTCGCCTTGTGATTTCTGAGGTGGTCTTTGATTTTGTCTGTCTTCGTGGCTCTTGTCACGAATCGCACTAATGGCTGTAACAATTATTGATATTATAAATATTATAATACCGATACTCATCTAATCACCTCATTATATTATTGTTCTGGTGATTCATCATCATTTTGATCAGTACGTTTGTTAATCGCATTTCTCATGCCAGTATCTGCTTCGATATTCTTCAGATTATAATAATCTTTAACTCCGATATTACCTGATCTTAATGCTTCAGCCATAGCTAATGGTACTTCTGATTCTGCTTCAACAACTTTAGCTCTCATTTCTTGTACTCTAGCTTTCATTTCTTGTTCAGATGCTACAGCCATAGCGCGACGTTCTTCGGCTTTAGCCTGTGCGATATTCTTATCTGCAAGTGCTTGTTCAGTTTGTAGATCAGCACCAATATTTTTACTAATATCAACATCTGCAATATCGATAGATAATATTTCAAATGCAGTTCCAGAGTCTAACCCTTTACTTAATACAGTTTTAGAGATGTTGTCCGGATTTTCAAGAACTTCGGTATGATGTTCACTTGAACCAATAGTAGAAACGATACCTTCACCAACACGGGCGATAATTGTTTCTTCACCAGCACCACCGACTAATCTAGCAATGTTAGCACGTACTGTGATTCGGGCTTTTGCTTTAACCTCGATACCATTCATTGCCACACCTGCGATAAATGGTGTTTCGATCACTTTAGGATTAACTGACATTTGAACAGCTTCAAGTACGTCACGACCTGCTAAATCGATAGCGGCACCACGTTCAAATGGTAAATCTATATCTGCGCGTTGTGCTGCAATATTTGCATCTACTACTCTATCAACGTTACCACCAGCTAAGTAATGTGATTCTAATTGATTTGTAGTTAACTTTAAGCCTGCTTTATGCGCTTTAATTAAAGGTGCTATGACCTTTCTTGGTGATACTCTTCTTAGTCGCATACCTACAAGTGTACCAATGCCGACATGAACGCCAGCTGCTAATGCAGAAATCCATAATCCTACTGGTACAAATGAAAATAGGATTAATAATGCAACTACGATAATTACAGCTATGATTATAAAACCAATACCAAACATTGAATCGCTCCTTAATATTATTCTATTTCTCTAACAACTACACGTGTACCTTCTACCTCAAGAATTTTTACTTGTCTATTACGTAAAATAAACGTGCCATCTGATACAGCATCTATTCTTTCATCGTCACAAGTGATAATTCCTGCAGGTCTAAGATCGGTAACTGTTCGAGCGGTTTTACCCACGAGATGAGAGCGGTCTTCATGTGAACGATAACCAGCCTCAGAATTTGTTGAATCTTTTAAGATTACTTTATCTAGAAATGGAATTTTTCTTTTGAAGATTTTCACTAATAACACCCACTCTATAATTGATAATATTAATGCAACCACTACATTACCAAGCATGAGTATAATATTATCACCTAGCATAATAATACTTAATGTAATAAGTGTCATACCAATAATGCCAATGACTGCACCAATAATAAACAGCTCTATAATAACTAGTATTACGCCTACTGTAAATAAGAGTACAGATAATACGTTGACATCCCCATTAATAAGGAATCCTAAAAATAGTAATAATAATGCTAATGAAGCAATGATTCCTATGATATTAATACGTTTTGAATATAATTGGTATAGAAAACCTAGGAAGATAATACATGTAAGTATTAGCGAAACGAAAGGTTGAGTTATCAAATGCGCAATATGATCAACCCAATTATTTCCACTAGTAAGTTTCGTTAAAAGCAACGTATGTATTAGATTGGAGTAATTCACTATTTCACCTCACCCTCATTATGATTATACATGAAAACGCCCACATTATATAGCATTTCACTAATATATAAATTGCTAAATTGTAGAAAAGTAATTTAATTTGAAGTAGTTTAATAATATTTGATTAATTTTCTGAAAAATAAAAAGTATAAGAATTGGGAGCTGTCTATTGAAGAGTTTCATAAAAAGTAACATCGAAATAGGAAAAAAGTTTATAAAAAAACCCTAGTTATAAAAACTAGGGCGATATTTATAATTAACATTCGTGTTGAGG
This sequence comes from Staphylococcus sp. HMSC62A08, assembly GCF_001839105.1. NCBI lineage: Bacteria > Bacillati > Bacillota > Bacilli > Caryophanales > Staphylococcaceae > Staphylococcus > Staphylococcus sp. HMSC62A08. Next base: position 159,963 of record NZ_KV840031.1, on the reverse strand, counting down.
GAGTCAACAGAGCTATTAATTATTTGAATTTACGTTTACGTGCAGCTTCTGATTTCTTTTTACGTTTAACGCTTGGTTTTTCGTAAAATTCACGTTTACGTACTTCTTGAATTGTTCCACTTTTTGATACTGAACGTTTAAATCTACGTAAAGCATCTTCTAGTGATTCGTTTTTACGTACTACTGTTTTAGACATCTGTATTTCCCTCCCTCCAAATATCAACGGAACTTTATAGTCGATGCACAGTAAAAACTATGCAACTATTAGTATAATATAACTCAAATTGGTGGTCAATTAGTAAAATTTACATTTTTTAAATATTTAGACAAGTACTTCTTCTTCTGATTTATTCGTTGCATGTTCAACCACGCGGATAGCTTTACCGTCATTTAGAGGATAATCTGCTTTAAGTATTTTTACTTTAACAATTTGTCCAATTAATGATTCGTCACCTTCAAATTGAACTTTCATATAATTATCTGCATATCCAACTAATGTGTTAGGTTTTTCCCCTTGTTCTTCTGGTATCACTTCAAGAACTTCATTTTCAAATTTAGAAGCATATTCTTTAGCAAGTTGATTGCTAAGTGTAATTAATTTATGCACGCGTTCATTTTTAATTCCTTCATCAATTTGGTCATCCATTCGAGCTGCGGGTGTACCAATTCTTGGAGAATAAGGAAATACGTGTAATTCAGAAAATTGATGTTTGACGATGAAGTCGTAAGTTTCTTGGAATTCTTCTTCAGTCTCACCAGGGAAACCTACAATTACATCACTAGTAACAGCTAAATCTGGTAAAGCCTTGTGTAATTCAGTTAATCTTTCTGAAAAGTGTTCCATCGTATATTTACGTCTCATACGTTTTAATACACTGTCAGAACCTGATTGTAACGGTACGTGTAAATGTCTTACTACTTTATTTGAATTTCCAATGACTTCTATCACTTCATCAGTTAATTGACTTGCTTCAATAGATGAAATACGAATTCGTTCTAGGCCATCAATTTCGTCTAAATCTCTTAATAATTGAGCGAGATTATAGTTTTTTAAATCTTGACCATATCCGCCAGTGTGAATACCTGTTAAGACAATTTCTTTGTAGCCTGAGTTAACAAGTTGTGAAGCTTGTTCGACAACCTTTTCAGGATCTCTTGAGCGCATTAAACCACGAGCCCATGGAATGATACAGAACGTACAGAAATTATTGCATCCTTCTTGAATCTTTAATGAAGCTCTAGTTCTATCTGTAAAATAAGGAACTTCAAGTTCTTCATATGTACGGTTTTTCATAATATTACCTACACCATTGATAGGTTGTCTTTCTTGTTGAAATTGATCTATATAATCAAGTAATTTATGACGGTCTTGTGTTCCTACAACGACATCAACGCCAGGAATTTCCATAATTTCAGCTGAAGAAGTTTGTGCGTAACAACCTGTTACACAGACAACAGCTTCAGGATTTTGTCTAATTGCACGACGAATAATTTGTCTACTTTTCTTATCACCAGTATTGGTTACTGTACAAGTATTGATTACAAATACATCCGCATTTGTTTCAAAATCTACTCTATCATAATCTGCTTCTTTAAATAATTGCCAAATTGCTTCAGTTTCATAGTGGTTTACTTTACAACCTAATGTATGAAATGCAACTGTTGACATAGTCTTCACCCCAATAATTCTTTTTCAAAACTAACTGCACTTAAAGCGTATAGAGGCGCAGTTTCTGCCCGTAAAATGCGTGGGCCTAAACCAACAAGTGTACTATGCTCTTGGAATAATGACACTTCTTTATCTGATAGTCCACCTTCAGGCCCAAATATCATTAAAACACGATCTTGTGCTTCAAATTGTTTTAAAATATGTTTAAAATGACTCAAATCTCCATGCTTCGCTTGTTCTTCGTATGCAATTAGAACGTAGTCATAATGATTTATCATATCATAAATTGCTTTTAAATTCGACTTAAAATAGATATTGGGAATAGTTAATCTATAACTTTGTTCGGCTGCTTCTTTAATAATCTTTTGCCATCTATCTATTTTTTTAGCTACTTTAGATTCATTTAATTTTACGACTGAGCGATCCATTCCCACGGCGATAAACTCGCTTGCACCCATTTCGGTAGCTTTCTGGATCATCCATTCATATTTATCTGATTTAATCAAACCGCTACAAATAGTAATATGCTGAGGTAATTCAGTATTAATATCTTGTTTTTCATCTAATCGTAGTTCGATATTATTGTCGTTGATAGAGATAATTTCGCATTTATACACCTTTTTATCTGAAAAGGTAATAATGATATGATTACCTTCTTTATAACGCATTACATGAGTAATGTGATGTACATCTTCCCTATCTTCAATAAAAAAACGCTGATTTTCATCAGCGTTTTGATTAATAAAATACCTTTGCAAATTAATCACTCACTTTCTGACCAACTATACATACCCAACCGTTGTCATGTTCAACAGAAATGATATTAAAGCCAACACGCTTCATTTGAGATTCTATTTCTTCATATTTTTCTTCTATAATACCAGAAGTTATGAAATAACCTTCTTCAACTAAAGTATTATAAGCATCTTCAATCATTTCTTCAATAATGTGAGCAAGAATATTTGCTATAACAATGTTAAATTTTTTATCTTCATCTTGTAATAAATTACCTGGAACTGCTTCAATTGCGTTTTCACAGTGATTCTTCTTGAAATTTTCTTTTGCAACATTTACAGCCATTTCATCAATATCTAATGCTTTAATTCGTTTTACACCAATTAAATGACTTGCGATACTCAATATTCCAGAGCCTGTTCCAACATCTATAACAGAATCTGTAGGTTTAACATATTTTTCAATGGCTTTCAGACACATGCTTGTCGTAGGATGATCTCCAGTACCAAACGCCATGCCTGGATCTAGTTCAATACATAATTCATTATTACTTTCTTTTTCATATGTTTCCCAGCTTGGAACTATTGTAAATCGTTCTGAAGCTTTAAATGGATGAAAATAGTTCTTCCATTCATTAGCCCAATCTACTTCAGCGATTTCTTTTTCCGAAAACGTAACTATATTTTCATCTAATTCTGGAAGATTCAGAACTGCGTTTTTAATATTAGTTCTAAGCGTGTCACCAAAAGTGAGTTCATTGAAATACGCTTTTAATCTGACGCCTTGATCAGGATAGTCATCAGGGTTTAATTCATAAATTTCTCCAAATTTATCAGCAGGTTGGTTCACTAAATCTTTGGAGTCTTCTATCACAACGCCATTAGAACCATGGCTTTCAAGTATGTCTGTTACATCATATTCTACTTCGTGATTGACTACAATTGAGAGTTCCGTCCAATTCATTACTTATTCTCCTTTGAAGAATCGTTTTGCTCTATCTTTAAAATTAGATGGCTGTTCATTCACTTCTTCACCATTAATTTCAGCAAATTCTTTCATGATTTCTTTTTGTCTGTCATTCATTTTAGTTGGAGTAACTACTTTAATATTTACAAATAAGTCACCATGACCATAGCCATGAACGTTTTTAATACCTTTATCTTTAAGACGGAATTGTTTACCTGTTTGTGTTCCTGCAGGAATTGTAAGAACAACATTACTTTTTAATGTAGGTATTTTGATTTCGTCGCCTAAAGCAGCTTGAGGGAAACTTACGTTTAAATTATAGTATATGTCGTCTCCATCACGTTCAAACGTATCAGAAGGTTGAACTCTAAACACAACATATAAATCACCATGAGGGCCCCCATTAATTCCAGGTGAACCTTCTCCGGCTAATCGAATTTGTTGTTCTGTATCTACACCTTCAGGTATAGTTACTTCTAATTTAACTGTTTTATTTTCAGTTCCTTTACCATGACATGTAGGACATGGTTCTTCAAATTCTTGTCCACTACCTTCACATTTAGGACAAACTTGTTCTGTGCGCACTCTACCTAGGATAGTATTTTGTTCCACAGATACGTGTCCTGCGCCGTTACAGTAACTACAAGTTTTCTTGCTTGTACCTGGTTTAGCACCTTCACCATCACATGTATGACATGTAACGTCTTTACGTATAGATATTTCTTTTTTAGTACCAAACACGGCCTCTTCGAACGTAACGGTCATTGTATATTGTAAATCATCACCTTTACGAGGTGCATTTGGATCTCTTTGTCTTGAACCGCCACCGAAGAATGAACTGAAGATATCTTCGAATCCACCTCCGCTAAATCCGTCAAAGTCTGCACCGCCGAAGCCTTGACTGCCAAATCCACCTTGAGGGCCTTCGTGACCAAATTGGTCATAGTTTGCACGTTTATTATCATCACTTAAGACTTCATAAGCTTCGGATATTTCTTTAAATTTTTCATCTGCGCCTTCTTCTTTATTGATGTCAGGATGATATTTTTTGGATAATTTACGGTAAGCTTTTTTGATTTCGTCCTTAGAAGCGCTTTTACTTACGCCTAAGACCTCATAATAGTCTCTTTTGGCCACAACTATCTCTCCTTTTATACGTTTAACAAGATTAGTTTATCTAATTCACTCTAACTATCCAAATAAAAAGCCAAAGCCAATGTTCAATTGACTTTGACTTTTTTGGCTTAGTTATGAATTAAATTCATTTACTAACTCATCTCAGAATTATTTTTTATCTTCGTCGTCTTTAACTTCTTTGAAATCAGCGTCTTCTACAGTGCTATCTTGAGAACCTTGTTCTCCTTGAGCCTGTTGTTGTGCTTGTTGAGCTTGTTGAGCTTGCTCGTATACTTTAGCTGATAACTCTTGAACAACTTTTTCAAGTTCTTCTTTTTTAGATTTGATGTCTTCAATATCTTCGCCTTCAAGCGCAGATTTAAGTGCATCTTTTTTCTCTTCAGCATTTTTCTTATCATCTTCGCCAATATTGTCGCCTAAATCGCTGATAGTTTTTTCAACTTGGAATACTAAGCTATCAGCTTCATTGCGTAAGTCAACTTCTTCACGACGTTTTTTATCTGCTTCAGCATTTTCTTCAGCGTCTTTCACCATACGGTCGATTTCTTCATCAGATAAAGCTGAGCTTGATTGGATAGTGATATTTTGTTCTTTGTTTGTACCTAAATCTTTAGCGGTTACATTAACAATACCGTTTTTATCGATATCAAATGTTACTTCGATTTGAGGTACACCACGTGGAGCTGGTGGAATATCAGTTAATTGGAAACGACCTAATGTTTTGTTGTCAGATGCCATTGGACGTTCACCTTGTAATACGTGAATATCAACTGCTGGTTGATTATCTGCAGCTGTTGAATAAACTTGTGATTTAGATGTTGGAATAGTAGTATTACGTTCGATTAACGTATTCATACGTCCACCCATAATTTCGATACCAAGTGATAATGGTGTAACGTCTAATAATACTACGTCTTTAACATCACCAGTGATAACGCCACCTTGGATAGCTGCACCCATTGCTACTACTTCATCTGGGTTAACACCTTTATGAGGATCTTTTCCTACTTCTTTTTTAACTGCTTCTTGTACAGCTGGAATACGAGTTGAACCACCAACAAGGATTACTTCATCGATTTCTGAAGTTGATAGACCAGCATCTTTTAATGCTTGACGAGTTGGTTCCATTGTTTTTCTGATTAATGAATCTGCTAATTCTTCAAATTTAGAACGGCTTAGGCTCATTTCTAAGTGTAATGGACCACTTTCACCAGCTGAGATGAATGGTAGTGAAATTTGAGTTTGAGATACGCCAGATAAATCTTTTTTAGCTTTTTCAGCAGCATCTTTTAATCTTTGTAATGCCATTTTGTCTTGAGATAAATCTACGCCATTTTCTTTTTTGAATTCAGAAACTAAATAGTCAATGATAACTTGGTCAAAGTCGTCACCACCAAGTTTGTTATCTCCTGCAGTAGATAGTACTTCGAATACGCCATCGCCTAATTCAAGGATAGATACGTCAAAAGTACCGCCACCTAAGTCGAATACAAGAACTTTTTGATCTTTATCAGTTTTGTCTAAACCATAAGCTAATGCAGCAGCTGTTGGTTCATTAATAATACGTTCCACTTCTAAACCTGCAATTTTACCAGCATCTTTAGTAGCTTGACGTTCAGCGTCGTTAAAGTAAGCTGGCACTGTGATAACTGCTTTATCTACAGTATCACCTAAATAGCTTTCTGCAGTACTTTTTAAGTTTTGTAAAATCATAGCTGAGATTTCTTGAGGTGTATATGATTTACCTTCGATATCTACTTTATAATCTGTACCCATATGACGTTTAATAGATTGAACAGTGTTAGGATTTGTAATTGCTTGACGTTTAGCAACTTCACCTACTTGAGTTTCTCCATTTTTAAACGCAACTACTGAAGGAGTTGTACGTGCACCTTCTGGATTTTGAATTACTTTTGGTTCATCGCCTTCTAATACAGCAACACAAGAGTTTGTAGTACCTAAGTCGATTCCGATTACTTTACTCATAATAAAATTCCTCCAATTTAATATGTTTTAAATTTACAATGTTTTTTCAATCAACTTATTGATTTACTTTAACCATTGATGGTCTTAATACACGATCCTTAAGTTTATATCCTTTTTGTAATTCTTGAGTGACTTCACCTGATTTGAAATCAGGATTATCATCTTGAACCACTGCTTGATGTAAATTAGGATCAAATTCTTGCCCTTCGGCTTGAATTTCTTCAAGACCATTATCTTTTAAAGCTCTTAGTAAACTTTCGTGTACCATTTGCACACCTTTTTGAAGTGATTTAAAAGATTCATCATCACCTTCAATTTGAAGTGCGCGTTCAATATTATCTATTGACGGAAGAATATCAGTTAAAACACCTTGAGCTTGATAAGTTTTATTAATTTGATTTTCATTTTGAATTCGACGCTTATAATTTTCGAATTCAGCATATAATCTTAAATATTTTTCTTCATTATCATTTGCTAATTTTTCTAATTCTTGAATTTTTTCATCTTTAGGATCAACATCTTCTTGTTGATCTGTTTCTTCAGAATCATCTTGCAATTGATTATCTTTAACTTCATTCTTATCAGTGTGATCTACTGATTCCTCGTTATTTTCAAAAGTTTGATTATCTTCGCTTTCTTTTGAATTAACTTCTTCCTCAGTTTGATTCACTGTATGATCTTTTTCTGTCATTGTCTGACCTCCAATACAACTCTCATTACTACCATATTTGGTTAAGTAATTGAATTACATTTTGATAATGCATAGCAGTTGGTCCTATGACCGCAATTTGACCTTTTAGTGACTCATCAAAATGATACTGACTTGTCACGATAGAAATATCACTTAAACTTTCATCAATTTCTTTGCCAATACGAACATTGATTTGAGATGCTGATATTTCATCTAATAATTCAGTGATTCGATTTGATTCGATATATTGAAGAATTGGTTGTATAGATGACACGTTTGTTTCATTCAACGCATCAATAAGTTTAACCTTTCCTCCCATATAAATGCTATTACTTTGATTATTAATATGTTGTTCCATCAAATCAATCATTTCGCTTACTAACTTTTTCTCTTCATCTGAATTTACAACCATATGAATATCACGAGATAAATTTTTATGATTCTCATTAAAATGTGTAGTCAAAAAGTTAGCTATTTTATTTAAGTTAAGACGATTCAGTTCTACATGAGTTACAACATGAATGTTCTCAACATGACCTGATGAAAATACCATAATTAAAATAACCAAATGATTGTTAGCTTGAATCAAATGAATATTACTAATAATATCTTGATTGTGATTTGGACGTACAACCAACGTTGCATATTGAGATTGCATTGATAATTCATTTGCAAAATAAGTCAATGCGGTAGAAATATCATAATGATTCTCAATCAATAACTGATTTAAACGTTGAATTTTGTTTTGATTTTGATGAGATGTTTGTTCTAATAAACGATTGACATAATATCTAAAACCTAATTCGGATGGTGTCCTACCTGAAGAGGTATGTGTCTTCTCAATGAAGTTCATATCTTCAAGTTGTTTCATTTCATTTCTAATGGTAGCAGGACTAATATCTAAATTATGTCGATGAATTAAAGTTTTAGAACCAATCGGTTGTCCAAAATCAACATAATCTTCAACAATTGCATTAAGGATGCTTAATTGTCTATTTGTAATCATGTTTTCACCTCATTAGCACTCTTTTATCTCAAGTGCTAATTATAATTTATCAAAAAGGTCAAAGTAAGTCAATGTTAAAGCATTAAAATATCGAAATTTTTAGAGGTTAAGTAAAAATGCCTCGAAAACCTCATTACCAATCACTTTACCACGATCAGTTAATGAAATGTTTTGTTGTTGTTTTTGTAATAGATTTCTTCCTAATAAATTTTCAATTGTTTGACCAAAAACACTTTCAATCGGTAATCCGAATTTGTATTTAAATCTTTCAGTATTAACGCCTTGGTTCATTCTTAAACCAAGAAACATTTCTTCTTCCATTTTTTCTTCAAAAGTTGGTTCTGTTTGAGTAAGTATAGGTTGTTCATTTTTATTAATAGCATCAATATAATGACGAACAGGATTTAAGTTGGTATATCTTACCCCGTCTACGTAACCACTTGCACCTGCACCAAATCCATAATATTCCTCATTTAGCCAATAAACTTTATTATGTGTAGATTCGTGCCCTGCTTTTCCAAAATTAGAAATCTCGTACTGCTTTAGATTTGATTGTTCTAATCTTTGCATTAAATACTGGTACATTTCAGCACCTAAATCTTCATTTGGAAGTTTAAGATGTCCCTTTCTATACATATTATAAAATTGAGTTTTAGGTTCTAGTATAAGCCCATAACTAGATATATGATCAATATCCATCTTTAGAGCTAATTCCAAACTTTGTTTGAAATCATCCAAAGTTTGTTGTGGTAGATGATACATCAAATCAAGACTAATTGATTCAATTCCAACTTTGCGTGCATTTTCAACAGCTTCGTATATGTCTTCTTTTTTATGAGTTCTGCCAAGTATTTCTAATAATTCTGGTTTAAATGTTTGCACACCCATTGAAATTCTATTGACGCCATACCTTTTTAAGAGTGCTACCTTTTCATAAGTTAACTCATCTGGATTAGCTTCAAATGAATATTCGCCACTTATAGTAAACGTATTATTAATCGCTTTAAGTAATTTTTCAAGTTGCGTTAAATTTAAAGCAGTAGGCGTTCCTCCTCCAACATACATCGTTTGAAGTTGTCTATTATTATTAACCTGCATTTCTTTAATAAGAGCATCTAAGTATTCATCTACTGGCTGTTTATCTATAAAATACTTATTGAAATCACAATAAGTACAAATTCGTACGCAGAAAGGAATATGAATATATGCGCTTGTAACTGTCAAAATTCTCCCCCCAATAATGAACATAAAAAAGAGCGGAAGCGAAATCTTGTAGTTAAAATGATTTCATCGCTCCGCTTCGGTAAGGATGATTGTTGCTGAACTAGTGGATAAAAGAAAAATTGGATTTATTCGATTATCTCATATTTAGGCACTTTCGATACGTTTTTAAAGGCTGAGACTCATGTGTTTATGTCTCAACCTTTGAATTAAAGTTTTATTCATCATCCATTTTAAGCACTGCTAAGAAAGCATCTTGAGGAATTTCAACATTACCTACAGCTTTCATTTTAGCTTTACCGGCTTTTTGTTTTTCTAGTAATTTACGTTTACGGCTAATATCGCCACCATAACATTTTGATAAGACATTTTTACCCATCGATTTAATATTTGTACGAGCACTAATTTTTTGACCGATGGCTGCTAGCACTGGTACTTCGAATTGCTGTCTTGGGATAAGTGTTTTTAATTTTTCAACGAGTGCTTTACCTCTTTCATAAGCAAAGTCTCTATGAACTATGAAACTTAACGCATCAACTTTATCACCATTAAGTAGAATATCCATCTTAACTAAGTTACTTTCTTTATTCTCAATGAATTCATAATCGAAAGAAGCATATCCTTTAGTATTAGATTTTAGTTGATCAAAGAAATCAAATACGACTTCTGATAATGGAATTTCATACACAATATTTACTCGTATATCATCCAGATAGTCCATATTCACAAATTGACCACGTTTACGTTGACATAATTCCATAACAGCACCGACGTAATCATTAGGAACCATCATTGTAGCTCTAACGAAAGGTTCGTAAATATGGTCGATTTTATCTCTTTCAGGCATTTGGGCTGGATTATCTACAGTAACTTCTGAGCCGTCTTTTAAAATACATTGGTAAATTACTGATGGTGCAGTCGCAATTAATTCAATTCCGAATTCTCTTTCAATTCTTTCTTGAATAATTTCCATGTGTAACATACCTAAGAATCCAGTTCTATAGCCAAAACCAAGAGCTTGTGAAGATTCAGGTTCAAATTCTAATGATGCATCATTAAGTTGAAGTTTTTCCAATGCTTCTCTTAAATCATTATAATCTTTATTATCTATTGGGAATAATCCGCAATAAACCATTGGATTCATCTTTTTATAGCCTTTAAGTGGCTTGTCAGCTGGTCGATGAGCTAATGTGATTGTATCACCAACACGTGAATCATCTACATTTTTAATGCTGGCGATAATATAACCAACATCACCTACTGTTAATTCTTCAACAGGTAACTGTTTAGGTGTATTGATACCCACTTCAGTTACTTCGAATTCTTTACCAGTCGCCATCATTTTAATTTTATCTCCAGCTTTGACTACACCATCTATAATTCTGATAGAAGATATAACGCCTCTATATGGATCATACTCTGAATCAAATATGAGGGCTTTTAATGGTGCTTCTGGATCTCCATCTGGAGCTGGTACGACTTCGACTATTTTTTCTAATATATCTTCAATACCAATATTTGATTTGGCACTCGCTAAAACAACATCGTCTTGATCTAAGCCGATAACATCTTCTAATTCTTGTTTTACTCTTTCAGGTTCTGCTGCTGGTAAATCAATTTTATTCACCACAGGTAATAATTCTAAATCATTATCTAAAGCTAAATAAACATTAGCTAAGGTTTGTGCTTCGATTCCTTGAGCCGCATCGACGACAAGAATTGCACCTTCACATGCTGCCAAAGAACGTGACACTTCATATGTAAAATCTACATGTCCTGGTGTATCAATAAGATGGAAAGTATAAGTTTGACCATCTTTAGCGTCGTATTTTAAACGAACAGCATTCAATTTAATTGTTATTCCACGTTCTCTCTCTAAATCCATAGAATCAAGTAATTGATCTTGCATTTCGCGTGTTTCGACTGATTTAGTATTTTCTAAGATTCTATCAGCTAATGTCGATTTCCCGTGGTCAATATGTGCGATGATAGAGAAATTTCTTATATTTTCTCTTCTATTATAGCGTTCTTGCTTATCCATCTTATCCTACTCACTTTCATAAAAATAACCCGATTTATGTATACATCTTTGATATGATAACGTTTTTAAAGTTTAAATGCAAATGAACTTAAAGGAAGTTATTGAGGTTGAGACATTAATAACATTTTCATTATTCCTAAGAAAACTTCATTCTATGTCATTACAATGGTTTCTATCCAGAATAAACTCCTTTATTCCAGTATCATTTAAGTTCTAACAATTTTAATTATATAGAGTTAATGGTCACTTTCCAATAGTTAAAGACTTTAAACTATATTCACAATACTGATAAATAAATGATTGCACAAAGATTAGACATTTGATAAAATATTTCTTGTTGTAATCAAATAAATTTTGATAAGTTAAGTTCACTTTTAGGAGGTGACAGAAATGCCAAACATTAAATCTGCAGTTAAACGTGTGAGAACAACTGAAACAGCTGAAGCACGTAATATCTCTAAAAAGAATGCTATGCGTACAGCAGTTAAACGCGCGAAAACAGCTATCTCAACTGATGCTGAAAACAAAAATGAATTATTAAATTTTGCGATTAAACAAGTTGATAAAGCTGCTCAAAGCAACTTAATCCACTCAAACAAAGCTGATCGTATTAAATCAAAACTTATGACAGCTAATAAATAATTCTACTTATTAAAAAGATCAAGCGCTGAGCTTGATCTTTTTTATTTTAAAGAGACAAGATAAATAGTTCTAAAATAAGCTGCTTATCCATGTATGAAGATTTTAATTTATAATCAGTTTCTGCACATGAATCAATAATATTTAATAAATCATTTAATTGATAATTCCGAGCTTGATTTAAAGCTAATTTCACCCTATAAGGATGCGCATTAACTGTTTTAGCTATTTGCTGACCACTGTATCCCTTTTGACCCAATATTTTACATTGATAATACAATCTGTAGTTGCTTGTTATTAATGCTAAAAGTTTAATAGGTTCTTCTTTCATTGTTATTAAATCATTCACTAACTGTACTGCTTTATTTTTTCTGCCTTTTTGAATAAATTCAGTTAATAAAAACACATTTTGTTCTAAGCTTCTATTAATAATTTGATTGACATCATCTTTATTTATTGTAGGTCTATCCCCTAAGAAGAGCATTAATTTTTCAAGTTCTTGAGAGACAATATTAAAATTAATGCCAGTGAGCTCAATAAAGAGATTTAATGCATCTTGTTTTATATCTTTATAATTCTCATTTAATTTGCGCTGAATCCATTTTTTTATTTCTTCTTCAGACATCTGTTCTACTTTTTTTAATTGAGCATATTTTTTAAGCGATTTCGTTAGCTTTTTACGTTCATCTAATTTATTTTGATAAACTTCAAAGATAATTAAGTTTTCGCCATCATACTTTTCAATAAACTCTATGAGTTGTTCAGCACTATGATTGAGTTCTTTAGTTACTTTTTCGCCAGTAAACACATAGGCATTTTTTACTACAATAGCCTTTTTATCTGAGAAAAAGGGCATCGTTAATGTTTCTTCAATGATAGGCGTTAAGTCATTTTCATACATATTAAATTTCACAAAGTTGAAATCATCTTTGTCCTGTCCAAGATATTGATTGACTATTTCAGAACTTTTCTTCTCGACAAGTTCAGGCACTTCACCGTATATAGCCACAATATTATCGCTCATAAGTACACCCTTCCTCTATTTCTCATACCTGTAAATTATATCATTTTATTGCGTTACTTCTCTAGCATTAGTTGATTGACGTTGATATATACGTTGAATCTTCGTTTTTATGTCATCTAAATTAATACTTAGTTCCCCATTATCCTGTGTATCATAAACTTCGCTTCCATTCTCTTTTTAACGAGATATAACATCATCATTGGGAAGATGATATTTATTATGCTTGCCACTTGAAATTAAACTTATTTTGGGTTGTATGTTTTTAACAAATTCTTCAGAACTGCTTGTTCTACTACCGTGATGTCCTACTTTTAATATATCTATTTTTGGCAATTTGTAATTTTGTAAAAGAATTGATTCATTGTTCTTAGTCGCATCCCCCATTAATAGAATATTTTTATTACGGTATTGGATGAGTATGATAATGGATTGTTCATTTTTATCTGAACTGGCGGGTATAAATGTATTGAAAAATTTTAATTTAGTTACTTCAAAATTAATTTGAGAAATATTTTTAACCTCATGTATTTTAATATTCTTCATCTTGCCTTCCTTTATAATATATTTTAATAAATCATTTGGAAAACCATCACTATTCAATATAATGTTTTTAATTTTTAAGTGTTCAAATAGATATGGTAATTCTCCCATATGATCTGCATGTGGATGCGTTAAGATTAGATAATCAATCGTAGAAATTCCTTTTCTTTTAAGACTCGGAAGAATTTTAAACTTAGCTATATTATGATGACTAATACTTTTAGATTTGTTTTCATCTCCTTTACCTCCAGTATCTATCATAATCGTTTTATTGTTTCCAGTTTTGAAAAGTATACTATCACCTTGTCCGACATCAAACAGAGTTAATTCAGCATAACTTGGCTTATTAGTAAATGTGAGTAGAGATAATATGATTATAAATACTGATAAGGAAATAAATACCTTTTGATGTACGAATAAATAGTAAACGATAAATATTGATAATATGAATAGCAGTAATTGCTTTTCACTTAAATCAGGGATATACCATTTATAATGGGACAGTTTATAGAATAAATTTAGTAGTAGATCATGAACATTATACAAAAATGCCATATAGCGATTCATGATTTCGAAATGAGAAATTAAATGACTCGTGATGAAAAATAAGATAATAGATGGAAAAAGTAAGAAGCTATAAAATGGAACAAAAAGTAAGTTCGATAGGAAACCAATCCACTGAAATTGATTAAAATGATAGACGCTAATTATGATAGAACCAAATTGTGCTATACATGTTATTGCTAAGAGACTTTTTATAGGTGTTAAATTTTTAAGAAATGGTTGAGCCATTAGAATGAAGAAGCAAATTAAAAATGAAAATTGAAAACCTATGTTATAAATATACCCTGGATAAACAATGTACATAATTATAAAAATTAATGAAAGTAAATTGAGAGAAGATTTTCTAAGAGATTTGGGGAGTAATATTACTAAAATAGCTATTGATATTGCTCTCACAGCGCTAGGAACAAAATCAGTATAAATAGCGTAAATAACTAATACGCATATGGTTAAGATCTTTATGACTAATAAAGGTGTATTAAATCTTACGAGAGATTGATGGATAATTAAAATAATTGTGGCTATATGTGTGCCGCTTATAGCTAATAAATGATATATTCCTATCTCTTTTACTTTTTCCTTATAATCTGGATTGATTAATGTCGTATTGCCAGTAATTAATGCAAGGATTCTATTAGGATATTTCACTCCTGAATGGTATATCTTATTCGAAATGTATTCTTGATGATTATAAATCCATTGAAAATGACCATTAGTTTTACAAGAATTCAAGTTGATAGATGAAATCGTTATAGAAGGATGCTCATTATCAAATTTAAAATCCCCTTTTATGTAGCACGTCTTATTTTTTAAAGATGCGTAAGTTTTAGACATTTTAGTCTTAAAGAAAAATTTATAGTTTTCATTCTTATATATAAGATAGCCAGTAGTATACTTTTGTTTATTTTCTAATGATTTAAAAGTTACGTCATTTCGAACCATAGGATGGTTTCTAAGATAATTTTGCGATTTGGTTTCCTTTTGAGTATAAGAATAAATAATAAAATATGAAAGTATGGAAGAAGCAAACATTAATATAATAAGAGGGAGTTTGAAGTTCTTAATCGTCGCAAGTATGAACGCCAATAGAAATAGTGAGGTAGAGATAACTTTGAAATTCATCCAAAGTATCCCTACTAAAAATGAAAGTGCTATGTATATCATTGATTAACCTTGCGTAAGGTATTGTGCTACGTATTCTGGAGAGAATGGTATTCTTTTATATTCATTACCTGATTGTTGAAGTAGTTTAATAGCGTAGTCATGATTGTGATAATCTTCTGCATAATATATCGTCTTAATGCCAGCTTGTATAATTGACTTTGTGCAATTTAAACAAGGGAAATGAGTCACGTAAATTGTAGCACCTTCTGTTGAAACACCTTGTTTAGCGCATTGTAGTAGTGCATTCATTTCTGCATGTATTGTTCTAATACAATGACCATCTTCAATAAGGCAACCTTCATCAATGCAATGAACTTCCCCTGCTACTGATCCGTTGTAACCACCAGCAATAATTCTATTATCTTTGACAATTGTAGCTCCAACAGAGAGTCTTTGACATGTCGATCTCAAAGCTAATAAATGACTTTGAGCCATAAAATATTCTTCCCATTTAATTCTTTCCATGTGTAGTTGCCTCCTTATGTAGAAAAACAATTAATATTTATAGCTTAATCATTTAAAGCAATAAATGCAATAATGAATAAAAGCTAAATAATAAAGTGTTCTTTTAATTTTTCAAACGTTTTCTCGCCAAACCCTTTAATCTTTTTTAAATCATCTATTTTATCAAATCTACCGTTTTGTTCTCTATAGTTTATAATTTCTTTAGCTTTTGTTGGTCCAATACCTGGGACTCCTTTAAGTTCTGATTCAGTCGCATTATTAAGATTGACTTGTTTATTTTCACTATTTTGATTCGTAGTTATTGGAGAATTATTATTTCTAATAGTATGAGGTTGCTCTCCTTTTGTGGGCACATATATTAACTTTTGGTCTATTAATTTTTCTGATAGATTAATTTGGGAAACGTCTGCATTTTTAGAAAGTTTTACCTTATTCAAAGCGTCAATGACTCGTTCAGTCGATAGCATTTGATATACATTAGGATGCTCGACAGCCCCTTTAATATCAACATAAACTTTTTCCTTACTGTTTTCTTTATTACTCATATTCTTATTATTTGTATTAGCTTTAGTATGAGATTGATTGTTTTTAATCTCATTTGAATCTAGATGATGATCTTTTGGAAACTCATTCATTTCATTATTCTCATTATGAGATTCATCTTTGTTAGTCAAAGTAAGAATCGCGATAATGATTCCGACAATCCCTAATATAAAATATCGTTTCCATCGCAAAATAAAATCGATATACTTTTTATCTATATTAAACAAAAAATCACTCCTTCATACTTATCAACGTACGAACGAGTGATTTTACTTCTTAATGTTAATATTTATTTTTTAACAACGAAAAATAATCGATCAGCATCTTCTTCATGTTTCTCTAGATTGAAATCTGTGAAAGTTTCAATTTTTGTAAAACCTATCTCTTTTAATAGTGATTTATAAGTTTCTTCTTCATAGGTTCTTTGGTAATGCGATTCATCGAAACGTCGATAACTACCATCTTTCTCAAGAATAAAGAATGACATTTCATGATAAACACTCAATGGTTCATCACCACGAATAGCTTCCCATCCTAAGAAAACATCATCAGTTTCATCAATATAGCTTTGATTATTAAACAATGTATTCATCTTGTGAACCGTATGCACATCAAAAAGAAACACACCATCATTAGTTAAATGTTGGTATACTGATTTGAATGTATTTCTGACATCATCAATTGTAGGTAAATAATTCAGTGAATCACAAAATATTGTAATAACATTAAACTTTTGGTTCAAATTAAAATCTGTCATATCTCCTTCTAACCATCTAACATTGTTAGTTTTCTCGTTAGCAATCGTCAACATATCAATACTTAAATCCATTCCAGTTACATGTCCTAATGTGACTAATCGATGCGTTAAACTACCGGTGCCACAACCTAAATCTAGAATTTCATTAATTTGTTGCTTTGAAAAGGATTCAACAATATTGAACCATTCATCATACGGTTGGTCCTGTGTGAGTTGGTCATATACCAAACTCATATCTTCATACTGAGACATCTTTAAAAGACAGCCTGACCATATGATTCAACTGGAGCATCTTGATATAATTTCTCGATATTGTAATAATTTCTTTCGTCTTTGTGGAAAATATGAACTACAACATTGGCTAAATCAATAAGTACCCATCTTGCATCGTTATATCCTTCCATACGCTTTACATCAATATTTTGCTCATGAACAGCTTCTTTAACAGCTCTAGCAATAGATTGAACTTGACGTTCATTATTACCATGACACACAACAAAGTAGTCAGTCATATCACTGATACCTTGCATGTTAAGAGAAATTACATCTTCAGCTTTTTTGTTTTCTGTCGCTTCGACAGCAATATTTAATAATTCTTCTGAACTCATTTAATCATCCTTTATTCTTTCGTCACTATAATTATAATAATTCAAGCATGCAATCGTAGTGCCATATACCGTAATATCTTTACCAATTAAAAATAAAACTGTACGCTTAGAAATTTCATAAATTGTTTTATCTAAGCTACCTTGATTGTATGCCATATCTCTAATTTCTTCAACTCCGGGGGTCTTTCTGCCGGGTTCAATATAATCTGCAATAAAAATTAACTTCTCAGTTTTAGTCATTTGTTGACGACCAGTTGTATGATATTTAATAGCTAATAAGACTTCTTCGTCCTTGATATGATAGTCATGTTCCATTATTGCAGCACACACTGGACCATGGAGGATTTCATTTCCGTAACTAAGTAAATCACTCTCTAACTCGCATTGTCTAACAATCTGATACATTTTACTTAAATCATCATATTTGCAATAATCATGCAGTACACCAGCCAATTCAGCTTTCTCTTTATCACCGTCATAAATCTCTGCTAATTTCACTGCTGTTTCTGCTACTCTTAAAGAATGATTATAGCGCTTTTCTGGTAGCTTATCTTTAACGAGTGCTTTAGCTTCATTTATATCCATAAAATCCTTCCTCCTGTATATACTTTTCTACCTTTTTAGGGACTAAAACTTGTATCGTTTGCTTATTTTTAATACGATTTCGTACCATAGATGAACTTATATCTATACGGGGAATTTTAACTGATATCATACCATTTTCTACTTTTTGATATGCCTTATCACGATTTACAATCACAAAGGTAATCATTTTCTTTAACTTTTCAATATTATACCACTGATCTAATTGCTCATATTGGTCTGTACCAATGACAAAGTAGAATTCATCATTAGGCTGTGATTGCTTTAATTCTGCTAAAGTATCATATGTGTAACTTTGGCCTTTTCTTTCTAACTCAGCCGTACAAATATTACCAAAGCCTAAATCTTCTATTACAAGCTCAATCATTTTCATTCGATAGGATGAATCTAGAAAGTCATCATGTTCTTTCAAAGGTGCCATATAGCTCGGTAAAAAGTAGAACGCATCTGGCTGCAATTGATGATATATCTCACTAGCTACTACCATATGAGCGGTATGAATCGGGTTAAATTGACCGCCGTACAACACAATTTTAGCCATTAAGGTAACGTAATTTCTTTATTTTCTTCAGATTCTCTATACAGTACAATCATTGACCCGATTACTTGTACTAATTCACTTTTAGTCGCTTCACTTAGCGCTCTAGCTAATTCATTTTTATCGTCAAAATTATTTTGAAGCACATGAATTTTAATGAGTTCTCTATTCTCTAACGTTTCATCAATTTGATTAATCATATTTTCATTAATTCCACCTTTTCCTATTTGGAAAGTTGGATCTGTATTATGCGCTAAACTACGTAAATATCTTTTCTGTTTTCCAGTTAACATGATCTATCTCCTTTCAATTTATCTAGAACTGTCTGTTTCATCGTTTGGATATCAGGCATTTGATTCGTCCATATTTTAAAACTTTCAGCACCTTGATATACGAACATATCTAAACCATTATATATAGGATTGCCTTTATTTTCAGCTTCTTCTAAAATAGGAGTCTTATATGGAATATAGACAATATCGCTAACAAGTGCATTTGTATTTAGATTTTTCAAATTTAAAACACTTTCTTTATTTTCAGCCATACCTGCAGGTGTTGTATTAATAATAATATCAAATTCATCTAAATAGCTTTCTGCGTCCTCTAAAGAAATTGCATTAATATCAAGTTTCCAATCGTTGAAACGTGACATGGTACGATTAGCAACAGTTAATTTAGGATTCACAAATTTTGCTAATTCATTTGCAATACCCTTACTTGCTCCACCTGCGCCTAATATTAATATATAAGCACTTTCTAAATCATCATATACTTGTCTTAAGCCTGTGACATAACCTATCCCATCAGTATTGTACCCTATCCATTTACCGTCTTTGATTAAAACAGTGTTAACGGCTCCAACAGTTTTGGATTGTTCATCTATTTCATCCAAATAAGGTAGGATTCGTTCTTTATGTGGAATTGTGATATTAAATCCATTGAGCCCCTTTTCTGTAATGATTTCTTTAATCAAATGAAAATCTTCAATAGGTATATCTAATGCTTCATAAGTGTAATCTAATCCTAACTTAGAAAAGTTAGCATTATGCATTACAGGAGATAAAGAATGAGATATAGGATGTCCAATTACAGCAAATTTCATTCTTCTCACTCCTTTTATAAAATAGAATTTCTTAATATTACATCAACATTTTTAGGGACGCGTACAATCACTTTTGCACCTTCATCAATTGTAATGAAACCTAATCCTGAAATCATAACGTCACGTTTTGCTTTTCCTGTTTCAAGTCTAACGGCCTTTACATTATTTAAATCAAAGTTCTCAGCGTTATGCGGTGGCGTTAAAACTGAACCTAATTGTGATTTCCAAAGCTCATTTGCCTTTTCGGTTTTAGTTCTATGAATATTTAAATCATTAGAGAAGAAACATATTAAAGGTCTTTTACCTCCAGAAACATAATCAATTCTCGCTAAACCACCAAAGAATAGTGTTTGACCTTCATTTAATTGATACACACGTTGTTTAATTTCCTTTTTAGGCATAATGGTTTTTAATTCTTTTTCAGAAACATAATGTGTCATTTGATGTTCTTGAATAATTCCTGGTGTATCATACATAAATGTTGTTTCATCTAGTGGAATATCAATCATATCTAATGTTGTACCTGGGAAACGTGAAGTTGTTACGACGTCCTTTTCACCAACACTTATTTCGATCAATTTATTAATTAAGGTTGATTTACCTACATTCGTTGTTCCTACTATATAGACATCTTCATTGTTTCTATATTGATTAATCGATTGCAATAATTCTTCGATGCCCCAACCTTTGTCTGCAGAGATGAGTACGACATCTTCGGCTTCAAGGCCATACTTTCGAGCAGATTTCTTCAACCATTCTTTCACACGACGTTTATTAATTTGTTTAGGAAGAAGATCAAGTTTGTTTGCTGCTAAAATAATTTTTTTATTTCCAACAATTCGCTTAATCGCGTTAATGAAAGATCCTTCGAAATCAAATACATCAACCACATTAACGACGATACCTTTTTGATCTGATAATCCTGTTAATAAATTTAAAAAGTCTTCACTATCCATTCCAACGTCTTGCACTTCGTTGTAATTCTTTAACCTAAAGCATCTTTGGCAAATGACATCTTCACGAAACATATTATGTTCAGGTACATATCCTGGTGCGTTTTTATCTTCAGATTGTAGCGGTGCACCACAACCAATACATTTTAGTGTTTCACTCAATCAATTTTCCTCCCATTTGATATAACCTTTTTTTCTGAAATGATTCAACAAACGTCTTTCGATGAGACGATTGAATTTCGTTATAAATCCATCTGTTCGTTTAACTGGAACGACCATGATAGTATAAAGTCCATTACGATTACCACCAAAAACATCAGTCAACATTTGATCTCCTATAACTACTGTCTCTTTAGCTTGAATATTCATTTGTTTAATGGCTTTTTTAAATGCTTTGCCCATAGGTTTTCTCGCCTTGAAAATGAAATCTACTTCTAAATCTTTAGAAAAACTAGATACACGTTCCTCATTATTATTTGAAACAATCGTTACAGTGATGCCTAATTTTCGAGCTTTAGCAAACCACTCTTTAATTCTTTCGGTAGGTTCTTTGACATCCCAACCCACAAGTGTGTTATCCAAATCAGTTATAATACCTTTGACTCCATTACTAGCTAATTTCTCAATATCTATTTCAAACACAGATTGTACATATGCATTGGGCATAAATAAATTTTTAACAATTCCCATTTTATATTTTCACCTTTACTTTTTATAATGATTTAACTAATAATTCAACTGTTTCACTAGATGAAACTGCAGCTTTTCCTAAGAATTCTTCAAAAGAGATTTCTGCTTCTCCATTAGCTAAATCTGATACTGCTCGTGTCACAATAAATGGCACTTTAAATTGATAACATGTTTGAGCGATGGCAGTAGCTTCCATCTCAACTGCCATTGCTTTTGGAAATTGAGATTTAATTTTACGGCGTTGTTCAACACTTCCGATAAAACTATCGCCACTAACAATTAATCCTACTTTCCCATTTAAATCTTGTTGTTTAAGTATGGATATCGTCTTATCTAATAACTTAGTACTAGATTCGTAATGCTTAGGCATTTGAGGAATTTGTCCATAATCATAGCCGAATGCAGTTGCGTCTGCATCATGATAGGTTACCGTATCACTTACAAGTACATCTCCTACCGATAAACTTTCATCTAATGCACCGGCCGATCCAGTATTAATAATAAGGTCTGGATTAAATTTTTCTATTAATAAAGTAGTGGAAATAGAAGCATTTACTTTGCCGATCCCACTTTGAGTTAATACTATGTCTTTATTGTTAAGCGTTCCTGTATAAAATTTT
>NZ_KV840031.1:82859-137601 GCF_001839105.1 Staphylococcus sp. HMSC62A08 | reverse complement strand
TTTTACATGAGCGACGTTAATTTCACTTAAGTCGACAATTTTATCTTTAAGAATTGTCACTTCTTCTTCCATTGCTCCGATAATACCTATCATTTCTTTTTACACCTCTTTTATAAAGTCCTAGCATTGGTATTTTATCACATTTTAAAAGTCATCACGATAGAGATAAATCATTTCTCAAATAGGAGGTCGGGACAAAAGTGTTTAGGATTTGAGCAGAACCGAACGATGAGCAAAATTGTTTCTCAAATTTTGTCGAATTGTGAGTGTTACTGCCGAAAATCCTGCTTTTGGGACGCCGTTAATCGGTTTCCCAGAGCATAAAATATAAAGTTCCCAGTCTCTTCATTTTCACAAAAAAATACTCCACACCATAAAGATGTGAAGTATGTATATTATTAACCTTTCCAAAGGCTAGCTAAATCTTGTAGTGAAAAAATTCCTGTGATAATTGTTACGATAACTGCAACAATACCAAATACAAGCATCCAAGTAGGATGTTTGTAATCACCAACGATTGATTTCTTACGACTTGCGATTAAAATGGCACCTAAAGTAATTGGTAAAATCCAACCGTTAATTGCGCCTGCAATAATTAATAAGCTCACGGGCTTGCCAATAAATAAGAAAATCAATGTTGAAATGACGATAAATACAATTACAATTAAATTATTTTTATTGAATAAAGACTTATGAAGCGTCTTTAAAAATGTTGCACTTGTGTAAGCTGAACCAATCACTGAAGACATTGCGGCAGCAAAAATAACTACACCGAAAATATTCTTACCAATTGGTCCTATTGCATGTTCAAATACTGATGCTGGTGGATTATCTGAACTTAATGTCACACCAGTCACGACTACACCTAACACTGCTAAGAAAAGTAAAGTTCTCATAATACCAGTTGTCAAAATACCAGCAATAGCAGAACGATTGACGAATGGTAAAAATTCTTTCCCTTTCATGCCTGAATCGAGTAGTCTGTGTGCACCTGCAAATGTAATATAACCACCTACAGTTCCACCTACTAAAGTAATAATTGGTAAAATTAATTTAATAGGATGTTCTGGAGCAAAAGTATGAACTAATGCATCACCATACGGAGGGTTAGAAACAACCATAACATACGCAACGACTAAAATCATCACGACCCCTAAAATCATAGATACAACGTCCATAATCTTTTGACCACTTTTACTTATAAAAATTAAAATTGAGAAAATAGCAGTAATCGCTGCGCCCCATTTGATATCCAAGCCAAACATTGCGTTTAGACCTAGACCTGCACCTGCAATATTACCTATATTAAATGCTAATCCACCAAATGCAATTAAAATGGAAATAATGGTTCCAAGACCTGGAACAACTTTATTTGAAACTTCCTGTCCGCGTAACCCAGTAACTACAAGTACGCGCCAAATATTAATTTGAGCCCCTATATCAATTAATATTGAAATTAAAATTGCAAATGCGAAACTCGCATAAAATTCTGCAGTAAATACGGCTGTTTGGGTAAGGAAAGCAGGGCCGATTGCTGAAGTGGCCATTAAAAATACTGAACCGTATAATAAACGTCTATGACTTTTATTAAATTTGAATTCTTTTTTTGTCTGATTCGTGTCTTGCTTAGTACTTTGTTTTAAATTTTCTCCCATCGCTGGTACCCCCTATAAGGATTGAATATCAATGCCTTCTTTCGTTAATTTTTTTCTAATTTGAGTTACAAACTCTAGTGCGTGTTCGCCATCACCGTGTACACAAATGGTATCTGCTTTTAAGTCTATTTCTTTGCCATTTTTACTAATGACTTTGTTTTCGGTTACCATTTTTAATACTTGTTGTAGTGCTTCATCTGTATTGCTAATCGTTGCATCTGACTCTTTTCGGCTTACAAGTTGTCCGTCATCTTCGTAACGTCTATCTGCGAAAACTTCTGAAGCCACTTTTAAACCAACTGCTTCAGCTTCAGTAATTAATAACGTATTAGATAAACCTACAAATACAAGTTCTGAATCAAAATCGTAGACCGCTTGTGCAATGGCATGTGCGATTTTAGAATCTCTTGCACCCATTTGATAAAGTGCGCCATGAGGTTTCACGTGATTTATTTTCACACCATGAACCTTGCAAAAGCCATTTAGAGCGCCTAATTGGTAAATAACTAAATTATAGATTTCTTTTGGAGCAATATCCATTGTTCGGCGTCCAAATCCTTGTAAATCTGGTAATCCTGGGTGTGCGCCTATACCAATATTATTTTCCTTTGCGAGTTGAATCGTTTCGTTCATTACATTTTCATCACCAGCGTGAAATCCACAAGCAATATTTGCTGATGTAATTAAAGGAATAATATCCTTATCTCCGCCAAATGAATAATTACCAAAAGCTTCACCTAAATCACAATTCAAATCAATTTGCATTATAGTTCCACCCCTTTAATAATTTGGTGTTTCTCTAAAAATTTAATATCTACATCTCTTGCATCGCCCTCAGCATACAATGGATAACTTAATACTGCATATAAGAAATCCGCTGTAGTTGTAAATCCTTCGATAACCATCTCATCTAGAGCCACTTTTAATTTATTAATTGCTGTTTGTCTATTTGAGTCTTTTACAATGACTTTAGCAACTAAAGAATCATAATACGGTGAGACCTGATATCCAGAATATAATAAAGAATCAACTCGAATATTAAAACCTTGTGGTAAATGTAATTTTTTTACTTTACCAGGCGTAGGTTGAAATTTCTTTTCAGGATTTTCCGCATTAATACGTGCTTCAATAACGTGACCATTAAAGACAATGTCTTCTTGTTGGAATGGTAATTCATCATGTTGCAATAAGTAAAGTTGAGCTTGTAATAAATCTCTATCAGCACGCATTTCAGTAACGGTATGTTCAACTTGTATACGCGCGTTCATTTCTATGAAATAGTGTGCGTCTTCCGTAACTAGAAATTCAATGGTTCCTGCGCTTCGATAATTTGATGCTCTAGCTACTTTAACAGCATCGTTACATATTTGTGCTCTTCTTTCTTCAGATAGAGCAGAACATGGTGATTCTTCAATAAGTTTTTGATTTTTACGTTGAACTGAACAATCACGTTCACCTAAATGGACATAATTATCTTTTCCATCACCAATGACTTGAACTTCAACGTGTTTCGCAACTGGTATAAAAGCTTCTACATAGACACGATCATCGTTAAAATATTTTTGTCCTTCACTTTTAGCTTCTTTTAAAGATTTCTCCAACTGTTCCGGTTCTTTAACGATTCGAATACCTTTACCGCCGCCCCCACTAGCAGCTTTAAGAACGACGGGATAACCTATATCTTCAGCGAGTTCTTTAATTTCTTCAACATTTTGAACTTCATCAGTTGAACCAGGAATGACTGGGACACCAGCTGCATCTACGGTTTGACGTGCTGTGATTTTATCTCCCATCAATTCCATCGTTTTCTTGTTCGGTCCGATAAAGTGGATGTCATTATCTTCAACAGCTTCTGCAAACGTAGTTGATTCAGATAAGAAACCATAACCAGGATGAATCGCATTCGCACCAGTCACTTCTGCAGCGGAAATAATGCGATCAATATTTAAATAACTATCTAGAGGGTTAGCTTCGCCGATACATATGGCTTGATCTGCTAAACTTACGTGTAGACTATCTTCATCGCCTTTCGCATAGATAGCAACAGTTTCAATCTTCATTTCTCTGCACGCTCGGATAATCCTTACGGCAATTTCCCCTCTGTTTGCAATCAAACAACGATACATAAGTTCATACCCCCTTACTTCACTTTAACTAGTACTTGATCATATTCGACATTTGTACCATGTTCAACTACGATTTCAGAAACCTCTCCACTTACATCACTTGTTACTTCGTTCATTACTTTCATTGCTTCGATGTAACCAATCACATCACCTTCATTAACTTGGTCGCCCACTTTAATTTGAGGATCAGTTAATTCTTTACTGTCTTGTAAAAAGAATGTACCTACCATTGTAGATTTGATTTCTTTAGCATCTGATGATGATTGACTTTCAGCTTGTGAGGGTGATGTTTGTGCGTTTGTATTTTCACCAGATTGTACACTAGATGTTTGAGGTACAGCTTGTGTAGCAGTACCTTCAGTAAAATCAAGTTCGATTTCGTTTTCAAAATCTTTATATTTAAATTTTTTAACATCATTTGATTTTACTAGATTTATAATTTCTTCAATTCTATCTAAATTCATTTTTAATTATCCTCCTTGATAAGTGATGCTAATTTTTTAGAAGTAGCTCTCACATTATCTAAATTAAATAGTGGTTGTTCTGTAACATTTTTAATTAATTCTTCAAAAGTCTGCTCGAATTCTTGTAATTGTTGTGTTGCTTCTTCTACTGATATCCATTCAAAGTGGATTGTTTCACCAGGTTTAAGTTGCGCTAACTTTTTCAAATCGAGCTGTGTCACAGTAGCAATTTTAGTGTATCCGCCTACAGTTTGTTTATCATTTAAGAGAATGATAGGATTACCGTCATTAGGAACTTGAATACTTCCCAAAGCAACAGGTTCAGAAATGATATCAGCTGTCTCCTTAGGAGCGACAGATGGCCCATTTAATCTGTATCCCATACGATCAGATTGGTCAGAAATTTTAAATTCTGATTCAACAAATGTCGTTACTGCTTCTTCTGAAAATGAATTAAACTGTGGGCCTTTAATCACATGAATGACATTATCTTCTGGTAAGGCTTGATAATCTACAGCTTTACCTAAATTTTCTTTAAAATATTCATTGGATTGAGTAGGAATAACATCATCTTTTTTAAGCGCACGACCTTGAAAACCACCTAGTCCACTTCTCGTATGTGTAGAGTAACTATCAGCAATTTTCTCTATGTTTAATGGATTACCAAAAACAAGATAGCCTCTTGCGCCCTCACTAATCTGGCCGATTTCCAACACATCATTTTGTTTTACCTCATAAACGGCTTGAGTGTCTATAGGTTTGTCATTTAATTTTGCGTTTGATGTGCCACCAATAATAGTAAACGTGTTATCACTTAAAAAGTGTATTTTAGGTCCTATTACTGTATATTCAATTGCTGGACCTTCGTTGCCAATAAGTGTTTGTGCGACTTTCAAACTGTATTGGTCTAGTGCACCAGCTCCTGAAAAACCTAAATCCTGATAACCTATTCGTCCTTCGTCTTGAATTGTTGTAAATAAGCCAGGTTGTAATATTTTAATACTCATCTTGATATGTCACCCACTTATCTATATCAAAATTTCCATTACGGATGTCGTCAGAAAGTTGATCGTATTCTTCTTGATCGATTTCATAAAACTGAATGTAATCACCGGCCTCATACATGGTCATGGGTTCTCGATTTAAATCAAAAACTTTTAATGGTGTCCGTCCAATGATTTGCCATCCACCAGGAGAGTCCATAGGATAAAGACCTGTTTGATTGTTGGCAATGCCTACTGATCCAGCTTCAATTTTAAGTCTTGGTTCTGAACGTCTAGGTGTATGCAATTTCTTATCTAGTCCTCCTAGATATGGAAAGCCAGGCATAAAGCCTAGCATGTATATGAGATACGGTTGCTGAGTATGTATTTGTACAACTTCTTTCTCAGATAATTGATTATGTTCTGCAACTTCTTCTAAATCAGGACCATAATCATTTCCATAAAGTACAGGTATTTTAATAATACGTTGATGACTTTGATGTCCATCATCTTTATTTTGTAAACGGTTAAGTTCTAAATTTTCTAACAATTCATTTCCTTTGATTTTTGTATTATCAAAATAAATAAGAATTGCTCGATAAGATGGAATAATTTCAGTTATTTCAGGATGTGATTGTTCTTTTATGTATTCGACTGTTGCTCGAACTTGCTCATATGTTTGTTCACTTATTTCATTATTGAAATATATCATTACAGTTTGTTCGTTGATTAATTGTGTTTCCAACTTTAAAATCCCTCCCCTTTGTAATTTTTAAGGATTTATTTGCTGTAACTATTTAATTGTATCATTGCATTAGAAGATTTGCTTAATAATTAATTCAAATAGTTTGTAATAACCAATAATAATTTGAATTAAAGCATTTTTACTTTGCCAAAATATTGCATCTTCATATCAAAAAAATTACTAATTTTTATTTAATCATACATATTATTTTTTGTCATCGCATATATGCTTAATGACAAAAGTATTTTATCCTATCATTTTTTAAATAAACTTCTTTACATTTACGAAAGTACCTTTTAAGATAAAATTCCATCAATAATACTATAAAAAATGAGCGAAGACATGAAAGTTCATTCTTAAGAATCGATATCATGTCCCCGCTCTAATAATAAGGGTAATTGATATTGAAATAAGTTAATCTCAATACAATTTGTATTAAATTTTCTTATCTATATACTGTTCATTATTTAATATCAACGATTTTAACGTTGATTTCTCCACCATTTGGTAGTGGCACGCGTACTTCATCATTTAAACCTTTACCGATAAGCGCATTTGCCATTGGAGATTCATTAGAAATTTTACCTTTAAAGGCATCTGCTTCAGCAGAACCTACAATTTGGTAACTTTCTTCTTCATCGCCTGGGAGCTCGATGAAAGTAACCGTTTTACCAATTTGAACAACATTGTTATCACCGTTATCTTCAATGATAAGGGCATTTCTAATCATGTGCTCAATACGTTGGATATCTTGTTCGATGAAACCTTGTTCGTCTTTAGCTGCATCATACTCAGAGTTCTCTGATAAGTCGCCGAAAGAACGAGCAACTTTAATTTTTTCTACTACTTCAGGTCTTTTAACTGTCTTTAATTCTTCTAATTCTTGTTCAAGTTGTTCATAACCCTCTTGAGTCATTGGATATTGTTTTTGGTTTTCCATAATGTCATCTTCCTTTACTATTAAGTTACTATTTTTTGCTAACGAGTGATTGAATTTTTGTAGTCATAATATCGATTGCGACCTTATTACTTCCACCTTCAGGAATAATAATATCTGCATGTTTCTTCGTTGGTTCGATAAATTGTTCATGCATAGGTCTGACCACATTTAAATATTGATTAATGACAGATTCCATAGATCGACCTCGCTCTTTCGTATCACGAGTTAATCTACGTAAAATTCTTAAATCTGCATCTGTATCAACATAAATTTTTACATCCATCATATCTCGTAAAGTTTTGTTTTCTAAAGCAAAGATACCTTCTACGATAATAACATCTTTTGGTTCAAATGCAATCGTTTCCTTACTTCGTGTATGATTTGCATAATCATAAGTAGGTACTTCTACTGCTATACCATTTCGTAAATCTTTAAGATTCTGAATAAGTAAATCATTATCGAATGCAAATGGATGATCATAGTTCGTCTCAAGTCTTTCTTCAAAAGTTAAATGAGACTGGTCTTTATAATAGTAATCTTGGGCTAAAAGTGCAACACTATGCCCTTCTAATTCCTTCATGATTTCATTTGTGACCGTTGTTTTGCCGGAACCAGAACCGCCAGCAATACCTATAATAGTAGTTTGATTCATACTAGCCGATTTCCTTTCTCATCATGTTATTTGCATAAATAGGTTGATCGACTTTAATTTGAACAATTTGTAATGGGTGTCTAGCAGCATCTAAACTATTACCTTCCTCATCATAAATTGCTTCAACAACTTGTTTAAAACTTTCAATTTCTGGACCGAAAAATTCTATTTCTTGGCCTGGTTTAAAGTGATTTCGTTGTTGAATTGTCGCTAGTTGAGTTTGTTCGTCATAATCAAGTACAAGTCCACAGAAGTCGTATGCTGATTTCTTAGATTGTGCTTCACCAAACATTTGCTCTTCATATCCTGGCGTACCTTGGAAGAATGCTGGAGCGGTATCACGGTTCGCACATTTTTCTAGTTCTTTGAGCCACTCTGGTTTAATTTTGAAGTTTTGTGGATCTTCCGCATATGCATCTATAACTTTACGATACACTGAAACGACTGTTGCAATGTAATGGATAGATTTCATTCGACCTTCGATTTTTAAAGAATCGATGCCAAGTTCCATCATTTGTGGGATAGATTCTATTAATTTTAAATCTTTAGGACTCATAGCAAATGGAATCACGTCGCCATCTTCATAATACAAATCAAGTTCACCGTCATCATCCACTTGTAGCAAATCATAATCCCAACGACAACTTTGACAACAACCGCCACGGTTTGAATCACGCGCTGTCATATGGTTACTTAATGTGCAACGACCTGAATATGCTATACACATTGCTCCATGAATGAAAGCTTCTATCTCAATATCAACTTTCTCTTTCATCTCTTTCATTTCCATTGCGCCTGTTTCTCGGGCTAATACGACACGGTCTAGCCCTTCTTCTTTCCAAAATTCAACTGCCTTGTAGTTTGAAAGTGATTGTTGTGTTGATAGATGAATTTCTAAACGGGGTGCGACTTCTTTACATGTTTCAATAATAAGTGGATCAGCAACAATAATTCCAGTTGCGCCAGTAGCATCTAATTCACGTAGATAATCTTCTAAACCGTCAATATTCTCATCATGTGCAATTATATTGGTAGTCACGTAAATTTAGCACCATAACGGTTCGCAAAAGCCACACCTTCTGCAATTTCTTCCATAGTGAAATTATCTGCATTTGAGCGTAAACCGTACTCTTGACCACCTAGAAATACTGCGTCAGCACCATAGTGTACAGCAATTTTAAGTTTCTCTAAGTTACCAGCTGGTGCGAGTAATTCCGGCTTTTTCATTTTGGTTTTTGAACTTGATTGAACTTCTTCTAAAGTTTTCATTTGTAATGATAAGCCTCCCTAATATACCGTTTGCTTATATAAGAAACCTTCGTCAAATGGGCGATGTTCAGGTTGAATCTCCTCAATAGGATCAACTAACATGAATTTTTCATCGTCATAAGCTTCTGGATCTTCGTTATATAAATCAATAGCTTCTCTATATTGTTCTGTAACCACATTGATATACGCTTCACTTTGTAAAACACCATCAATTTTAAACGCATCAATACCTGCTTCAAAGAATGGTTCTAATTCTTCAATTAAGCATATATCATTTGGAGACATAATGTGCGTACCATTATAATCCTCGAATACAGGATATTTATTGTCGCGTTCTTCATCATATAGTAGTAAATCATTCTGCGATTCATTACGTTGAATTTTCATCTGTCTATCTTGAAAAGTATAATAATTACCTAAAAGCATGCGTTTAGATTGGAACATACATGTCATTCCATGCACTTGTACTTCTATTTCAACATTGGCATTTTCTTTAATATTGATGATTTCATCTAAACTCAATTCTCTAGCGAGTACCGCTCTTGATGCGCCCTTCTTACCCCAATAATTACATTGGAAATAGTTAGTCACAAGTGTTTCAGCATCCCAATGAAGAGGGATCGGATGAGCTTGCTTTTTAACAAACATCACGACAGCAGGGTCTCCAAATATAATTCGATCTACACCTATGTCATGTAAAAATTGTATGTAGTCTTCTAAAGCATCCAAATGATAATTATGGAAAAGCCCATTAACAGCAGCGTAAACTTTCTTATTGTGATGATGTGCGAGTTGAACCGCTTCTTTCATCATCTCTCGATTAAATTCTCCCGGAAGTCTTAAACCAAATTTTTGTTCACCAATAACAAATGCGTCTGCACCTTTCTCTATTAGTGTTTCCATATGAGTTATTGACTTAGGAGTAACTAATAATTCAACCATAGTCATTCTCCTTTAATTGATATTGCCAAACCATCGTCCATATTTAAAAAGTTCGTCGTATATCCTGGTTGATCCATTAACCATTGATTATATTGTTGTACCTTTTTGACCATTTGTCGTACATTTCTTGACCGTACGATATCAATATTTGAAACAAATCCATGATATAACACATTGTCTGTTACTACGAGCCCACCTTTTTTTAATAAAGGCGTGTATAACTCGAAAAATTTTTTTGATTGTGCTTTTGCAGCATCAATAAATATCATATCATATAGTCTATCACTAACACTGTCATACATTTCGAGTGCATCACCTTCAATCAATCTAATTTGTTCTTCATAATGATATTCTTGAAAATGATGTCTCGCTTGTGCCAGCATATCTTCGTTGCGTTCAATGGTAGTGACCTCTATATCACTAGCCACTGAAGCAAATTGCATAGAACTATAACCGATAGCTGTACCGATTTCTAAAATTTGTTTAGTATGATTCATACGAATTAATTGTTTAATCATATCTAAAGTGAGTTTGTCTACAATCGGAACTTGATTGTCTTCAGCGTAAGATCTTAAATTCTCAATATTTGTATCTAATCTTTGATGTAATTGAGTTAAATAATCTTGGTTTAAATCCATTTAAAATAACTTCCTTTACAGTGATGACTACAATGATTTGTAGACATAAAATAAATCAGTCGAACATTGATTATATCTTAATCAATAAGTATGACTGATTTCTAGAATGGTGCTTCTATATCTTTCATATTAGAAGTAAATAATCGTTTCATAGAAATTAACTTTACATATTTTACCATAAATTGCTCATAAATATAAGAGATAAATAAGTATTAAGGGAGTAAGACAAAAATATCATTCAGCTAGAATTATTTTCGTTGACCTATCGATTCAAGGATGACGTATTGAATATAAAAATAGCAGTAAGAGAATTTCAAATTGAAACCATCTTACTGCTATCATTTTCAGGGGATAATCTCCCCAGCTGTGCTACCATTTAAATCAATTATTCATTGATTTCTGTATTCACTACCTCTTCGATCATATCCCATTCCTCATCTGTTTCGATCGGTACTAATTTACCGCCATCTCCAGATTCGTCAGGTTCGTTAATCATTGGTACAAGTTCAATCATATCGTCTTCGTCTGATTGTGCACCTTCTTCAGCTAATACAACATATTCTTTTTTGAATTCAGGATGATAAAATTCTAACATTTTACGATATAAAACTTCATTGCCATCTTCATCGAATAAAGTTAATAATTCTTCCTCGTTGTTAATGTTTAAATCAGAATCATGATTGTGTTCATGGTTATGGTTATGTTCAGTCATTTTTTATATCTCCTTTATTGGATAGAGTCTAAATAGCCTTGTAATATAAACACAGCTGCCATTTTATCTATTACTTTTTTACGTTTTTGTCTAGAAACATCCGCTTCTAAAAGCGATCGTTCAGCAGCCATTGTGCTTAATCGTTCATCCCACATAATTATTTCTATGGATGGTAAGGCTTCTTGAAGCTTCTCCTTGTATTGTAACGAAGCCTCACCACGAAATCCAATAGAATTATTCATATTCTTTGGTAAACCGATGACGACGGTGCCTACTTGGTTATCTTGAATAATTTCTACTAACTTTTCTATACCTAATTCATTTTGTTCTTCGTTGATTCGGAGTGTGTCTAAACCTTGGGCAGTCCATCCCATTAGGTCACTTATAGCAATGCCAACAGTTTTGCTTCCCACGTCTAAGCCAATAATTTTATGTTTTAACATATTTATTGGTCAGACTCTTTTAAATAATAAGAGACAAGCTCTTCCATAATGACATCTCTATCAATATGGCGAATTTGGTTTCTTGCTTCATTTTGGCGTGGAATGTAAGCCGGATCGCCAGAAAGCAAATAACCTACTATTTGATTCACGGCATTATATCCTCTTTCTTCCAATGTACGGTGTACATTTTTAAGTACTGCTTTGACATCTTCTTTCGGAATTTCTTCATAGTCAAATTTCATTGTTTTATCAAAATTTTCCATACGTGACACTCCTTTTTATGCGTATTATCATTCATTATAATTCTACAATATTATGAAATTAAGTTATAGATTTTTAATATAATCTTTAATAAAGCGTAATGCTTCTGTTATCTTCTCAGGTTGAGTGCCGCCACCTTGAGCCATATCAGGGCGGCCGCCACCTTTTCCTCCTACTATTGGTGCCATATTTTTAATTAAGTCGCCAGCTTTAACTTGATCAGTTAATGACTTAGGCACAGTTGCGATGATTGACACTTTACCATCAACATTACTTGCTAATACGATAATCGCATCTTGTAATTTAGATTTGAAATCATCCATCGTTGAGCGAATTGCTTTTGCATTAGGAACGTCTACTTCAGTTGCTAACACTTTTAAATCATTGATAGTTTCTACTTGGTCCTCGATATTACCCATTTTAAGAGAAGTAATTTCTTTATTACGTTGTTCTAGTTGTTTTAGTAAGTTCTTCTCTTCTTCTTGTAACTGAGTAATCTTGCCAACAACTTGATCATCTGATTTAACTTTAACATTATTTTTAATTGTATTGAATTTAGATTGTATGTCTTCAAGGTATAAGAATGCTGATTTGCCAGTAAGTGCTTCAATACGTCTTACGCCTGCGCCAGTACCAGACTCACTTACTATTTTGAAAAGGCCTATTTCAGAGGTATTGTTTACATGTATACCTCCACATAATTCAATTGAAAATGGTGCCATGTTAACTACACGTACGATGTCGCCATATTTTTCTCCAAATAAAGCCATTGCACCCATTGATTTCGCTTCATCAATGCCCATTTCTTGTATGCGCACATCTATGCCTCTCCAAATTTCTTCATTCACTCTTCGTTCAACTTGATCAATTTCTTCTTGAGACATTGGACCAAAGTGTGAAAAGTCAAAACGTAATCGGTCAGCTTCTACTAATGAACCTGCTTGGTTGACATGATCTCCTAATACTTCTTTCAATGCTTGATGTAATAAGTGTGTGGCACTATGGTTCTTCTGAATAGCGCGACGTTCATCTTTATTGACACTTGCATCTACTTCTGCGCCAACTGTAGCTTGTCCAAATTGTACTGTACCTTTGTGAAGATTTTGTCCATTAGGTGCTTTAGTCACTTCAGTAACTGCAATTTCAAAATTCTCATTTCCAACCGTACCTTCATCAGCAACTTGACCACCGCTTACCGCATAGAACGGCGTTTCTTTTAAAATAAAATAAACTGTTTCACCCGCTTCAGCTGATTCAACTTCTTCACCATTGTAATTGAGATGTGTGATAGTTGATTGATAATCAGTTGTTTCGTATCCGACGAATGTACTGTCATCTGTAATGTTTTTAAGCACTTCACTTTGAATTTGCATTGATTGAGAATTTTGACGTGCTTGTCTTGCACGATCTCTTTGTTGTTGCATTTCATTTTCAAATGTAGCCATATCAACAGTTAATCCTTCTTGAGTGGCTAATTCTTCAGTTAATTCAACTGGGAAGCCATACGTATCATATAATTTGAAAGCATCTTCACCTTTAATCTCATGATTATCTTTCTTAGCTTTCTCGATGAATTGATTTAAAATCGCTAAGCCTTCTTCAAGCGTTTCATGGAATCGTTCTTCCTCAGATTTAATTACGCGTTTAATGAAATCCGCTTTTTCTTTTACATTTGGATAATATGGTTCCATAATCTCAGCTACAATATCTACGAGTTTATACATGAATGGTTCATTAATACCTAATGACTGGCTAAATCTTACGGCACGACGTAATAAACGACGTAATACGTAACCTCGACCTTCATTTGCAGGTAATGCACCATCTGCAATCGCAAAGGCAATCGTTCTAATATGATCAGCGATTACTTTAAATGCAACATCTTGTTCATCGACTTCTAAGTATTTTTTACCTGAAATGTTTTCTACTTCGTTAATGATCGGCATAAATAGGTCAGTTTCGTAATTTGTTCTTACATTTTGTGAGATTGAAGCCATACGTTCTAATCCCATGCCGGTATCAATATTTTTATTTGGAAGTGGTGTATACGTATGATCTTTATTATGGTTAAATTCACTAAATACTAAATTCCATACTTCTAAATATCTTTCGTTTTCTCCGCCTGGATACATCTCTTCTTCTGGATCGTTTTGACCATAAGCTTCGCCACGATCATAGAAGATTTCAGTATTCGGTCCTGAAGGTCCTTCACCTATATCCCAGAAGTTCCCTTCAATTCGAATAATACGACTTTCTTCTAATCCGATATCTTCATTCCAAATTTTATATGCACCTGTATCTTCAGGATGAATCGTTACATATAATTTTTCAGGTTCCATACCCATCCATTTATCACTAGTTAAGAATTCCCATGCAAATTCTATCGCTTCTTGTTTAAAGTAATCTCCAATTGAGAAGTTCCCTAACATTTCAAAGAAAGTATGGTGACGTGCTGTGAAACCTACATTTTCAATGTCATTCGTACGAATTGCTTTTTGAGAATTGACGATTCTTGGTTTTCTTGGAGTTTCACGTCCATCAAAGTATTTCTTTAAGGTTGCCACACCTGAATTAATCCATAGTAATGAATCATCATCAATAGGTACTAATGGTGCAGAAGGTTCGACCATGTGACCTTTTTCAACGAAGAAATCTAAATATTTTTGTCTAATTTCACTTGCTTTTAAATTTTTCATTTAAAAAACACTCCCTTTTGGAATTTAGTATTTTGAAAAATAAAAGTATCAATTCAAAACGTAAATGTAGTACATCAATGAAAATAAAAACGTTCATCCACAAAGGGACGAACGTTCTCGCGGTACCACCCTAGTTATAAGGAATTTCGACAACATCAATCACTTAATAAAATGATGTGTATAATCGAATTACTTATCACTTATAGTTACGTATTCAAACTAACATAAAGTAGCGTTCAGTAACTTAGATTGCACTTCTCACCAACCAGTGCATCTCTATCAATCTCAAAGTCACTTACTCATCTCTATGTGAACTTAAGTATATTTTATTTATTTTCGTTAAGAATGTCAACGCTCTGCAAAGTCGTAAGGTGTCATTTCTCCCATATTTATCATAGGGTCTATTTTAAATATCGTCGATTCACTTAATATTATATCTTTTTGAGATTCATCTATGATCGCTTGTTCTTGTTCGTCCAACGTTTCATTGTTGATGGTTTTATTTTCAGTAGTTAAAATGTCAGCTGATTCATTATCAACTTGATGATTACCAAAATAAGAGGTAAGCAAGCCATTTAATTGTGTTAAACGTTCTTGGCCTTTCGTGTTCAAGCCAATTTCAAATGCTTGGGGATCACCCAGTAACACAAGTGATTGCTTGGCACGCGTCAAACCTGTGTATAGAATTGGACGCTGTAACATTCGGAAATATTGTTTAACAATAGGCATAATAACAATTGGGAATTCAGAACCTTGCGATTTATGAATAGATGTACAATATGCGTGCGTTAATTCTAGCAAATCTTGTCGTGTGAACGTAATTTCGTTTCCTTCAAAATCCACGACTAAGACATCTTTATTTAGAGCATTCTCTTTTGCCCAGAAAATGCCTACAATTACACCTATATCTCCGTTGAAAATATTATCGTTCGGTCGATTCACTAATTGAAGTACTTTATCGCCTTTTCTAAAAACAACATCACCAAATTCAATTTCACGACTATCATCCTTTTTAGGATTTAAAATCGATTGTAATACTTGGTTAAGGCGTTTAATACCAGCATTCCCTTTATACATTGGCGCAAGGACTTGGATATCACTCATATTATAACCTTTACTCACTGCACTCTGAACGACTTTATCTACGACATCAGGTATCTGGTCAGAGGTGCAATTAATAAAACTACGGTCGTGAAACCGTTGGGTAATATCAATGGGCTCACCCATCTTCATACGATGGGCTAAATCAATAATACTTGAGCCATCTTGTTGACGGTATACCTCTGTTAAATTGACACGGGGGATTGTTTTAGAATCAATAAGATCTTTGAATACTTGCCCAGGACCAACTGAAGGAAGCTGATCTTCATCTCCAACAAATATGATTTGTGCATCTAATGGAACTGCGCTTAAAAATTGATGGAAAAGCCACGTATCAACCATAGACATTTCATCTATAATGATTAATCGTGCATTAATTTCATTGTCTAAAATATCTTCAGGTTGTGTCTCTTGATTCCATCCAATAAGTCTATGAATCGTCATCGCTTCAAGACCTGTCGATTCTTGAAGTCGTTTGGACGCACGTCCGGTTGGAGCAGCTAATACCACAGGGTAATCGTCTTCATTATAATCGTCATAATCTAAGGATAAACCATGAATTTCTGCATAGAGTTCAACAATCCCTTTGATAACAGTCGTTTTACCGGTACCTGGACCACCCGTTAGAAGCATTACTTTCGAATTCATTGCTGTTTCAAGTGCTTCTTTTTGTGATGCGGCATAATTGACTTTATTGTACGATTCTATTTCTCCAATATGCATTTGGAGATCAGATTGTTCGATTTCTTTTAATTTTGTTGTGTTTGTCTTAATTCGATATAAATTTTGGACACTTTTCAGTTCGGAATAATATAAGCTTGGTATGGATACTTGTTGATCACTCAGAATTAATTTTTTCTCTTCAGAAAGTTGCAATATCATTTCTTCAAGTGTTTCTCTAGCTATAGTTACATCAGTACTATCGTTTAACATCTCTTGTGTCGTATCAATGACATATGAATTAGGAAGATAAGTGTGCCCCTGTTTGATACATTCTTCTTCAAGTATATATAACAAACCCGCTTTCAAACGTTCAGGTGAATTTGCAGCAATACCAATATTACGTGCAAGTTGGTCAGCTTTATTAAACCCGATTCCTTTAATATCATAAACGAGTTGATAAGGATTTTCGTCCAAAATTTTAAGCGTATCACTCATATAGAATTGATAGATTGCCATCGACAGTTTTGGGCCAAAACCTAAATCATGTAATCGAATCATAATTTTCTCAGATTCTTGATTTGCACTAATTTGTTCAGCAATTTGCTGTTGCTTTTTCTTAGGCAAACTCGGCACCTTTTGCAAAATTTCAGGATGATTTAATATATCATTAATTGCGTTCTCTCCTAGTGCATTAACGATATTCTGTGCCGTTTTTTTACCTATGCCTTTAAATAAATCACTAGATAAATAACTCACAATGGCATCTTTTGTTTGAGGCAATTCCTTTTCAAAGGTTTCAGCTTTTAATTGTTTACCATACCGTGGATGCTCTACAACTTGCCCTTTAAAGGTGTACACGTCTCCTTCAACTACATTTGGAAGAAACCCTACAACTGTTGGCATACTATCAAATGATTCATTTGTTTCAATAGTGTCTACTTTAAGAACTGTATAGAAGTTATCATTATTTTGAAATAATATAGCATCTACTGTGCCTTTGATCATTGAATAATCAAATAGTGTAGGGTCAGACATGTTACTCCTCCTCTTTCATTGTTTTAAAGGTTTTTAATGCGTGTTGACTTAATAAATGTTGGTCATCAATGGCAACGGCTTGTTCAAAATAAGCAATTGCTTCATCTATATCTTCATTCTTCATATAACTTGCTAAGCCAAGATTATAAATGGCGTCAACATGTTTAGCATCGATATTTAACACGTGTTTCAATTGGTTAATTGCTTGGTCGAACATTTCAAGATGACATAAAGTTAAGCCAAATTGGAATTGAATTTCCGCGTCATTATTTTCATCTTTCTCTGCTGCTGTCATTAAGAAAGGTAACGCCTCTTTAAAGGCTTCTAATTGATTAAATGACATACCAATCATGTAATTACAATCTACTACTGTCGTTACGTTATTCTTCAGTGCTGTTTGATATAATTTAATCGCTTCTTTATAGCGTCCTTCATTGTAATACACATTAGCTAGGTTATAATAGACAGCTCCATTTGACGGATCAATCGTTATTGCCTTTTGGAAGAATCGTTCTGCTTTTTCTATTTCTCCTGCGTCTGATAAGACAATTCCTGCATTAATATAATTTTCAACCGCATCAGGATTTTCTTCGATATTTTCAAATAATGCTTTTAAAGCATCCTCAAGCTGTCCATTCTTTATGTATTGATAAATTGTATTCTGCTCATGCATTCTCCGTACCTCATTTCTAAATGATTATAACATGTTTTAAAATGAAAAACCGTTAACCCAAAGATAAAAATCTTGTGAATTAACGGTATTCATACTTTAAACTACATAACTTAATTGACCTTCATTCTTATATACATCATCGATAGTTGCGCCACCTAAACAAACTTCTCCATTATAAAATACGACTGCTTGTCCTGGTGTGATTGCACGTACAGGTTGATCAAATGTAACGCGTATTGAATTTTCATTTTCACGTTGCACAAACACTTTCGTGTCCTTTTGACGATAACGGAATTTCGCAGTACATTCGAATCCTTGTTCTAAATTAATTTCGTCTTCATTAACAAATGAATAATCTGATGCTACAAGATAATCACTATATAACGCATCATGATGGAATCCTTGTTCAACATAAAGCACATTGTCATCTAAGTTTTTACCAACAACAAACCACGGATCGCCGTCACCGCCAATACCTAGTCCATGACGTTGTCCAATGGTATAGTACATTAAACCACTATGTTGCCCCATCTTTTTACCATCTAGCGTTACCATATCTCCTGATTGCGCAGGTAAATATTGAGATAAGAATTCTTTAAAGTTTCTTTCTCCTATGAAACAAATACCCGTAGAATCTTTCTTTTTAGCTGTTGCTAAATCTTGTTCTTCAGCAATTCGACGTACTTCACTTTTTTCAATATCACCAATTGGGAACATAAC
The DNA here is from genome assembly GCF_001839105.1 of Staphylococcus sp. HMSC62A08. NCBI lineage: Bacteria > Bacillati > Bacillota > Bacilli > Caryophanales > Staphylococcaceae > Staphylococcus > Staphylococcus sp. HMSC62A08. Next base: position 118,883 of record NZ_KV840031.1, on the reverse strand, counting down.
TTTGGATAGTTGTTCTTGAGACAATTGATTCAAGAAATAAGTTTGATCTTTATTATTATCTACGCCTCGCAACATTTCAACATGTCCATCTTCGTGACGACGAATGCGTGCATAATGGCCTGTTGCTACATAATCAGCGCCTAATTTCAATGCATGTTCTAGGAATGCTTTGAATTTAATTTCTTTATTACACATCACATCTGGATTTGGTGTTCGACCTTTTTTATATTCATCTAAGAAATATGTGAAGACTTTATCCCAATATTCTTCTTCAAAATTAACAGCATAATAAGGTATGCCAATTTGGTTACATACAGCGATGACATCGTTGTAATCTTCAGTTGCAGTACATACACCATTTTCGTCTGTGTCGTCCCAATTCTTCATGAAAATTCCAATAACATCGTAACCTTGTTCTTTTAAAAGATAGGCCGTTACTGAGCTATCAACGCCACCTGACATACCGACAACTACTCGTATATCTTCATTAGACACTATGATTCCTCCTTAAATTTATGATAAATTTTATGAATTTCAGCTACTATATATTTAATTTGTTGTTCAGTCATTTCTTCATTAAAGCTAAATCTCACAGAATGTTTCGCACGTTCTTCATCTTCGAACATTGCAGCAAGTACATGTGATGGTGTTGTTGACCCAGCTGTACATGCAGAACCAGAAGAGACATAAACATTTGCTAAATCTAGTAATGTTAACATTGTTTCCACATCTATAAATGGGAAATAGAGATTTAAAATATGCCCTGTTGAATCTGTCATTGAACCATTCAATTCGAATGGAATGGCACGTTCTTGTAAACTCACTAAGAATAATTCCTTTAGATTCATCAAATGAACATTGTTCGCATCTCGATTCTCCACGGCTAATTCTAAAGCTTTAGTAAGGCCTACAATTTGAGGTACATTTTCTGTACCTGCGCGACGTTTAGTCTCTTGTTCTCCGCCTAACTGATTAAATTCTATTGGCGTGTTTTCTTTAACTAGTAAGATACCGGCACCTTTAGGTCCACCAAATTTATGACCTGTGATACTCATAGTGTCTATTTTAAAGTCATGAAAGTCTATATCTAAATGTCCGATTGCTTGCACTGCGTCAACATGGATTAACGCATTAGAATCGGCAATAATATCTTCAATATCATACATATTTTGTACTGTTCCAATTTCATTATTTACAAACATAATAGACACTAAAATCGTTTTATCAGTAATCGTATCGCGTAATTGATCTAAATCAACAGCCCCTGTATCATCAACATCTAAATACGTTACGTCATAACCTTCACGTTCAAGTTGTTCAAATACATGTAACACAGAATGATGTTCAATTTTAGAAGTAATGATATGATTTCCTAACTGTTCATTGGCTTTAACTAATCCTTTGATTGCAGTATTATTTGATTCCGTTGCGCCACTTGTAAAAATCACTTCACTCGGTTTAGCACCTACTAATTGCGCGACTTTACGACGCGACTGGTCTAGATATTTTCTAGCATCTCTACCTATTAAGTGAATAGAAGATGGATTACCATAATGATTCTTATAAATTTCCATCATTGCATCAACGACTTCAGGTTTCACTGGTGTGGTCGCGGCATAATCTGCATAAACTTCCATGTATAGACACTCCTCGTCAATTTATCAATGTTCCTATAATAGCACCAATCATTGCTTTTTTCTACCATTCTGTTTTTGTAAGTATGGTTATAATTTAGAATTATTTTAACATTTATTTAGGTATCTTTTCGATGTATGATTCTTTGCTAAATTCATTTTTGAAAATAATCATTATCTATGCATGAGCATATAAATATTGTGATTAAGATCTGACTGTTATACTTCAATTATTAAAATGACATGAAAGGAAGCTAAAAAATGAAAGATATTAAATTATCAGCTTTAAATCTTGTACCAATTAGAGAAGGTCAAAATGATCAAGATGCAATCAATGATATGGTTAATTTAGCGCAAGGTTTAGATGATTTAGGGTATGAACGCTATTGGATTGCTGAACATCATAATGCACCAAACTTAGTTAGCTCCGCTACAGCGTTACTGATTCAACATACTTTAGAACATACTAAAAATATTAAAGTTGGTTCTGGAGGAATTATGCTTCCTAACCATGCCCCACTAATTGTAGCTGAACAATTTGGTACGATGGAGACAATGTTCCCTCGTCGTGTCGATTTAGGATTAGGACGTGCGCCTGGTACGGATATGATGACTGCAAGCGCATTGAGACGAGATCAACATCATGGTGTATATCAATTTCCAGAAGAAGTAGAACAATTAGAGAAATATTTCGGACCTGGCAACCAACAAGCGTATGTACGAGCGTATCCAGCAGTTGGTAAGAACGTTCCTCTTTATATATTAGGTTCATCAACAGATTCTGCTCATCTAGCTGCGCGAAAAGGTTTACCTTATGTATTTGCTGGACACTTCGCCCCTCAACAAATGAAAGAAGCCATTCAAATCTACAAAGAATTATTTGAACCGTCTGATGTTTTAAGTGAGCCTTATGTGATTGTTTGTTTAAACGTCATCGTTTCAGATACAGATGAACATGCAGAATACTTAGCAAGTACAATGGCACAAATTATGGTAAGTATTACTCGAGGAAGAATGCAAGCGGTCCAACCACCTACTGATGATTTAAAAGGATTACTTACGCCGAGAGAATATGAGTTAGCTCAACAACGTTTTGCTGGTTCACTCATAGGTTCAGAAACATCTGTGAAAGAACAGCTTGAAAACTTTATTAGTGAATATGGAGAAATAGATGAATTGATGGCTATTAGTTATATATATGACCAAGATAAGCAATTAGAATCATATCAACGTTTGCAAAATGCTTTAAAATCATAATTATGTATATAAAAAAGGAAGGGCGTTTGCCCTTCCTTTTTGTATTAATGATTAAGTGACTTATTTGTCGTCTTTATCTTCTTTGTCGTCGTTGTCTCCGCCACCAGTATATTCATTAATTTTATCTTTAGCTTTGTTCACTTGCTCGTTATCGCTATCCTTAAATTTTTCTGCTGCTTCTTTTGCTTTATCCATGAAACTCATAAATAATAGCTCCTTTCGAATTTTGAAAAATTATTTTTTTAAATTATCAATGAAGTCATTGGCTTTATCTTTGGCATTTTCAACGAATTCTTTCGCTTTGCCAGAAGTTTTATCCTCTTGACCTTCACTTTCAAGTTCTTCGTTGTTGGTAGCATTTCCGATTGTCTCTTTGATGTTACCTTTAGCTTGTTCAAATTTACTTTCATCTGCCATATTAACTACCTCCTCGATGTATTATTTGTAATACCACTTGAAAAAGAAGATAAACATATGAAAATAAATTTTTTAAAATTAAAGGATATCGTAATAAAATTAATATCAATACACTGAAACGAAACTGATGAAACCTTTAGATATAGAACATATATCCATCTAAATCTTCATCAGTTTCTTTATAGTCAGCAAGATATTTTAAAGTTGTGTTATCTAAAACATCTCTTACAGCATCTCTCATTCTTAACCATAATTGTTTCTGTGCAGGTGGCTCAGATTCAATACTTTCTACAAATGTGATTGGACCTTCAAGTAAGCGAATAATGTCGCCTGCTGTGATTTCTTCAGCTGGTACTCTAAGTTGATAACCACCTTTAGCACCACGCACACTTCGAATTAATCCAGCATTTCTTAAAGGGCCGACTAATTGTTCAAGATATAAATCACTTAATTTATTTTCTTCAGCAATAGACTTCAAAGATACACAATCTTGACCTTCTCTTTTCGCAAGAGAAATCATAAGTGTTAGTCCATATCTCCCTTTTGTTGATATTTTCATTGTATAACCTCACTTAATTCGAATTATATATATTCCCATTCTATCATTTTTTGCGTTAAGATAATATTAGAAAGGTGTGACAAATGTGAGTACAGAACCTTTAGCGTCTCGAATGAGACCTATGAATATAGATGAAATTATTTCTCAACAGCATCTTGTTGGGCCAAAAGGCATTATTAGAAGGATGGTTGATACTAAACGATTATCATCAATGATATTTTATGGACCACCTGGAATTGGAAAAACGAGTATAGCCAAAGCGATATCTGGAAGTACTCAATTCAAATTTAGACAACTTAATGCTGTTACAAATACAAAAAAAGACATGCAAATGGTTGTCGAAGAAGCAAAAATGTCAGGACAGGTCATTCTACTCCTTGATGAAATTCATCGTTTAGATAAAGCTAAACAAGATTTTCTTTTACCTCACTTAGAAAATGGCAAAATTGTATTGATTGGTGCGACAACCTCTAATCCTTATCATGCAATTAATCCAGCTATACGTTCTCGGGCACAAATTTTTGAACTCTATCCATTAGATGATCATGACGTGAGAATTGCACTTGATCGTGCGATTGATGATAGTGACCGTGGACTCAAAAGCTATCATCCAGTTGTAGATGAAGATGCTATGGAATACTTTTCAACTCAAAGCCAAGGCGATGTTAGAAGTGCTTTGAATGCATTAGAACTAGCTGTACTTAGTGCTGATGAAGAAAATAATCAACGACATATCACTTTAGATGATGCTAAAGATTGTTTACAAAAAGGCGCATTCGTTAGCGATAAAGATGGAGATATGCACTATGATGTGATGAGTGCCTTTCAAAAATCTATTAGAGGAAGCGATGTTAATGCAGCTTTACACTATTTAGCACGATTAATTGAAGCTGGCGACTTACCTACAATTGTAAGACGTTTATTAGTGATTAGTTATGAAGATGTAGGACTCGCATCACCTAGTGCAGGACAACGTACCTTAGCAGCAATTCAATCTGCAGAACGATTAGGTTTCCCGGAGGCACGAATTCCTCTAAGTCAAGCTGTCATCGAGCTTTGTCTATCACCTAAATCAAATTCAGGCATTACTGCGATTGATAGCGCTCTGAGTGATATACGAAAAGGTTTAGTCGGTCAAATACCAGACTATTTGAAAGATGGTCATTATTCTGGTGCTAAAGAATTGGGAAGAGCCATTGGTTATAAGTATCCTCATAATTATGAAAATGGCCACGTCGTGCAACAATATTTACCGGATAAGCTAAAAAATAGAATTTATTATGAACCTAAAACCACGTCAAAAAGTGAACAGCAATTTAAAGCTGTTTATGAAAATTTATTGAACAAAAAATAAGAGTTAGCTTTATTTCACATAAAAGATATTCTGATTTAAGTGATTGTATCTGTTTAACAGTACTTATTTCGGAATATCTGTTTTGAAAGTTAAAGCTAACTCATTTTATATTTATTGCCCTTTATCTTTAATACGTCTCACAGGAATATCTTTAAGAATGTCATTAATGACATAACTCGCACAGATAAGCCCTACAACACTTGGCACAAACGCATTAGAAGATGGTGGTATTTGTCCTTTTCTATTGATTGCATTTTTATCCCCGACTGTTTCTTTAACGTCTTCACGTATAACGATAGGACTCTCATCTGAAAAGACAACCTTAACACCTTTACGAATACCTTGTCGTTTTAAACGATTTCTAATCACTTTAGCCATTGGATCTGTGTGTGTCTTAGAGATATCAGCAATTTCAAAACGCGTCGGATCTGTTTTATTAGCGGCACCCATACTTGAAATCATATTAATACCACGTTCTAGGCATTCTTTCATTAAATGTACTTTATAAATAATTGTATCACTTGCATCAATAAAGTAATCAATATCGTAATTATTAAAGATTTCTTCGTACGTTTCTTCTGTATAAAACATATGTAATGGTGTGACTTTACATTCTGGATTGATCAATTTGATACGTTCTTCCATCAACGTCACTTTACTTTGACCAATCGTTGTAGTTAATGCATGAATTTGTCTGTTTACATTTGTGATATCTACATCATCTTTATCGATGAGTATAATATGACCAATATTAGTTCTTGCAAGTGCTTCAGCGGCAAAAGACCCCACGCCGCCTACTCCTAAGACAGCTACTGTTTTATTTCTTAATAAGTCCAAACCTTCTTGACCAATTGCCAATTCATTTCTGGAAAATTGATGTTTCATTGTTTACTCCTTTATAAAACTTAACTTTATTATGAGCTCATTTTATTATGTATATGGTTCATTGTAAAAATTCACATAAAAATACGCAAGACCGAAGTCTTGCGTACCGATAGAGTCCGTAGGTGCCGTAGTTGTAAAAAGCTTGATCATTCGGCCTGCTATATACAGGTGGGTGCCCTGTTTCTCGTTTTGCAAGTCCTCCTATAGAGGCGTGTGCGCTGCGAGAAAACCTATTGGGCTCCCTGATCAAAGAGTGTTAGGCCCAAATAAAAAGCAAACTTACGAACACCACAGATGACTATCTTATGAAAATATCATACCACAAAATCGTGGATAAAGATATTTTTTAAACTTATACTATCTGACATTTCTTAGCGAAATGTTTTTGGTGGGGCCCCTTGTCCCGACTTCCATGGCCGGAAACTTTTCTTTCGAAAAGTTCTATGTCGGGGCCCTAGTGTCTGATTCTTAGTGATAGTTCTTGGAGTTGTTTGTCTGAGACTTGGCCTGGTGCGTCTGTGAGTAGGCATGTTGCTGATGCTGTTTTAGGGAATGCGATTGTGTCTCTTAGGTTTGTTCTGTTTGTGAGTAGCATCACAAGTCTATCTAATCCTAGTGCAATACCGCCATGTGGTGGTGCACCATATTTAAATGCATCAAGTAAGAAACCGAATTGTTCTTGTGCTTGTTCAGCTGAAAAGCCTAAGACTTCAAACATTTTTTGTTGTAATTCACCATCGTGAATTCTGATTGAACCGCCTCCAAGCTCATAACCGTTTAATACAATATCATAAGCATTTGCTTGAGCATTTTCAGGTTCTGAATCTAACTTAGCTATATCCTCTTGTTTAGGTGATGTGAATGGATGGTGAGCAGCAACATAACGTTTCGCATCTTCATCATATTCAAGAAGTGGCCAATCTGTAACCCATAAGAAGTTTAATTTAGATTCATCAATAAGTCCTAGTTCTTTAGCAAGTTTGATACGTAATGCGCCTAAACTTTGCGCAACTACACTTGGTTTGTCAGCAACAAACATCACTAAGTCACCTGGTTTAGCACCTGTAAGTTCTTTAAGTGTTTCAACGTTTGCATCTTCGAAGAAACGAGCAATTGGACCACTTAATCCATCTTCAACGACTTTAACCCACGCTAAACCTTTAGCACCGTAGATATTAACGAATTCAGTTAGTGCATCCATGTCTTTACGTGTATATTTGTCAGCAGCGTCTTCAGCTACAATTGCCTTAATTTCGCCGTCATTTTCGACAGTATCTTTAAAGACTTTGAAATCCATGTCTTTACCTAATTGAGATACGTTGATAAGTTCCATATCAAACGTGTATCAGGTTTATCTGAACCATAACGATCCATTGCTTCAGCATATGTCATACGTGGAAACGGAGCTGGAACATCAATGCCTTTAACGTCCTTAACCACTTTACGTAACATTTCTTCGCCCATTGAAATGACATCTTCTTGATCAACAAAGCTCATTTCAATATCAACTTGTGTAAATTCAGGTTGGCGGTCTGCACGTAAATCTTCATCACGGAAACATTTAACAATTTGATAATATTTATCGAATCCACTAATCATTAAGAGTTGTTTAAACAATTGTGGTGATTGTGGTAATGCGTAAAATTCACCTTCATGTACACGAGATGGTACGAGATAATCACGTGCGCCTTCAGGTGTAGATTTAGTTAATACTGGTGTTTCAATATCGAAGAAGCCATTGTCATCTAAGTATTGACGTATTGAACGTGTTGTTTGATGTCTCATTTTGAAAGTTTGCGCTAATTCTTGACGACGTAAATCTAAGTATCTATATTTTAAACGGATATTTTCATCTACATTCACGTTTTCTTCGTTAATTGCAAATGGTGGTGTCTCTGATTTGTTAATAATTTCAATATTTGAAACTTGTACTTCGACTTGTCCTGTTTTAATTTTAGGGTTAACCGTTTCAGCGTCACGTTTTGTAACAACACCTTCAACTTCAACTACATATTCAGAACGTACAGTTTCTGCAACTTTTAAAGCTTCTTCTGAAAAGTCTGGATTAAAAACAATTTGAACAATACCTTCACGGTCTCTTAAATCTACGAAAATCAAACCACCTAGGTCACGTCGATTGTGTACCCAACCTTTTAAAGTAACCTTTTCATTTAATAATTCTTCTGTGACTAAACCACAATATGTTGTTCTCTTACTCAAAGTAATACTCCCTTTCTACTCTTTAAAATAGTCAACTAATTGATCTAATTGTACTTTTTCTGACTCACCAGAAGCCATATGCTTAATATCAATAGAATTGTTTTCAAGCTCTTGATCACCAATCACTATCGTGTACTTCGCATTCAATCTATCTGCTTGTTTCATTTGGCCCTTAATTTTTCTATTAAGATAATCTTTATCGGCTTTCACACCGTTCTTACGTAATTCATTTAATAATTTAACCGCATAACGATCAGCTTCTTCACCCATCGTTACGATAAATAAATCGAATTCTGATTCAATATCTAATTCGATGTCTTCCTCTTCAAGTGCAAGTAATAGACGTTCGATACTCAATGCAAAACCTATTCCAGTTTCACTTGGTCCATCTAACAATTGTAAGAGGCCATTATAACGTCCGCCTCCACAAAGTGTCGTAATCGCACCATCGTAATTTGGATTATCCATCATTACTTCGAAAGCTGTATGCGTATAATAATCTAGTCCACGCACTAAATTAGGATCTTCTACATAAGGAATGTTCAAGTCATCTAAGTGTTGTTTAACTTGTTCAAAGTAAGCTTTAGAATCATCATTAAGATAATCAGTGATGCGAGGTGCATTCTTAATTGCTTCTTTATCTCTATCAACTTTACAATCTAAAATTCTCATTGGATTAGTGTGTAAGCGTGATTGACAGTCTGAACAGAATGTATCTATGACTGGCTCAAAGTGCTCAATTAATGCTTCGTTGTATTCTTTACGAGATTCGCTATCCCCAATACTATTAATAACAAGCTTTAAGTGTTTCAATCCGAATGATTGATAAATGTGCATAACCATTGCTAACACTTCGGCATCTATAGATGGGTTTTCTGCACCAATTGCTTCTACGCCAAATTGATTAAATTGACGATAACGTCCCTTTTGTTTGCGTTCATATCTAAACATCGGCCCATTATAATACAATTTAACTGGCTGATTCGGTTGCCCTTGCATTTTATGTTCGATATATGAACGAACGACTGCAGCCGTACCTTCTGGACGTAACGTTAAACTTCGGTCACCTTTATCTTGGAATGTGTACATTTCTTTTTGTACAACATCTGTTGAATCACCAACACCTCTAGCGAATAGTTCAGTACTTTCAAATATAGGTGTTCGAATTTCTTTATAATTGTATATTTCCATGAGTTCGTCTAATTTATTCTCAATGTAACGCCATTTTACAGAATCTTCTGGTAGGATATCTTGCGTACCTCTTGGAATCTTTATCATATCGTCCTCTCCTTTGTCGCTAATAATCATTGAATAGGTCTGTGTTACGACTAAGATGATAACTTTCCATTATTTTTAAAAATAAAAAACCCTTGCATAGTTAAAAACTATACAAGGGACGTATTAACCGTGTTGCCACCCTAATTGATCAAACGCTAGAATCGCGTTGACCCACTCAAAACGCTTAACGTGCGTCACCCGACATTAGTTTCCTAAAGTACCTCTTCTTGTGTTCAAAGATTTAAACTACTCAGTACAATCTTTCAGCCACGGATTGTATTTCTGCGCAATGATATGCTACCAATTTCATTTAAACTTTCAAGAATATTAATGGTTTTATTTATAAAGTTCATCAATAATGATAACGAGTTTTATTTTAATTTGCAAGTTCTATGATGAGAAATATTGCTTAAGTCCATCTACTACAGCTCGTTCCACGACCTGTCTATGTAGTTGATCATTAATCATTGCTTCATCAGTAGGATTACTTATATATCCGAGTTCTAATAGTACAGCTGGTACATCAGTTTGTCGAAGAACTTGATAATTTTGTTGTCGCGCGCCTCTATTAGTAAGTAAGGCTTTTTTCTGGATATTAGAATTTAAAGTTTGAGCGAGCGATTCTTGATTATCTTGTAACCAATAAACGGTTGCACCATTGGCATTAGAGGAATCTAAAGAGTCATTATGTATGCTAATAAATGCATCACCTTTAATATTTCTATCATCAAGGGATACATATTTATCTGAGGTACGCGTCATTTTGACTTTGGCACCTTCTTTAACTAATAATTTTTTGAGTTCTTTCGCAGTTTTTAATGTGTAATTTTTCTCTAAACTTTTAGTAGGGGTATTACTTGATGCGCCCTGGTCACTACCACCATGACCAGGATCAAGTACAATTGTTTTACCTTTGAGAGGATTAGAAGCATTTGAATTATCGGCTTGAATATTCAAATTCGTATGCCAGCCGGCAACCCAGCCTTTTTCAGTTCCAGCACGATTTTGAACCTCAATCCATTTACCTTTTTTATCAACTTTTTTGAAGCTGTCGCCTTTTTCTATTTTATAAATCACAGGGTATGCAGCATTAGGCCCTGTTCTTAATTCGGCATTTTCAGTAATCGTAATTTGACCCGAATCCTCATCACTATGATTAAGAAACATAAATAGTAAGATAAGGAATAGAATAAACGCTATAACTACAACAAGTGTAAGTCGATTTTTTAGACCGTGACGCGTTAACCATTCATCTATCTTCTTCATAGAATTTTTCCATCCTGAGCTTCATAAATAATGGTAACTGGCCCATCATTATTAATTTCTACATTCATATGTGTGCCAAATTCACCTGTTTTCACTGTTAAACCATAAGATTCTAATTCCTCATTCAATTTTTCATATAGTTGCTTTGCTTCGTCAGGACTTTTAGAATTTGAAAATCCAGGGCGATTACCTTTCTTTACATCAGCATACAAAGTAAATTGTGATACTGATAAAATTTCACCTTCAACTTGTTGAATATTGAGATTTAATTTGTCATTTTCGTCCTCAAATAATCGAGCATTAGCAATTTTTTTAGCAATCATTTTGGCATCTTCTTCAGTAGAGTCTTTACCTACTCCCACGAGTAGACAATATCCTTTTTCAATTTCATTATCGGTCGCATTATTTGTTACTCTTGCATGTTTAACTCTTTGTACAATTATCTTCATTTCTTTTGCACCTCTAGTTCCAAACTCTCGATACTGTATATACGTCACCTAGTTGTTTAATTTTCTCAACGACGCGAAAAACATCGTTCACATTTTTTACCATCACACTAATGTTTATCACAGCATTTTTATCTACGTCAGAACGACCTGAAACTTTGATTAAACTTCCTGCTGTTGAATTTACAGCTTGCAATACTTCATTAAGTAACCCATTTCTATCATATGCGGTCACTTCTAAATCAACTTGATAACGTTGAGTTGAATCCTTTGATTTAACCCATTCTACAGAGATTAATCGATCTGTCTCATTCTTTATATTTGGACAATCTGTACGATGAACTTTAATACCATGACCTTTGGTGATATATCCTACAATATCATCACCAGGTATAGGATTACAACATTTTGACAACTTGATAAGTACGTTTTCTAATCCTTCTACATAAACACCACTATCGGTAATGATATCTTCTTTAATAGGCACAGATTTTGTGACTTCTTGAGCTTCATTTAAAGCTTTCTGTTTATCAAGAATTCTCTGTCTTTCAGTAAGTTTATTAACGATTTGTGCAGACGTTACACCACCAAAACCTACTGCTGCGAATAAATCTTCATCATTTGCAAAATGGTATTTATCATTTACAACTTCTAAATTCTTTTCGGTTAAAACATCTTCGACACGGAAACCTTGTTCTTTAATTTCTGCCTCGACCATGAATTTACCTTTTTCAATATTTGAAGATCGATCTTGTTTTTTAAAGAAACTTTTGATTTTACTCTTAGCACTTGATGATTTAACAATTTTCAACCAATCTCTGCTCGGGCCATAAGAGTGTTTACTTGTGCGAATTTCTATAATATCCCCTGTTTGAAGTACATAATCAATAGGCACAATCTTGCCATTAACCTTAGCGCCAATCATTTTATTGCCTACCTCACTATGAATAGCATAAGCAAAGTCAATCGGTACTGCACCATAAGGTAATTCAATCACATCACTTGCTGGCGTAAAGGCATAAACTTTGTCACTTTGTAAATCATACTTTAATGACTCCATAAACTCTTGTGCATCAGTAGTCGTATGATCTGTTTCGGCTAATTCTTTTAACCAATTTAATTTGTTTTGGAAGTCTTGCGTCTTCTCGTTAACTGTTTTACCTTCTTTGTAAGCCCAGTGTGCTGCCACACCGTGTTCAGCAATTTCATGCATTTCGTAGGTTCTAATTTGTATTTCGAGAGGATCTCCATTTGGTCCAACGACAGTAGTATGAAGGGATTGGTACATATTTTGTTTAGGCATAGCAATGTAGTCTTTAAAGCGACCTGGCATTGGTTTCCATAAAGTATGAACAAGTCCAAGTATGGCGTAGCAATCATTTATCGAATTCACAATAACGCGAATGGCTAACAAATCAAATATTTGGTCAAATTGTTTTTTCTGTTTCATCATTTTGCGATAAATACTATAAATGTGTTTAGGTCTACCACTTATTTCTCCAGAAAGTTTCATTTTATCCATTTCTGCTTCGATTTTGCTGATTGCATTAGCAATATAAGCTTCTCGTTCACTTCGCTTTTTCTTCATTAAGTTAACGATGCGGAAATATTGAACGCTATCGATATATCTAAGTGCCGTATCTTCAAGTTCCCATTTAATTGTGTTAATCCCTAATCTATGTGCGAGTGGCGCATAGATTTCAAGTGTTTCTTTTGAAATTCTAACTTGTTTCTCTCTCGGCATCGCTTTTAAAGTTCTCATATTATGAAGTCTGTCCGCTAATTTGACTAATATAACTCGAACATCTTTAGCGATAGCGATAAATAATTTACGATGATTTTCAGCTTGTTGTTCTTCTTTAGAACGGTACTTCACCTTTTTAAGTTTAGTTACGCCATCTACAATTCTAGCGACTTCTTCGTTAAACATGCTTTTTACATCTTCAAATGTATAAGGAGTATCTTCTATTACATCATGTAAGAAGCCTGCTACAATGGTAGGTCCATCAAGTCTCATTTCAGTTAATATCCCTGCAACTTGAATAGGATGCATGATATAAGGTAAACCATTTTTTCGAAACTGGCCTTGATGGGCTTCGTAAGCAATATGATAACTTTTCAGCACATACTCATATTCGCTTGCCGATAAATATGATTTTGCTTTATGAAGAACCTCATCCGCACTGTATGGATATTCGTTGTTCAATATAAGACACCCCACTCAAATTTATTACTTTTAAATTCCTTATGTTTACAGAGGCTGAGACATAATTAATTGTCTCAGCTTTCCTTAACATATTGGCAGTAGATGTCTGAATTGAAAGTGCGCTTATATCAAGCTTCTTTCAATCCTAGCCATCCTTGCCGGGGTGGGACAACGAAAATAATTTTGCTAAATTATATTTCTGTCCCACTCCCTTGTTTGTTTTAATTGAATTTATTTCGCGAAAATTTAAATCTTTTATATTTGTAAAATTCTGATTACAGAAAATTTATACCCTTGTTATATCAATATATAATTACTTATATTTAATTTACTCTATATTATCCCCTAACTTAAATAAGGTAGCTCGCTTTTATCTAAATAATAGTTCTATGATACTACAATTTTTTAAATAAATAAACGTTGTTGAACCAGAAGTAATACATCATCCTTGATTTAGTAGCAATGATACGTTGGTGATTTCGATTTTTCAAAATAAAAAAGTTATACCTTGTATTAACTGCATATTAACACAAGATATAACTAAAATTATGACTTTATTCTATTCATCATAAGAAATAAGGCTCATGACGTCGTAATCTTTAATTTTTTCAATACCATGGAGATATTTTAATTCAATAATAAATGCGATACCAACGACAATTCCGCCTAACTTCTCTACAAGTTTAATCGCCGCTTCAATTGTACCTCCAGTAGCGAGTAAGTCATCAGTGATTAACACGCGTTGACCTGGTTTAATCGCATCCTTATGCATCGTTAAAATATTAGTGCCATATTCTAAACTATATTCGTAACGGATAACTTCTCGAGGTAGCTTACCTTCTTTACGAACAGGAGCAAATCCAATGCCCATTGAATAAGCAACAGGACATCCAATAATAAATCCTCTAGCTTCCGGTCCAACAACCACGTCTACTTCTTTTTCTCTCGCATATTCAACGATTTGGTCAGTCGCATATCCATATGCTTTACCATTATCCATAATCGTTGTAATATCTTTAAAGCTCACACCCGGTTTTGGCCAATCTTCAACTTCTGAAACATATTGTTTTAAATCCATTAAATTTCCTCCTATAAATTAACTTAACTGAGATTTTATCCATTCTTTAATATTTGAAAAGTCATCATACAATAATCGTTTTTCAACTTCCATTCGTGACTGTCTCAATTGATAAATATGACTTGATTCTATAGCTTGCTTACTTGGCTGGCTATTAATTTTAATAATTCCTTGATCATCATAAATAAATTCTAAATCTTTGAATACTTTAAGCATAAATTTAAGTAATTCAGGCTTAACTTTTAAATATTCACATAACATCATACCCTCTTCAACGAGGTTTGTTTCCTTTTTATTAATTAATGCTTTATAACAATTTTTGAAAAGATCTTTGCTTGGCATACCTTCAAAATAGATTGACTGCTCGTGTTGTAAGACAAGATAAAGTTGAGATAATTGTAATTGATTTAATGTTTGCTTAATTTCATCCATCGTATTTGGCAAATCTCTAAATACGACTTTATCATAATTTGTCGAAATATCCTCACCATAATGATAATGATGATTTGTTGTTTTTTCTTTTCTAGGATGAATGACATAGGCAGTATTCACATCATCTTCTGAAAATTGATAATGCTTACGTTTACTACGATAGTCTAAAATCTGTAGTGTTTCCATAGCTATATCTTGAATAATAAGCTGTGGCGATTGATTGCCATTCCATTCATTGATTTGTAATTGTCCTATTAAGTTAACAGGTTGCCCTATTTCTAATTCATTTGCAAGGTGTCCATTACTCCAATAGAGTGCTGCGATTTGATTTTCACCGAGTGATAATTTCAAATGTTTCCCATCTTGGCCTATCGCTTTGATAGACTGTACATTTAAATCTTTGAGTTCAAATGTTGGGCTATTAAAATCTGTACCAAATGGACGTAGTCTTTGAATGTCTCGAATATTTTTAACAGAAATTTCTCTTTCATCAAGTAAAACATCAACATGCTTTCTTGGTTCTAATGATGTCGTTTCAGCAAGTTGACGCATCCAGTCATTTAATCCTTTGCGCAGTTCATCGATATTCTCAATATCCATAGTCATTCCAGCAGCCATATGATGACCACCAAATTTTGAAATTAAATCTTGGTGTGCATTTAAAATCTCGAACATAGATACTTGATCTATCGAACGCGCAGACCCTTTGGCATGATTTTGTTCTAAATCAATGTTTAGTATCAGCGTGGGTAAAGCGTATGTTTCGACAACTTTAGAAGCCACAATACCTAATACACCCTCATGCCAATTCTCTTTCGCTAATAATAAGAATAAATGTCCTTGTTGAACTTGTTCTTCAGCTAATGCTAATGCTTCTTCAGTAATCTCAGAAACGATGTCTTTTCTTTCTTGATTAAAATGTTCGACTTGTTCAGCTAAAAATTCTGCTTCTTCTATCTCTTCTGACATTAATAATTCAGCAGCAAGCGACGCATCTTCTAAACGTCCTACAGCATTTAATCTCGGTCCGATGATAAAACCAATCGTTTCTTCGTTGATATTATCGTTATATCCAGCCTGCTTTAATATGGCTTGAATAGACACAGGTGCATTGTTATTAAGTATATTTAGACCTTGTTTAACGATAGAACGATTCTCATCAGTGAGGGATACTAAGTCTGCAATAGTCCCTATAGCTGCTAGCGCTAGAAATTGTTGAGGTGGATGACTTATTAAAGCTTGTGCAAGTTTGTACACCACTCCAGCACCACATAAATATTGAAAAGGATAACTAAACTCAGGATGCATGGGATGTACAATCGCATAAGCTTCAGGTAAAGTGCGACCTATTTCGTGATGGTCGGTCACAATCACATCTACCCCTAAGTCTTGCACCATTTTTATCTCTTCGTGCCCTTGGATACCATTATCAACAGTGATGATAAGTGACGTGCCCTCTTCATATGCATTTTGAAAAGCAAGTGCGTTTGGACCATATCCTTCACTAAAGCGGTTAGGAATATACCATCCTACTTGCGCGCCTAATTGACTCAGCGTATTAACAAGTATAGTGGTTGAAGTCACACCATCAGCATCATAATCACCATATACTAAAATACGCTCACTTTTATCAATAGCTAAATTAATACGATCTACTGCTTTTTGCATATCACTGAGCGCCCAAGGATCATGATTAATGATTTTATCTTGTAGTACATCTTGAATCATTTCTTCTTGTACTAAATTTTTACTCTCTAAAACCTTTTTGACTATCGGAGAAAGTTTGAGTTCCTTTGCAAGTTCTTCTGTTATGTATTCAGTTGGTTCAGCTAAATCCCAATTATATTTAGGTTTAATCATAACAATCGTCCTCATTTCCAAAAGTCATTATACCGAAATTTAAATAAAATAAAAAGTACAACCCGTTGTGGTTTGAAAATTTACATAAAAAAACTGCCAATAAAGCGATGTGCTCTATTGGCAGATAAATTGGGAATTATACTAATATTTTTTCGTCGTTAGATTTCTTCTCTTTGTATACTTTTAGCTTATGATTTGGAGATTTTTTCAATTGACGTTTTTTCATGATGCCCCATAAAGGCACAGCTATGAATACAGATGAGAATACACCTGAGATTAAACCAATTAATAATGCTAATGAGAAGTTAAAGATTGTTGGCGCACCAAAAATGAGGATTGCCACAACTACAACAACTACAGTTAACACTGTATTAATTGATCTTGTCATTGTTTGTCTAATTGAGCGATTGACCATATCGTCAATTTGTTCAGGACTTGTAATGACTTTAAGTTTGTGTAAGTTCTCCCTTACTCGGTCAAATGTAACAATCGTATCATTGATTGAATAACCTACAATCGTTAAGACAGCAGCGATAAATGTAAGGTCGACTTCAATTCTGAATAAGCTAAATACCGCAACGATAATAAAAACATCATGTAATAAGGCAAGTACAGCAGATAAGCCCATTCGCCATTCGAAGCGTAATGATACATAAATAATGATACCTAATGACGCTAATATAAGTGCAGTAATTGCGTTTTTGGCTAATTCCTGACCAATTAATGGAGATACGGTATTGATTTGAGGTGTATCGCCAAATTCAGATTTGATTTTATCACTCAATTTATTATCTTCAGCACGTGATAAATCTTTTTTGAATTGTACTGTAGCTCCTTTATTGCTGCTACCATTAATTTGAATTTGATCTGGTTCTAAACCTACATCTTTAACAGCTTTTTCAACTTTAGTTTGTGTTAAAGGTTGTTTCGCATTAATATCAGCTCTTGTACCAGATGAGAAATCGATACCTAAGTTAAGTTTAAAGACTGCTAAAATAACTAAACCAACTACGACGATTAATATACTTAATGCGATAAGCGGTTTCGCTAACTTAACAAAGTTCCATTTTTCAAATGAGGTCTTAAGATCATGAACATCTTTACCATCGTTCATATCATGACGGTCTTTCTTCTTAACACCGAATAACCAGTATTGTTTCTTGAAGAAATTAGATGATACTAATAAATTTAAAAGACCACGAGATAAGAAGACGGCAGTGACAAATATCATCAAGATACCTAGTAAGAGCATTGTTGCGAAACCTTTAACTGAGCTTTCACCGAAGAAGAATAATACTGCTGCGGCGATAACTGTTGTAAGGTTGGAGTCAAAGATAGTTAAGAATGAACTCTTATTAGCTTTAGAATAAGCTTGTTTAAGCGTTCGTCCTATTCTAAGTTCGTCTTTTATCCGTTCGTACATAATAATATTAGCATCTACAGCCATACCTACACCTAGAACTAACGCAGCGAGTCCTGGCAACGTAAGTACACCTGAAATAAAGTTAAACGCTACTAATGTTAAGTAGATATATGTAGTTAGAGCGATAATCGCTACTAAACCAGGTAATCTATAGAATCCTAACATGAATAAATAAATAATTGCGACACCAATAAATGACGCGAATATTGTTTTATTGAGTGCATCTTGACCGAACTGTGCACCTACAGAATTTGAATAAATTTCTTTAAGATCTACAGGTAATGAACCAGCATTCAATAGCTCAGAAATTTGCTTAGCTTCTTTTACACCTTTTTTACCATTGAATCCACCAGAAATTTCAACACTGTCTGAATTAATAGGTTGATCTACATTTGCTGCTGAGACATATTTAGGTTCTTTACCTTCTTGCTGTTTTTTAGCCTCTTTTTTGTAGCTATCACCTTTTTTGAAATCCATCCAAACGACCATTACATTGTCACGTTTTTTTGAAATCTTTTCAGTGACTTTTTTAAATTTATCTTTACTTTTAACTTTAAATGTAACAGTTGGTTGATTTGTTTCTTGTTTAAATTCTTGTTTTGCTGAACCTTGTTTAATATCTGAACCAGACATAAGAACATGGTCTTCTGCATCCCTAATTGTTAAATTGGCTTGCGTTGATAACATTTTTCGTGCTTGTGCTTGGTCTTTAATACCCGCTAATTGAACACGAATACGATTAGGGTCTTCAATTTGAATTTTAGGCTCTGAAACACCTAAGACGTTAACACGACTTTCAAGTGTTTGAGATGTAGCTTGAAGTGCTTTCTTATCTATCTTCTCACCTTTATGTAAAGGATCAACTTGGAAAAGTACTTCGAAACCACCTTGCAAATCAAGTCCTAAATTAACATTTTTAACTACATTCTTATACGTTAGTCCCATTCCAGCAAACAATAGAACTACGAGGAGTATGAATGCAACTAATCTACTACTTTTCTTCACATGAACACCTCATTATTTACTTATGTATTTAGAATACTCGATGAATAAATTATCATGCAAGTTAAAATGATATTACGTTCACTTTAACGACCTATCTATATTAACATACTACACTTAATAGTGAAATTGTTGGCTAAAAGAATGGAGTTTTGTCATTAAAACATCATAATTAAATGAAAAAAAGGAACTCAATAACTTGAGTTCCAACTTTGTCAAAATGACTTATGTTTTATGAAGGATCTACTTGTTTAATGGCTGGTTTCTCGAAAGTCATTTCCGTACCATGACCATTTACTGTGATCACAACTGTAGTTTCATCTACAGATTTAACAGTTCCTTTAATACCACCGATTGTAGTAACCTTTTGACCTGATTCTACACGGCTAATCATTTCACGATGTGCTTTAGCACGCTTTTGTTGTGGTCTAATTAAAAAGAACCACATAACTGCCAATAATAGAATCGGCAAAATTAATGATGCAAATTGGCCCATTGTTAATTCTCCTCTTTAAAAGTTTTTAGGGTTTTCTACATTTAATCCATACTGTTCAAAGAACTCGTCTTTGAAATCTAAAAGACGGTCTTCTCGAATGGCTTGTCTTATATCTTCCATTAATTTTAGCAGAAAATGTAAATTATGAATAGTAGTAAGACGGATACCAAAAGTCTCTTCCGCTTTGATTAAATGTCTGATATAGGCTCTTGAATAATTGCGACATGTATAACAATCACAATGTTCATCTAAAGGTCCTAAATCATCAGCATATTTCGCATTTTTGATCACTACACGTCCATTAGACGTCATACATGTACCGTTTCTAGCGATTCTAGTAGGCAAAACGCAATCAAACATATCCATACCTCTGATACTACATTCTATAAGTGCATCAGGTGAACCAACGCCCATAAGGTATCTTGGTTTGTCTTTAGGCATAAATTGCTCTGTATGTTCAACCATTTCATACATAACTGGTTTAGGCTCCCCTACAGATAAACCACCAATGGCATATCCAGGAAAGTCAAGATCAACAAGTTCTCTCGCACTTTGTTCACGTAAATCTTTATATTCTCCGCCTTGAATAATACCAAATAAAGCTTGGTCTTCAGGACGTTGATGTGCCTTTAAACATCTTTCAGCCCATCGTGTTGTTCTTTCAATTGAATTTTTCACATAATCGTATTCAGAAGGCATTGGCGGGCATTCATCAAATGCCATCATGATATCTGAACCTAGATCATTTTGAATTTGCATTGATTTCTCAGGACTAAGAAATAGTTTTGACCCATTCGTATGGTGTCTAAATTCTACACCTTCTTCAGATATTTTACGTAAATTGCTTAAACTGAAAACTTGAAATCCACCAGAATCAGTTAGTATCGGACCGTCCCAATTCATGAATTGATGCAGTCCCCCAGCACGCTTGATGATATCATTTCCAGGTTGCAACCACAAATGATATGTGTTTCCTAAAATAATTTTTGCTTCAATCTCTCTTAATTCCTCAGGACTCATTGTTTTAACAGTAGCTTTCGTACCAACAGGCATAAACATTGGTGTTTCAAAAGAACCATGTGGTGTATGTACGATACCTAATCTTGCTCCTGATTGTTTACATGTTTTTATATGCTCATAAGTTACTGCAGGCATATGTTAAACCTCACATTCTATTAAATAATTAACATTGCATCTCCAAAACTAAAGAATCTATATTTCATTTCAACTGCTGTTTGATATGCGTTTAAAATATTATCTCTCGTACTGAAAGCAGAGACTAACATGACTAATGTAGATTTCGGTAAATGGAAATTAGTAATTAAACCGTCAATTGCTTTATATTCAAATCCCGGGTAAATAAAGATATCAGTCCATCCACTTTTCTCAACAAATTGCTCATGGTCACGTCGTATTGTTTCTAAAGTACGAGTAGAAGTAGTTCCTACAGAAATGATTCTCTTTCCATTCGCTCTTGTCTGATTCAATAATTCTGCAGTTTCACTCGTCATTTGATAATATTCACTATGCATTTCATGATCGTCAATATTATCTACACTAACTGGACGGAAAGTGCCTAAACCTACATGCAAGGTAATAAATGTTATATTTACCCCTTTAGCTTTAATTTGATCAAGTAACGCTTCCGTGAAATGAAGTCCTGCAGTCGGAGCAGCAGCTGATCCACTCTCTTTAGCATAAACTGTTTGATAACGGTCTGGATCATCTAAACGCTCTTTGATATATGGTGGAAGTGGCATTTCACCTAGCTCATCTAAACGTTCCTGTAATATACCCTCATAATGTAAACGCATAATACGTCCACCCTGCTCTAATTCTTTAACGCATTCAGCAACAATCTTACCATCACCAAAACTTAAACGATTCCCAACTTTAATTCTTTTAGCTGGTTTTAGCAAAACTTCCCAATCGTTACCTTCGATTTGAGTGAGCATTAGCATTTCAACTTTGGCGCCGGTCTCTTCTTTTAAACCGAAGAGACGTGCCGGCATCACACGTGTATCGTTTAGAACTAACGTATCACCAGGATTCAAATAATCTATAACATCCTTAAAATGAAGGTGAGCCATTTCACCAGTTTCTCTTTGAAGCACAAGCAAACGACTCTGGTCTCTATTTTTTAAGGGTGTTTGAGCAATTAAAGATTCTGGCAAATGATAGTCAAATTCTTCAATATTCAACTTATTTCCTCTTTTCATCTATGTTTTTAAAATGCTCGTAAGCGAATGCCGTAGCTTTTCTACCACGTGGCGTTCTCTCTAAAAAGCCTTTTTGAATTAAAAACGGTTCATAAACGTCTTCAATTGTAATACGTTCTTCACCTATAGATACAGCAATCGTATCCAAGCCTACAGGGCCACCATTATATTGGTTGATAATACAATTCATCATTTTGTGGTCTATGTAATCCAAACCTTCTTGATCAACTTGTAATAATTGTAATGCCCTTTTGGTTGTTTCAATATAGATTTGATCATCTTCATTCACTTGTTGGAAATCTCTCACACGTTTTAATAATCTATTTGCAACCCTCGGTGTACCTCGTGAACGACGTGCTAATTCTAGGGCACTTTCTTCATCAATTCCTGTATCAAGTACTTCAGCAGTACGTGTGATAATTTCTTTTAGTTCATTTTCATTATAATATTCAAGTCTTAAATGAACACCAAATCTATCTCTAAGCGGACCAGTTAAACTACCAGCTCTCGTCGTCGCTCCAACAAGAGTAAATGGTGGTAAATCAATTCTGATACTTCTTGCTTCATCACCTTTACCTATGATGATATCTAGGAAAAAGTCTTCCATCGCAGGATAGAGTACTTCTTCTACAACACTACTAAGACGATGGATCTCATCAATAAATAATACATCGCCTGGTTGTAATCCAGATAAAATAGCTGCTAAATCGCCTGGTCTCTCTAAAGATGGACCAGAAATCGTTCTTATATTCACTTCCATCTCATTAGCAATAATATTGGAAAGTGTCGTTTTACCTAGTCCAGGAGGACCAAATAATAGAACGTGATCGAGTGGTTCTTCTCTTAATTTAGCAGCTTTTATAAATACTTCTAGATTACTTTTAATAGAGGATTGACCGATATATTGTTTAAGTTTTGTAGGCCTTAATGACAATTCAAAAGCCGAGTCTTCATCATGAAATTCTTGATCGACCATTCTTTTATCCATATACGTTTCCCCCATTAAATCATTATTATTTATATTAAGATATTAAGGTTTGTAAACCAAGTTTGACTGCTTCATCCACTGAAGTAATACTTTGCTTGTTTAGCACCTTTTCCACTTTAGAAAGTTCGCGTTTAGAATAACCCAGTGCTTCTAATGCAAGCATTGCTTCTTTAACGATTTGACTTTGTTCAGTTGAATTTAAATCAACTTGAAGTAGTGTGTCACTGTTTTCTTCATTAATCGTTACCTTACCTTTTAAATCTAACACAATTTGTCTGGCGGTTTTCTTACCAATTCCTGGGAATTGTGTGAGATATGCATCATTTTCATTCTCTATTGCTTGTTTAACTTCATTTGGAGTACTAGCAGCTAAGATTGCTAAGGCTGATTTAGGCCCTATACCTGTTACCTTAATTAAACTAAGAAACATGTCTTTTTCTTCTTCGCTAATAAAGCCATAAAGCAATTGTGCATCTTCTCTAACTATCAGTGATGTATATATTTGTACTTCTTTATCTAAATATTTTTGAAAACGATAAGAATTCGGTGTCTGTATTTCATAACCTATTCCAGCTGTTTCTACAACAACGTGGGTTGGAAATAGCTGAGATAAGGTCCCTTTTACATATGCATACATGTTAGCACTCCTTACATACTCATACTTATTAATTCTACTTTTGAAACATGTTCTATCTTTCTCAGTGCATTAACCACATCATCAACTGATAAATGAGAAGATTGCGCATTCAGTGATAACGTAATCGTTGCTTTATCTTCCATTGGAACACTTTGATGTATTGTTAGAACAGATAATTGTAATTGAGAGATTGTGTTCAACACTTGTGCTAACATTCCAACGATATCATTCACATACAATATTAATGTAAACTCTCTATGGTCGAGCATCTTTTCATCAACTGGAAAGATTGTCTCTCTATATTTATAAAAGGCACTACGTGACAAATCGTATTGTTTTACAGCGTCATAAATGGACAACTTAGGATCGTTTTTCAAAGCATCTTTTACTTTTAAAGTTTTAACCACAGATTCAGGTAATACATCTTCTCTAATTAAATAAAACTTTTTATAATCTTTATTGTCCAAAGTTTACACTCCTATTCGACGAATTCAAACTCTCCACCTAGAATTCTTACGATATCACCGTTGCTACATCCTCTTTCTCTAAGTGCATCGTCAATTCCCATAGAACGCATTTGTCTGGCAAATCGACGAACAGCAGGGTCGCTATTAAAGTCTGTCATCTTGAACATTCTTTCTATAGCATTTCCGCTTACAACATATGCACCATCGTCATCTCTAGTAATCGTAAATGCATCTTGAGAAGGTGTATGTTTGTATAGTACACGATTGACACCTACATTTTCATCTTCTTCAACTGAGAAGTCAATATCTTTAACTTCCTCTAGTTTATCTGCAATGAGATATAATAATTGGTCTATGTTATCACGCGTAACCGTTGATACTGGAATGATAGTCACGTCATCTTCTATTTCTTCTTTGAAAAGTTCTAAGTTTTCTTCAGCTTCAGGTATATCCATTTTATTCGCGACAACAATTTGCGGACGGTCTTCGAGACGTTGTTTATAATTCACTAATTCTTGATTAATTACTTTATAGTCTTCGATAGGATCTCTACCTTCAGAACCGCTCATATCAATCATGTGAACAATCACTTTCGTACGTTCCACGTGTCTTAAGAATTGATGTCCTAAACCTACACCCTCTGAAGCGCCTTCGATAAGACCTGGTAAATCGGCCATAACAAAACTTCTTTGATCTGGTGTGGAAACAACACCTAAATTAGGTTTAATAGTAGTAAAGTGGTAAGCACCAATCTTAGGCTTCGCTTTAGAAACGATAGATAATAACGTTGATTTACCTACACTTGGGAAACCAACTAGGCCTACATCTGCAAGTAATTTAAGCTCTAAGGTAACATCTAGCTCTTCGCCCGGTTCACCATTTTCACTAAAGTCTGGGGCAGGATTTCTTGGAGTTGCAAATCTTGAATTCCCACGTCCGCCTCGTCCTCCGCGAGCTACAACTGCTCTTTGACCATCTTCAACTAAATCGGCTAATACTTCTTCAGTATCTACACTTTTAATGATTGTGCCAGGAGGTACTTTTAGCACTAAATCTTCGGCATTTTTACCATGCATGTTACTGCTTTGTCCATTTTCACCTTTTTTAGCTTTGAAATGACGTTGATATCTAAAGGCTAAGAGAGTTCTTAGACCTTCATCCACTTCAAATACGACAGAGGCACCTTTACCACCATCGCCACCTGCAGGTCCACCAAAAGGGACGTATTTTTCTCTTCTATAAGCTGTGATTCCGTTTCCTCCGTCACCAGCTTTAAGAGATATTTTAACTTGATCGACGAACATATATCTCACCTCTTTTGCTCTGCAATTTTCATCTTTATAATTATATCATTATCACTATTTTTAGAAAAATCATATTTAAATATGATGTCGTTTTAAACAAAAATAAAACACCAGAAGCATTCACTTCTGGTGTTAACTAGACAAAATTATTCAGCTACTGCGTATACAGAAACTTGTTTTTTGTCGCGACCTTTGCGTTCAAATTTAACAACGCCGTCGATTTTAGCGAATAATGTATCATCGCCACCACGACCTACATTTTCACCAGGGTAGATTTTAGTACCACGTTGGCGATAAAGAATTGAACCACCTGATACGTATTGACCGTCAGCACGTTTAGCACCTAAACGTTTAGATTCAGAGTCACGTCCGTTTTTTGTAGAACTTACCCCTTTTTTAGATGCGAAGAACTGTAAGTTTAATTTTAACATCGGGATACACCTCACTTATAATTTAATCTGATATTCTCATTATATTCTTCTTCAATCGTTTGTAAAGAAACTAACATCGCTTGAAGAATTAATTGCGCTTCTTTGTTATTAGTATCAACACTTCTTATATGAAAATGACCACCATCATCGTCGTAATCGATATCAGGCTTTTCAGATGTCAATCCCATAATTGCGTTTACACTACCAAATAAAACAGCTGAGGCTCCAGCACAGACAATGTCATGACCATATTCACCATGATCAGCATGGCCATCCATGATCACATCTGTCACTTTGCCTTCATCATCAATTGTAATATCAACAGTAATCATAAAATTATGCGTTAATTTTATCGATTGTTAATTTAGTATATGGTTGACGATGGCCTTTTTTACGTTTAGAGTCTTTACGACGTTTGTAAGTGAAGACAGTGATTTTCTTACCGCGACCTTGTTTATTAACAGTAGCAGTAACAGAAGCACCTTCAACAGTTGGCGCACCAACTTTAACTGAATCGCCACCTACAAATAATACTTTATCAAAAGTGAATGAGTCGCCTTCATTTACGTCTAATTTTTCAACGAAGATTTCTTGACCTTCTTCTACTTTGATTTGTTTTCCACCTGTTTCAATAATAGCAAACATACTTTGCACCTCCTATAATATAAGTCACGCCATATACAGGTGACGTCAGCTCAAGTTAAATATAAACTTTATGCTTCATTGTTCTTAAACCTGTATTTGAGCGGTTGTATGTAGCCTGAAACTACTCAACTATTGAATCTTACCATCGCTTAGCTTTACTGTCAATTGTGTTTTGTACTTTTTTAGTAAATTTAATAATAATTGGAAATAAGATCAATAGTAATATGAAATTAAGTAACAGTGTTGGAACAAGTCTGAATAAAATAAATTCAATAAAGTTAAATTGAATAAATCCAATGACACCGTATATCGCAACAACATATATTTTTTGTATTTTTGTACTTAAGAGTACGATACCAAATAGCATCGAATAGTCTCTATAAAATACTTTAAAGAATTTATCTATAAGTACGACAAGAATGATATAGCCAAACATGTATAAGCCATAAATGCTTCCAAAATATAAGTCAGTAATGATACCAAAGAATATAGCAAGTATAAGTGCTACACCGAATCCTCTGTACACTGTCATAATTAAAATATACATCAGCGTTAGATGAGGCACAAAAATGATATCAATTTTACCAAAATGCAAAGGGATTACTAATCCAATCGCTGTATCAATATAGAATAATAAAATTCCAATAAGAAAATAGTAAAGGGTACGCATTAGTTACCCCCACTTTCATCATCAGGAATCGTGTTCACATCACGTTTTGCTACATATACATGGTTTAAGTCGGCTAAATCTGCGCCAGTTTTAACTCTAACTTCTTTAGCAAGACCATATTGGTCATTCTCTACTTCAGTTACTTCACCTATGTAAAGATCACTTGGTAATTGATCCGCTAAACCACTTGTAACAACCTTATCTCCTTTTTTCACACTATCTTTATTATTGATGTCACTGATGACTAACTCTTCATTTTTAGCATCATAATGATCAATTAAACCAAAAACATTCTTAGAACCATGTTGTACATTCACTGAAAGTTTACCTGCACGTGTGTTAGTAGAAATCAAATCCACTTGCGATGAAAATTGATTTACCTTCGTCACTCTTCCTACTAAACCTTCTGAAGTCATAACAGCCATATTGTTCTTAATGCCTGACTTAGACCCTTTATCTATCACAATAGTATTCATCCATTGATCTGGGTTTCTAGCAATGACCGTTGTAGAAATAGGTTCATACTTTGATAAATCCTTCACATCAAGTTCTTTTTTATATTTTTTATTTTCTGTCTCTAATTTCTGATTCTCCGCTTCAAGTTGTTTGATTTTATTTTTATCTTGTTTCGATCCATCTTTATTAAAGATATTTCCAATAGCTCCAGTTACAAAATGAATCGGATAACTTACAGCTCTTTGCCCCAAAGAAACCGAGTCGCCGACATATTGTTCTGGAGGTGATTGAGTTTGAGAACGAATGGATAAACCTATTAACGCTATAAAAACGATAATCGCACATAAAACAACAACAAGCTTGTTATTTTTAAAAAAGTTAAGCACCCAGAACACCTCTATAATACTAAATTTATTATCCTTTTATATTTTATATTACTCACCTCTTTAAATAAAGCACTAACTCATTATTAAAGATAAATTTTACGAATGATTTAGTTGAGCGTTGTTATTTAGTGAGTTAAACCTGTATATATATAATAAAAAAACTACCAACAGTTACGTTAGTAGTTAGTTAAAATTAATTTTAAATTTTTATCAGAGCCAGACAAGCTTGTAATTATTTACTCTCATCTTCATTAGAATCTTTATTTTCTTTCTTTTCGTCTTCGCTGTACAACGTTTCTTCTTTTCTCCAACGAGCAAAAAGATTTTGCGCTTTTGCTTGTTCGTTTGCTTGTTTTTCTTTTGATTGTTCAGCCATTCGAGATCACACCAACCTTTACTCTATTTATCTATATTCAAAGGTTAACTTATTTAAAATCACATTTCAAATTCATAGTTTATGAGATTTAATTGTATGCATCGGCTGGTTTTAGTTCTATATGTTGCCCTAGTTTATTTAAGTCTTGTTGCATTTCAAATTCAGTTTTGTAAACTCTTATAGAATCAGATCCAAATTTGTAGATAATGAATTCATCGTCTCTTTGCCCTGCAAGATATTTGTCATTATATCCCATTCTACCTATACCGGAAACAGACATAAATTCTCTTTTATCTATCATATTAAAAACATTTTTTATCTGACTTGAAGGTACATTGTTAATAATATCATTTTCTTTTAATGAATAACGCTTACCATTTTGAGGCTCTCCCGAGGATGAACCATTTGGATTTTGTGTGTCATTTAAATTTTGTTGGACATTATTCGAAGTATCACTTAGTGGATTCCATTCTTGATCTCTAAGGAAAGGGGCGTATTTAAGTGCTATATAGATAATGGCTATAATTGCTAGCACTGCAACGATGTTCTTTACTATACTGAAAATAAATCTCATATTTGCCCTCCTTAACATATTAAATTAAGTATAATTTAATTATGGCATTTTAGCATCAGACTAAGGAAGTAGGATTTTTATATCTATGGACTGATGTCATTGCTATTTGTATACATTATAATACATAATATGGAATGTACACATAATAAGGAGGTACAACATGTTGAGCATTTTAACAATCATACTCATCGTATTATTAGTCATACTGCTATTTAGAGTAGGTTTGTCTATTTTACGATTCTTAATATCTGCTGGTATTGTTTTATTATGTATATATTTAGGTTACCAAGGCGTGATTTGGTTACTTGATCATTTTCAAAATTTATCAGGTTTTATTCATTAGTCAATAAGTTAGCTATTCATTTTATGTATGTTTGGGTTGTATACTCAAATTTCATATTTGGTTTAGCTAACTTTTTTATTTTTACATGGATAAAATAAACAATCGAAAGGACGATATTAAATTGAATTATCTTCAAAATAGCCCGCTTCTACTAAACTCGTAAATTTATTATCTCCTATAATAATATGATCTAACAATTCGATACCTAAGATAGCTCCACATTCTTTTAAACGTAATGTTGTAGTTATGTCCTCTCTTGATGGAGTCACATCACCAGATGGATGATTATGTACAACAATCATTGCATTTGAAGATTCTCTTATTGCTATATTAAATACCTCTCTTGGATGGATAATCGAACTATTGAGTGTACCTTTATATATCCACGATTGTTTAATAACAATATTTTTCGAATTAAGTAATAACACTACGAAATGTTCTTGCTCCAAATCTTTCATTTTAGACATCATTAATTCAGCTACATCTCCAGGGCTTGTAATTTTCACTTTATCAATCGTACTCGTTGCATTTAATCTTTCCCCTAACTCAAAAGCAGCTTTCAACGTGATTGCTTTATATAATCCTATACCTTTTATTCTTAACAAATCATTGATTGACAGTTTTTTTAATTCACGAATTGAATGATGGTTCTTAATTAATTCATTCGCTATATCAATACTTAAGAAACCTTTTCTTCCTGTGTTGATAAGAATAGCTAACAATTCAACATTCGAAAGACTTTGAGCACCAAAATTCATCAACCGTTCTCTAGGTTTTTCTGACACTGCCATTTCATTAATTTTCAATAAGAATCGCCTCCTAAAAATTGATTTATTTCTTGATAAAAAAGTGCGTTAGTTACAAAGGAAAGAAATATAAAAGGGATAAGTGGAATATATTTAATATCTTTTTTAATAAACAATTTAAAAAGAATCACGACTAATCCGCCTATTATAAAAGTGAAGATAAACAAATAAAAAGAGAGTTTCAACGGTAAGAACAATGCAAGCATATTAAAGATAATAATATCGCCATATCCAATAAGTTTATACATAAATAGATATAATGTATGGGTTATAGTAAATACAATTAAAAAATTCCAAAAATAAATATGTGAAAACAAACATGTGATAATGATATAGATGCATACGAGTCTTAAATCGACTGTCATTGAATGCATATCGTAGAGAGACATTGTAAGTAAGAATAGAAAAGTGGTTAGAAAAAGTACAAAATGAATATTTGTATTTGTCATCGAATAAAGGAATATCGGAATAACAGACAGAACTTCACCTATAAAGTAGTATATTTGTAATTTTTGTCGACAACAACGTGAACGACCATTTAACGTAATAAAACTGATAATCGGCAATAAATCATAAGGTTTAATTATTTCACCACAGTAATCACATCTAGACCTTGTATAAAAGTATCTCAAACTGAGAAAACCTTTATGACTAAATTGATATAAAAAGCTGAAAATCACACTACATGAATATGCAAGTAGAACCATATATCATCCTCCTTAAATTTATTATAAGTATTTTCAACTCAATGTAAATAACTTGTATTTCTCTAAAATTCCGTTAACAAAATAGAGAAATTTCCTATTTAAAATCATTTAAGTTTTTGCACTTTAAACACAACAAAAGAGCAAAACAAGGAAGTATAACAACCTGTTTTGCTCTTTTAGTTAATTAATTAAATTTTGTTTTAGCTTTTACTTCACTGATAAAGTATAAACTTCCAGTAATGATTAAGCCTTCACCTTGATAATTTTCTATAAATTGAACGTAGTCATCTACAAGTTCTATATTTTCAAAATTAATTTCTTCAGCAATTTCTTCTTTAGTTAACGCTTTTGGAAAGTCAAAGTCGGCAATATAAAATCTTGATGCAATATCACTTAGATTACTCATCATACTATTGATAGGCTTCCCTTTAATTGCAGAAAAAAGTACATCAATTTTATCTCGGCCATAATAATGTTTAATTGTGTCTATTAGCGCTTCTACACTTTCATTATTATGCGCACCATCAATAACCATAAGTGGATGTTCTTTAACTTGTTCAATACGACCTGTCCAATTTACAGATTCAATACCATCAATCATTTTATTAAAGTCAAGATCAATCATATGCGCTTCATTAAGTTCTATAAGTGCTGTAATAGCTAACGAAGCATTCTCTTTTTGATGTTCTCCAAGCATATTTAAAAGAATCGTCTCTAGCTCATAATCCTTATATCGATAAGTAAATTCATCATCTTGTGAAATAATCGTTATTTCTCGATCTAGTTCAATAGGTTTCGCATTTTGCTCTAAAGCATAGTCCCTAACATATTTTAAAGCATCATCATTTTTAACTGCATATATAATCGGTGTATTAGGCTTAATAATAGCTGCTTTATCTTTGGCTATATCTAAATAAGTCGTACCCAGAATATCAGTGTGATCAAGTCCAATGCTAGTTAAAATAGATAAAATAGGTTTAAATACATTCGTGGAATCGTGTTTAATTCCTAACCCTGCTTCAATAATAACGAAATCAACTGGATGAATCTCTCCAAAGTATAAGAACATCATCGTTGTAATAATTTCGAATTCCGTAGCGCCACCTAATTCAGTTTCAGTTTCTAAGGCTTCGCTTACAGGTTTGACGCGTTCAACAAGTTGAACAAGTTCGTCATTTGTAATTGGTGTTCCATTCAAGCTAATGCGCTCATTAAAACTTTCGATAAATGGTGAAGTAAAGGTACCTACTTCATAGCCATTTTCCACTAAAGCAGTTCTCAGATAAGCTACCGTAGACCCCTTACCATTCGTGCCACCAACATGAATACCTCTAATCTTATCTTGAGGATTATTAAATTGTTCTAACATCCATTCCATACGCTTGACACCAGGTTTAATACCAAATTTCGTTCTTTCATGTATCCAATACAAGCTGTCTAGGTAATTCATGATCATACTCCTATGCTTTTAATTGTTCAATTCGTGATTTAACACCATCATATTTTTCTTGATAATGTTGTTGTTTTTCTTTCTCTTCATTTATAACTTTTTCCGGAGCTTTATTTACAAAGTTCTCATTTGAAAGTTTTTTATCTACTCTATCTAATTCACTTTGAAGTTTATCTAGTTCTTTCTCCAAACGTGCGATTTCTTTTTCCATATCAATTAGACCTTCAAGTGGTAGAACGACTTTACCAGCTACGACCACTGAAGTCATTGCCTTTTCAGGAATATCAATTTCTGTATCAATGATTAACTCACTAGGATTACAGAATTTGTGTAAATAACTCGCATTCTCTTTAAGCGTTTGTTTAACATTCTCATCCTTAGTTTGAATTAAAATTGGTATCGATTTAGAAAGTGGCGTATTCACTTCAACTCTTGATTGACGAACTGATTTGATGATTTCAACAAGTTGTTGCATTGTTTGTTTACTTTCGTCAAATATAAATTCTTGCTTAACAGTCGGCCAACTTGCATTGACAATTGTTTCACCTTCGTGAGGTAAACTTTGCCAAATTGTTTCAGTAACAAATGGCATAAATGGATGCAACATTTTCATAATTTTATCGAGTACATAACTTAATACTGAACGTGTTGTTTGTTTTTGAGTTTCATCATCACCATTCATTGGTATCTTACTCATTTCAATATACCAATCGCAGAATTCATCCCAAATAAAGTTATAAAGTGCACGTCCTACTTCGCCAAATTCATATTTGTCACTTAACTCTGTTACTGTTTTAATTGTTTCATTTAATCTTGTTAAAATCCACTTATCCGCTAAAGATAATTCACCTGATAAATCGATATCTTCTACTTTAAAGTCTTCGCCGATATTCATTAAGCTAAAACGCGCTGCATTCCATATTTTATTGATAAAGTTCCAAACAGATTCTACTTTTTCAGTTGAATAACGTAAATCATGACCTGGAGATGAACCTGTAGCTAAGAAATATCTTAAACTATCCGCACCATATTCATCAATTACATCCATAGGATCAACGCCATTCCCTAAAGACTTACTCATTTTACGTCCGTCTTCAGCTCTTACTAATCCATGAAGTAACACATCATTAAATGGTCTTCTATCTGTAAATTCTAATCCTTGGAATATCATTCTAGCTACCCAGAAGAAGATAATGTCATAACCAGTTACTAACGCATTCGTAGGATAATAACGTTTAAAGTCTTCTGAGTCCGTATCAGGCCAACCTAATGTAGAGAATGGCCATAACGCACTTGAAAACCACGTATCCAATACGTCTTCGTCTTGAACCCAATTTTCGATATCTTTTGGTGCTTCTTCACCAACATAAATTTCATTCGTTTCTTTATGATACCATGCTGGAATTTGGTGTCCCCACCATAACTGACGAGAAATCGTCCAGTCTCTGATTTCTTCCATCCAACGTTTGAACGTATTTTCAAAGCGTCCTGGGAAGAAATCGATTCTATCATCAGTTTTTTGATTATCTAGTGCTCTTTGCGCTAATGGTTTCATTTTAACGAACCATTGTGTTGATAAATAAGGCTCTACAATCGCACCTGTTCTCTCTGAATGACCCACAGAATGAGTATGTTCCTCAATTTTAATCACTAAATCTTGTGCTTTCAAATCTTCAACAAGTTGTTTACGGCAATCGAAGCGATCCATACCTTCGTATTTTCCAGCTTTATCGTT
Source organism: Staphylococcus sp. HMSC62A08 (assembly GCF_001839105.1). Lineage (NCBI taxonomy): Bacteria > Bacillati > Bacillota > Bacilli > Caryophanales > Staphylococcaceae > Staphylococcus > Staphylococcus sp. HMSC62A08. Next base: position 84,876 of record NZ_KV840031.1, on the reverse strand, counting down.
CATTTTACCGTATTCATCCATCACGATAATATTTTCCAAATCGTGACGTTGACCAATTTCAAAGTCATTTGGATCATGTGCTGGAGTGACTTTCATTGCACCAGAACCGAATTCGATATCAACATATTCGTCTGCAAGAATAGGCAACTCTCTACCTACTATAGGTAGAATTACCTTTTTGCCAATAACGTCTTTATAACGTTCATCATTAGGATTGACGACAATGGCTGTATCTCCAAGCATTGTTTCCGGACGTGTTGTCGCAATTTCAATATACCCTTCGCCATCTGCAAATGGATATTTAAAATGATAAAATGCACCCTGAACGTCCTCATGGATAACTTCTATATCAGATAACGCTGTTCTTGCTTGAGGATCCCAGTTAATGATTCTTTCACCGCGATAGATAATACCTTTATTATATAAATCGACAAACACTTTTCGAACAGCCTTACTTAATCCTTCATCTAAAGTAAAACGCTCTCTACTATAATCTAAACCTAGACCAAGCTTAGCCCATTGTTGTCTAATAAATGACGCATATTCTTCTTTCCAATCCCATGCTTGTTCTAAGAACTTATCTCGTCCAAGGTCATGTCTAGAAATACCTTGTTCGTTTAGTTTTGCTTCAACTTTAGCTTGTGTTGCAATACCAGCATGATCCATACCAGGAAGATATAAAGTGTCATAACCTTGCATACGTTTCATACGTGTAATAATATCTTGTAACGTTGTATCCCATGCATGTCCTAAATGCAACTTCCCAGTTACATTGGGTGGTGGAATCACAATCGTATATGTATCTTTCGATTTATCTTCTGACGGTTTAAAATAACCATTTTTTACCCATTCTTCATAACGACCCGCTTCAACTTCTCTTGGATCGTATTTCGGTTTCATTTCCATAAAAAATCCTCCTAATAAATTAAAAACACCCACCCTATAAAAATAGGACGGATGTTCCGTGGTACCACCTATATTCAAGAAGAATTACATTCTCAATTTGTTACATGTAATGTCTTCAAGCACTTAAGTATTAGATTAACGCTCAAACACGCTTTCACCTACTATATATATGTTCAGTGAAAGTTATTAACGGGCTACCTTCAATTCAAACCACTTACATATTTCCACCAAATATATGCTCTCTATAAAATGATTAGAATTTACTCTTCCCTAACATTATATTCATTTACTCACTTATAGTATAATGGATATATCAATAAGTCAATGTATTGGAGGTAAAATTTATGAATGAGTGTGCCTTTAGTACAAAGGATGAAACATACTTAGAATATCACGATAAATTTTGGGGGCAACCATTATACGATAGTAAGGAATTGTTTAAACTGATTGCTTTAGAGTCACAACATGCAGGTTTATCATGGCTAACTATTTTAAAGAAAAAAGATGCATACGAAGAAGCTTTTTATAACTTTGATCCTGAAAAGGTTGCTCAAATGACGAGCAAAGATATCGACCGATTAATGGAATTTCCTAACATCGTTCATAACAGAAAGAAGCTAGAAGCAATTGTGAGTCAAGCTCAAGGTTATTTAAAAATCGAACAAGATTATAATAGTTTTAGTGATTTCTTGTGGTCATATGTAAACAATAAGCCTATTGATATGGGATATAAAAAGCCAAGTGATCGAATAACAGTTGATGAACGCGCAACACAACTTTCGAAAGATCTTAAGAAATACGGTTTTAAATTTTTAGGTCCAGTGACTGTCTTTTCTTTTTTAGAGGCTGCTGGCTTATACGATTCACATTTAGAAGGTTGTCCAGTCAAACCTTCACATGCATAAAATTAAAAAGAGGTCGGGACAAAAGCGTTTAGGATTTGAGCAGAACCAAACAATGAGCAAAATTGTTTCTCGAATTTTGTCGAATTGTGAGTTTTACTGCCGAAAATCCTGCTTTTGGGACACCGTTAATCGGTTTCCCAGAGTATAAACGATAAGGTTTCCCGCCTCTTTTACTTTTCATTATATCTTGCTCTGTATTTTAAGAA
>NZ_KV840031.1:35260-82759 GCF_001839105.1 Staphylococcus sp. HMSC62A08 | reverse complement strand
AGATTCTAAATATATGATAGCTTGATATCATTGCAACGTCAGCACCTGTTGCCATAGCCACAAGTACGATTTGACTCATACCACCTGGCGCTGCACCTAAGAATAATTCATTGATGGAATTATTGGTAAACACATGCACAATGACAACCATGATAAATGCAGATAGAATTAACATGATATTTTGAAATGCAATTGCTACAGCGATCCTGCCCTTTAAGTCATTCAGCAAATACGCAATTTGTATTCCGATGCGAATCATATACACAACTTGTGCAGACGCTAATAACCAATGATCTAATGTAAAAGTAAGATTTGTTGTCATGTTCCAAACTATAAGTACCACGATTGGCGCAAGTAACTGTTTTGTAGGAAAATTAATTTTAGCCATTAAAATATAAACAATTGCAACTAATAATAGTAGAAGTGCAATTTGCCATATTTCTAACGCTTGCGTGAATGGCACTACTTTCATGCTAGCTCCTTCAGAAGAACTACTAGAATCTCTGAAAAAGTAAGAAATCAGCGGTACTAAAATCACAACAAATATAATTCGTGAGGTTTGAGTTAAACTGACTACTAAAATATTTGCTCTTTTATCTTCTTCCGCCATTATTAACATTTGACTTAGCGCACCTGGAATCACGCTTAAAATAGCTGTTTCTGTGTTAACTTGAGCGATCTTTTTAAAGAAGTAAGCAATGAATAACGCTAGGACTAGTAATAGTACCGTAATAATGATGATGGTTAACCAATCATTCCTAATATCACCTATGACTGTCTTCGTAAAGGTAGAACCAATTTGTATACCTAAAAATATTAAACCAGTTTGGCTTAACCAAAATGGCCATTTGATTTCTAACTTGAAAACTTTCACACATAAAATTGCTGCAATCATCGGACCAAACATGAACGGTAATAATATATGTGAAAATTTTAAAATTAAACTTAAAATAATGGCTAAAGCTAAGACAATAAAGTTATTTCTTTGTATTTTATTCATCCTATCACGCCGCTTTCTTGAGTACAGAAGTTAAATAGAAATCGTTGAATCTTAAAATATATGATTCCTTTATCATTCCACTCAGACATTTACTGTCAATATGTTAAATGAGGCTGAGATAATCAATCATGTCTCAGCCTCACTAAATTGTTATCTTATATTAAATTAAATTTATCATACAATGCGACTTAAGGCATTATCAAATGCTTGAATCGTTTTTTCAATGTCCTCTTTAGTATGAGCCATTGATAGGAATGTTCCTTCAAATTGTGAAGGTGGTAAGAATACGCCCTCTTTTGCCATTTCTCTATACATATTACTGAATAGTTCTAAATCACTTTGATTAGCTTCATCAAAATTAGTTACTGGACCTTTATTTAAGAAATAACCAATCATTGAACCAGCTCTGTTAACTGTAATAGGCACATTATGCTTACCAAATACTTCTTTAAGACCTTTTTCTAAAATATCTCCTAATTCATTAAAATATTCGTACGACTCAGGTGTAAGTTGACTTAATGTCTCATAGCCACTCGTCATAGCTAATGGATTACCTGATAACGTACCTGCTTGGTAAATATTTCCAACAGGAGCGATTTGATCCATAATTTCTTTTTTACCGCCAAAGGCACCAACTGGTAAACCGCCACCGATGACTTTTCCTAAACAAGTTAAATCTGGTGTTACACCAAAGTAACCTTGGGCACAATTATAACCTACACGGAAACCTGTCATAACTTCATCAAAGATGAGTAATGCACCATATTCATTTGTAATATCACGTAAACCTTGTAAAAATCCTTCGACAGGAGGTACAACGCCCATATTCCCAGCAACAGGCTCAACAATCACACCTGCAATGTCGTCGCCATACTTTTCAAATGCGAGTTTAAGAGAATTTAAATCATTGTAAGGTACAGTGATAGTATTTTTAGCAATACCTTCTGGTACACCTGGAGAGTCCGGCAAGCCTAATGTTGCTACACCAGAACCAGCTTTAATTAGTAGCGAGTCACTATGCCCATGGTAGCAACCTTCAAATTTAATAATTTTGTTGCGACCAGTATAACCTCTTGCAAGACGCAATGTATCTAATGTAGCTTCAGTACCTGATGACACCATTCTAACCTTTTCTATTGATGGAACACGGTCAATGACAAGTTCTGCAAGTTTATTTTCTTGTAAAGTTGAAGCACCGAAACTTGTACCATTATCTACTGCTTCATGAAGTTTTTCTATAACTTGTTTATTTTTATGTCCTAAAATGAGAGGTCCCCAACTTAGAACATAGTCTATATACTCATTGCCATCGATGTCATATATTTTGGAACCTTCAGCATGATCCATAAAAATTGCAGGCGTATCAACTGATTTAAATGCTCTTACAGGACTATTCACCCCACCAGGCATAAGTTGTTCCGCTTTTTCCATTGCTTTAATAGATTTTTCATAACCCATAATTAAGTGCCTCCTTAGTAGCGTATTATTATTTATCTAAATAACGACAAATATCTTTTGCAAAATACGTAATGATTAAGTCAGCGCCCGCACGCTTCATAGAAACCATTTGTTCCATTACGATTTTTTCTTCGTCAATCCAACCGTTAAGTGCAGCAGCTTTAGTCATACTATATTCACCACTGACATTATAAGCTACTACAGGTACATTAGTATTGTTCTTAACATCTCTCACAATATCTAAGTAGCTTAATGCAGGTTTAACAATCATCATATCGCAACCTTCTTTAAGGTCACTTTCTAATTCTCTTAAAGCCTCTAGACGATTGGCAGGATCCATTTGATATGTTTTTCTATCTCCAAAAGATGGCGCTGAATCTGCAGCGTCTCGGAAAGGACCGAAGAAACTAGATGCATATTTAATACCGTAACTCATGATTGGAATATTTTCATAACCTGCTTGGTCTAAACCTTCTCTGATTTCAGCAACAAAGCCGTCCATCATATTACTTGGAGCAATAATATCTGCTCCTGCTTCTACTTGAGAAATTGCAGTTTTCACTAATAAAGGTAATGATTTGTCATTATCTACATCATGTGTATGATCATCTATCACACCACAGTGACCATGATCTGTATATTCACAAAGACATGTATCAGCAACAATTAATAAATCACTATACATTTTTTTAGCAATTCGAGTTGCCTCTTGAACAACGCCGTTATGATCATATGCGCCAAAACCTACATCATCTTTTTCATTCGGAACACCAAAGAACATAATTGCTCTTATGCCTAGGTCATAAGCTTCTTTAATTTCTTCATGTAATAAATTTAAACTAATTTGATATACACCTGGAAGAGATTGAATCTCGCTTTTAACATCATCTTTTTCAACCACAAAGATTGGATAAATTAAATCTTCTTTTCTCACATGTGTTTCTCTTACCAAATCACGCATTGTTTGTGAAGAACGTAATCTTCTATGTCTATCAAATTTCATTATTGTCCCTACTTTCTAAAATTTTATCTATTAATGATTCTGAAGTTTGTTGATCAGCAATCCGCACATTTTGATGATATTCTTTCAGCGTATCAGCCGTCTGTTTTCCTATCGCATAATAATGATTAAATTCTGGAATATTATTATCACTAAAATAATATCTAACAGCCGATGAACTAGAAAAAGTAATAGCATCAATGTGTTTTTCTTTTACTAATTGTTTTACTTCCTCAATATGGTGTTGATGCGGTACAGGTCGATACAAATCTATCTTAGTAACATCATTATATTTGTTCAATTGATTTGCTAATTTAGGCCGTGCGTACAGACTTGATGGAAGTAATATTTTTTGGTCCTTATTTTGAAATTCTGCTAAAAATCCTTCTTGTGAAAAATTTTGTGGAAGAAAGTCAACATGAATATTTAAATCTTGGCAGTATTGAGCAGTTTTAGCTCCAATAACTGCTACCTTTTTAACTTTAACGCTTTTTAAATATGCATAAAAGTATTTAACTGCATTTTTTGACGAAAAAATAAGCCAGTCATAGCTATGATTGAGCAAATGCTCATTAAAAGAAAGTCCTTGAATTTGTATCAATGGTTTGTGAATAATATCCACTAAATCACTTTGAACTTTACTTGTTTGCGTCATAACTATCACTGGTTTCATCATTTTAGTACCACCTCTAAGGTATGGTTATATAATTAATTTTCTTCATTTAACTTTCTAATGATTTCATAAGCACCTTGTTCTTTTAAAACACGACTTACTTCTTGGCCTAACTCAACAGGATTGTGACCTCTAGCGGTATGTTCATAACGCTCTTCTCCGTCAGGTGTCATAATTAATCCCGTAAATTCAATTTGACTATTACCGTCAATCGTTGCATAACCTCCGATAGGAACTTGACAACTACCATCCATCTCAGATAGGAAAGTACGTTCAGCTGTCACGCATTGTGCAACTTCGTGATTATGAACCTTTTTAAGTAGCTCAAGAAGTTCTTCATCATCACTTCTGCATTCTATACCTAATGCGCCTTGTCCGATTGCTGGTAAGAGAATATCTTTATCTAAATAAGTGGTAACGATATCATCTGACCAGCCCATACGTCTTAAGCCAGCTGCCGCTAAAATAATAGCGTCATAGTCTTCTGTTTCTAATTTATTTAAGCGAGTATCAATGTTTCCACGATTCCATTTAATTTCTAAATGTGGATACTTGGAAAGAATTTGTGCACCACGACGTAATGAGCTTGTGCCCACAATACTACCTTCAGGTAATTCACTTAAAGGTGTATGATTCTTCGAAATGTATGCGTCAAATGGTACTTCTCTATCCGGTATACATCCTAACGTAAGCCCTTCAGGGATAATGCTTGGTACATCTTTTAATGAATGGATAGCCATATCGATATCTTTATTAAATAATTCGTTTTGAATTTCTTTAACAAAAAGTCCTTTGCCCCCAACTTTAGATAATTGTTTATCAACTATTTTATCACCTTTGGTAACAATCTCTTTAATCTCAATATCTAAATCAGGTTCAATTTCCTTTAATTTATCTATAAACTGTTGACTCTGTGTTAAAGCTAATTTACTTCTACGTGATCCAACAACGAGTTTACGCATATGTTGAATGCCTCCTAGGTACTAGTATCTTCTTATAATGATTGAAATAGATGACAGACTGTAGATAAGCCTTTTTAAAACATGACAAAGATCTCAAGACTCTTTTATTTTAACAAAAGATTATTAACAGTCTGTTTTGTTTATTTTGCTTCGTCCTTAAGTGCTTAAATTTATTTTTAAGTAAAGTGGGCTGTAAAGAACAGATTAATCATACAAAGACAAAATAAAATGATATTAAAATACACTAAATTTCTTTGAGTAATCCATTTTTTGATACGTAAAAAAATGTAAACGCCATATAAGAATGTAATGACTGAAGAAAGTATGACTTTAGGATCTATAAATATTTTATTACCTACTGCGAAAACGCCCCATTGCGCACCTAATATAATACTTAAAATGAGTACAATAAAACCTGTTAGAGTTGAATAAAAAATAATTGACTCTAAAGTACCTACACTACCGATTCTAAAATAATTTTGATCAAAGTTTTTCTCTTTTAAGTTTCTATATTGAATAATATATAATAATGCATTCACAAATGCTACGGCAAAGAAAGCGTAACTTAATACAGCTAATCCAATATGTACAAGCAACAATTCGTTAATAACCGCTACTTGTTGGATTTGAGTTTGATAATTTTTCGGCTGGAACGTATTCATTGCCATAAGTATTAATCCTATAAGATTCAAGAAAAATACAGAAAAATTAAGTACTTTAATTAAATTCAATACTAGAGAAATCGTTATAATAATCCACGTCAACGTGAAAAAGACATCAAATATAGAATTTAAAGGGACCTTATCTGTTTGAATGATAAAAACAGATAAAGAGATTGTTTGTAATATCCAAACAATCCCTAGTGAATAAACGCCTAAAGTCCTAACTTTATAACTTTTTCTTATAAAGTCCACAAAGTAGCATACTATACTCAATATATAAATAATTAATATAAATTCATGAAATCTAATAAACAGGGTTTCTTGCATATTATCACCATATTAATATGCTTATTCAAAACTAAAAATTCGACGAGCAGAAATTTCCTTTGCTTTACTTTCTTTTTCTAGCTTAGCCTTCTCTCTAGGATCTTCGGCTTCAATGTCAAATGTTTTGAAATAGCTCTAATTTTTCAGTACTTTTCTTATCACTGCTTAATTCTTTAGCCTGTTTGATTGGATCTTTCAACATTTGGTTAATAATACTTTTTGTATGTTTAGAAATAACCTTTCTTTCTCTTTCTGAAAGATTCGGCAACTTGTGATCGATACTTTCCATCGTTTCAGATTGTATATTCATCGCTTTTTCTCGTAAAGCACGAATAACAGGAACAACACCTAACATATTGACCCATTCATTGTGGGAATCAATTTCATTAGGGATTTGTTGTGCAATTGCTTCGGCTGCAAGTTGACGTTCTCTTAAGTTTGCATCGACTAAACCTTTTAAATCGTCAACATCATAATTGAAAATATTCGTAATCGCATCAATTCCTGGTTCGATATCACGAGGAACCGCAATATCAATCATGACTAGTGAATCACCTTTTCTACGATCAGAAATTTGATCAATCATGTGATTGGTAATGATATAGTCTTGAGAACTTGTAGAACTAATCACAATATCAGTTTGCTCTAATAATGATGGCAAAGCATCTAAAGAATCGTAAGAGACATTGTGCTTATTAGCTAACACTTCAGCTTTAGCTACTGTACGATTGACGATAGTGATATTTGAAATTCCAGAACCTAACAGATTTAAGAGTGATAATTCGCTCATTTCCCCTGCACCAATAATGACAGCATGTTTGCTTTTCAATTTTCCGAATACCTTTTTAGCTAATTCAACGGCAGCATAAGAAACACTGACAGCATTATCTGCAATATCAGTTTCACTGTGTGCGCGTTTAGCAAAAGTAATCGCCTGTTTGAATAAATGATTAAATATTGTTCCAGTAGTACCTGTTTCTTGTGCTAAGAAAAATGCATCACGCATTTGACCTAAAATTTGAGTTTCTCCAAGTACTATTGAATCAAGGCCAGAAATCACACGCAATAAATGTTCTACTGCGTCGTCCCCCACTTTGACTTCTGACATTTCTTTAATATCATCTACTTCAAATCCAAAAGAACGTGCTAAGAAACGTTGAATATAGTAACGTCCTGTATGAATTTGGTCAACTACGGCGTATACTTCAGTACGATTACATGTAGATAATATGACGTTTTCTAAAATGGATTTCGTTTCATATAAATCTTCATGGGCTAATCGCAAGGCATCATCTCTGAAAGCTACTTGCTCTCTTAGTGCTACATCAGCAGTACGATGATTTATGCTAATTGCAATAAAATGCATTTATAACGCCCTCCATATACTAACAATAAACCAAGTATAACACATTTATTTACACAATTAAGTTGAATGCTCAAATAAATTAGAAATATTCTAATGTAACTTCAAATTTTTGTCAAAATAGTAACAAATCATTCAATCGAATTTACAAGATTTTATATTTCTGTGATTTTAATTACTTATACATAAGAATAGTTATAAATAAGAAGCAATGATATCCCAAACTTGCTGTTGATTACTATTTTTAATAGAAGAATAGCTGATTATTTCATCTTCCGGTTCAAGATCTAATTTTTCTTTAATATTTTTAATGTGTTTTTGAACTTTACCTTTAGCAATTTTATCCTCTTTGGTACAAATCACTAATGTTGGAATATCAAAATGTTTCAAATAATTATACATGAGTACATCATCTTCAGTTGGATTATGTCGTAGATCGACCAGTTGAATAACAAGTTGTAGATTTTCTCGTTGTGTTAAATACTCTTCAATCATTTTACCAAACTTTTCTCTTTGAACTTTACTCACTTTAGCATAACCATATCCAGGTACATCGACAAAGATAAGCTGTTCATCTATATTAAAGAAATTGAGCGTTTGCGTTTTCCCTGGTTGTTGGGAAGTACGAGCCATATTCTTACGTCCTATCATACTATTAATGAAAGTCGATTTACCCACATTAGAACGTCCGCTTAATGCAACTTCGGCCATCTCTGTTTCAGGGTATTGAGATTTTTGCACAGCACTGATGATTAATTCGATATTATTAGGATTGATATTCATATTTTATCCTCTCTTTATCACTTAAATTTAACTTAACTCTAACATTATAAATGATTTTATGTCGATAAGATATGTTTGAAATCATATTACGGTGTGATTTACATAAAAAAACTGAGCCACAACTTATGTGGCTCAGTATGTTTCATCAATATGAATTATGCTGAAGTTTTACTTTCGTTAACAAGATTACCTTCAGAATCGTATAGTTCAGGTTCAATTTCTTCATTAATTGTTTGTTCAGTAATAACAACTTTGCTTACATTTTCAGTTGAAGGAACATCATACATGATATCGATAAGTGCTTCTTCAATAATTGAACGCAAGCCACGTGCACCTGTTTTACGTTCGATTGCTTTCTCACTAATTGCTGATAATGCTTCATCAGTAAATTCTAATTCAACATTATCTAATTCTAGCATCTTAGTATATTGTTTAACTAACGCATTTTTCGGTTGCGTTAAGATATTTTTAAGTGCTGCAATATCTAATGTTTCAAGGTTAGCAACAATTGGTACACGTCCAATAAATTCAGGAATTAAACCATATGATTGTAAATCTTCTGGTCGAATTTGTTCTAATAAAGCTTCTTCATCATATTTATCAGCTTCATTACTAGCAAATCCAATTACTTTCTCACCTAAACGACGTTTGATTACTTCATCAATTCCGTCAAAGGCACCACCCAAGATGAATAAAATATTCGTAGTATCAATCTGGATTAACTCTTGGTTTGGATGTTTACGTCCACCTTGTGGAGGGACGCTTGCAGTTGTACCTTCTAAAATTTTAAGTAAGGCTTGTTGAACACCTTCACCAGACACATCACGTGTAATAGAAGTATTCTCAGATTTACGAGCTATTTTATCAATTTCATCGACATATATAATACCTTTTTCAGCTTTATCTATATCAAAGTCAGCAGCTTGGATTAAACGTAATAGAATATTTTCAACGTCGTCGCCGACATAGCCTGCTTCAGTAAGACTTGTAGCATCTGCAATCGCAAATGGTACATTAAGCGTCTTAGCTAATGTTTGCGCTAATAATGTTTTACCGCTACCTGTAGGACCAATTAATGCGATATTACTTTTTTGTAACTCTACATCATCTTCGCTAGGGCCTAATTGTTGGATACGTTTATAGTGATTATAAACTGCAACAGCCAATGATTTTTTTGCTTTTTCTTGGCCAATGACATATTCATTTAAATGATCCATAATTTCTTTAGGAGTTGGTAATTCAGTAAATCCTTCTGACGTATTTTGAGCTAATTCTTCTTCAACGATTTCTGAGCAAAGCTCAATACACTCGTTACAAATATATACGCCACTTCCTGCGACTAATTTTTTAACTTGATCTTGGTCTTTACCGCAGAAAGAACATTTTAAGTTTTCTTCATCTTCATTGAATTTGAACATTCTTTTTTACACCCCTATTCCTTAAAGACTATACTAGATTGCATTCTACAATGCAACTTTGTGCATTTACAATTTATCTGCTTAAATAGTTATAGCAGATACACATTACATGTATCTGCTACCTTTTTCACTTAGTCATTAAATATGAACAATCTTTGATTAATTATACTTTATTGACGATATCGTCAAAGTAACTTCACCTAATAATTAGTCTTCTTTTGTTGATTCAACATATTTAGCGTTATCTCTTAATAAATCGATAACTTTTTGAATACGTACATCATTTTTCACGATATCTGTATTACCTAAAGTTGATTTAATATCTTCAACTGAGATATTAAATTGTTCACTCATTTTTTCTAGTTCTTTATCGATATCTTCGTCAGAAACTTCAACATTCTCAGCATCTGCAATAGCTGTAAGCGTTAAGTTTGTTTTAACACGTTGTTCAGCATCATCTTTCATTTGCTCTCTTAATTGTTCTTCGTTTTGACCAGAGATTTGATAATACGTTTGTAAGTCTAAACCTTGTTGTTGAATTCTTTGACCGAATTCTTGAATCATACGGTCTAATTCAGTGTTAACCATAGCTTCTGGGATATCAATTGTTGTGTTGTCAGTAGCTTTGTTGATTGCTTCTTCTTTTTCAGTATTTTCAGCTTCTGTAGCTTTTTGTTCAGATAAACGTTTACGTAAGTTTTCTTTATATTCATCTACAGTTTCAGCATTTGAATCTAATTCATTTGCTACTTCATCAGTAAGCTCAGGCACTTCTTTATATTTGATTTCATTTACTTTTGTTTTGAAAGTAGCTTCTTTACCTGCTAATTCTTCAGCATGATATTCTTCTGGGAAAGTTACAACAACGTCTTTTTCTTCTCCAGTTTTCATACCTTCTAATTGCTCTTCGAATCCTGGGATGAATGAACCTGAACCAACTTCTAGGTCATAGCCTTCAGCTTGACCGCCTTCAAATTCTTCACCATCAACTGAACCACTAAAGTCAATGTTTACTGTGTCGCCATTTTCAACAGCGCCATCTTCTTTAACAACCATTTCAGCTAAGTGGCCTAAACTGTGATCAATAGATTCTTGTAATTCTTCATCAGTAAGTTCAGTGTCTTGTTTTTCAATTTCAAGACCTTTATATTCACCTAATTCAACTTCTGGTTCAACTGTAACTGTAGCATCGAAGATAAAGTCTTTACCTTTTTCGATTTGAGTAACACTTACTTCAGGTTGTGCTACTGGATTAATACCAGTTTCATCAATAGCTTCTCCATAAGCTTCAGGTAATAAGATATCTACTGCATCTTGGTATAATGCTTCTACACCAAAACGTTGTTCAAAGATTGGACGAGGCACTTTACCTTTACGGAAACCAGGCACATTAATTTGTTTAACTACTTTTTTAAATGCTTGATCTAATGCTTTGTCTACTTTTTCTGCAGGAACAGTAACTGTTAATACGCCTTCGTTACCTTCCTTTTTTCCCAAGTTGCTGTCATGTATAAATACCTCCATGATTGACTAATTTATTTTTTTCAACTTCCCTATTATATCATAGGTTTAAATCGTAAACAAACATTGAAAACACTGAGTTTTTCAAGTTTATTTATTTTCAATAGATACTATATTAAATTTCTTTTTCTAAATTTGCAACAAATGAATTTCAGTTCTCAATATCTAAAGATTTAATAAATTCTAATGTATTTAAATTCTCAACAGTTATTTCTATACCAATTAATGATTTAAAATAAACATCATAAGCATTAATCCATTCATCAATATGGTATAGGGATTTAATTTCTAATGGATATAAGAGTATTGAATGATTATTCATAATATGATGCGCTTCATCTACAATGTGTAATGCGCCTTCTTCAAGCCTTTGTATCACTTGAGGAATCACAGTTTCTTTCATCGTTGTATGTTCTAATCCAGTTAGGTTTGAAGGTATGACGTTTACCTCTTGATCATACTTTCTGATTACAATTTCATTATCGTATTCAGCAAATCTTAAATATTCTAGCATGAGGCTCATAATATTATGAGGTAATTTCAATGTTGATAATAAATGCGCAACACTCTCTTTAAATTGATAATGTCCATTATCAATCAGTTGTAAAACTAACGCTGTTTGTTCTCTACTATTATAATCTTCGAATTTTGAAAGAGATGATGAAATCATTTGTCGATCTTCATCTAATTTAGATTGTGCATACTCTTTTAAAGGAAAGAGTGCCATTCTTGTTTTATGATCACGCACTTCATCAATAATTTGATTGATTACTTCAACTGTCTGATAATATTGACCTAAACCATTTAAACTCTTAACGTAATAAATCATTAAGTCATCATAACAACTAAATCCACGCTTCAATAATATAATGGCTTCTTCTCTTAATTCTAAAAATGAACTCATTTGATTAAGCATCCAACATTTTTTCAAAGCAAGATCTTCAGTAAGTTCGAAATGTCTTTCGTAGATCTCAAATAGGTCATACATTTCTTCATAATCATGATTGTGTTGAGCATTTTTTATTTGCGTGATTATTTTTTGTTCAGATTGTGGAAAAGGAATTACATTCGACAATTATTATGCACTCCAATCTTTATAGGTCTTGAAGAATTAAAGCACTCCATGTCTCAAAATCATCGTAAGATTCAATACTTCCTTTTTCTACCCACTTTATTCTAAGTGTATCAGTTTCTTTTGCTTCAACATCAGAAGTTTGGACAGTAATTTTAAACACTACACCCATATGAACTTTACCTACTTCATTAGTATCATCATTAATAAAACCAATGTATTCCATATTTTGTGAATCTTCACTAGCTAGACCTACTTCTTCTTCCAATTCTCTTTGCGCATTAACTCTTAAAACTTCATTAATAGAATCTGCACCAACGACGTCATTCATGTGACCTCCTACACCAATAGAAGATTGACCGTGTAATCTCTCTTCTCCGCCACCAGATAGACGTTCGTAGACAAGAATTTCTCCTTTTTCATTTTCTAATAAACAATAAGAGATAAGCTGTTTAAACGTAGGATCTTCTTCCATATCACCACGTCTTTTGACTTCATATTCACTTAAAGCATTAAAGATGTCTTTTCCTTTAATATTATTTTTATGTAAAAAACCATTGAAAGCATTTTTATCATCATTAAATAATACACTTCTTGGTACAACGATAATTTGTTCATCAAATTTAGACATTTTTATCTCCTTTTGAATTTATACTTTTATACCTGTCATTTTAGCAAAAATCATTATATTTTGCGATTTAACACTTGCGATTTGGCAATAAAAAAAGAGATGACCTCTACATCATCTCTTAATCAATTATTATTTTAAAGCTTCTTTAGCTTTAGATACTAATTCACCGAAAGCTTTGTCGTCAGAAATAGCGATTTCTGATAACATTTTACGGTTAATGTCGATTTCAGCTTTTTTCAAGCCGTTCATTAAACGAGAATAGCTCATGTCATGTTGACGTGCAGCCGCATTAATACGAGTGATCCATAATTTACGGAAATCACGTTTACGTTGACGACGGTCACGGAAAGCATATTGACCTGATTTCATTACTTGTTGTTTAGCTACTTTGTATAATGTGTGTTTCGCACCGAAGTAACCTTTAGCTAATTTAATCGTTTTTTTACGACGGGCTCTTGTAACTGTTCCACCTTTAACTCGTGGCATAATAAATTCCTCCTTAGATATTAACTATCGTACTATTTCTTATTTTTTGTATGCTAATAATTGTTTTACACGTTTCATATCACTTTTAGACACTAATTTAGCTTTACGTAATTGACGTTTTTGTTTAGTGTTTTTATTTGCGAATAAGTGAGATGTGAAAGCTCTTGAACGTTTTAATTGACCTGAACCAGTTCTTTTAACACGTTTAGCTGCTCCACGGTGAGTTTTCATTTTAGGCATGATTCATTTCCTCCTATTAATTGACGATTATTTTTCATTGACAGGCGCTAACATAATAAACATTTGGCGCCCTTCCATTTTAGGTTTTTGTTCAACAGTTGCGATATCTTTACATTCATCTACAAATTTTTCTAATACGCGTTGACCAATTTCTTTATGCGTAATCGCACGTCCTCTGAAACGAATAGAAACTTTACATTTATCGCCTTTAGATAAGAATTTACGTCCATTTTTCAACTTAGTTTGGAAGTCATGTTCTTCAATAGTTGGACTTAAACGTATTTCTTTAACATTGATAACTTTTTGTTTCTTTTTCATTTCTTTTTCTTTTTTCTGTTGTTCGAATTTATATTTACCGTAGTCCATAATTCTCGCAACAGGTGGTTTAGCGTTTGGTGCTACAACAACTAAATCTAAATCTACACGTTCAGCCATTTCCAACGCTTCACGTTTAGGTTTCACACCAATTTGTTCACCATCTTGGCCTATTAAACGTAGTTCTTTTGCACGAATTTTCTCATTAATTTGAGTTTGATCTTTTGCTATGGTTGACACCTCCTAAAGTTTTACGAAATTGTCCCAAGCAAAAAAGAAGAGCGAGTATCACTACCCGCTCTTCTTTCACACATTTATTGTGTAACATGATTAACCTGCCAACTGCATTAGCGTCGCTACAGGTGAGAAGCGGGTGCTTCTACTTGGTTCGTTTCGTATTCAACGTTTACAATCATATCAGTAATAAACATGTAAGTCAATTGTTTTTTTATTATTTATCATGATGTCTAATTTCTTCCATTGAAACATCTTGTCTTAGATCCACTTTATTAAGTGGAATCATTTTAGTTTTATAGCGTAATTTATGATAAAGGAAGAAGATTAAAAATACAGGTATACCCATATAGGTAATTACAAATCTATTTAGGTCAAAATGTCCTGTTTTAATAAAATCAACATCTTGCCCGATAATAACAATCACACATAATATACCTGCGAATATAGGACCAAATGGGAAAAGTTTGGCTTTATATTTAAGCTTACTTTTATCGTAATCTTGTTTATCAAAAGCGCGTCTAAATCTAAAGTGACTAATCGCTATACCTACCCAAGCAATAAATCCTGTCATTCCACTCGCCGCAACAATATATTCATATGCATCGCCACTGAGGTGTTGTAAAGCGAAAATAAGTACAACTAGTACGCCAGTAGCAATTAATGATAAATAAGGTACACCACTTTTGTTTGTTTTGCCAAATGAAGCAAACGCAAGTTTATCTTTACTCATTGAATATAACATGCGAGTAGACGCGTACATTCCTGAATTTCCGGCTGATAGTACTGATGTAAGTATAACAGCGTTCATGAACGAAGCTGCAAAGGCAAGACCTGCATTCTTAAATACAAGTGTAAATGGTGAAGTAGAAATACTATCTCCGCCACCCATTAATGCCTTACTATCATAAGGAATCAACATACCTATGATAAATATTGCCAAAATATAAAATAATAGGATTCTCCAAAATACTTGTTTGATCGCCTTTGGAACAGCTCTTTCAGGATTTTCAGATTCACCAGCTGTAATACCTATTAATTCAGTACCTTGGAATGAGAATCCAGCTACTAGGAATACACCTAAAATAGAGAGAAGACTACCTCCAAGGTTTCCACCTAGGATAGGACCGTCACCTTTAGTGAATGTATCGAATCCTACAAATTCTCCACCCATGATACCTAGTATTGTTAATAAACCTATCACAATAAAGATAATTACAGTAACAACTTTAATTAAAGCAAACCAATATTCACTTTCGCCATAGACTCTCACTGATAAAGAATTTAATGCGAAAATAATAACTAAGAATATACAACTCCAAACCCAAGCAGGCATCCCTTGCATTGGAGACCAATACTGTATAACTTGAGCTGCAATCGTTACATCAGCTGCAACTGTAATAACCCAGTTAAACCAATAATTCCAACCTAAAGCAAATCCTAAAGAAGGATCTACGAATCTTGTAGCATACGTACTAAAAGATCCTGAAACCGGCAAATATGTCGCCATTTCACCTAGTGAAGTCATTAGGAAGAATACCATCGCGCCAATAATCGCATACGCAATTAATGCACCTAATGCACCAGCATCATGAATGGCACCACCTGAAGTCATAAATAGACCTGTCCCAATACAACCGCCAATTGCGATCATAGAAATATGACGATCTTTTAATCCTCTTTGAACACCGCCATTTTGATTTTCATTTTTACTCATAGAAGTTCCCTTTCCTTGTCTTAGAGGCTAACATGTAACTATTTCTCTGTGTAGAATAACTATACATGTCTTGTATGAAAATTTGATTAAAATCATACATAGTTATGAGTAGGCTTAATTTCATCATCATTGAATTGAAATTATACGAACTTTAGTTACACACAGAACTCAAACAAAAAAAGTGGTTACATACCTTTAAGATATGCAACCACTTTGCTTTTATCTATATAAGGTAGCACATCACATTCAGTGACAGTACAGCTTCTTATCGAAAACTGTCCCAACAAATGTAAATTATGGTTTTACATTTGTTTCGGCATTGTTACCTTTTGCTAATTCAACATATGTTCCATACAACTTCTGATTAGCTACTGATTAACAATGCAACCTCTAACTCTAATTTATATTTGATTCAATTGTAATATACATGATACAGCCTGTCTTTTCAAGCTTATCTATGTTTTTTCAAGCGGATTTCATCAACAAGATTCCAAATGAACTCATCTTTTTCAAGTGATTCTTGGTCTTCTGAACCATATTTTCTAACATTCACTTCGTTATTTTCCACTTCTTTGTCACCGACTACAATTTGGTATGGGATTTTTTGCATTTGTGCTTCACGTATTTTATATCCCATTTTTTCATTACGGTCATCAATTTCGACACGTACACCTTGTGATTTGAGCTCATCTTGTAATTGACGCGCATAGTCATAATGAATATCAACATTTACAGGAATAATTTCAACTTGTTTTGGCGCTAACCAAGTTGGGAATGCCCCTTTAGTTTCCTCAGTTAAGAATGCAACAAAACGTTCCATAGTTGAAACCACACCACGGTGGATAACAACTGGTCGATGTTGTTCGCCATCGCTTCCTATATAAGTAAGTTCAAAGCGTTCTGGTAATAAGAAGTCAAGTTGAGCTGTAGATAATGTTTCTTCTTTACCCATAGCTGTTTTAACTTGGACGTCTAATTTTGGACCGTAGAAAGCCGCTTCACCTATAGCTTCTACATATGGTAAGCCCATTTCATCAACTGCTTCTTTAAGCATTGATTCAGCTTTATTCCACATTTCGTCATCGTCCATGTATTTCTCTTTATCTTCAGGATCTCTATAGCTTAATCTAAAAGTATAATCCTCGAAACCGAAATCTTCATATACTTCTTGAATCATGTTTACAACTCGTTTGAACTCTTCTTTAATTTGATCTGGTCTTACGAAAATATGAGAGTCATTTAAAGTCATACCACGAACACGTTGTAATCCAGAAACAGCACCGCTTGCTTCATATCTATGCATTGTACCTAATTCTGCTATACGAATAGGTAGTTCACGATAAGAGTGTGGTTTATTGTTATAAATCATCATATGATGTGGACAGTTCATTGGTCTTAATACCATTTCTTCAGTTTCATCTAATTTCATTGGCGGGAACATATCCTCTTGATAATGGTCCCAGTGTCCTGAAGTTTTATATAAATCAACATTTGCGAGTACAGGAGTATATACATGGTCGTAACCCATGCTTACCTCTTTATCAACAATGTAACGTTCAATTTCACGTCGAATTGTAGCCCCATTAGGTAACCATAGAGGTAAACCTGCACCTACGAGTTGGCTATTAGTAAATAACTCTAAGTCTTTACCAATTTTACGATGATCTCGTTCGCGACGTTCTTCAAGCATTTGTAAATGCGCTTTTAGATCTTTTTTATCGAAAAATGCAGTACCGTAAATACGTTGTAACATCTTGTTATTACTATCACCACGCCAATAAGCACCAGCAGTGGATAATAATTTGAATTCTTTAATTTTTGAAGTTGAAGGTACGTGAACACCACGGCATAAATCAGTAAACTCACCTTGTGTGTATAAAGTAACATTTTCATCTTCAGGAATTGCATCTATCAATTCTAATTTATAAGGATCATCTTTGAAGAATTCTTTAGCTTCGTTTCTACTTACTACTTTTCTTTCAATTTTATAATTTTCATTGACGATTTGTTTCATTGTTTTTTCGATTTTGTCAAAGTCATCTGATGATACCTTTTCATCCATATCAAAATCGTAATAGAACCCACCTTCAATAACTGGTCCTACACCAAACTTCACATCTCCATATAAACGTTTTAAGGCTTGAGCCATTAAGTGAGCAGTTGAATGACGTAATACTTCAAGTGCTTCTTCACTTCCAGGTGTAACAATTTCAATTGATCCATCTTCTTCAAGCGGACGAGTTAAATCGACCATTTGACCATTAAATTTACCTGCTACAGCTTTCTTTCTTAAACTTGGGCTTATAGATTGAGCGATATCTTCTGTAGTTGTACCTTTATCAAACGCCTTTGAATTACCATCTGGAAATTGAATATTAATTTGATCCATACTTAACCCTCCTAAATAATAAAGCATCTGATCGTTGACTTGTTTAATAAATATCCATAAAAAACACAAAAAATCCCGCCCCAAACAAGGGACGAGATTATCGCGGTACCACCCTAGTCGTTTAACTCTTATTCTCATTAAAGAGTTAAACTTCTCTACATAAGATAACGGTCTTGAGCCGGATATTCATTACAAATATCATTTACTGAAGTAGTAATCATTTAATATGTTAGCCATATTCTCATTAGCTAATGACTTTCTGTGTAACAGTGATTAAATTATCTTGTCTTCAATAATTTCAACGATTTAGATTTAAGTCTATTATACACCTCATAAGATAAAATTCAATTGTTTCTATAATTTTTACCTTCAAGATAATATGAGTTGGATAGCGTCTTAACACGTTCGATAATACGAGCGGCTTTCGTTTTTTCAGATCCATCTCTTGTAATAGATAAGTGATGCTCAAGTTCACTATAATCAAAGTTAGAACTAAAGAAAGTTGGTAGTTCATGTACCATTCTATAATGTAGCAATGGTCCTATGATTTCATCCCTTACCCATGGCGTAACTTCTTCAGCACCAATATCGTCTAACATTAATATATTAGCTTCTCGCACACGTTCTAATTTTCTTTCGAAGCTACCATCCTTAAATCCACTCTTTAAAGTACGTATAAATTCAGGTAAATACACGATAGTAGAGGAAATCTTTTTAGACTTAAGTTGATTGGCAATTGCGCCTAGTATGAATGATTTCCCTGTGCCAAATGGACCATGTAAATACAGTCCTTTTACTTTTTCATCATTAGCAATAGCAGTACAAATTTCTTCTGCAGCCATCGCTACATCTAAACGATCGCGTTGGTCCATATAGATGTCTTTCAACTTGGCATTTAATGTATCTCGTTGCATATGATGAGAGGTTATGAGTTGAGAATTAAATCGTTCTTCGTCATGTTTAATTTTGCAAGGACACATTAAATATCGAATTTTTATTCTATCATTTTCTATGTAGAGTTCAGGTACATGTCCTTTTACAAAATTGGGGCAATCTTCGAAGCGATGACCATCGTAATGCTTTTGTTGATCTTTATATTCTTGCAATACATTTAAATCTTCATCAATCATCGCATTAGTAAGTTCAGATTGATGGTGCTCTAAAAATTGCTTAACATCTGGGTCATTAATTACGTCTTTTTTTATTTTTTCAATTCTTTTATCTAAGTCTTGTGACGACCCCATAATATTTTTGAAGCTTTTCATCACTCATCACCTTCCTCCCATTTTTTATTTAATTTCTCTAGGAATGCTTGACGGTCTTTTTCTAATTTATCGTCATTTTGTTTTGATTGTTTTTCGGAAGTGTTTGCAGATTGATTATCTCGATTTTCTAACCATTTTGGTGTTTTTTCTTTAGATATCAATTGTTTGTTTTGTCTTGAATAATTTCTACTTCCTTTATAATTCTGCTCATAATTTTTAGGTTGATTGACTTGAAGTGCATAATCATAAGCCTGTTTCGCAGTTTTAATGTCTTTTTTATTCCAATTTGACGCTATCTCAAATATATAAGATTTCGGCAACTTCATATCTTCTTTAAGCATAACAAATTGCAATAGAATATTAATGACACCAAAATTCATCTTCTCTCTATTCATTAATTCTTCAATCATACTTTTCTGAGATTGTGTAGGCTCTGACCCAGACCAACTTGCCAACATATCAATTGGACTTGTTTCATCAAGTAATTTCAACCATGCTTCAGTATCATTTTGAGGTGAGATTTCTTCACTATTTGATGAGACTTCTGATTGTTGCTCTTTTAATTGTAATTTGGGTAGATGATTTTCATGTTCTATTAGATAGTAAGAACGCGCCTGTTTCCGCATCTCTTCAAAAGATAATTGTTGCGCACTAGTAATTGAATTTAATATAACCTTTTTCATACCATCTGGGGTTAATCCATATAATGTGGCGAGTTGAACGATGAGTTCTTTAGCATCCTTATCAATGATTTCATTACTGATAAAATGATGATTTAACATTTGTTTTAATAAATCGAAATCGAATCTCTCATTAGATAAATCAACACCATCATAGTGCTTAATTTGCTTAAGTTTGGATAAATCTTGGTCCATCATTTTCTTAGGTACGCTAAATACTTCAGTAAACTTTCGTGTCGTTTGTTGATAATTACTTAAATCTTTTTTATCCCTTTCAAAATGAGCTTTAAGCATTTGATAACGATTCTTATCAACCTCACTATATAAAAATACAGAAAGCATCGGATCATTAAAAAATTGATATGCTGTTGGAGGTTGAATTAATTGATACACAAAATATGTTTGTTTCTCTTCGTGATTTACGAAAGTTTTGACCAATCCTATTGCTTCTAGGTAATCCATTTGCTTCCTAAAATCTAGAAGGTTGATTTTTAATTCATTCATAAATACATAATGTGTTAGCGGATAATGATTATTGTCATCAGTAAACTGATTCATAAAATGATAAAGTCCAATAGACTGGGGGCCAATTAAAGGCGTAAACAGACGATTTAGTATTTCTAAGTGTTCTGTCGTTAATTGAAATTCTTTAATCACTTCAAAGCCATCTTGAGGCCTCAAACCATATTCATAGGATTGTAATCCCATTGATTAATCACTCCGTTTGTTATCATTCAAAATCCCTTGCATGGAAGCAAGTAGTTGGTCCACATCTTTAAATTCTTTGTAGACGGAAGCAAATCTTACATAGGAAACTTGATCTACATGCATCAATAATTTCATTACATGTTCTCCAATGTCTCTAGAAGATATTTCAGTTTGTCCTTCATCTCTTAATTGCCACTCTACTTTATTCGTTATATCCTCTAATTGTTGATATCTTACCGGTCTTTTTTCACAAGATCTTACTAAGCCATTTAATATTTTTTCTCTTAAAAATTGCTCTCTAGTGCCATCTTTTTTAACAACGATAAGCGGACTTACTTCAATATGTTCAAATGTGGTAAATCGAGTACCACAATTTTCACATTCTCTTCTACGTCTTATTGCATTAGCTTCATCAGCATGTCTCGAATCGACTACTCTTGAATGCGTTGAATTACATTTTGGGCATTTCATTTATGTCACCCTCTTAAGTTTGATTATCGTTCATTATACTATAAAATTGGCTTGTAAAAAAGAAAGGTCCTTTAGACTAATAATCGAATTATTATACTTAATAACTGAAATATTTTAGAGTGGATGACATAGATAAATACAATAAGAATAAAAATGCATGTCACAAATTAATATTTCACTTTTATAATACAATATAAATTTTTTGACGTAGAAAATCACCATGACACAACAGGATTTTACTACTTTAAAAATGAGTGTAGTAATAAAAAAGCTCTAAGACAATTCTAAACTGAAATTATCTTAGAGCTATCGTATCGGATTTTATATACCAAATTGATTAAATATATATTTAATTAAACTGCTTTAACTGTTGCTTCATCTTCAATAAGCTGACCAATTTGTTCAGCAACTTCAACAACTCGGTTTGAATATCCCCATTCATTATCGTACCAGGCGATAACTTTAACTTTATTATCTCCCATCACCATTGTAGATTGTGCATCTAACACTGCTGAATTAGGGTTTGTATTAAAATCAACGGACACTAAAGGTGCATCTTCAACGTCTAATATGCCATCTAAGCCTGAATTTCTGAATGCATCATTTACTTCTTCAGCGGTTACATTTTTCTCTAAATCAACCACTAAATCCACTAGGGAAACATTCTTCGTTGGAACACGTAGCGCCATACCATGAAGTTTTCCTTCAACTTCTGGTAATACCTCTTTAAGTGCTTTAGCTGCACCAGTTGAAGTAGGTATAATACTTTCGTTACATGAACGTGCTCTACGTAAATCTTTATGTGGATTATCAATATTCTTTTGGTCATTTGTAATAGCGTGAACAGTTGTCATTAAACCATTTACAATTCCAAATTTATCATTTAAGACTTTAGCTACTGGACCTATACAATTGGTTGTACATGAAGCGTTACTAAATATATCATATTGATTAATATCTAGTTGATTATCATTAACCCCTTTTACAATCATTTGCACTTCTCCGCCTTTTGAAGGCCCTGTTAACAACACTTTTTTAGCCCCTGCGTTAATATGCGCAATCGCTTTATCACCATGATTAAATTTACCAGTTGCTTCGATAACAAGATCA
This sequence comes from Staphylococcus sp. HMSC62A08, assembly GCF_001839105.1. Taxonomy (NCBI): domain Bacteria; kingdom Bacillati; phylum Bacillota; class Bacilli; order Caryophanales; family Staphylococcaceae; genus Staphylococcus; species Staphylococcus sp. HMSC62A08. The sequence continues at coordinate 60,274 of NZ_KV840031.1, read as the reverse complement.
ATATCTAATTCTCTCCATGGTAAGTTTTCAGGGTTTCTATCAGATACTAATTTAATTTCATGATCTCCAACTTTGATACCATTTTCTGTTGGTTCTACTTTCTTATCGTATGTACCATGAGTTGTATCATAATTAATTAAATGTGCAATTGTTTCAGAAGGATAGCTTGCGTTAATAGCAACTACATTTAAATTTTCATTTTTTAAAGCTATACGTAATACCATTCTTCCAATTCTACCCATTCCATTAATTGCGATATTCGTTGACATTAAAAGCACCCCTTGAGCATTTATTTATATGTTATACTTTATAGGATTAGTATAACATAATTATTTATTTTTGAAAGCGTTTACTAATTGAAATGAATTACGTTTAGCTATCATTTTAAATAAGTTATACTTATGAGTGATTTTCTGTTTTCACGTAATACAAACAAAAAGCGTACACGATATCTTAATTCGCATACGCTCATACTCTTATTTAATTGAAGAATCGATGTATCCTTGTTCTTCAAGAAGTTGTTGTAAGTTTTGTTTTAATTCAAGTTTATCTCCTAAATTATCTATCACATGATCGGCCATTCTACTTTTCTTATCTATAGAAATTTGGCTATACACACGTGCTTTCGCATCTTCTTGAGATAAGTTATTTCTCTCCATTAAACGTTCTATTTGAATACTTTCGGATGTATATACCACCCATACTTCATCTACAGTATCTTGCAAATCATTTTCATAAAGTAAAGGAATATCCATAATCACATGATATCCTTCATTTAAATAACGATTTTTCTCATTTTCCATGATTTCACGTACTATGGGATGAACAATCTTATTAAGTTCTAATCGTTGTTCTGGATGTTTAAATACAAGTTCTCCCATATATTTACGATTCATTTCGCCATTTTTATCAATCGCCTCTGGACCAAATTTTTCTTTAATTTGTTCTAAACCCTTTGATCCTTTTTTAACCGCTTCACGGGAAGCAAGGTCTGCATCGACAACTTTAAAATCATATGCTGTTAATAATTCTGACACTGTTGATTTCCCAGTTGCGATACCTCCTGTTAGTCCGATAATCTTTGGCATAGTCTCACGCTTCCTTTATTTCTGACAATTTGGGCAAAAATGACTATTTCTAGTGGCAATCACTTTTGTTTCTATTTCATGCCCACAAATTTTACAGTACTTTTGTTTATATACATTTAAATGTAATTGCATCTCTCCTGTTTTACCGTCAGCATGGCGATAATCAGAGATACTCGTTCCACCGTATTTTATACCCTCTTTTAACACTTCTCGAACATAATAAAATAACATTTCTCTTTCTTGATGATTCAACGTGTGTGCAATTTTATCAGGACGAATTCCCGCTCTGAAAAGTGCTTCACAAGCATAAATATTACCGGCACCTGCAATCACTTTGTGATCAAGTATCATTTGCTTAATAGGTTTGTTTGCGTATTTATTGATATCAAAGCAACTTAAATAATACGCTAACGCTTCCTCTTCAAATGGTTCAGGTGCTATTTCTAAAAATGGAGGATAACTTTCAAATCCTGCGACATTTCTAATTTCACCGAAACGTCTGATATCTGAGTAGACTAACTTTTTCTCATTTTCAAGTTCAAAAATAACTTGCCAATGTTTACGGTAATTAGGTGTAGCAATGTCCTCTAGGTCGTCAACAACGAAGAATCCACCCGCCATGCCTAAATGACTAATTAAAATTCTTTGATCGTTATCTCTTTCGATATGAAGCACAATATATTTACTACGTCTTAACACTTGAGTAATTGTGTAGCCTTCGGTAAGCTTTGCAAAGCTATCTAACTCCATACCTTTAATGATTGTTTCTCTATTGTCTTTCTTACCTTTAATGACATTATCTGAAAAAATTACTTTTTTAATTCTTTCGTTTTTAATATAAGGTTCTATGCCTCGTTTCACATGTTCTACTTCTGGTAATTCTGGCATATTTATGTCCTTTCTTTATTTGGCATCATACCATGTTGGTCCATAGCTTGAATCTACTTTTAACGGTACATCTAAATCAAGCGCATTTTCCATAATTTCTTCAACAAATTCACTAAAGTCTTCAACTTCTGATTTAGGTAATTCAAAGATTAATTCATCATGAACCTGTAATAATAATTTTGCATGGTAGTTCGTATTTTTTACCTTTTCATTAAATTTAACCATAGCTAATTTAATAATATCTGCTGCACTACCTTGAATTGGAGTATTCATAGCAGTTCTTTCTGCAAAACTTCTTAAATTGAAGTTTCGGCTTGTAATATCTGGAATATAACGACGTCGATGTAACAGCGTTTCAACATAACCCTGCGCTTTAGCATCTTTGACGATATCTGACATATATTGCTTAACGCCTGGGAAACTAGCCAAATAATCATCAATAAATGCTTTCGCTTTCTTACGCGTAATACCTAGACTTTGACTTAAGCCATAGTCACTAATTCCATAAACTATACCGAAGTTAACAGCTTTAGCTTGTCTACGCATAAGGCTGTCTACGTCATTTGCTTCTACATTGAAAACTTTCATCGCAGTAGCTGTATGAATATCATGGCCATGTATGAAAGCTTCTTTTAAACTTTCATCTTGAGTAATATGCGCAAGCACACGTAGTTCAATTTGTGAATAGTCAGCTGATAAAATCACACTATCTTCTGAAGTAGGTTTAAACGCTTTTCTAATTTTTCTACCTTCTTCTAAGCGGATAGGAATATTTTGTAAATTTGGATCTACACTTGATAAACGCCCTGTTTGTGCAAGCGTTTGATTGAAGCGCGTATGAATTCTATTATCTTTGCTGATTACTTTTTGTAAGCCTTCTACGTAGGTAGATTGTAATTTAGAAAGTTGTCTATATTCTAAGATATGTTCAATAATTGGATGCTCACCTTTTAATTGTTCGAGTACATCAACAGCCGTTGAATATCCAGTTTTTGTTTTTTTAATCACTGGAAGTTTTAATGTTTCAAATAATACGACACCTAATTGTTTTGGTGAATTAATATTAAATTCTTCTCCAGCAGCTTCATGTATATTTTTAATAAGAACATCTAATTTTTCTTGAATTTCATTTTCCATATGCTTCAAATCATTCACATCAGTGTAGATACCAATTTCTTCCATTTCACTTAAAATTTTAGCAAGCGGAAGTTCTAAATCTGCAAGGAGTTCAACTTGATTATATTCTTTTAATTGTTCTTCCATTAATGGTTTAGCACTCGCAATGGCTTCTGTAATTGACGCAACGTGTTCATTTAAGATATTGTCTTCTGGAATATGATGTTTTTTTCCTTTTCCATAAATAGAAACATTATCTTTAACATAATTCTGTCCATATAACGATACGACTGATTTCACATCATCAATTGCACGTGATGGATCAATAATATAGCTTGCGAGCATAACATCAAATTGAACGTTTTGGATGTTAATATCTAAACGATGTGCAGCTACATACGTTTTCTTAGCATCATATACAGTCTTAACAGTTTGTGCATCTTCTAACCATTCGATTAAGTCTGAATGTTGTTTAATATCTTCTGCATTGATTACGATGTGCGTATCATCTGTGTATAATCCAAATTTTAATATATTATCTTTTAGATAATTGGTGTCTTCTAACTCAAAATGAATTGTGGCATGAGATAAATTTTTAAAATCAATGTGTTGAAAATCTGTTTCAACGTCAAACGTTTTATCTGTAACTTCCTCGTTATTCGCATCTTCATCAATATCTGATAACAATTGCTTAAATTCTAGCTTTTTAAATAACTCTATTTTTTCATGATTATCATCTTGGTTTTCCAATTTTGTATCTTTAAGAGAAACTTCAATTGGACTCTCAACATTGATTGTAGCTAGGTCTTTACTCATCAATGCATCATCTTTACTATTGATAAGTTTTTCTTTTAATTTTTTAGCAGTGACTTCGTCGATATTGTCATAAACGCCTTCAACAGAATTAAATTGATTAAGTAATTTAATTGCCGTTTTCTCACCTACGCCTGGAACACCAGGTATATTATCAGAAGTATCTCCCATCAGACCTTTCATATCGATAATTTGCTTAGGTTCTAAGCCGTTATATTTTTCAGCAATAAAACTTGGCGTATAGTGATCGACATCCGTAACACCTTTCTTGGTGTAATAAATAGTGACATTATCAGTAGCCAATTGTGTTAAGTCACGATCCCCAGTAATGATAATTGTTTCGTAACCAGCTTGATCTGCTTCTCTACTTAAAGTACCGATAATGTCATCCGCTTCATAATTCTCAAGTTCATATCTTTTAATATGATACGCATCTAATAATTGACGGATATAAGGAAATTGTTCACTTAGTTCAGGTGGCGTTTTTTGTCTACCACCTTTATACTCACTGTACTTTGAGTGTCTGAAAGTCGTTTTACCAGCATCAAATGCAACTAAAAAGTGATTAGGTTGTTCTTCTTTAATTATTTTTTCAAGTAACATTGCAAAGCCATACACAGCATTTGTATGAATACCAGCTTTATTAGAAAGTAATGGCAAAGCATAAAACGCTCTAAAACTTAAACTGTTACCATCTATTAACACTAATTTATCCAAAATACGTAACCTCCAGAACAGATTTACATACATTTTAGCATATAAAGTGGTACTTGTATTTCAATTGAAATACATAGTACCACTTACGCATGAGTTTTTAACTCATGTGTTCCTCTTTAGTCATTTAACGACTATAGAGCGTTTAGCTTCCCTTAGTGCATCATAGAAATGGTTAATGATTTATCATTTAGCAGTTCTTAGTGCATTTAACCTGAAGTTAAATGCAAACATTAGTTCTACCACCTCTTAATAAAAAAACTGAGACTTAATTGTCTCAGCTCCTTTAAAAATTTATTCATCTATAAAAGTTACTTTAAATGTTGAACCTTCTCCTGGCTTACTACTTACATTAATTCGACCATTATGCGCTTCAACAATATGCTTCGTAATAGACAGTCCGAGACCTGTACCTCCAGAATCTCTACTACGTGCCTTATCCACTCTATAGAAACGTTCAAAGATATGTTTTTGATCTTTGGCACTAATTCCAATACCAAAATCTTGAATTTCTAAATTAACTTTTTTACCTTCTCTATAAACTCGAACAATAACTTTACTGTCCTCAAGTGAATAATTAATTGCATTAGAAAGTAAATTTGTAATCACTTGAGCAACTTTATTCTCATGCGCTTCGATAATCACATCTTTCTCAATTTCTGACTTAATTTCGATATTTTTGTTCGTAGCTTGAGTTTGTAAATTATCAATCGTATTATAAGCTAACTCAGACAAATTCATATAGCTCGTTTCAATTTCATTTTGCTGTTCTATATGCGATAAATCTAATAAATCCATGACCAATGATTCAATTCTGTTCGATTCTTTTAAAATAATATTTAAAAACATCTCGAGTGATTGTTCATCATTTTTAGCCCCTTCAATGAGGGTTTCAGCAAAACCTTTGATAGAAGTAATTGGTGTTTTTAATTCATGAGAAACATTTGCTACGAATTCTCTTCTAAGATTTTCTAATTTTTGGAGATTCGTAATATCATGAAGAACAACAACCATACCTTGTAATTTCTTCTTAGATTTAGATAGTATTGGCACACAAGAAACATCAAAGTATTTCGTATGTACATTATTAATATCTACCTCTATTTGATCGTAGATAACCTTTTCAGTTCTGAAGCTCTCGATAATGAGCTTTTCAATACTATCATCAAGAAATCCAATATAGCTCTTATTTTCAACAATTTGCTCTGGACTAAAAACTTCATAATAGGCATGGTTGGCAACAACGATTTCTCCATGCTTGTCGATCATTAAAACAGAACTCGGTATATTTTCAAGTGTCGTTTTCAAACGATTGGACTGTATCTTTTGTCGATTATTTAATTTCTGTAACCTTCTAGCTAACTCATTCGTAGTCACAAATAATGCGCGTGTTTCTTTAACATTACTTTCAGGGACACGAACATGATAATAACCATCTGCTAATAGAGATGTCGCATACGTCACTTCATTAATAGGTCTTATATATGTTCGATTAATACTTCGTGAAGCTAAATAAACTGTGAACAATACGATGACGCCTATTATAGATAAGTATTTCCACATCTCTCTTTGAAGATTAATAATTTCATCATTAATACCACTTATGTATACAGTTTTATTACCTATACTTTCTTTAAAAGTATAGCGCATACCGATTTTTGTTTTCTTAGTTATTAAATCAGAAGGATTAGCTTCATTGTCAATTCTTTGATCAATTTTACTTTTATCACCAGAAGAGAATATGACGTGATTATCATCTGCATTCTTAATGACAACGACATTTTGTTGATTATCAGCAAGGTTATCGATTTCTTGACCTTTATTATGATTAAGAAGGTTCACATAGTTATGTGCTTCTTTTCTTAATTCACTAGTTTGATTGCTAGTTAAAGTTTGATAAATCGTATTATGAATAATCGCTCCTAAACCAATAAAACTAATAATCGTTATCGTACTAATTAATAATAATAAACGGTGATGGAATTTTAGCATTAAGCTTTAGGTCGCTCCAATTTATATCCTAAACCGCGTACCGTTTTAATTAATTTAGGTTGTTTAGGATTTTCTTCTAATTTATCTCTTAGGTGACTAATATGTACATCTACAATTCTAGAATCTCCAGCAAATTCATAATTCCATACAGAATTTAACATATGTTCTCTTGTAATCACGCGTCCTTGTCTTTCGATTAAGTATAATAATAATTCGAATTCTTTAGGTGTGAGTTCTAACAATTCTTCATCTTTATATACTTCGAAAAATTCAGGACGAATACGAATGGAATCAATGATAATATCTTCCTCATCCGTATCTTCTTTTTCAATTTCACTAACAAATTTTGAACGTCTTAAAATAGCTTTTACTCTCGCAACCACTTCTCTAGGTGAGAAAGGCTTAGTCATATAGTCGTCAGCACCTAATTCAAGGCCTAAAACACGATCAAATTCGTCATCTTTAGCAGTTAACATTAAAATAGGTACTAAATTTTTATCAGATCGAATTGATTTACACACCTCAATACCATCTTTTAGGTAACATGACGTCTAATACTATTAGCTCAGGTTGTTCATCTTCAACCTTTTGTAGTGCCTCTTCGCCGTCATAAGCGACTTCAACTATGTATCCTGCTGTTTCTAAATTATACTTTAGTAAGGTCACGATTGATTGTTCATCATCAACCACTAGTACTTTTTGTGACATGGTGTGCCTCCCTATTTTTTATTACATTTACATTATAACTGAAGTTCAAATAAAAATAACATAGCTACACATCAATTTTACATAAACTTAACAAAACATATAGATTTATAGTTATATTAAGAAAATATTTCTTTAATATTTCCTTAACATTAATTAAGTTATCACCTTTTGAATCATAAAGATATTGATAAATTAAAAATTTACATAATCTTTAAAAAACGGATTGGCAAGAGCCAATCCGTTTGATAACACTATCGATTAAAGCGTTATTATTTTAAGTTTTTGATTAATTCATCAGCAAATTCTGAAGTTGAAACTTCTTTTGCGCCATCCATTAAACGAGCAAAGTCATAAGTTACAATTTTAGAAGCGATAGTAGCTTCGATTGAATCAGTGATTTTATCAGCAGCTTCTTGCCATCCTAAGTGTTCTAACATTAATACAGAACTTAAGATTTCAGAAGATGGGTTAACTTTATTTAAACCAGCATATTTAGGAGCTGTACCATGTGTAGCTTCGAAAATAGCGTGACCAGTTTCGTAGTTAATATTTGCACCTGGAGCGATACCAATACCACCAACTTGTGCAGCTAAAGCGTCTGAAATGTAGTCACCGTTTAAGTTCATAGTCGCTACAACATCGTGTTCAGCTGGACGCGTTAAGATTTGTTGTAAGAAGATATCAGCAATTGAATCTTTGATAATAATTTTGCCTTCTTTTTCAGCTTTATCTTGAGCTTCATTAGCTGCGTCTTTACCTTCTTTTTCAACAATTTCATCATATTGTTGCCAAGTGAATACTTTGTCACCAAATTCGTTATGAGCTAAATCATAACCCCATTGTTTAAATGATCCTTCAGTAAATTTCATAATGTTACCTTTATGAACTAAAGTAACAGATTTACGATTATTATCTAATGCATATTGAATTGCAGCTCTTACTAAACGTTCTGTACCTTCTTTTGATACAGGTTTAATACCAATACCTGAAGTTTCTGGGAAACGAATGTTTGTTGCACCCATTTCGTTTTGTAAGAAATCAATTACTTTTTTAACTTCTGAAGTACCTTCTTTAAATTCGATACCTGCATAAATGTCTTCAGTGTTTTCACGGAAAATAACCATGTCAACATCTTCTGGACGTTTAACTGGTGAAGGAACACCTTGGAGCCAACGTACAGGACGTAAGCAAGTAAATAAATCTAATTCTTGTCTTAAAGCTACGTTAAGTGAACGAATACCGCCACCGATTGGAGTAGTTAAAGGACCTTTAACAGCAATTAAATATTCTTTAATTGTGTCTAATGTTTCTTGTGGTAACCATTCTCCAGTTTCATCGTAAGCTTTTTGTCCAGCTAAAACTTCTTTCCATTCGATACGTTTCTCACCGTTGTAAGCTTTTTCAACAGCTGCATCGATAACACGGCTAGCTGCTTTCCAGATATCTGGGCCAATTCCATCGCCAATAATAAATGGAATAATTGGTTCATTAGGTACATTTAAACCTTCATTAGTACGAGTAATTTTTTCTGCTGACATAAATCTAACCTCCAAGTATATTTAAGCTTTCAATTAATACTATATGTGATTTTATTATCTTTCTTCAATAGGAACATACTTACGATTTTTTTCACCAATGTATTGTGCTCTTGGTCTCATGATTCGGTTATCTCTATATTGTTCTAAGATATGAGCAATCCAACCTGATGTACGACTTACTGCGAAAATTGGTGTGAATAAATCGTGAGGAATATTCATACTGTGATAAACAGTTGCACTAAAGAAGTCTACATTTGGAATTAAACCTTTTTCTTCTTTCATGCGTTTTTCGATTGCTAGTGAAATATCAAATAATTCACTTTGACCTGTTTCTTCAGTGATTTTACGGCTCATTTCACGAAGATATTTAGCTCTTGGATCGCCATCTTTGTATACACGGTGACCAAAGCCCATGACTTTATCTTTATTCGCGAATCTTTCGTCTAAATAGCTATCAACATTTTCAATACTTCCTACTTCTTTTAACATAGCCATAACACGTTCGTTTGCACCACCGTGAAGAGGTCCTTTTAATGAACCAACTGCAGCAACAACACCTGAATACATATCTGAAAGTGATGAAACCGCACAACGTGCAGTGAACGCAGATGCATTTAATTCGTGATCAGCATGTAAAATTAATGCTTTATTAAATGCTTCAACTTCTATATCTGTAGGAAGTTCTCCTCTTAACATATATAAGAAGTTTGCTGCGTAACTTAAATCTGAATTTGGTTTTAAAGGTTCTTTCCCTTCTCTAACTCTTGCGAAAGCCGTTACTAGTGAAGCAATTTTCGCTTGAATGCGAATTGCTCTATCATATTTCTTCTCATCAGATTCATCTTCAGCATCTGGATCAAAGTGAGCAATATAAGATACAGATGTACGAACTGCTGTCATAGGATGAACATCATCAGTTACGTACTCTTCAAAGTGTTTGTATACTCTTGGATTAAGAGTCATGTACTCGAATAATTTCTCTTTCAATTCTTTAAGTTCATCTTTATTAGGAAGTCTATAATTCCATAATAAGAAAATGATTTCTTCGAATTGGGCATTTTCTGCGAGATCGTCAATATCATAGCCCGCATATGTCAATTGACTGTCAATTATTGAACTGATTTTAGTTTCAGCTGCAATAACCCCTTCTAAACCTCTTTGTAATTCTGCCATGATAAATTTCCCCTTTACTGTTTCTTTATGAAATGGCTTTCAACTAGTATTATAGCTAAATTCAAACAATTTGTGAAACATTATAAATCACTTTAAATATGTAAAAATGGTATATTGGCTTGACCTTTTTGTGTGTTATTATCTCTAAAAGAGCGTGAAATTCAACTTCAACCCATACTATTATTATTAAATTTCAAAAATGTAGTTATATTTTCGTTTAGTTATCAAGAATGATTACAAAAAAGAAATATACATTTTAGTGAATTTTCACACTTTTTTGCGAAAAGAATTGTATAAATAGCCTTATAAGTGCATAATATATATTATCTTATAGTAAGGGAGATGTCTTATGGCTGAAAATTTACAAAGAGAATTGAGCAATCGTCATGTTCAATTAATCGCCATCGGAGGCGCTATAGGAACGGGGTTATTCCTTGGTGCTGGTCAAACAATTGCAATGACGGGTCCCTCAATATTACTCACCTATATCATTATAGGTTTTATGTTATTCATGTTTATGCGTGGATTGGGAGAAATCATCATTCAAAACACTAATTTCAAATCATTTGCGGATGTTACGAACAAATACATAGGTCCATTTGCTGGCTTTGTTACTGGTTGGACTTATTGGTTATGTTGGATTATTACAGGTATGGCGGAGGTTACAGCTGTTGCTAAATACGTAAGTTTCTGGTTCCCAGAGATTCCTAACTGGATTAGCGCGTTATTCTGTGTACTTATTTTAATGTCATTCAACTTGTTAAGTGCCAAATTATTCGGCGAATTAGAGTTTTGGTTTGCTATCATCAAAATAGCTACAATTATTGCATTAATAGTTGTTGGTATTGTCATGATTTTATTTGCCTTTAAAACTCAATTTGGACACACAAGTCTAACTAACTTATATCAACACGGAATATTCCCTAAAGGAGCATCTGGATTCTTTATGTCTTTCCAAATGGCACTTTTCTCATTTGTCGGAATAGAAATGATAGGTGTTACTGCTGGTGAGACTAAGGATCCTGAACAAACAATTCCTAAGGCAATTAATAGCGTACCTATTAGAATATTAATCTTTTATGTTGGTGCTTTAGCAGTCATCATGTCGATTATTCCTTGGTACAAAGTTGACCCTGATAATAGTCCTTTTGTTAAACTATTTACTTTAATAGGTGTACCTTTCGCTGCTGGTTTAATCAATTTCGTAGTATTAACTGCCGCAGCATCATCTTGTAATAGTGGTATATTTTCAAATAGCAGAATGTTGTATGGATTATCTAATCAAAGACAAGCGCCACCAGCGTTCTCCAATACAAACAAAAATGGTGTACCACACACAGCTATTATTGCGTCATCTGCATTATTATTAATTGCAGCGTTATTAAATTATATCTTCCCTGACGCAACAAAAGTGTTTACGTATGTTACGACAATCTCTACTGTATTATTCTTGGTTGTATGGGCTTTAATCATCGTTGCCTATATTAATTACAGTAGAAAGAATCCTGAATTACACAAGAAAGCTACTTATAAATTACCAGGCGGGCAATTTATGGGTTATGCAATTTTAATTTTCTTTATCTTCGTATTCGCATTATTATTTGTTAATGTTGATACAAGAAGAGCCATTTATATAACTCCTGTATGGTTCGTTATTTTAGGATTAATGTATTTGAGATATAGAAAAGAAAGCAAACACGCATAAATAATCATAAAGGAGGATGAGATTATAAGTGATCTCATCCTCCTTTAATGTATTTACAGTAAATGTCTGAATTGAGAGCCTGCTTATATCAAGCGTATATCTATCTCTACATACTCAATAAAAAACACTCTCCAACATCATGTCGGAGAGTGTTTTCTCTAAATTGATTATTAAAGTACGTTTGCATAGCCTTCAAAGATTTTACCTTGAGCTGCGTCAACTGTAACTAACATATCATTTTTAATTTCTTTTGTTGCTTTTTCAACACCTACTACTGTTGGAATACCTTTTTCTAAACCAACGATTGCACTTGGTGATGTAATTCCATTTTCTTCAGTTACTAAACCGATTGCATTTTCAACATATGGAACTAACGTTTCGTCTACTGAATTAGTGATGATAACTTTATCAGATAAATCTTTACCTTCTAAGTCACTTGCACTGTCAGCAATAATGGCATGTCCTACTACAGAGCCACGACCTACACCTTGTCCACGAGCGATTTCATCGCCAACTAAGTGAATTTTCATCATATTAGTTGTACCTTTTTCACCAGTTGGAACACCAGCAGTAATGATGATTAAATCACCGTTAGAAACTCTTCCAGTTTCAACTGCTGTCGCTACCGCATTGTTAAGTAATGCGTCAGTGTTTTTACGTCCCTCTTTAACAACTGGGTTAACACCCCAAACAATTGCACATTGGCGTGCTGTTTCTTCACTAGGTGTTACAGCGATAATATCTGAATGAGGACGATATTTAGAAATAGTACGTGCTGTTGAACCACTTTCAGTAGCCGCAACGATAGCTTTAACATTTAAGTTAAGTGCTGTATGTGCAACAGATACACCAATAGCGTTAACTAATGAAGTTTCAACTAATTTTGTACGGTCAGATAATAATTTTTTATAATCTTGAGCCGCTTCTGCTGAAACTGCGATATTTCTCATAGTTTTAACTGCTTCTTCTGGATATAATCCCGCAGCTGTTTCACCTGATAACATCACAGCGTCAGTGCCATCGTAAATTGCGTTAGCTACGTCACTTGCTTCCGCACGAGTAGCACGAGGGTTACGTTGCATTGAATCTAACATTTGAGTTGCAGTGATAACTGGTTTACCTAATTTATTACATTTTCTAATTAAGTCTTTTTGAACCATTGGTACTTTTTCAGGTGGAATTTCAACACCCATGTCACCACGAGCAACCATTAATCCATCAGAAACTTCAAGGATTTCATCAATGTTATCAATACCTTCTTGGTTCTCAATTTTAGGGAAAATTGTGATATGTGCTTTTTCTTCTTCAAGAATTTGGCGAATATCTAAAACATCACTAGGACGTCTTACGAAACTTGCAGCGATAAAGTCAACATTTTCTTTGATACCGAAACGAATGTCATCAGCATCTTTATCAGTAATACCAGGTAAGTTAACTTTTACGCCAGGTAAATTAACACCTTTTTTATTTTTTAATTCTCCAGTATTTAAGATGTCACATTTAACTTCGCCTTTATCTTTATTAATTTCTTTAACTTGTAACTCTACTAAACCATCATCTAATAAGATATATGAGCCAACATGAACATCGTTGATTAAGTCTTCATATGTTACAGAGAATTTCTCAGGTGTACCTTCTACTTCATTCATACTTACGATGACTTCTTTACCTTTTTCTAATTCGATAACACCATCTTTCATGTTATGTGTACGAATTTCAGGTCCTTTTGTATCTAATAAAAGTGCAACTGTTTTATTTAAACGTTTTGCAACTTTACGAATTGTATCAATTCTACCTTTATGTTCTTCATGACTACCATGAGAAAAGTTTAAACGCGCCACGTTCATTCCTGCATTTATTAATTTCTCGATCATTTCTTCAGATTCTGAAGCTGGTCCAATTGTACAAACAATTTTAGTCTTTCTCATTATATAATCCTCCCAAAAATTTATATTGATAATTCCTTAGCTAATTCATAAATATCTTTGTCAAATTTATGATGACTTTCACCAAAGATATCTTCAAATGGTGTAGCAGTTAATTGGTTATTTTTAATACCTACACCTTTAGCTGTCACACCTTGTTTAAGTAATTCAACGGCATGACCACCTAAACGTGAAGCTAATACGCGGTCAGCACCTGATGGGCTTCCTCCACGCTGAATATGTCCTAATACTGACACGCGTGTATCAATATTGATATATTTCATTAATTCATCAGCACATTCTTGGCCGCTCATACAACCTTCAGCGACCATAACAATAGAATGTTTCTTACCTCTTTTAATACCCTGTTCAATTTTTTCAGCAACATCTTTAATGTCGGTATGAACTTCAGGTACTACAATGGTTTCAGCACCAACAGAGAGTCCTGCCCATAAAGCTAAATCTCCACAATCACGTCCCATAACTTCAACGATAAATGTACGTGCGTGACTTGATGCAGTATCTCTAATTTTATCGACGGATTCAATAATTGTGTTTAACGCAGTGTCAAAACCTATAGTGAAGTCCGTACCATTAATATCATTATCAATTGTACCTGGAATTCCAATCGTTTGAATTTCCTTACACTCTTCACTTATACGTTGCGCACCACGATAACTTCCGTCTCCGCCGATAACAACTAATCCTTCGATGCCTCGTTTACGTAAGTTTTCAATCCCCTTCTTACGTACATCTTCTTCTTTAAATTGAGGACATCTAGCAGAGAATAGGAACGTACCTCCGCGCTGGATTGTATCCCCGACTGAGCCTAACTCAAGTTTATGAATGTCATCGTCTAGTAAACCTTGGTAACCATGATAAATCCCATAAACTTCAATATTATTGTAAATTGCTGTACGAACAACTGCACGAACGGCAGCATTCATACCTGGAGAATCCCCTCCGCTAGTTAAAACTGCAATTTTTTTCATGACGACATACCTTTCTTTAACTAGATTTATCTTTAACTATAAATTACCACAATTTTTTTTACTGTTCCATCAAAAGAAAGGCTTTCAATTGATGTAAACGTTTTAAATAATGAATTTTTTCTAAAATAAATAAAAAAGAGCTAATAGCCGTAATCATGACTATTAGCAAGTAACTAAATTATTCTACAACTGAGCCAATGTGTCTAAATTTATCAAATCTATCATTGACTAATTCTTCATTAGACATTTGCTCTAATTCATTTAAATGTTTAACAAATGTGTCTTTAATCGTAGCAGCTTGTGATTCAACATCTTTATGGGCACCACCTAGTGGTTCGTTAATCACTTCGTCTACAATATTTAATCCTTTAAGATCATTTGCTGTAATTTTCATCGTTTCAGCAGCAATTTTTGCTAAATTACTATCTTTCCATAAAAGTGCAGCAGCACCCTCAGGAGAAATAACTGAATACGTACTATTTTCAAGCATAAGTACACGATTAGAAATACCAATTCCTAATGCGCCACCACTACCACCTTCACCGATAACAATAGCGACGACAGGTACTTTTAATGATGCCATTTCAATTAAATTCGTAGCGATTGATTCACTTTGACCACGTTCTTCTGCTGCTTTACCAGGATAAGCGCCTTTTGTATCAATAAATGTAAAAATTGGACGATTAAACTTTTCAGCCTGCTTCATCAAACGTAGCGCTTTACGATAACCTTCAGGATGTGCCATACCAAAATTTCGATAAATATTATCTTTGGTATCTTTACCACGTTGTTGACCAACAACAGTTACAGCACGTCCATTAAGATAACCAATCCCGCCTATCATTGCAGGGTCATCTCTAAAGTTTCTATCCCCATGAAGTTCTATAAATGAATCGAAAATATATGGAATATAATCTAAAGATGTAGGTCGCTCTTGTAAACGCGCGATTTGCACACGATCCCACGGCTTTAAATTGGTATAAACTTTTTTAGTTTCTCTTTCTAGAGACGCTTCCAACATATCAATCTCTTCTTGTAAATCCACTTCATTCTTTTCTTGGGATTCTTTCGATGATTCAATTTTATTTTTAATTTCAAAAAGTGGCTTTTCAAAATCTAGCATTATCGACTCACCTCTTGATGGATTTTTAGAATATTAGATAACGTCTCTTTCATATCCTTACGATGAACTACTTTATCTAATTGACCATGTTCTAAAAGGAACTCGGCTGTTTGGAAATCATCTGGTAATTTCTCATTAATTGTTTGTTCAATGACACGTCTACCAGCAAATCCAATGAGCGCTTTAGGTTCACTCAAGTTAATGTCACCCACTGAGGCAAAGCTTGCAGACACACCACCAGTTGTTGGATTCGTTATGTACGAAATATATAATAATCCAGCATCAGCATGGCGCTTAAGTGATACACTTGTTTTACCCATTTGCATGAGTGAAATAATACCTTCTTGCATTCTAGCGCCACCACTAGCTGAGAATAGAATGAAAGGTAAATGATGTTCAGTACAATAATCAATGATTCTACAAATTTTTTCTCCAACAACTGAACCCATACTTCCCATTCTAAAACGTGCATCCATCACTGCAACACCGTATTTAATACCATCTAATTCAGAAGTCCCAGTGACAACTGCCTCATTTAATCCAGTCTTTTGCTGATCTTTTTCAATCTTTTCAATGTAGCCAGGAAAATCTAATGGATTCGCAGAGGTCATGCCCTTATCGAATTCTGTAAATGTTCCTTCATCTGAAATCGCTTCTATTCTTTTATGTGCAGTAAGTGCAATATGATGATCACAATTGAAGCACACATTTAAATTTTCAGCTAATTCTTTAGTGTACATGATCTTTTTGCACTTCGGGCATTTAGTCATAATCCCTGCTGGCACATCATTTTGTTTAGAATCTTGAACTGTTAAATATTTCTTTTTCTTGCTTCGATTAAAAAAATCTTTAAACATTGGTAAACCTCCAAATAACCTCTGTTACTACCATTTATATATTCTCCTGAAAAATTTATCAAGATGTTATTTCTAGAAAATGTCTCTAAAAGAATTACTATATAGAATTATTTTAAATCAGTTGCTTTCATTGTTTTGTCATAAACTTCTTGTGGATCAATTTCAATTCTTGCTACACCTGATTCCATAGCTGCTTTAGCTACGCTACGTGCCACTGATGGAGCAACTCTCTTGTCAAATGGTCCAGGAATGCAATAATCAGGGTTGAGTTCATCTTCTTCGATTAAATCAGCAATAGCTTCAACAGCGGCTTTTTTCATATCTTCATTAATATGTGTAGCTTCAACATCTAATGCACCTCTAAAGATTCCAGGGAAAGCTAACACATTATTGATTTGATTAGGATAATCAGAACGACCAGTTCCAATTACTTTAGCCCCTGCTGCTTTAGCATCATCAGGTTTAATTTCAGGATTTGGATTGGCCATAGCAAAAATAATCGGATCATCTGCCATGCTCTCAACCATTTCTTTATCTAATAAATCTGCAACAGAAACACCGATAAATACGTCTGCATCTTTAATAACTTCTTTCAATGAACCATCAATTTTATCTTTGTTAGTCCATTTAGCAACATATTCTTTAGTATCATTCATGCCATGAGGGCGTCCTTCATAAATAGCACCCTTAGAATCACACATAATCATGTCTCTAACACCGTATGAATGTAACAATTTCACAATTGCTATACCTGCAGCACCTGCACCATTTAAGACAACTTTAATATCTGATAAATCTTTATCGACAATTCTTAAAGCATTAATCAAGCCGGCCATTGTAACAATAGCAGTGCCGTGTTGATCATCATGAAATACTGGAATATTTGTTTCTTTTTTTAATTTTTCTTCGATTTCAAAACATCTTGGCGCTGAAATATCTTCAAGATTAATACCGCCATAATTAGGTTGTAATAATTTCACTGTATTAATAATTTCATTAGTATCTGTAGTATCTAAAGCGATTGGTACGCCATTTATTCCGGCAAAACTTTTAAATAAAACCGCTTTACCTTCCATAACAGGTATACTTGCTTCAGCTCCAATATTGCCCAGTCCTAAAACTGCAGTACCGTCAGTTACAACTGCAACAGTGTTTGCCTTGATTGTATATTCATATACTTTTCTTGGATTTTCATGAATTTCTTTACATGGTTCAGCAACGCCAGGAGAATATGCTAAACTCAATTCTTCTTTATTAGTCACTTTTATATTTGGTGTGATTTCTAATTTACCTTGATGTTCTCTGTGCATTTCCAATGCATCATCTCTTAAAGACATGGAATCAACCCCTATTTTAAATAATTTTAAGTTAAAATAACTGTTCTTATTAATTAAAAATTGTGTATGTTGAATCTAATTTACTAGTAAAAGTATACCCAATACAGGATAAATTAAGAATAGACAATGGACATACATCATATTGATGCTATAAACTTGATTGTCTGCCTATTCTAATCTTTTGAAATTATTCTTTCTTCTGATTATAAAATTAATCAGTGTATAACCAGAACAAAAAACAATAACAAAAGAAAAACTGATGATTATTATCTTAACCATCAGTTAACTATACCATAGTTTAAATTGTGATAAAAGTTATATAAACCTAATATCACTAGGATTTAAAGAGTCAAACAACTGTTGAATTGTAACTTCATCTTTACTCAAGAATCCTAAGCGATTCATACTATTATTGCGTTCATTAAATGCATTCACTTCTAATAAATGCTGGTTCCCTCTTTTCTCATTTGTGATTAATTCTTCGATACTTGATGGAAGATGATGCGCATTTCGTATAATGACTTTTTTAGAAGCATTTATTTTTTCATTTTTATAGGTATTGATTTCAATAATTTGATTTATAATAAGTTGAATTTGCTGATTCCGTTTCTCAAATTTACCTATCACGATAAACATTTCTTCATTAGAAATAGAAGTTTCATATCTTTTGAATTTATCCGGGAATATCACACCGTCCATTAGCGTCATCCCATCATTAAGTGTTACAAATGCCATGTTTTGACCGTTCTTAGTTCTAATTTGCTTAATTGTATCAAATTGGACAAGTATTGGTTGAAAGTTTTGAGCATTACTTAATTTATAAATACCTAGATATTGTTTCTTTTCAAATTCTTTTTCAACCGGGTGTTTAGAAATATAAAAGCCCAGATATTCTTTTTCATAATTACTCAACAATTTATCTGGTAACTCTTCTTTGTCCTCATAGACTTGTTTTGGCGTTAAAATATCGAAAAGCATATCGTCTTGTTCTACATCTGATGTAGTGTCTAATACTTGATCGATAGCCTGTAATAAAGTAGCACGATTCTTATCAAAATTGTCAAAAGCACCAACAAGTATCAAAGCTTCTAATAATTTTCTAGTTTTAACCCGCTTTGGAATCCTACGTGCAAAATCAAAAAAGTCTTTAAACTTTCCGTTATTATATCTCTCATCGACAATCAGTTTAACACTTTGATAGCCCACACCTTTAATCGTTCCTAACGACAAATATATTCCTTGTGAAGTAGCTTTATAGAACCAATGACTTTCATTAATATTAGGTGGTAGAATATTAATTTTTTGATGTTTAGCCTCATCAATCATATTAGCTGTTTTCTTCTCACTACCAATGACATTGCTCAAAATATTAGCGTAAAAATAATTAGGATAATACACTTTTAGATAACTCATAATATAAGCAATTTTAGAGTAGCTTACTGCATGCGCTCTAGGGAAACCATAATCAGCAAACTTGAGTATTAAATCAAAGATTTGTTTACTCATTTGTTCATCATAGCCGTTGTCTTTCGCACCGTTGACAAAGTGCTGACGTTCACTTTCTAACACTGCACGATTTTTCTTACTCATCGCTCTTCTAAGAATATCCGCTTCACCATAACTAAAGTTAGCGAATTTGCTCGCAATTTGCATTATTTGTTCTTGATAGATAATGACGCCGTAGGTATTTTTTAAAATGGGTTCTAAATCAGGATGCAAATATTCAACTTTAGATGGATCGTGTCGACGTGTGATATATGTAGGTATTTCTTCCATAGGTCCTGGTCGATAAAGTGATGTGACCGCTACGATATCTTCAAAATGTTCTGGTTGAAGTCTCTTTAATACACTACGTACCCCATCAGATTCTAGTTGGAAAATACCAGTCGTATCTCCTTGAGATAATAACTTGAATACTTTTCTATCATCAAAAGGAATGGTTTCAACATCTATATCAATGTTTAAATCTTTCTTCACTTGCGTCACAATTTGGTGGATGATCGATAAGTTACGTAATCCTAAGAAGTCTATCTTTAATAAACCTATGCGTTCTGCTTCTGTCATTGTCCACTGAGTCAGTAAACCCGTATCACCTAACGTCAATGGTGCAAATTTATATAATGGTTGATCGTTAATAATAATACCCGCCGCATGCGTTGACGTATGTCTTGGAAGTCCTTCAAGCTTCTTACTCATATCAAACCAAAGTTCATTTCTGTGATTTCGATGAACAAACGCTTTAAAATTGTCTTGCTGATAAGCCTCATCAAGCGTAATCCCCAATTTATGAGGTATTAACTTTGAAATTTCATTTAATGTAGTCTCATCAAAGCCCATAATTCTTCCAACGTCACGACCGACAGCTCTTGCTAATAAGTGCCCGAAAGTCACTATTCCTGACACATGAAGTTCTCCATATTTATTTTGAACATACTGAATCACTTTCTCGCGTCTTGTATCTTCAAAGTCAATGTCAATATCGGGCATCGTAACCCTTTCAGGATTTAAAAATCTCTCGAAAAGTAAGTTGAATTTGATCGGATCAATCGTTGTAATCCCTAGCAAATAACTTACCAGTGAACCAGCGGAAGAGCCACGGCCTGGACCAACCATTACATCATGTGTTTTAGCATAATGGATTAAATCACTAACGATAAGGAAATAATCTTCGAAGCCCATATTCGTAATTATTTCATATTCGTGCTTAAGCCGTTCTAAATATTGATCATTATGTAAATTCCACTCATTTAATTTATCTATTAATACCGACCATAAATAGTCTTTTGCAACTTCACCATTAGGCGTGACAAATTGCGGTAATAATGATTGATGATAAACGAGTTCCGCCTGACATAAATCAACGATTGTTTGCGTATTTTTTATTACTTCTTCGTCTACATCATCTAAAATATTTTTAAGTTCATTTTGATCAGGAAAGTGCTCACCAAAATCTTTACTTTCATTAATTAAATCTAATTTAGAATTATCTCTAATTGCCTGTAAAGCAGATATCGTATCTGCATCTTCTCTATTTAAATATCTCGCTGATTGTAATTTTACCTTTTTTTTATCAATAATATCGTCACTCGTATGATTCATGTAAACATGGGTATGATCATTGAATGCTTCTAAGATTTGTAAATGCGTCGATACTACATCTTTAAAAATGATAATTAAATTGTCATCATAACGTTTTAACCATTCTAAAGGAACTTCTTCCTTTTCTTTCATTTTAATGGCAGATGAAAGTTGATAGAGTGCTTTGAGTCCCTCATTATTCTGTGCGAGTACTACTGTTTCAACTTTATATAAACCATCCGTTAATATTAAAGTCATTCCGAAAATGGGATGAATATCAGCAGCAATGCAGGCATCGTAAAATTTTGGAAAACCATACAAAACATGGGTATCTGTAATTGCAAGTGCAGTATAGCCTTCATTTTTAGCTTTATTGATTACATCTTCAATTCTCAGACTGGCGTTCAATAAATCATAAGCAGTATGAATATTTAAATGCGCAACCATGTTTGTATCCTCCTTTTAGATATATCTTTTTAAAGTTTTTGACGCAATGCATCGGCTAAACGGTCGAACTCTTCCCAACTATAAACTGATACACCTGATGCATTTGGATGGCCTCCACCTCCAAAATCGTTTGCGACATCATTGATAATCATTGTACCTTTTGAACGAATACGACATCTAATTTCTTCACCTTCATCCACACCGAACATCCAAATCTTCAAACCTTGAATATCAGCAATTGTATTCACAAATTGTGATGCTTCATTCGGTTGAATCTGATATTTTTCTAGAATATCTCTCGTAATTTTCACCTGACAGTATCCTCCATCATCTAATTCAAAGTTTTGTAAGATGTAACCTTGAAACGGTAATAATTTAGGATCTTTTTCAGACATTTTATTTAATTCAGCATTGTGGTCAAACGGAAAAGCAATTAATTTACCAGCAACTTCCATCGTGTGTTGAGTTGTATTATTAAATAAGAAACGACCAGTATCTCCTACAATTCCTAGATATAAAACACGTGCTACACTTTCATCAATGATACGTTCATCATTAAAATGAGTAATAAAATCATAAATAATTTCACTTGTTGAAGAAGCTTCTGTATTTACATAATTAATGTCTCCGTATTGATCAACTGCCGGATGATGATCTATTTTTAGAACCTTCGTTCCAGTGTGATAACGTTGGTCATCTACACGTGGTGCATTTGCTGTATCACAAACAATGACAAGCGCATCTTCGTAAACATCATCTGATATCTCATCAAATGTACCTATGAAATCTAAAGAAGGTTCATTGTTACCAACGGCATAAATATTCTTATCTGGATATTTTATTTTTAAATAATATTTAAGCCCCAACTGTGACCCGTATGCATCAGGATCAGGTCTCACGTGTCTATGAATAATGATTGTGTCTGCTTGTTCAACCTCATGCATGATATCGTTCATAATTTTTTCCATTCTGAATACTCCCTTAAAACTAAATTTTACTTTTTATTAAAAACCTTCGAACATCTGGCATATCACTAAAGCGTTGGCAACTTTCTCATTATTATTAAACATGGTTACTTCTAGTTTCGCGAAATTTCTACCAACATCTAGCATTTCATAATAGACTTCAATGGATGATTCAATAGGCACTGTTTTGATATAAACAATGTTTAAGTTTTCTATCATTACATTACCCTTTTTATATTTTCTCATCTCATGTCGAATTGTTTCTTCAATAATGCCTACAAATACGGCTTTACTTAATGTGCCGTAATGATTTGTGACTAAAGGTGATACTTCAACACTGATGTTATTCGAATTAATGGTAATATGTTTTGCTATCTGATCGTTAATCGTTTCACCTATTTGTGGTTGTCTTCCTAAAAGTTGCATTGATTTCAACACATCTTGTCTGTTGATGACACCTACAGCTTTTTTATTATTATTGGTTACCGGTAATAACTCAATACCTTCCCAAATCATCATATGTGCACAACTCGCAACAGTGTTTGTCAGTTTGACGCTTAAAGGATTTCGAGTCATTATCTTGCCTAATTCATCATCCTCGTTCATATTTATAATTTCTCTACTCGTTACAATACCTACAAGTTTAAAATCTTTATTTACAATAGGAAATCTTGTATGACCTGTTTCGTTAGCTAATTTTTTATAGTCATTAATTTTCATATAATCAAATAATACGGATAGTTCGTTTATAGGTTTTACAATATCCTCGACAACAAGTATTTCTTTACGAATCTTTTGGTTATACATTGCTCTATTGATAATGTTTGCGACTAAAAATGTATCATAACTTGATGAAATAATGGGCAATTCATGCTCATTCGCATAATCGATGACAAATTTCGATGGGTGAAAGCCTCCAGTAATGAGGATAGCTGTTCCTCTTTTTAATGCCTCTATTTGAACATCTTCACGGTTACCCACTATTAATAAAGTGTGTTTCTCTATATATTTTAAAATATCTTGAAGTTTCATAGCGCCTATCGCAAATTTAGAAACTGTTTTTCCAAGTCCTTTTTTACCCGCTAAAATTTGACCTTCCACTATGTTCACAATTTCATTAAAAGTTAAATTATCTATATTGTCTCGATTACGTTTTTCTATCCTTACTGTACCGACACGATCAATAGTTGCTACAATTCCTAATTGTCCTGCATCCTTAATCGCTCTGTAAGCAGTTCCTTCTGATACATCTAATACCTTTGCTATTTTTCTAACTGAAATTTTAGAACCTATAGATAAAGATTCAATATAATTTAAAATTTGCTCGTGTTTCGTCATCCCATTACCTCTTATTTCTATAGAACAGTCTTTTTTATATTATAACTTTTAACTCGAAAAAAATCATTGAACAACCTCGCTCATCGTTGATCGTTTTCTCACTTACCAAAAATATTCCGTTTAAAATTGATTTTGTAAAGAAAATGTGAATATAAATGGAAATTCCATTAAAACTCTATTAAAATATAAGTGAGGAGGGATGTAGTTATGTATAAACATATTTTACTAGGCGTAGACACTCAATTAAAAAATGAAAAAGCATTAAAAGAAGTGTCAAATTTAGCTGGGAAAGATACAGTTGTAACTATTTTAAATGCCATTAATGAGCAAGATGCTCAAGCTTCTATCAAAGCAGGAGTCCACTTAGATAAGTTAACTGAAGAAAGAAGTAAACGTTTAGAAAAAACAAGAAAAGTATTAGAAGATTACGGAATTAATTACGATCAAATTATTGTTAGAGGAAATCCTAAAGAAGAATTATTAAAATACGCTAACAGTGGAAAATATGACATCGTTGTATTAAGTAACCGTAAAGCAGAAGACAAGAAGAAATTTGTACTTGGTAGCGTCAGCCACAAAGTAGCTAAACGTGCTACAATCCCTGTATTAATTGTTAAATAATCATTTTAAGAAATCCCGATTTTTAAATTAAGTCGTTTAAAAATCGGGATTTTTTCTATATGTTATATTTACTAATTTACTATTCTAAAATTAAAATTCTACAGATTGACCTGGTTCAAGGATTTGTACTTCCCCTACATTTACTGCATCTTTAAACTGTTGAGGATCTTGTTCAATTAATGGGAACGTATTGTAGTGAATAGGTACACTAATTTTCGGTTTAATAAATTCATTGATTGCATAACTTGCATCATCAATTCCCATCGTAAAGTTGTCACCGATAGGTACAAAACATACATCCACTGGATGACGTTCAGCAATTAATTTCATATCACTAAATAATCCCGTATCTCCAGTATGGTAAATTGTTTTACCTTCTGCTTCAACAACAATTCCCATTGGCATACCTAGATAAACCGGAATACCATCTTCATGAGTAAAGCTTGAACTGTGGAATGCTTGCACAAATTTTACAGTACCAAAGTCAAATTCAGCTTTACCGCCGATATTCATACCATGCACATTTTCAACACCGTGATAAGTTGATAGATAACCTTGTAATTCTGCTGAACCTATCACTACCGCATGATTTCTGT
>NZ_KV840031.1:30244-35160 GCF_001839105.1 Staphylococcus sp. HMSC62A08 | reverse complement strand
TACCGCATGATTTCTGTTGGCTAGCTCTACCACATCACCAAAGTGATCAGCGTGTCCATGCGTTAAAATAATATAATCTACATCTAATGTTTGTTCATCTAAATCACATTTATCATTACCAGAAATAAATGGATCGACGATAACCTTTTTACCGTTTCCCTCGAAATAAATTGTTGATTGACCATGAAATGATAATTTCATTTATATAGCCCTCCTCAAATGTTCTCTGTCATCAGTATACCCTAGCTACCCTTGTTTATAACACTGTTTCTGAAAATGCTTTTACAGAAAGTGATAGTACCTCAATTTTTGAAAAGGTTAACGAATTAGAATAAAATTAAACTAAACTAAACTAATACAATGGAGGATGTTTGATATGACTAAAACAGAAGAAATCAGAAAAGTCTTACAACAACAAAATGCCGATGCAGCTTGGATTACTACCCCACTTAACGTATATTACTTTACCGGATATCGTAGTGAACCACATGAACGTTTATTCGCATTACTCGTCCAAGCAAACGGTGAAGATGTCTTATTTTGTCCGAAAATGGAGGTTGAAGAAGTCAAAGCTTCACCTTTCGACGGGAAAATCATTGGTTATTTAGATACTGAAAACCCATTCGACTTATATCCGAAAACATTTACGACATTACTTATCGAAAGTGAACATTTAACTGTTAAACGTCAACGTGAATTGTCTCAAGCATTCGATGTTCAAGTCTATAGTGACCTTGACCAATCAATTAAAGATTTAAGAAACATTAAATCTCAAGAAGAAATTGAAAAAATTAAAAAAGCTGCGGAGCTCGCAGACAAATGTATAGAAATTGGCGTGTCTTATCTTAAAGAAGGCGTTGAGGAACGCGAAGTCGTTAATCACATTGAAAATGAAATCAAAAAGTACGGCGTAAATGAAATGAGTTTCGACACAATGGTATTATTTGGAGACCATGCAGCTTCTCCTCACGGCACTCCTGGAGACAGAAAGCTTCAAAATAATGAATATGTGCTATTTGATTTAGGCGTAGTTTATGAACATTATTGTAGTGATATGACACGAACAGTAAAATTTGGAAACCCTAGTCAAGAAGCTGAAAATATCTATAACGTTGTATTAAAAGCTGAACAATCTGCAATAGAAGCAATCAAACCTGGAGTGACAATAAAAAATATCGATAAAATCGCTAGAGATATTATTAGCAATGCAGGTTACGGAGAATATTTCCCGCATAGACTTGGTCACGGGTTAGGATTAGAAGAACATGAATATCAAGACGTTTCAAGTGTAAACGAAAATACATTAGAAGCGGGCATGGTGATTACAATTGAACCTGGAATTTATGTACCAAAAATCGAAAAAAAAAATATCGAAGATGACATATTAGTTACTGACAATGGCTACGAGATACTTACACATTATGAAAAATAAAAAGCTCGGCTGATTTTAATAATCAGCCGAGTTTATCTATCTTAAACTATTTATTAAGTGCATCTTCCACTGAAGTATATTCTAAATTAAATGCTTCAGCTACACCTTTATTTGTAACATGACCTTTATACGTATTTAAACCTAAAGAAAGTGCGTGATTAGATTTGAAAGCTTCTCGATATCCTTTGTTAGCTAAGATTTGTGCAAACGGTAAAGTTGCATTATTTAAAGCTAATGTTGAAGTACGCGGAACTGCACCAGGCATATTCGCAACCGCATAATGTACAACGCCATGTTTTGTATACGTTGGATCGTCATGTGTTGTGATTTTATCTGTTGTTTCGAAAATACCACCTTGGTCAATAGCGATATCTACAATCACAGAGCCACTTCTCATTTGCTTAATCATATCTTCAGTAACTAAGCTTGGTGCTTTAGCTCCTGGAATTAATACTGCACCGATAACTAAATCACTTTGTTTAACGTACATTTCTATATTTAGTGGATTGGACATAATCGTATGCACTCTTCCATTAAATAAGTCATCAAGTTCTTGTAAACGTTTAGGATTAACGTCAAGAATCGTAACATCTGCACCTAATCCTAAAGCAATTTTAGCAGCATTCGTACCTGCTTGACCCCCACCAATGATAGTGACTTTTCCTTTAGGGACACCAGGTACACCGCCTAGTAAAATACCCAAACTTTTTGTAAGAATTCAGCGCCAATTTGAGCTGACATTCTACCAGCAACTTCACTCATTGGTGATAAAAGCGGTAATGATTTGTCAGGTAATTGAACCGTTTCATAAGCAATACCAATTACTTTATTATCTACTAAAGCTTGTGTTAATTTCTCTTCATTAGCTAAATGTAAATATGTGAAAAGAATTAACCCTTCTTTAAAGAATTGATATTCTGATTCTAATGGTTCTTTAACTTTGACTACCATATCTACATCCCAAATTTTAGATTGTTCTGATACAATCTCAGCACCAGCTTCTTTGTAGTCAACATCTTCAAAATAAGAACCTAGTCCTGCGTTAGTTTCTACTAAAACTGTATGTCCTTGTTCAACGAGTGCATGTACACCACTTGGTGATAAACTCACTCTATTTTCGTTATTTTTTATCTCCTTAGGAATACCAATTTTCATTCCATCCACCTCCTATTACATCCTAACGCGAAAGCAATGAAAGCGCAATCAGAAAAAATACACAAAATTGTAATTATTAATAATTAAATATTCTGTAAATTGTGTTAAAATAAGAATAAGAAAGATGAAGGGGGCACTAGCGATGATTACTTATAAAAACATTTTAATCGCAGTCGATGGTTCACATGAAGCAGAATGGGCTTTTAATAAAGCTGTAGGAGTTGCTAAACGTAACGATGCTAAGTTGACAATTGTTAATGTCATCGATTCAAGAACTTACTCTTCTTATGAAGTCTATGATGCTCAGTTTACTGAGAAATCTAAACATTTCTCTGAAGAATTACTCAAAGGTTATAAAGAAGTGGCTTCAAACGCAGGTGTTAAAAATGTAGAAACACGCCTAGAATTTGGTTCACCAAAAGCAATTATACCTAAGAAATTAGCTCATGAAGTTGGTGCAGATTTAATTATGAGTGGTACGTCAGGATTAAATGCTGTAGAACGTTTTATTGTAGGTTCAGTTTCTGAAGCAATCGTACGTCATGCGCCATGTGATGTATTAGTCGTACGTACTGAAGAAATTCCTGAAGATTTCCAACCACAAGTTGCTACACCTAAACTACGCGAAAGATATCAAGATTAAGATTAAATATATTTCTTATTTTTATGAGAGTCAGTTAATAACTGGCTCTTATTATTTTTGAAAGACAATCTATTCAAAGCTACTCCATCATAGAAGATAACTATCGAACAATTTCCTCTATTTCAATCCTCTATTCAAAGCCATTTCCATTTATTAAATCATTGATTCACTTCTTAATATTAAAAACCGCATAATCTCCCCTATGAGGAAACGATGCGGTTCATTTTACATGCTACTATATTTTAAGCATCTTGTGCTTCAGTATTTTCATTTACTGTTTCATTTGACTCGTCTTTAAGACCACCATATTTAATCACATCTCGTGAAATCATAACTTCTTCATCTGTTGGCACGACAAGTACTTTAACAGGTGAATGCGGATAGTTAATATAACCTTCCTCGCCATGTAGGCTTTCATTCTTCTTAGGATCCCAATAAACGCCCATAAACTCTAAGCCTTCTAAAACTTTGCCACGAATAATATGAGAGTTTTCTCCAATTCCAGCTGTAAATACAATCACATCTACGCCTTGCATTCTAGCTGCATATGAGCCAATATATTTATGAATTTTAGATGCAAACAAATCTAATGCAACACGTGCACGTTGACGACCATGTTTAGCTTCTTCTGTTAAATCACGTAAATCACTTGATGTACCTGTTAAACCAAGTAATCCTGACTCTTTATTTAAAATATTTAAAACTTCATCAGCGGTTTTGCCAGTCTTTTCCATAATAAAAGGAATTAATGCAGGGTCTAAATCACCTGAACGTGTACCCATCGTCACACCTGCTAGCGGTGTGAATCCCATAGAAGTATCAATGGACTCTCCACCATCAATCGCTGCGATTGAAGCACCGTTACCAATATGACATGAAATAATTCTCAAATCTTCTATTGGTTTACCTAAGATGTCAGCTGCTCTTCTAGATACATATTTATGACTTGTACCATGGAATCCATATTTACGAATACCATAATCTTCATAATAATGATATGGCAAGCTGTATAAATATGCTTGTTCAGGCATTGTTTGGTGGAATGAAGTATCGAATACTGCCACATGTGGAATGTTAGGCAATAATTTTTTAAATGCTCTAATCCCAATAAGATTCGCAGGATTATGTAGCGGTGCTAACTCACTTAATTCTTCAATTTGAGATTCTACTTCATCAGTTACAACGACTGATTTAGGGAATTTCTCCCCTCCATGTACAACTCGGTGACCTGTACCTTCAATCTCATTAATATCTTCAATCATATGATGTTCTTTAAAGCTTTCTAACATAATATTAACTGCTTGTTCATGATCATTTATATCTCTAACATCAGTAAGCTTTTCCCCTTCAACAACAATCGTGAAAATAGAATCGCTTAAACCAATACGTTCAATAACGCCTTTGGTTACTAACTTTTCTTCCGGCATTCTAATTAACTGGAATTTCAAAGATGAACTACCAGCATTTACCGCCAAAATTAATTTTGACATAGGTCATTGTCCTCCATCATTTGTTTAGTTATTTTTTTCACATACACTATTTTATCATTAATACAGTTTGAATACTATATTGTTACAGATTAATTTTTGTATGATTTGTGACCATCCATTGATTTAATTCTCTAATAAATCCTTGGAATTGTTGAGGATTTTTAAAATCAGGTATATTCGCTAAAAATACTTCAAC
>NZ_KV840031.1:12278-30144 GCF_001839105.1 Staphylococcus sp. HMSC62A08 | reverse complement strand
TACTTCAACTGGTTTAGTTTCTTGCGGTTGTTTTTTCTGAAGGATTAATATAGATTTACGTGCTTTTTCATTTTTAAACAGCGTCGTTGGTAAATTTAAAAATGCTTGCATTTCTGTCTCTGTTGCAATGAATTTTTCCAACTGTTTCACTTTATCTCCTGTGAAAATATCACTTGGAACAACTAAGAATGCGTAACCTGCCCCTTTTAACGCATTAATCGCTTGTTCAATGAGTAGATAATGTGAATAGCTATGCCCCTCTTCAAAACCAAGCTTCATTTCTTTACTTCTTTCGTCGACTGGATAATATCCAATTGGAAAATCACCAATCACTACGTCAGCTTCTTCTAAAGGTAATGGCATGATTGCATCTTGAGGATAAACATCAAATGGTATTTCTAAAAAATTAGCCAAATGAACGCTTACACGTGATAAAACTGGGTCAACTTCTATTAAATGGTGCATCATTGTCGTATCAGAAAGCACTTCTTTAACAGATGCACTTAAATGACCAGCTCCACTTGCGATATCAACCACATGCATTTCTTCCTTATCTTGCATAAATCGTTGCACTAAAAAGCCAAGTATTAACCCAATTGAATCTGGCGTAATCTGATGATTAGCTTGGATATTTTCCTCTTGCATTAAACTTAAATATGCAAACTGGAAGGCTTTTCTTCTATCTTGTAATGTTGCCTGTTCAAGAAGATCTCTTTTATTTGTGTAAATATCTTCCATAGCTAATCCTAAGTTTTCTATGAAACTTTGCCCGTTCTCTTCGTTTAAGGATTTTGCTTTTTCATCTAACGTATGGAATAAGCGTTCCATAATTGTATTTTTCTCAGTCATAAAAAAATCCTTTCTAATAAAAAGTGCCCATTCTTCATTCATAAGAGCACATATACTTTTTTACTCTTTCTACTTCTCGAATAAGTATGGACACTTTGTTTTACACTGTCAATCATATCAATATAACTTAAATCTTGCGATAAGCCTCTAATGCTGCGTCAAAATCAGGGAAGTTTGTTCCTTCGCTAACAATTTCTTTATAAACCACTTTATTATTTTCATTTAATACAAAAACTGAACGTGCTAAAAGTCTTAATTCTTCCATAACTACACCAAAGTTTTTGCCAAATGATAAATCTTTGTGGTCACTCAACGTAATTACATTGTCTAAACCATTCGATGCACACCATCTCTTTTGCGCAAATGGTAAATCTACTGAAATTGTTAATACTATCCCATCTTCTTGAGATGCTTCTTCATTAAATTTACGCGTTTGTTGGTCACAAACACCTGTATCAATAGAAGGCACAACACTAATTAATTTCTTTTTCCCTTTATAGTTATCTAATGTAACTTGATTCAAACCATTGTCTAATACAGTAAAATTAGGAGCAGTCTCTCCTTCGTTTACTTGTTGTCCTAATAATGTAACAGGATTATTTTTAAATGTAACTGCAGTCATATTGATGACCTCCCATAAACTAAGTATTTAATATAATCATACGACAAAATTTACTGTTAATTCAATTTTTTAAAGTACAAGAATTAAAATTTTGAATAATACTTCTCACATAGCTCTAATTTTTATACAAATAAAAAGGTGGGCAAAAAAAAGAACTGATTTCAAGATTATTTAAAATCTCGATTTCAGTTCAAGCATCTAATGATTCATTAATTGTATTACATAATCATATACATTTTTTATAATAAGTACTGCGGTTACTACAATAAATAAAATTTTGACGTATCCTACACCCTTTTTCAAAGCAAACTGAGCTCCTAAATATGAACCAACAATCATACTCACTGCCATCAGAAGACCGTATGCATAGTTGACTTGTCCTAAGATAATAAAAAGCAATATTGCTCCGCCATTAGAAGCAAAGTTCAAAACTTTAGCATTTCCAGCAGCGCTTAAAAAGTCAAAACCAAACATTAATAAAGCGAACAACATGAATGATCCAGTGCCTCCGCCTAAAAACCCATCATAAAAACCTAAAATTGAAAATAATATAACTAAGATAATTGCTTTACCAATAGTAAGCGAAGTAAAAGTTCTCACACTACCCCAGTCTTTTTTTAAAATGGTATAGATAATCACAAGTGTTAAAATGACGATAATGAGTGGCTTTAAAACCTCTGCAGGTAAATAAGTAGCAAGGATTGCCCCACCTCCTGAAGCAATAAATACAAATGGAAACAATTTCCCGACTACCTTTAAATCTACTTTACCTGAGCGTAAAAATTTATAAGCACTTGTTAGCGTGCTAAAAAAACTTGCGAATTTATTTGTGCCAAGCGCAACAGAAGGTGGCAACCCAACTGCAAGAAGTGCTGGTGTTGAAATTAATCCTCCGCCCCCAACGACTGAATCTATAAATGAAGCGATAAACCCAAAAATATAATCATAAAAATTACTGAAAGATGCCAATCCATGATTTATTTCTCCCCTTAGTTATTCAAAAACGTTCACCTATGTTTAATAAATTTATTTTAAAATAAATCTTCAATTAATGCATCAGTAGATTGTTCTTTTTCACTTTTATAATTAGGGTCTATGGTTAATGTTTCAATATTGTCCACAGCTGTTTGAATCATGTCTTCAAAATCAAAGACGCTTTCATATTTTTCGACTTTATCAAAGTCTGGTTCAGTTACTGGATTCTTCGGTGTAAAGATTGTACAGCAATCTTCAAAAGGTTGAATAGACGTTTCAAAAGTACCTATCTCTTTCGCTTTTTTAATAATGTCTTCTTTATCAAGTGTTAGTAAAGGTCTCAACACAGGTGTAGAAGTCACGTGGTTGATTGCATACATACTTTTTAAAGTCTGACTAGCAACTTGACCTAGATTCTCCCCATTTACAATCGCATGTGCGCCAATTTTATGCACGAAAGCATCTGCCACACGCATCATTATTCTTCGCGTCGATGTCATCGTATAACGTGGATGAACAACTTTATTGATTTGTTTCTGTAATTCAGTGAAAGGCACGATGTGTAGTTTGATAGGTCCCACACGTTCTGACAATATACGAGTCAATTCGATGACTTTATCTTTAGCTTTCTCGCTCGTAAACGGTGGACTGTGAAAATGAATTGCTTCAATAGTAACACCACGTTTCATGACTTCCATACCTGCTACAGGAGAATCTATGCCTCCACTTAACATAAGTAAAGTTTTGCCTCCAGTACCCACTGGTAGTCCTCCAGATCCAGGAATAATCTCTTCATAAATATAGACTGCGTCTAAACGTATCTCTACTTTAATTTCATGATCAGGACGTTTCACATTAACTGTTAAATCTTCAGTTTGACTCAATATCTTGCCCCCAACTTCACGCTGTAAAGTATACGTATCGAGTGGAAACGATTTATCAACACGTTTAACATCGATTTTAAACGTGGTGTCTTTCTCAAAACTTTGAGCTAGTTGAACTGCTGATTCATTGATTGCTTCTTCAGTTTTATCTGTTTTGATTACAGGACTAATGGACTTAATACCGTAAACTTTGGATAAACGTCGAATAATTTCATTCATATCGGCATTTTCATCTAATTCTACATACATGCGGTCACGTTTCCCTTTGACGTGATAGCCATCTAACGGGATTAACGCGCGTTTAACATTGTCTTTTAACTGATTAACAAACTTTTTACGGTTCGTTCCTTTTAACGTCAACTCACCATATCTTACGAGCAAATGATCGTAATGCATTATTTTAACAACTCCTTCACTTCTTCATATACCATTTTAAAAATATCTTTGAACGCCTGTATATCCGCTTCACTTGTTTGAGCACCTAATGAAATTCTGATGCTGCCTTCTATTCTTGAATCAGAAAGACCCATCGCTAATAACACTTCATTTAGCTTACCTCGTTTAGATGAACATGCACTCGTTGTTGAAACCATTACACCATGTTTTGAAAATGCATTCACAAGTACTTCACCTTTAACGCCTGCAAAGCCAATATTAATAATATGTGGCGCTCCATTTTCAGGAGAATTGATGTAAACACCTTTAAACTCTTTTAAAAACGTCACAATAGCTTGATTGAACAATTTCAGCTTACGATTTGTCTCTTCTGTCCCCTGAACAGCATGTTTAATCGCCTTAACCATAGAAATCGCCATCGGTAGATTGACCGTACCACTTCTTAAACCATACTCTTGTCCGCCACCATGAATGACTGGTTCAATATTTTGTATATTTTTAATTAAGAGTAAACCTTGACCTTTCAAACCATTGAATTTATGTCCACTTAAACTCAAACTATCAATACCGTTGAAGTTCATTGGGATTTTACCTAATGCTTGCACACCATCCACATGAAAATGCGCACGTGGATAATCTTTTAAGATTTCAGCAATGTCTTGAATCGGTTGTATTTGTCCCATGACATTATTCACATACATACAAGTCACAAGGCCAACTTTGTCACTCATTAATGATTTCAAATGATCAATATCAATTGTGCCATCTTCTTTTACATTAATATATTTGAGTTTAAATCCCTGCTTCTCTTCTAAATATCTCATTACTTCAAGTACTGATGGATGCTCAAGCACTGATGTGATAATTTCGTTTGCTGTTTCTTTTTTTCTATACGCAATGCCTTTAAGCGCCATATTGTTAGATTCTGTAGCACCACTCGTAAATATGATTTCATATTGATGCGCTAAATCTAAAGTACGATTAATTTCTTCTTTAGCTTGTACTAATAATTTCTCTGCTTGTAATCCTGCTTGATGTGGACTATTCGGATTGAAGTATAATGTTTGGTTCACTTTTACAAATGAATCCACAACACTTTCATCAGCTTTAGTTGTGGCTGCATTGTCTAAATAAATCACTGATAACACTTCTCTTTCACATTAAATTCATTTATTTGAAAATGATTTTTACACGCGCAAATCATTCTTTTTAAAATTTGGATACTCAAGCATTATACTATTTTCTCGCAAAAATAAAAGAGAGTAAGACTGAAATCTTTTCTTCCAAGGAAGGATTTCACTGTCTTACCCTCTAATGAGTGAGGATTATTCTTTAATGACTTGTTCTTCAATATGTTTAGTAATTCCAGGTTCTACACTTTCAAGTGCCTCTTCTGAAATTTCAATTGAGCGTTTGTAACGATTATTTTTGAATAAACGTTCCGCTTCATTAAGACTCTTATCAACACTATGATGATCTTTACGATATCTATTACCGTATTGAATTAATTTCTCAGCGTATACTGCATTGATTAATACATCATTTGCTTCATCTTCAAATGTATTCATTTGAATAACAATTTTAGCAACTTTATCTTTCAATTGTTTCACATGAATTGGACGTTCGCTAAATTGATTATTCACTTCACGTACTTCATTATCGATTTCATTCTTCATAATAATGAAACGTTCAGGTACACTCGTTAGATTTGAAGCTAATAAACGTCTGTATACTTCTTCTTTTTTAGATTGAACTCTTAATAAGTTGTCTTCTGCTTCCGCTTCATCTTCACGTAACTGAATAAGGTGATTTTGAAGCTTATCTTGCTTTTCATTAATGACTGAAACGTGGTCTTCAAGATATTGTAAATTATCTTGAACTTCACTGTATCGAACAGCTGATTTAGACATTTCTTTTAAAATGTCATCATATACTGAAATTAAGTTTTGAATTTCATTTTCAAACTGACGAACACTTTGTGCATCTGATTCATTAATGTAGTAATTTTCACGCACATATTCGATTTCTGTTTGAAGCGTGTAATTCATATCTTTCGCTTTAAATAAGTCGTCAGTAATCACATCTTTAGTTTCTTCGACTTCATTTTTAGCTTTAACTTCATGTTCGATAAGGTCGTACATTTCGTCTAACTTGTCGTTAATACTTTCAAGTTTGTCATTCGCTTGATCTAATTCTAAGCGACTAATCATAGGTTCTACGAAACTTAATTCTGTCTTAAGACTTTGTACAGTTCCGTCTACTTTGACGTGATCTAAATCATAACCTTCAACTTTTAAGTCTCTACAACCATATTTCAAGTCTTGGAATTGACCAGGTAATTCTTTTTGCGTTTCACGAATAAGTTCTGGAATTTCTTCCATGTAACCTTTTAGGCTTTCAATTTCATCATGTGACGCTGCGATATGATTGTGTGCTTGTACGTAGTTACCTTCGGATTTTAATGTTTCATACTCATTGAGTTTAGGCTCGAATTTTTCGATTTCCTTTTCCAATGGTTGAGCAGCTTCTCCGAATTGATGACGGTTAGCCAATACATCACGCTTCATTTCACGATGATCTACCTTACATTTCTCATATAAACCTTCATTATCCTTATGTAAAGTTAAGATTTCATCAACCTGAGTGACTTGATGATTATAATTATTCTCATATTGATCCATGAGTTCATTTGCATCATCAATTTCAGTTTGTGCTGCAGAAAATTTAAACTTGTCTAAAAGTTCTTCTGCATTTTGAATTTTTTCTTCAACGGGAGCTAAGTATTTATTTGTATTTTCTGTGTTGTCTTTTTTCATCGCATCATACTTAGTCTTTGTTTCACCTTTCAAGTTTAAATCATGCAATTTTCTAAGATTGTCATCAAAAGGTAGCTTTTCAATTTCATTTTTGCGCTCTTCAACTTTTCCAACTGAATTTCTCTTATTCGAGCGCATATAGAACAATATGCCTATAGCAATTAATATAATTACGAGTATTGCTAATATGATAAATAACACCATATACTTCTCCTCCTATTTTATCATCTCTTATTATAACGTAATTTCTCTTTTCATTAAATCAGAAAATGAATTAATTGCTAGATTATTTTCAAAACTTTATACTATTAAAAAATTCTTATGAAGAGGTGCGGTAATGATGAACGTGAAAGAAACAAATTATTCAATGGTAACAAAGCAGTTATCAAGCTTAATTGAAGGGGAAACAAATTTAATTGCGATACTTAGTAACACCTCTGCCCTACTTAATGATGCGCTTGATCAAGTCAACTGGGTTGGTTTCTATTTAATAGAAGGAAATGAATTAATCTTAGGACCATTTCAAGGTCATCCAGCGTGTGTGCACATTGCAATTGGTAAAGGCGTATGTGGCACTGCAGTTTCTGAAAACACAACACAACGTGTAAGTGATGTTCATCAATTTCCAGGACACATTGCATGTGATGCAAATAGTCAATCAGAAATTGTCGTTCCGGTACGTATTAATAATGAAGTGATTGGTGTTTTAGATATCGATGCACCAATTAAAGATAGATTTTCTCAAGAAGATCAAGATGGTTTGGAACAAATTGTTCATATTCTTGAAAAACAGTTAAGCCAATCGTAAAAAAGTATTGACACTTTTGAATAAACTGATACAATGAACTTTGTGTGAATTAACGAAAATAGCAGTTATATATTATCAAGCTCTATGTTGTTCCCGATGCGGACGTGTCACGTAACTGACGCTATAAGGTGAAGACACATAAAACAATATATCTCGATAAGCATATAACACTCTTTTTTGTTTATTCATAACAACAAAAAAGAAAAAGGAGGAGTCTTACATGGCTCGATTCAGAGGTTCAAACTGGAAAAAATCTCGTCGTTTAGGTATCTCTTTAAGCGGTACTGGTAAAGAATTAGAAAAACGCCCTTACGCTCCAGGACAACACGGTCCTAACCAACGTAAAAAATTATCAGAATATGGTTTACAATTACGTGAAAAACAAAAATTACGTTACTTATATGGAATGACTGAAAGACAATTCCGTAACACATTTGACATTGCTGGTAAGCAATACGGTGTACACGGTGAAAACTTCATGATTTTACTTGCTAGTCGTTTAGACGCAGTAGTTTACTCATTAGGTTTAGCACGTACACGTCGTCAAGCACGTCAATTAGTTAACCATGGTCACATTGAAGTAGATGGCGGTCGCGTTGATATCCCATCTTACTCATTAAAACCTGGTCAAGTGATTACAGTTCGTGAAAAATCACAAAACTTAAATATCATTAAAGAATCAGTTGAAATCAACAACTACGTACCAGAATATTTAGACTTCGATGCTGACAGCTTAAAAGGTACTTTCGTTCGCTTCCCAGAACGTAGCGAGTTACCAGCTGAAATCAATGAACAATTAATCGTTGAGTACTACTCAAGATAATCGATTACAAATTTACCCCGGTTCCATTTTGGAATCGGGGCTTTTTCATAGAGCCAGTTATGTAATTACTGGCTCTTAGTGCATGAGTGTCAGCTCATGTATACCTTTCAACGATTAAGGTTAGTGGCATTTATGCATAAGCTTTAGCTTAGGCGTTCCTTTCTTCAGCCAGTTATAAAATTATTGGCAAATATGCCACTGGTTCCTTCTTCTTATAGTTTAAAGATATCTTCTGGAATATCTGAAATCACACCATCCACCTCAACATCGATTAATTTCTTAACCGCTTTAGACTCATTAACCGTATAAGGTAAGACCTTCAACATTTCCTCATGCGCATGTTTCATAAAACGTTTTGTCACTAATGCATAATTAGGATTCGCATAATCTGCGACTTTTGCAATTTCTTTAAAGTTAGGCAACTTATACCAATATTGTTTCTTACTCAGTAACACACCTAACTCAAACTCTAAATTCATATCTGCTAATTTTTTTACACAATCAAAGTCAAACGATTGAAGAATCACCTTATGCTTAGGCATGCCACGTTCTTTTAACTTCTTAACTATCATTTCTTCAATCCCGGGATATTGAGATGGTTTTTTAATTTCTAGAAGTAATTTTTTTGAAAAATGATCAACTAAATCTAACACTTCATCAAGTGTTGGAATACGTTCACCTTTGAACTTATCCCCTCTATACGCTCCGAAATCAAATTCTCTCAATTCATCTAAAGTATAATCTATGACTTTCCCCTTACCATTCGAAGTTCGATCTATCGTATCGTCATGAATAACAACAAGTTGTTTATCTTTAGTATAATGTACATCAATTTCTAACATATCAATATGTAACATCAGCGCATGTTTATAGGCGATTAGAGTATTTTCAGGATAATCTTCAGGCAAACCTCTATGCGCTACAATTTGAAAAGAATGATTTGGACGTGCGATTTTCATGAAAGTCACCTTTCTTTTAATCTTTTTTAAATTACTCTAAACTTAAATTACCACATTCTCACAGGAGGTCAATCTATATGGTCAAGCACGACTTCAAAGTAAAAACAAAATGGCAAGGTGGGCGTGACAAAGTAGGAACTGTGAAAGGCGATATCATCGAATCACAAATTTCAATCCCCTCTTCTTTAGGTGGCAAGGGAATCGGAACAAATCCAGACGAAATGTTAGTATCAGCTGCTTCGTCATGCTATATCATTTCACTTGCTGCTACTTTAGAAAGAGCTGGTTATACCGATATTCAAATTCACCAACAATCCATTGGTACAGCTTCCTTTGAAAATGGAAAATTCCAAATGGAACGTATTACTCATTATCCAGAATTACATGTGAATGAAGCTAATAAAGAGAATCTTGAAAAAAGATTATCTAAACTTTTAGAGATTGCAGATCGTAACTGTATGATTTCTAATTCTATAAGAAATAATGTAGAAGTTGATATCGAACCTACAATATTATAAATCGTAAGAGCTATTACATATTTAAAAATGTAAACGTTTTACAATAGTGGTAGCTCTTTATTAGACTTTAAAATATTCAGAATATTTGCTAAAATAGAAAAATCTTACACAGTGGGAGGAATGTTTTATGCAGTATTATCAACCCTTATTATTAACTCCAGGTCCAACGCCAGTACCTGACTCAATTATGAGTGCAATTCAATTACCAATGGTCGGCCACCGCTCTAAAGACTTTGAAGACATAGCCGATGAGGCATTCAAAGGACTCAAACCTATTTTCGGAACCAAAAATGAAGTGCTTATCTTAACTTCAAGTGGTACAAGTGTTTTAGAAGCTAACATGCTCAACATTGCTAATCCTAAAGATCACATTGTCATCATCGTATCTGGCGCATTTGGTAACAGATTTAAACAAATTGCTGAATCATACTTTAAAAATGTACATATTTATGATGTCACTTGGGGAGAAGCTGTTAAAGTTGATGAATTTATCAACTACTTAAAGGAATTAGATGTTAAGGTTTCAGCGGTATTCACACAATTTTGTGAGACATCTACAGGCGTTTTGCACCCTGTTCACGATTTAGGACATGCACTTAAAAAATATGACGATTCATTATATTTTGTAGTCGATGGCGTAAGTTGTATTGGTGCAGTTGAAGTCGATTTAACAAAGGATAAAATCGATGTCCTCGTATCAGGTAGCCAAAAAGCAATTATGCTACCTCCAGGGCTTGCTTTTGTTGCTTATAGTGATAGAGCTAAAGAACGCTTTGCTGAAGTCACTACACCAAGATTCTATCTCGATTTAAATAAATATCTTAATTCTCAAGAACAAAATTCTACGCCGTTTACACCTAATGTTGCTTTATTTAGAGGTGTGAATGCATACGTTGAATTAGTCAAACACGAAGGATTTAATCACGTCATTCAACGTCATTATACGATCCGTGATGCATTACGCACTGCCCTAACATCACTAGAATTAGATTTACTCGTAAAGGATGATTCATACTCCTCTCCTACTGTGACATCCTTTGTGCCTAATAATAAAGAAGAACTAAGTTATATTAAAGATCAACTCAAATCTCGTTTTAATATTACAATTGCGGGTGGTCAAGGTCATCTAAAAGGTCACATTTTACGTATTGGCCATATGGGAAAGGTCTCCCCTTTTGATATCCTCTCAGTTGTTTCAGCATTGGAAATTCTTTTAACAGAATTTAGAAAAGAAAATTATATTGGTAAAGGTATTGCTCAATTTATGGAGGTTATCAAAAATGCGTCATAAAATTTTAGTTTCAGATCTTATCTCAGAAGAAGGTTTAAAAAGTTTACTTGATCATGATGAATTTGAAGTGACTATTCAAACAGATTTATCCGAAGAAGAATTAGTCAATCAAATTGGTAGTTACGAAGGATTAATTGTACGTAGTCAAACTCAGGTGACAGAGAAAGTCATCCAAGCAGCATCTCAACTTAAAGTCATTGCTCGTGCAGGTGTTGGTGTAGACAATATTGATATTGATGCTGCCACTTTAAAGGGTATCTTGGTCATTAATGCACCTGACGGAAATACCATTTCAGCCACTGAACATTCTATTGCGATGATATTAGCAATGGCACGTAACATTCCTCAAGCGCATCAATCACTTCGTAATAAAAAATGGAATCGTAAAGCCTTTCGTGGTATAGAACTTTATGGAAAGACATTAGGTGTCATTGGTGCTGGACGTATCGGTTTAGGTGTTGCGAAACGCGCTCAAAGTTTCGGTATGAAGATTTTAGCATTTGACCCTTATTTGACTGAAGTTAAAGCTAAATCATTAGATATTCAAAGTGCAACTGTAGATGAAATTGCTGAAAATGCAGACTTCGTTACTGTGCATACACCGCTCACACCTAAAACACGTGGGATTATTGGTGAGGCATTTTTCAAAAAAGCAAAACCTAATTTACAAATTAT
This sequence comes from Staphylococcus sp. HMSC62A08, assembly GCF_001839105.1. Classification (NCBI taxonomy): domain Bacteria; kingdom Bacillati; phylum Bacillota; class Bacilli; order Caryophanales; family Staphylococcaceae; genus Staphylococcus; species Staphylococcus sp. HMSC62A08. Next base: position 18,528 of record NZ_KV840031.1, on the reverse strand, counting down.
CAATGTAGCTCGAGGTGGCATTATCGATGAAGAGGCACTGGTTAATGCATTAAATAATGGTTTGATAGACAGAGCTGCAATCGATGTATTTGAACATGAACCTCCTACTGATTCACCATTAATTGAACACGATAAAATCATTGTCACTCCACATTTAGGCGCATCAACTGTTGAGGCCCAAGAAAAAGTAGCAGTATCAGTCTCAGAAGAAATTGTAGACATATTAACAAAAGGAACCGTTGAGCACGCTGTCAACGCACCAAAAATGGACTTAAGTCATGTTGATGAAACAGTACAATCATTTGTTGACTTGAGCACAACAATTGGTGAATTTGGTATTCAACTGTTAGAAGGTGCGCCAAGTGAAATTAAAATTACTTACGCTGGCGATTTAACAACAAGCGATACAAGCTTAATCACAAGAACAATTGTTTCAAGTGTGCTTAAAGAAGATTTAGGTGATCAAGTCAATATTATCAATGCGCTCGCATTACTCAACCAACAAGGTGTGACTTATAATATTGAAAAACAGAAAAAACACTCTGACTTCAGTAGCTATATTGAACTTGAATTAAAAAACGACAAAGACCAAATTAAAATCGGGGCTACAGTGTTAGCCGGTTTCGGTCCAAGAATCGTTCGTATTAACAACTTCTCACTTGATTTCAAACCAAATCAATATCAAATTGTGACATGTCATAAAGACAAACCTGGAATTGTAGGTCATACTGGCAATCTCCTTGGTAATCATGGCATTAATATTGCTTCTATGACACTTGGTCGAAATGATGAAGGTGGAGAGGCGCTCATGATTCTGTCTATTGATCAACAAGCCACTGATGAAGTTATTAAAATTTTAGAAGAATCAGGCGGATTTAATAAAATTATTAGTACAAAATTAACAATTTAATATAAAAACAAAGGCTACCAAACGCATTATCAACGTTTTGTAGCCTTTAGTTATCTATAATAAAATATTTCTTATTTTCGTTACGTCTTCAACGATATAATCTGCGCCGTACGCTTCAAGCTCTGGCTGTGCCTTATCTCCTTTTAGACCTGTGAGCGTACCAATAAATGTGGCACCGATCTTTTTAGCACTTAATAAATCTGCAAGCGAATCCCCTACGATAAATACTTCATCTTTATTCACAATATTATCTTGATGCGTTACATATTCTTTATATTTATCTCTATCATTGCCTTTTAAAGTAGCAATGTAACTAAACGGATTAGGTTTACCTAATGGTTGATATTCCGGATAGTCCTCTTCAGCATCTAAAACTTCACTAGCTGTAACAATATGTTTATCATCAAAGTATGTTTTCAATCCTAGCGACTCGAATGGAATAATCGTCTCTGTTCGTGGACGTCCTGTAGCAATTGCTAAGTGATATCCTGCCTCTTTTAAGTGTTGTAATAAAAGTTGGATTTCTTCTTTAGGTTTAAGAATCACCTCTTCATAAATGAAGCCCTTCTTGAAATCATTTAATGCATATCCTTCTTCAACCTTATTAAATAATTCTTTCCCCAAGTACCATTCTTGATATGTATCTTTAGCCAGTTGCCATAAATTACTTTTCAATCTGAATAAAGCTGTATCTTCAATTTTTAATTCCTCTTTTGCATATGCTTCTAAATCTTCGTAAATGGCATCTTTTCCATTTCTAAAGGAATCAATAACTTTTAAAGGTCTTTCATAATCGATATCCGTATATATTAATTGTTTATTCATATCGAATAAGGTTTTTTCATCAAAAGCGGTTGAACTTAGAAACTCACGTCTAAGTGGTTTCTTTAATTGTTTAGCAATATCAATGAGATGGATACTAAATACAATAAACAACATATCCCAGTTTGAATTTAAACCTAGAGATTTCAATTGGTTTAATATTTTATCATTTTGGAAGACGCGGGCACGAATCTCCTGAATCTTCGCATCGTCTAAGTCATTTTCAAAATCTATGTATTCTCCACATCCTAGAAATGTACCATAATTCGTTAATAACTCTTCTACTGTAATTGCTGAAACATCAAAACAACGTTCCTCACTTAAAAACACACCATCAACATCAAATAAAATGGACTTCATTATTCACACCTTGCCTTTCAGAAAATTCTGATACAACTTATATTACATGTTTAGTGATAAAAGGGCAAACCCCTTGCGGATTCGCCCTTTTAATTTTCAAATGATTTAAATCAGGTCACTATAAATGTCACACATGCATTTGCTTTTCGATTTCGTCTGCAACTTGTTGTACATGTGTACCTATGATTACTTGTGTTGAATGTTTACCATTTTTAGTAACACCTACAGCACCCGCGTTTTTAATTTTTTGTTCATCGATAATAGAATTATCATTTAACTCCATTCTTAGTCGAGTTGCACAGTTTGTTAAACTTGAAATATTTTCACTACCGCCGAGACCCTCTAAAATTTGTGAAGCAGTATGATAATATTTTCCTTTAGATTCTGAACGATTAGCAGAACCATTTTCAGCAGTAGCATTAGCCGTTGGATCTGCAAGTTCATTATCCCCTCGACCAATTGTATTCAAGTTAAATACTTGAATGACCACTCTAAATATCACGTAGTATAACACGAAGAAAACGACGCCTTGTATAAGTAACATCCACGGTTTATTGGAAACTGGATTAACTAGTGACAAGACAAAGTCGATTAAACCTGCACTAAATGAGAAACCTGCTGTCCAGTGGAAAATAGCTGCAATAAATAGCGATAAACCTGTCAATGCAGCGTGAATCACAAAGAGAACCGGTGCAACGAACATGAAAGCAAATTCAATCGGTTCAGTGACACCAACAAAGAATGCTGAAATAGAGCTTGCTAAGAACCAAGCATATACTTGTTTCTTCTGACTAGATTTCGCAGTATGATACATCGCAAGCGCAGCTGCAGGAATACCAAACATCATGACTGGGAAGAAACCAGCTTGATATCGACCAGTAACCCCTTTCACCGCATCTTTACCACTTTGGAATTTACCAATGTCATTGATACCTGCAGTGTCAAACCAGAAAACGTTATTTAAAGCATGATGTAAACCTGTTGGAATTAATAGACGATTGAAGAAACCATAGAGTAGTGCTCCAAATGGCCCCATTCCTACAATCCATTTACCAAAAGTAACAATTGCATTAAATACGGGCGGCCAAACGAAGAGTAAAATAATCGCTAAGAATGTACAGAAAAATGCTGTCATAATTGGTACTAAGCGTTTACCACTAAAGAATGACAATGCCACTGGTAACTCTGTTTCACTAAACTTGTTATAGCAATAGGCTGCAATAAGACCAATTAAAATCCCTACAAACACATTCCCATTTGTCATTTGCTCAAAAGCAGTATTGACATCTGTCGTTTTCACTTGTAATAAAGGTGCTAGTTTCTTAGGTGATAATACGACTGTAACAATGAAAAATCCTAAAGTCGCAGCTAATGCAACTGCACCATCGTTTTTCTTTGCCATACCTATCGCAACACCAATTGCAAATAATATCCCTAGTTGTTCGAGTATCGTTTCCCCTACACTTGTAAAGAACATCGCAACTTGAGGAAGTACTGACAATGCATTTAGCACATGTCCTATACCTACAATAATTGCTGCAGCAGGTAATACTGCAACAGGTAGCATTAATGACCTACCTAAATTTTGAAAAAATTTGTACATAAACTTCATCCCTTTTATATGATTTAACAACTGTAATCAATAAGTTTGTCTATTAAGTAAAATTAATGAATCAGACTGATAGAAAATCTTATGAATCGAGTATTCGCATTTGCATAACGCGATATATCAATGTCTTCACTTTCTCTATAAAAGTATTTCTCTACAGACTGAATTAAGCATTATCTTAAACCTTTATGTAATAGTAATTAATTTCACTTAATTAATTTACCATAAAATAAGACTTTATACAGGCTATATTTTTAAATAATTATAACTATTTCGTGAGTTTATGGCTTTTCCATGAAAACGCTTCATTTATAAGCCAAAATTTAAGAACGTCAATCACATTTAAATTGACGTTCTTTTTAATTGCTTATTTAAAGTTAAAAATTTAACTTTATAATCGTTCAGCAATCATGTTTAATTCTTTTTGTAATTGTGCTGTTCGTTTTTCGATTTCTTTAGTTAGATAATCTACTTTTTCATTTCGTTTTAAATCTTTTGGAATATCGCTTGTATCAATAGGTTCACCAATTTTTATCATAGCTTGACCTGTAATTAAGCCATGAATTTTTTTAGGTCCTACATATGCTGCTGGTAAAATTGGTGCTTTACCTAACATCGCAATTGTAGCTGCACCACGTTTCAATGGTGCGCCTTCAACAGAAGTACGATGACCAGTTGGGAAGATTCCAACCGTTTTATGTTCTTTAAGTAAGTTGATTGGACGTTTCAAAGTACTTGGTCCTGGATTCTCTCTATCAACTGGGAACGCATTTAAAGAACTTAGGAATTTGCCACCCCATTTATTACTAAATAGTTCTTTTTTAGCCATATAGTGAATTTGGTTTGGTAATAATGCCATACCTAACATGATCACTTCATTATAACTTTCATGCGTACATGTCACTACGTATTTACTATCTTTCGGGATATTTTCTTTTCCGATTACATATAATGATTTAGCCATTTTGACTAATATAACGTCTAAAATTTTACTAATAATGCCGTACATTATGTCACCTGCTTCTTGATTTTGTTTTTTAACATATAAATTTTATCATTTCCCACAATCGAGAACAATAGAACGTATCCTATACGCGATTAAAGTTTTATTTTAAAAATGGGACATATTTCAAGATACATCTAAAGTCTGATAGTGGTTTACTAGCAAAATTTAATAAAAAAATACATAATTATATATAAGAGAATATTATTTGGAGGTTAAATATGTCAGATCAAACTCAACATTATCAGTCTTATGATAATCATCCCCAACCACCACGTCATAGAAGACCACGATTTCCATGGTTTAAGACGATACTCGTCGCACTCATCGCCGGTATCATAGGTGCGTTACTTGTATTAGGTATCGGAAAGGTACTCAATCATACCGTACTTAACAAAGATGGCTCATCCGTACAAGAAGTAACAAATAGTAAAGGTGGCAATCAACTGGATGGGAAAAGTGATAAGTATAAATCTGTCCACGATATGATTAAAGACGTGTCACCTGCCATTGTTGGTGTTATCAATATGCAGAAATCTTCAAGTTTAGATGACTTATTAAAAGGTAAATCCTCAAAACCTGAAGAAGCTGGGATCGGTTCAGGTGTTATTTATCAAATTAGCAATGGTTCTGCTTATATCGTAACGAATAACCATGTTGTTGATGGTGCATCAGAAATAAAAGTGCAATTACATAACTCAAAACAAGTCAAAGCGAAATTAATTGGTAAAGATGCCCTTACGGATATCGCCGTGCTAAAAATTGATGATACTAAAGGAATCAAATCTATCAAGTTTGCTAATTCGTCGAAAGTTCAAACTGGAGATAGCGTCTTTGCAATGGGTAATCCACTAGGACTAGAATTTGCAAACTCTGTAACTTCAGGCATTATTTCAGCGAGTGAACGTACGATTGATGCGAATACGACAGCTGGTAACACTAAAGTGAATGTACTACAAACAGACGCAGCCATTAACCCAGGTAACTCTGGTGGTGCTTTAGTTGATATCAACGGTAATCTTGTAGGAATCAACTCAATGAAAATTGCTTCTGAACAAGTTGAAGGCATCGGCTTCGCTATTCCAAGTAATGAAGTGAAAGTGACCATTGAACAACTTGTTAAACACGGTAAAATCGAACGCCCTTCTATCGGTATCGGATTAATTAACTTGAGTGAAATTCCAGAATCATATCGTAAGGAACTTCATACGACCAGAGATTCAGGCATCTATGTAGCTAAAGCCGATAGTGGTAACGCAGTGAAGAAAGGCGATATTATTACGAAGATTGATGGTAAGAATGTGAAAGATGACACTGATTTAAGATCTTATCTCTATGAAAATAAAAAACCAGGTGAATCAATTACATTAACAGTGATTAGAGATGGTAAAACTAAAGATATTGATGTCAAACTGAAAAAACAAGAAAGCACATCTTCATCCGCTCAATCACAAAGCCAATTTGCACAATAAATTTTGTTTAACAAATTAAAGAAAGTACCTTATTTATAAAGGATGTGGGAGTGGGACAGAAATATAATTTAGCA
>NZ_KV840031.1:0-12178 GCF_001839105.1 Staphylococcus sp. HMSC62A08 | reverse complement strand
CTGAGACAATTAATTATGTCCCAGCCTCGTCTTGAATATAAATATAGCAGTAAGAAGATTCCAATTGAAATCATCTTACTGCTATTATTTTTGGGAATTTATGATTCAATTTGGTTAGCTTTATGTGTAAGAAATAACGCAGGTAACACGATTAGCAATAATGCAACCACAGAAACTAAGAAACCTGCATGATAAGCTTTTAAACTTTGAAAAATTGATGGATGATTGAATGCTAACATGGATGCTACTACGGTTGCGATGGTCGCAGTACCTAGACTAGAACCAATATTTTCAATCATATTGATACCTACACCTGCTTCAGCAATTTGCTTATCATCAAGTCCTTGATATGCATCGCTTGTAAGACCAAGGTTGATCCCGCCTACGCTACATCCTCTTATAAAGAGTATGATAGACAACCACATGATATGTGTATGATCTGACACGAACATCAACGGAATCGTACCAAACATGGCTATCACAATACTCACGATGACAACATACTTCGCGCCGATTTGGTCAATCATTTTCCCGATATAAGGTCGCGTAATTAACATACCTAGACCCTGAGGTATTAAAGCTAAAGCAGCTTCAATCGCAGTGTAGTGTTTAAAGTTCTGAAAGAATAATGGAATAATCAGCATTGGGCCCATAATACCTATATTAGCAAGTAATAATCCGATAGATGATGCAGCATAGTTCTTCTGCTTAAATAATGTGATCGGTAGAACTGTACGATAATGTCTCATATGATTATAAATGCAATATGCAATCTTTAAAACTATTCCTATGATGATATACATCATCGGTTGCATAGCAAAGAATGTCCCATAATCGGACGCTTTCGTTACGCCGTAAATGATGCTCACACTCGTAAGTGATAACAATATAATGCCAATGATATCTAGCTTACTCTCTTTATTAAAAGGCTTAAATTGAGGCACGTATTTATTCATCAACGGTACTGCAATGATAACGATAAAAATATTAATAAAAAATATCCATCGCCAGTTTGCAAAATGAATAATAAACCCTCCAAGTACAGGTCCTAAAATTGGCCCAAAAATCATAGGCGTACTTACCACAGACATCACCTTACCTATATGGTCTTGACCTGCAGTCTTTACAAGTAAGGTAAACATGAGAGTGGTGATAATTCCTGCACTAAAACCTTGTAAAATTCTAAAAATATTAAATACGGTGATATCCCAGCTAACGCCAGCCAGTATCGACGTAAAGCCAAAAGCAATCATTGCTAATATAAACACTTTCTTACCATTAAATTGATTCATCAACCAACCAGACAATGGTACAGCAATGGCAAGTGCTAAAACGTAACCGGTAATTCCCCACTGAACAACGTCTAGGGAACTATTAAATGTATGATTAAGTTGCTTAATTGCGATATTTATCATAGTTGAATCTAACATTGGAGCGATGGCACCTAATGCAATGGCCCACGCTGCGGTCATTACTTCTTTAGATACGCCGTTAGATTGTGAACGAGATGCTGACATAAAGACTCTCCTTTATCTAAATTGTTTCTTCGTCAACAAAATATACATGCGTTTTGTTTCCTTGTCAACAAAATCATCGCAAAAAATTAAGGATACCCTCATTTCTTTCGTCACAAGAATTTGAGCATCCTTATATTTAATGTAATAGACCTTGATCTTTTATTTCTTTATCAAGGTGTGCATTATACTTTTCTACAAATTGCATCATTGTTTTAAATTCTTCATCTGTAATGTTGTCAAACACTTCTTGGTCTCTACGTTGAAATTCCTTATGTAGATCTTCATGCGTTTGATAGATTTCTGTACCCGCTTCCGTCAACCTAAAGTATACTTCTTTCTTATTATCAGGATTCTTATAACTTTCAATTAAACCTCTTTGTTCAAGTCGTTTAGTCAATTTACTAACGGCACCACGCGTCATAAATAACGCTTCCGTCAATCGTCTCACGTTAGGTTCATTTAATTCTTGAATCGCTTCAATGCAATGCACTTCACTTGGCTTATTCCCTTTAAGTGCTTCTTCCATTTTCCCTTTATTTAACCACGCAATTTTATTAAATATGTCGCGGAAATTTTTCATTATCGCTTGTTCTTTATTCATACAATCCACCCCTTACCTTTTTGAAAATAAACCTCCCAACCACACGAGATGATTAGGAGGCTCCAAATAGACTGATACGTCTTATTGATAATTTACCATGAAATATTTTTTCTTACCACGACGAATAATTGTAAATTCATTGTCTATTTTATCTTCATTGCTGAATTCATAATCAACAGACTGTTGACGTTCACCATTGATATAAATCGCGCCGTTATTCACATCTTCGCGTGCTTGACGTTTAGATGAAGCAATACCTGTTTCGATTAACGCTTCAATAATATTTGTTGTTTCAGAAGATAATGTAACTTGTGGTACATCTTTAAATCCTTCTTTTAATTCTTTACCAGATAATGATTTTAAATCACCACTAAATAAAGCTTTAGAAATTCGAATCGCATCATTTAACGCTTCTTCACCATGAATAAATTTCGTTACATTTTCAGCTAAAGCTTTCTGAGCTTCACGTAAATGAGGTGCTTCCTCTTTAGATTGTTCTAAGCGATCTATCTCTTCTTTATCTAAGAACGTAAAGTATTTCAAGAATTTAATAACATCTTCATCAGATTGATTAATCCAGAATTGATAGAATTCATATGGACTTGTTTTCTCAGGGTCCAACCATACAGCACCTGATTCTGATTTACCGAATTTCTTACCATCAGATTTAGTGACTAATGGAATTGTTAAACCAAATGCTTCAGTTTGACCATACATACGGCGCATTAACTCAATACCACTTGTGATATTACCCCATTGATCTGAACCGCCAACTTGGATTTTACAGTTTAATTCACGATTTAAATGACCGAAATCAATCGCTTGTAAAATCGTATATGTGAATTCAGTATAAGAGATTCCATGTTCTAAACGTGTTTGAATAGAGTCCTTTCCTAACATGTAATTGACTCCAACATGTTTACCATAATCTCGTAAGAAGCTAATTAATGAAATTTGGCCTAACCAATCTTTGTTATTAACTAAAACTGCACCTTTATCAGTCCCAAATTCAAATAAACGATGCATTTGTTTAGATAATCCTTGAACATTTGCTTCTACTTGTTCTTCAGTTTGAAGTACACGTTCTTCAGATTTACCTGATGGATCCCCAATCATTCCAGTTCCCCCACCAATAAGTACGATAGGACGGTGACCATGTTCTTGGAAACGTCTCAACGTTAAGAATGGTAATAAATGCCCAATGTGTAAACTATCCGCTGTAGGATCCGCACCACAATACAATGTCACTTGTTCTTTATTTAATAAATCTTCAATGCCTTGTTCATCTGTTTGTTGATAAATTAAGCCTCTCCACTTTAAATCATCAATTAATGCGTTCGTCATTACTTACATCCTCCTTAATCATTGTTCTATATCATGTTTGTTTTGAAAAGTTATTCATTTACAGGTACCTTTGTATCATTGTGGTATAGAGATTTCATTTTCCAAAGCATAGTTATTAGAATAGTGAAAATGCCTAAAAAAATTCATTCACAAAATAAAAAGCCCCTACATCATGAAATGTAAGGGCGCAATTGCACGGTACCACCATACTTAATCGAGCGTAATGATACACTCGGATTACTTTATTAATGAGACGTTCATTAATGAAACGTTGAATAACATGATAGAGGTGTATTCACATTAAAGCAATTGTTAGTTCACAGCCACCACTAACTCTCTGAAATATCCCTTAAATGTTACTTCTCCTCGTATTCAAAACATATCGAATTGAATTTAATTATAGATAACATTATTTTAAAAGTCAACTTCATGAATATGGTATACTATATCTAAATTTAGGAGGTATGCGATGCGTCACAATAAAAGTATTCCACAAACAACAGATAAATACGTGCAATTTGAACGCATTTATAAGAAAATTAAACACGTTTGCGTTGGCATATTCCTAGTTATACTTTCCATTAGTATTCTATTGTTGATGGGATTCATCTTGTACTTCCACCATCTCACATCTGAGGCATCCTCTATAAGTAATAGTGAATTGAAGCAGAAAGTACTTCATATTCCAGGGGACGAACTTATCAATCATCGTAATAATCATATTCTTGAAGAATATGATCATTCTCAAAATACATTAATTGTGGGTCCTAAGCATGTCAATCCAAATGTGATTCATGCGCTTACGTCCTCAGAGGACACTCTTTTCTATAAACATAACGGTATATTACCTAAAGCACTGATGAGAGCAATGTTTCAAGATATCGTTGATGCTCATGAAACATCTGGCGGTAGTACCATCACACAACAACTCATCAAGAATCAAGTTCTAACGAATAAGAAAACTTACAGTCGTAAAGCAAATGAAATCATATTAGCGATGAAACTTGAAAAAATTTTATCAAAAAATGAAATTATTTATACGTATTTGAATATCGTTCCATTTGGTCATGATTATAATGGTGCGAATATAACGGGTATATCTTCTGCTTCTTTCAGTTTATTCGGCATACCACCTAAAGAATTAAATATCGCTCAATCAGCGTACTTAATAGGATTATTACAAAGTCCTTATGGCTATACGCCGTATGACGATAATGGAAATTTAAAAAGTAATGAAAAATTTAAATATAGTATTCAACGCCAACACTATGTTCTTAAACGAATGTTAGTCGAAGGAAAAATTTCAAAAAAACAATATATTCGAGCAAAAAAATACCATATCAAAGCACACCTACTAACACATCCACAACAAGATGCATCATAATCGATAATTATATTATTAAAGGCTCTAGCGGAAATCACCCATTCGCTAGAGCCTTTTATCATGATAGTTGCTTTTTTATAAATTAGAATAATCCTATCGCATGTCCGTCATCTGTAACATCCATGTTAAGTGCAGCAGGTTTCTTAGGTAAACCAGGCATAGTCATAATTGCACCAGTTAATGCGACAATAAATCCTGCGCCTGTTTTCGCTTCTAATTCTCGAATCGTAATTTCAAAGTCTGATGGCGCTCCTAAAGCTGTTTGATCATCACTAAATGAATATTGTGTTTTAGCCATACAAACAGGATAGTTATCCCATCCATTTTCTTTGAATTGTTTTAACTGTTTTTGCGCTTTATTACTAAATGTAACTTTTGAACCACCATAAATTTCTTTTACAATTGTTTCAATTTTTGCTTCAAGAGGTTGTTCTAATTCGTACAAGTGCTTAAATGTTTGTGGTTGATCGATGACTTCTAAAACTTGGTTTGCTAAATCGATGCCACCTTTACCACCTTTTTCCCATACTTCAGTTAAAGCAATGCGTACACCATTTTCTTTCGCCCATTGCTTAACAAATTCAGTTTCTGCCTCAGTATCATGAATAAATGCATTGAGTGCGACAACGGGTTCTAAACCATATTTCTTCACATTATTGACATGACGTTCAAGGTTAACAATACCTGACTTAATTGCTTCAACATTTTCCTCTTTAAGATTATCCTTAGCTACACCGCCATGCATTTTGAGCGCACGAATAGTCGCTACAACAACGACTGCAGATGGTTCAAAGCCTGCTTCACGTGCTTTGATATTGATGAACTTTTCAGCACCTAAATCTGAACCGAAACCTGCTTCAGTTACTACAATATCAGCTAAATCTCTAGCAGTTTCAGTTGCTAAAATAGAATTACAACCATGCGCAATATTAGCAAATGGTCCACCATGAACGAGTGCTGGCGTTCCTTCAATCGTTTGTACTAAGTTAGGTTTAATTGCGTCTTTAAGAATCATCGCAAGTGCACCTTCAACTTTTAAATCTGCTACTGTGATTGGACGACGGTCTCTTGTGTAACCAATCGTAATACGACTAATCTTGTCCTTTAAGTCTTTAATGCTACGACTTAAACATAAAATAGCCATGATTTCTGATGCAACCGTAATGTTGAAACCATCTTCTCTAGGTACACCATTCGTAGGACCACCTAATCCAACGTTGACATGACGTAGCGCACGATCATTCATGTCTAACACACGCTTCCATTCAATTCGACGTTGATCAATGCCCAGTTCGTTACCTTGATGTAAATGGTTATCGATAAACGCTGATAACGCATTATTAGCAGTCGTAATCGCATGAAAATCGCCATTGAAATGTAAATTAATATCTTCCATTGGTAATACCTGTGCATAACCGCCACCTGTTGCGCCACCTTTAATACCAAATGTAGGACCAAGCGCTGGTTCACGTAAAGCAACCATGACATTATGATTCAGTTCATTTAGTGCATCGGACAAGCCAACTGTTACAGTCGATTTCCCTTCTCCTGCAGGTGTTGGACTCATCGCAGTCACTAATACCACTTTACCTTTATTTTCTTTAGGCTTAATCTGATTAATATCAATTTTAGCTTTATAATGTCCATATTGTTCGAGTGCATCAGCAGAGATGCCTGCTTTTTTAGCAATTTCTCCAATTGGTCTTATTTCTGATTGATTCGCAATGTCTAAATCTGATAAATGTGCCAAATTATTCAACCCCTTGAAATTTTTATCAATGAATCTTAAATCATGCATTCTTATTTATACTACTTATATGATTTATGATAACCGACTCAATTTTGATTGTCGAATAATTATAATAAATATTTATATAATGTTCGTTCTTAATAATTATTTTAATTTAATAACAATATGGTGGAGCTCCATTGTCTAAAGAATAGCTAAGATTAAGATAAACGTGTTACAAGTCCGCTTTTAATTCAGATATCTTCTGTCAAAATATTAAATGAAGCTGAGATATTAAATGATATCCCAACCTCCCAATATTTATATTTAATCTTCCATTGTACTTAAATCGCCAGCGTCCAAATTTAATTCCCATGCTTTAAGTACACGTCTCATAATTTTCCCTGAACGTGTTTTTGGTAATTTATCTTTAAATTCAATTTCACGCGGTGCTGCATGTGCAGACAAACCTTCTTTTACGTATTTACGGATGTCCTCTTTCAATTCTTCTGTTGGTTCATATCCTTGTCTTAAAGCAACAAAAGCTTTAATAATTTCTCCTCGTACTGGATCCGGTTTACCAATCACGCCTGCTTCAGCTACCGCTTCATGTTCAACAAGTTTTGATTCAACTTCAAATGGACCCACACGTTCGCCAGCTGTCATGATGACATCATCAACACGACCTTGGAACCAATAATATCCATCCTCATCTTTATAAGCAGAATCTCCTGAAACGTACCAATCACCGATAAAGTATGAGTGATACTTTTCAGGGTTATTCCAAATCTCGGACATCATTGAAGGCCAACCTTCCTTAATCGCCAAGTTCCCCATACGATTAGGTGGCAATTCGTTACCTTCATCATCAATAATGGCTGCTTCAATGCCTGGAAGTGGCTTACCCATTGAACCAAGTTTAATATCCATTGATGGATAATTAACAATCATATGTCCACCTGTTTCAGTCATCCACCACGTATCTAAGACACGTTTACCATAAACATCTTTAGACCACTTAATCACTTCTGGATTGAGAGGTTCTCCTACAGACAAGATTGAACGTACTGAAGATAAATCATATTTCTCAACAATATCGTCTCCAGCACTCATCAGCATACGTAAAGCAGTTGGCGCAGTATACCAAACTGTAACTTTAAATTCTTGCAACATACTGTACCAAGCTTCTGGTGAGAAGCGACCGCCTGCAATACAATTTGTGACACCATTGAGCCAAGGCGCGAATACACCATAAGATGTACCCGTAACCCAACCTGGATCAGCAGTACACCAATAGATGTCATCATCTTTTAAATCTAATACGTATTTTCCTGAAATATAATGAAGTAACATGGCCTTTTGAACATGTAAGACACCTTTAGGTTGACCTGTTGAGCCAGATGTATAATGAAGAATCAGACCATCATCAGGTTCTAACCATTCGATATCAAATTGATCACTTGCTTCATCCATCTCTTTATTAAAGTCAATATATTCACTGTCAACATCTTGGTCCACGACAATAATCGTTTCTAGATTTGGCAATTTATCTTTTGGAATGCGAGGCAATAACGCTTTATTCGTAATCACAACTTTAGCTTCACTATTTTCGAGTCGATCTGCGACTGCTTTCTCCATAAATGCTTCAAATAATGGACCCACAATTGCCCCAATTTTTAAGATGCCTAAGAAAGCAAAGTATAATTCTGGTGTACGAGACATAAAGATAAAGACACGATCCCCTTTTTTAACTTGTGCCTTATCTTTAAGTACATTCGCCGCTTTATTAGACAACTGCTTTAAATCATTATAAGTATAAGATTCTTTTCGCTTCTCATCTTTATAATTGAGAGCTGTTTATCTCCTTTTCCGCTATCTACATGTCGATCGATACATTCATAAGCCATATTCATTTTTCCAGTTTCATACCAAGAAAATGACTTTTCAACTTCCTCCCAATTGAATTCTTGATAAGCTTTTGCGTAATTATCTAAGTTATATTGTCCTGGTTCACTTTGATATACTTCAACTTTCATTGTAAATCCCCCTTTGTAAATGAAATCGCTTTCTTTAAAAGTTATTATACATATAATTTTCACATTATTCAAAATTTTTCGTGTAGTATTTAGTAATTAATTGTCTAATTACAACCACTTTCTATATAATAAGTATAAGTATCAGCGGCGTTACATTAGGAGATGATATCTTGAGACATGTTAAAACCTATGTTACTAAGAATAAGTTAATCAATGGTGAGAATTTCATTATCGAAGGGCCTGTTTCATATACATTTTTGAAAACGCTTACTTTCGATAAACAACTCGATTCATTTCGTCTACCTCAAGATCAATATGAAGCACTATTAGAGATTACTGAATTACCAGAAGGACGTGTTTACGTAGTTAGACAGCATCATCATCTCATTGGTTATGTTACCTATCACTACCCTGATGAATTCGAAAGATGGTCAAAAGGACACTTACCTTATCTAATTGAATTAGGTGCCATTGAAATCAGTCCAAAATACAGACACTTTCACTTAGGTGGCGAACTTATTGCTACAAGCTTATCCTCTGATGAATTTGAAGATTATATTGTGCTGACGACTGAATATTATTGGCATTGGGATTTAGATAACGCTCAACTTGATGTGTTTGAATATAAGAAACTGATGCAGAAATTAATGGCTAAAGGTGGTCTTGAAATCTTCGCTACTGATGATCCAGAAATTACAAGTCACCCTGCTAATTGTTTGATGGCTCGTATTGGTAGACGTATTAGTCTTGATCAACAACAAGCTTTTGATGATATTAGATATAAGAATAAATTCTTCTTTTAAGTTCTGAATTATAGTTGTGGGTTACTTTTTAAAAGGGATGGGATAAACATATCATTCAGGAAAATGAATTGTGCTGTCCCACGCCCTACTTAGAAAATTTAATAAAAATGTTGATAAGGGGGGTGACATGATGCAAAATAAAAACATAAAAACGGGATATGTTTATTCAGATGAAATTTTAAAATATCGGTTCAATAACGAACACCCATTCAATCAAATGCGTCTTAAGTTAACAACGGAACTCTTAAAAGAAGCAAAATTTCTTAAGCCTGAACATATCATCAAACCAAGAATAGCAACAGATAATGAGTTAGCACTTATTCATAAATATGATTATATTCAAGCTATTCGTCACGCTTCACATGGTATTTTAAGTGAAGAAGAAGCTAAAAAATATGGACTAAATAGTGAAGACACTGTGCAATTTAGACATATGCATCGACATAGTGCACGTATTGTTGGAGGCGCCCTTAATTTAGCGGACCGATTGATGGATGGCTCTTTGGATAATGGTTGTCATTTAGGCGGTGGACTTCATCATGCTCAATCTGGTCGGGCTAATGGCTTTTGTATTTATAATGATGTAGCGATTACAGCAAAATATTTAGTTGAACGCTACAATCAACGTGTAATGATTATTGATACTGATGCACATCATGGCGATGGCACACAGTGGAGCTTTTATACAGATAATCAAATTATGACTTATTCTATTCATGAAACAGGCAAGTTTCTTTTCCCAGGTTCTGGACATTATACTGAACGTGGTGAAGATCTCGGTTATGGTTATACAGTCAATGTGCCATTAGAGCCCTATACAGAAGATGACTCATATTTAGACGTATTTAAAGAAACTGTGGAACCAGTTATAGCAGCTTTTAAACCGGACATCATTTTAAGTGTGCATGGCGTAGATATCCATTATAGAGATCCTTTAACACATATCAGTTGTACGTTAAGCACGCTCTATACGATTCCCTACATCATACAAGATTTAGCAGCTCGTTATTGTCATCATAAAGTAATCATGTTTGGCGGCGGTGGTTATAATATATGGAGAGTTGTACCTCGTGCTTGGAGTCACGTCTTTCTCAGTTTAATCGGTGAACCCATTCAACAAGGTTACCTCCCTCTAAGCTGGATTAATAAATGGAAATTATATAGCCCTGTTCAACTCCCTAAACGCTGGGAAGACCGACTAAATGATTATACTCACATTCCTAGAACTAAAGAAATTTCTGAAAAGAATGCTCGAATAGCAAAGCAAGTCTCCAGTTGGTACGCTCATTATAAAGAGGAAAAATAAATTGGCAGTCGAGTCGAACCATTAAAGGCATAAAAAAGCGGATGCGTGTTGAGTAAAAAGTAGTTATACCTCAAATCATGCATCCGTTTTAATATATATTTAACTCATCTTATCGTGAGCCTAAGCTCATTGGCGATAGTTTATTTCGTAGTGCCACGATATTCTATTCTATGTGGAAGAATCACATTCGGTTCTTCAATATCTTCTTCGTTCATATATTTCGTTAATAATCTCATGCCTACTGCACCGATATCATATAAAGGTTGAATGACACTTGATAATTGAGGACGAACCATTTCAACAAGGCGTGTATTGTTGAAGCTGACAATTTGTAAATCCTCAGGTACTTTCACACCAGCATCTAATGCACTGTGTAAAATTCCTATTGCTTGTTCGTCACTAATTGAAAGTATTGCGTCTGGCATATTATCTTGTAATCTTTCAAATGCTTTAATGCCCTCTTTATAACTTTCTTTCCCAGAGAAATGAAGTGCTTCATCTAATTCTAGTTGATGTTGGTCAAGAACTTTAGTTAATCCTTGTAACACATCGTCTTGTGCTTTTTTAGAATAATCCCCACCTACAAGAGCAAATTTTGTAGCACCTTGTTCAAACATGTGTTGTGCTGCTTCTTCTGCTGCTTGTTTGAAATCAATGTTCACTGAAGCGATGTGGTCATCTTTACCATTTGTGCCTGAAACGACAACAGGAACTGATGATTGATTAATTAATTCTTTAATTTCTTCTGAAATCGTACCACCAAGGAAAATAATACCATCTACTTGTTTACTTAATAGATTATTAAATATTTCTTTTTCTTTCTCAGGATCATTATCTGAGTTAGAAATAATTGAATGATATTTATACATTGTAGCGATATCTTCTAAACCACGGGCAAGTTGTGAATAATACACATTTGAAATGTCAGGTATAATCACTCCTACAGTAGTTGTACGTTTACTTGCAAGTCCTCTAGCAACGGCATTGGGTCTGTAGTTTAACTTTTAATCACTTCATTGACTTTATTTCGAGTTTCGGGCTTCACGTTTTGATTGCCATTTACTACTCGTGAAACAGTTGCCATCGACACACGTGCTTCTCTTGCAACATCATAAATTGTTACAGTCATAATTATCCTCCTTGTAAGCGTTTTATTAGCTATTATATCGTGCTTTCATATCATTTTCAAAGTTTATCATATTTAAAACGTTTGCGAAATCATTTTGTTCTTTTGTCACATTTCTGTCAGAAAGAGCGTGTACAATTCGTTAGTTTTTGTGTATTTCTATTTTAAAAAAATTATATTTCTATCAATAGTATTTCTAATAAACATAAATTTCCTAAAAAAAATAAAAAGGACTACTTTACTATTCTGTTTAGAGAATAATAAAGCAGCCTACTCAGTCACTACAATAAAGTTATCACTCGAAAATTATTTTAATTTCTTAGCGTTATACA
>NZ_KV840030.1:14196-84052 GCF_001839105.1 Staphylococcus sp. HMSC62A08 | reverse complement strand
AAATTAACTTACTTTATTAATAATACACACTTTTTAATGTCTTTGCAACGGTCAATTTTACACTCCGTTAAAATTCCGTTTACATTTTCGTAACAAGTGCGCTCGTTTTTGACGACTTTTATATGTTACTTCATTCAGACAAACAAGTCAACACTTTTATAAACATTTTTAAAAAATTAATGTCGAAAAAGTTCTTTATATAAGTTGCTTCTTTTCACTCGTAATATTCTATCACATGATATCAGCTAAATCTATATCAATATTTTCAATTTTATACTGCATTTGTATATTTTATTGTGAAAATAACCAGTCTTTTCAACAAAGATAACTCAATAACTAACCAATCGAAACGAAACAACTCTTTCGATCTAGTAACAATTACCTACAACATATGACTTGAATATGTATTTTTAGTTCATCTATTTCCTTAACCACCTCTATTAATTAGGTCGACTTTCATAATAAAAAACACTGATCACATAAATGTGACCAGTGCTGTATATAACATAATGTTAGACTTATTATTTCTGTCTCATATATGGGAATAACAATACGTCTCTGATTGATGGTGAATCTGTAAGTAGCATTACTAGACGATCAATACCGATACCTAAACCGCCTGTTGGAGGCATACCATATTCTAGCGCTTCAATGTAATCTTCATCCATTTCATGCGCTTCATCATTACCTTGCTCTTTCTCAACAAGTTGTGCTTCGAAACGTTCACGTTGATCGATTGGATCATTAAGTTCAGTAAAGGCATTCGCGTGTTCTCTACCTACAATAAACAATTCAAAACGATCAGTAAATCTTGGATCTTCTGGGTTCTTTTTAGCTAAAGGAGAGATCTCAATTGGATGACCATAAATGAATGTTGGTTGAATTAATGTTTCTTCAACTTTTTGTTCGAAAAATTCATTTAAAATATGACCATATTTCATGTTTTCAGTAATTTCAATACCGTGTTCCTTAGCAAGTGCAACCGCTTCTTCGTCTGATTGAACATCATAGAAGTTCACTCCAGTTGCTTCTTTAACTGCATCTACAATGTGAAGTCTTCTCCAAGAAGATTCTAAATCGATTTCTTCACCATTATATTGAACTTTAGCTGAACCGAAAACTTCTTGAGCAATGTGTCTGACCATACTTTCAGTTAAATCCATAATATCATGATAATCAGCATACGCTTCGTATAATTCAATCATTGTAAATTCCGGATTATGACGAGTAGAAACGCCTTCGTTACGGAATACGCGTCCGATTTCATAAACTTTTTCTAAACCACCAACAATTAAACGTTTCAAGTGTAATTCAATGGCAATACGCATATATAACGTAGCATCTAATGCATTATGGTGTGTAACGAATGGGCGTGCTGCAGCACCACCAGCGATTTGATGCATCATAGGTGTTTCAACTTCTAAGAAACCTTGTTTATTTAAATAATTACGCATTTCTTGAATGATTTTACTACGATTAATGAATGTACGTGTACTGTCTTCATTTGTAATTAAATCTAAGTAACGTTGACGATATCTTTGCTCAATATCTTGTAAGCCATGGAACTTATCTGGTAAAGGACGTAATGATTTAGATAATAATGTAAACGACTTAGCTTTAACTGATATTTCTCCAGTAT
This sequence comes from Staphylococcus sp. HMSC62A08, assembly GCF_001839105.1. Taxonomy (NCBI): domain Bacteria; kingdom Bacillati; phylum Bacillota; class Bacilli; order Caryophanales; family Staphylococcaceae; genus Staphylococcus; species Staphylococcus sp. HMSC62A08. The sequence continues at coordinate 82,413 of NZ_KV840030.1, read as the reverse complement.
TCGTCTTAAACATGACACCTTCAATACCTACGATGTCACCTAAGTCAGCGATTTTCCAAATATCAAATTGTTCTTCTCCAATTTGATCTTTTCTTACATATATTTGAATTTGTCCTGATAGATCTTGAATATGAGCAAATCCAGCTTTACCTTTACCACGTTTTGTCATTAAACGACCTGCAATTGCAACGTGACTTTCGTCTTCTTTTTCATGTAATTCTTCTTTTGAGTATTGATCCCATTGCGCTTTCAGTTCACTAGAAGTCGCACTACGATCGAAACGATGTCCGAACGGATCAATTCCTAAATCAATTAATTCTTGTAGTTTTTGACGACGGACCTGCATTTGGTCATTCATTTCTTCTGACATAACTTTCTCTCCTTTAAGCTTCTTGTATTTCTATAGATTGTTCCATGCGTTCTTGTTGGGAATTTTGTAAAACATCTCTTATTTCAGGTTCGATTTCAGCTTCGTTTAGAGCTTCAGTTGTTTGACCGTTACCTTTGACACCCTTAAGATACCATGAAGCATGATTTCTCATTTCCATAACGCCAATCTTCTCACCTTTTAATTCTACAAGACGGCGCAAATGTAATAAAGCAATTTCTACTTTATCTCTCATTTCTTATACTTCTTAACTGTATCGTCTGCCGTTACTAAATTTCCAATAGTTTGATTGGAACGAGGTTCGATTTGATTTGAGGCAATATCATTCAAAGGTATAAGTACAAACGAACGTTCATTCATTCTCGGATGTGGTACCGTTAAATTTTCTTCTTCAATAATTTGATCGCCATATAATAATATGTCTACATCTAGAGTTCTTGGCCCCCAACGTACGACTCTCACACGATGTAATTGTTGCTCAGTCTCTAAGCAACATGACAAGAGTTCTCGAGGTGCCAATGTCGTTTCTATTTCAACACATAAATTTAAAAAGTTAGGTTGCTCAGTATATCCCACCGGTTCAGTTTCATAAATATCGGAGACTTGAGTCACTTTAATACCTTCAAAGTTATTCAGAATCTTTATCGCTTCATCGAGTTGAGCTTCACGTTCTCCAATGTTACTCCCTAAACCTAAAAAAGCTTTAACCATTTAGCAATTCTCCCTCACTATTTCAATTCCAACGCCGTCATAATGGCCTGGGATGGGTGGGTTTTCTTTAGTAATTCTAACTTTCGTTTCCATTACACGATTATAGTGTGAATTTATACGTTTTGCAATACGTTCAGCCAGATGTTCAATTAACTTAGAAGGCTCACCTTCAACGATAGTCTTCACATCTTCAAACACTTCTCCATAATTCACTGTATCTTCTACATCATCTGATTGACCTGCATCTTTCAAATCGACTTTCAAAGTAACATCTACAATGAATACTTGACCAATTTCATTTTCAGCTGGCAATACTCCATGATACCCGTAAAAACGCATACCATTAAGAAAGATTATGTCGTTCATATTCATTCTCCTTTAAGAAATCCATACTCTGAGCTAAACGGGCATTCAATTGAACGTTATGAACTCGAACAGCTTTAACACCTTTCATTATACCATAGGCAGTCGTTGCCGCTGTTGCTTCGTCTCTTTCTAAAGGCGTGGTATCCGTACCAATCATTTCTTTAATGAATCTTTTTCGACTCGTCGCTAGTAATATAGGGTACTCGGTCGCTACAAGCTCATCCAAACGTGCCATTACTTCATTTTCTTCTTCGCGCGTTTTCGCAAATCCAATTCCTGGATCTAACCATATTTTCTCTTGAGGAATACCAGCCATTTCTGCTTTGTTAGCTTGAGCCATGAGCGACATGAGCATTTCGTCTACAACTGGGTCATCTCTATGTCCATCTCCATTATGCATTAGGACGATTTCCGCTTCATAGTGAGCTACAACTTTAAACATTTTAGAATCATATAATCCAGCCCATTGATCATTAATGATCGAAGCACCTAATTTAAGACATGCTTCAGCGACTTCACTACGAAATGTATCTACAGAGATTTGTACGTCATATTGTGAGATTGCTTCAACAACTGGTATCACTCTCTCCATTTCTTCCTCTAATGTTACTTCTTCATGGCCTGGTCGTGTTGAAACGCCGCCTACATCGACAATATCCACGCCCTCATCCATCATCTCTTTGACGCGTTCAATCGCTTTATCAACCGAATTATATTGACCTCCATCCGAGAATGAATCAGGCGTGACATTCAATATGCCCATAATTTTTGTTTTCGCCATTTGCTTCACCTTTTTTCTAATTTATAACTTTATTTGTAGATGTGTATGTATTTTTCTTAATTTTGAAAATTAAAATACAAATACTACACGACTTACTATCAATCATATCATTCATAGCCTACGCTTTTGAGTATATTTTTCATTCTTAATTAAAAATATAAAATTAAAGAACATGATATGTTTTCACAATAACAAAAAAGACGAAGATGCAAGGCTAAGTCTTTACAATATCAATGTTCAAAATACATCGATATCATAGCAACTTCGCCAACATCTTCGTCTATATATCACTTTAATTATTTAATATTAGTCATCAAATGAATATAAAGGAGTAGATAGGTAACGTTCACCATTACTTGGTAATACTGTTACAACTGTTTTACCTTTACCTAATTCTTTTGCTTTTTGGATAGCAGCATAGATTGCAGCACCTGAAGAAATACCAGCTAAGATACCTTCTTCTTTAGCTACTCGACGAGCCATATCCATTGCAGTCTCATTACCAACTTTAATAATACTATCATAAATTTCAGTGTTGAGTGTATCAGGTACGAATCCTGCACCTAAACCTTGTAATTTATGTGGACCAGGTTCGCCACCGCTTAATACAGGAGAAGCTTCTGGTTCAATCGCCACGATTTGAACGTTAGGATATTCTTTTCTTAAGACTTTACCAACACCTGAAAGTGTACCACCTGTACCTACACCTGCTAAGAAAGCATCAATTTCTTTACCTTCAAATTGTTCTACTAATTCTGGACCAGTTGTAAGTTCATGGATTTCAGGGTTAGCAGGGTTTTCGAATTGTTGAGGTTCGAAATAGCCGTGTTCTTCTTTAAGTTCTTTCGCTTTTTTAATAGCACCTTTCATTGCTTCTGACCCTGGAGTTAATACAAGTTCTGCACCATAAGCTTTTAATAAGTTACGACGCTCTTGACTCATTGTTTCAGGCATTGTGAAGACAGCTTTATAACCTTTTGCTGCACATACAAATGCTAAACCGATACCTGTGTTACCACTTGTTGGTTCTACAATTGTGTCACCAGGTTTAATTTTACCTTCGCGTTCGGCTTTTTCAATCATTGCTAATGCGATACGGTCTTTAACTGAGCCACCTGGATTTTGATATTCTAATTTGACATAAATATCTGCTGCATCTTCATCAACTACGTTTCTTAATTTAACTACAGGTGTGTTACCAATAATTTGTGTAACGTTATCTACGGGTTTTTGTGCCATTAAAAACACTCCTTTTTGTTATATAATTATAAAACTTAGTTTTCCTATCGGATATAGATTTATTCTATCAGAATTTTCTAAAAAGAGAAACAGAATTGTCTTGTCCTCAATAAAAAACCTATACTTAACATATACATTAGAATTTTTCCCTACAGAAATCAAATTAAACGTAAGGAGATAACTGAACCACGAATGAAGATTAACTACTACGATACCGTCAAATTGATGATATCGAAAACGTCAATCTTAAATTTCATGGGTTCAACTATCTCCCCTAAACATACTTTTCAGCTATTATTCAATCCCATTTAGCGCCATACTTACTTCATTGTCGCTAATAAATCTTCTAATTCGCCTTCACTATATTGATATTTATTACCACAGAAATGACAAACTGCTTCAGCACCATGATCTTCATCAATCATACTTTGTACTTCTGCTTCACCTAAGCCTTTGATCGCGTTTAAGAATTTTTCATGACTGCAATTACATTCAAATTGTGCAGGCATCGTATCTAAGATTTGAACATTGTCTTCTCCTAGAATTTCATTCAGAATACCTTCAGGTGTTAATCCTTGTTCAATTAACTTAGAAACTGGTTGCATTTGATTAATTGCATTCTCTAAACGCGTCACTGTTTCATCTTTAGCTCCAGGCATAACTTGGATAATAAAACCTCCTGCAGCTTTAATTGAGTTATCAGGGTTAACTAGAACGCCTAATCCAACTGAAGAGGGTGTTTGTTCACTTGTAGCATAATAATAAGTAAAGTCATCTCCAAGTTCACCGGATACTATCGGACTTGCTCCTGAGAAATAGTCTTTCATTCCTACATCTTTAACCACTTGAATTGAACCATCAGTACCTACTGCACGACTCACATCCAACTTGCCTTGCGCATTAAGTGGGAAGTGTGTTTGTGGATGGTCGACATATGCACGTACGTTTCCCGTCGCGTCTGCATCTGCGATAATTCGTCCTATTGGTCCTTTGCCGTCTACTGTAACAGTTAACTTTTGATCGCCTTTTAACATTGCACCCATCATAACTGTTGCAGTCATCGTACGTCCCATTGCAGCTGATGCTGTAGGCCACGTATAGTGTCTAGTTTGTGCTTCTTGCACAGATTCTGTAGTGATTGCTGCATAGGCTCTGATTTCGCCATCATATGCCAATCCTCTTACGATATAATCATGTGTCATTTGTCATTCTCCTTTTAATTTTTAATCTATTTCATAAGTTTTATTTTTAAATTCATTACTGATTGACTATTATACATCTGTTGTTTAGTAATATGAAATGTGTTGCTCATTTTGAAAATAAACATTCGAGTAGCCCGAAATAAATTAAATAAGCCTACCTCAATATGATTAATTTTAAACAAGCATACCTTCGAAATACCTTACGTTTCTATCATTCCACACTGAGTGTCATCTCACACTAAAAAAAGCCTCTTCCTACTTCAATGATTGAATGAGTAGAAAGAGACTTAATTCAACTTAACTAATGTCTGTTATCAGGATTGCTTGGATTATATGGTTTATCGATATTTGGTGATTGTTCATGTCCAGTCGCTTCTGAATCAGAATCATAGTCTGATTCGCTTCCTGAACGATCACGATCTTCTTGTTGACGTCTTTCTTTATCGATTTCACGATCTTCTTTACGATCTTGTTCTTCTTCCTTATGGCCTTCTTCTAATTGTTCTTTACGAATATCGTCGTAAGATTTGCCATATTTACCATCACTATAATCAGTATCTTCATCTTTAACAACTTTTGCAGCGTCATAATCAACTTCAGGTAGTTTACCTTCGTTAAATAATGAACGGATTTGTTCTGCAACTAATGTTTCTTCAGTAAGCAATGTCTTAGCAATCAGTTTAAGTTGTTCTTCATGTTCTAATAAGATTTGTTTACAACGTTCGTATTGTTCTTTAACGATACGTTGAACTTCTTTATCAATTTCATAAGCAATTTGACCAGAGTAATTAGGCTCGCCTTGCATATCTTTTCCAAGGAATACTTGGCCGCCACTACTACTAGAGAATTGTAACGGTCCGAGTTTCTTACTCATACCATATTCAGTAACCATTGATCTAGCAATTTGTGTTGCACGTTCAAAGTCATTTGAAGCACCAGTTGATACTTCGCCAAAGTTGATATCTTCAGAAACACGTCCACCAAGTAAACCACAAATTTTATCTAGTAATTCTGGCTCAGTCATTAAGAAGCGATCTTGTTTCGGTAACATCATCGCGTAACCACCGGCTTGTCCACGAGGAACGATTGTTACTTTGTGCACGACTTCTGCTTCATCAAGCACCATACCAATAATAGTATGCCCTGCTTCGTGATGTGCAACAATATTACGTTCTTTCTCAGAAATAACACGAGATTTCTTAGCTGGACCTGCAATCACACGGTCTGTTGCTTCTTCAATGTCACGCATGTCAATTTTATTTTTACCTTCACGAGCAGCAATTAATGATGCTTCGTTAAGTAAGTTTTCTAAATCAGCACCAGAGAAACCAGGTGTTCTTTGAGAAATTGCCTTCAAGTCAACTGTTTCATCAAGTGGTTTATTTCTAGCATGTACGTGAAGAATTGCTTCACGACCTTTAACATCCGGACGTCCAACCTGAATTTGTCTATCGAAACGACCAGGACGTAATAAGGCTGGGTCCAAGATATCAGGACGGTTTGTCGCAGCAATCATGATGATGCCTTCATTTTCCCCGAAGCCGTCCATTTCAACTAATAATTGGTTAAGCGTTTGTTCACGTTCGTCATGACCGCCACCTACACCAGCGCCACGTTGACGACCTACTGCATCAATTTCATCAATGAAAATGATACATGGTGCGTTTTTCTTAGCATTTTCGAATAAATCACGAACACGGCTTGCACCAACACCAACAAACATCTCTACGAAGTCAGAACCACTGATAGAGAAGAATGGTGCGCCAGCTTCCCCTGCAACCGCACGTGCTAATAATGTTTTACCTGTACCTGGAGGTCCAACAAGTAAGACACCTTTAGGAATTCTAGATCCCATTTGTTTAAATTTCTTATTATCTTTTAAGAAATCTACAATTTCGATTAATTCTTGTTTCTCTTCATCAGCACCTGCAACATCAGAGAAACGAACGCGACGTTTATTACTGTTGTACATTTTAGCTTTAGATTTACCAAAGTTCATCATACGACCTCCGCCGCCACCACCTTGGGCTTGGCTAAGGAAGAAAATAAATAATAATGCAATGATTAATACTGGAATCAGTGTTGTTAGAATACTAACAAAGACACTTTGTTTTTCTTCTTCTTTAACTGTAAATTTCAGACCATCTTGTTTCTTAGCTGTGTCTGTAATTTTTTGTAAGTCTTTTTCATTGTTATATAAAACTGTTGATGAGTAATCGTCACCACTTTTAGTTTTACCACTTACCATATATACATTTTGTTCAGGTTGGATTTCTAAAGATTTTAAATCGCCTTTATCCAACTTATTAACAAATTGAGTGTATGTAAGTTGTTTAGGCATATTTCCATTACCATTTAAGAACGAAAATACCCCAAATATAATAACGCCTATAATTGCGATAACTAGCACATTGCGAAAAGCTTTCTGCATGCGTCATTTCCTCCTACTTCCAATAATAAAACTAACAAAAATTGTAACACAATACTTCTTAGACAGGCTAGTATTTCAACTTTCGTATTGATTCTTCAATTTTAGTCAATTCCAACTATATATTTCTTTAAATTTTGCTATCTTATTCATTTATCATGTAAAGACAAATACGACTCATTTCAAAAAGGACCTATAGCGTATAAATCGAGTCTACACTATATCTAGCGACACGCATAGTTATAATGTACGCAATACGCAAATCAATAGTGCTTGTATTCATTTAGGTTCCACCCATACATTTATTTAGAATAAACTTCAGGTTTTAACGTACCAATATACGGTAAGTTTCTATATAATTCCCCATAATCTAAGCCGTAACCAACAACAAATTCATCTGGGATTTTTTTACCAACGTATTTCGCTTCTATATCCGCTTTACGACGATTTGGTTTATCAAGTAGTGTTACAATTTCTAAAGACTTAACTTTACGTGATTGTAATAACTCAGTTATAGATTTTAATGTTGTTCCTGTTTCTAAAATATCTTCAATGATCAGTACATCTTTATTTTCAATTGATGAACCTAAATCCTTTATAATTTGAACTTCACCCGTTGATTCTGTACCTCCGTGATAACTTGAAACATCCATAAAATCGATGGATAAATGTGTATCGATACGTTTGATTAAATCTGCCATGAACATGACTGATCCTTTAAGAATACCTACACATACAAGCGGACGATTTTGATAGTCTGCTGTAATCTTTTCACCTAATTCTTTACAAATATTTTGAATGTCTTCCTCTGTTAATAAAACATCCTTTAAATCGTTATGCATTATTATTCATCTCCATTATCCGTAATCATTATTAAGTCTTTAAAACGCTCATGGACATATAAGCACCCTATAGCTATGATTTCATTAGAATTATTAACCACTACAGGTATACGCTCTCGTTCATCAGCGATAATTTTTTGATCTATGAACAAACGACTTACTTTTTTATGCCCTTTTTTACCGTTAAGTTTAAACACATCACCATGACGTCTCACTCGAATTTTTAGAGGGTATGACGTCTCAGGTAAGTGTTGATTAATATCAATTTTATAGCCATTGAATCGATATGTACCTGGCTGTTCTATCGTAATACTTGTTATGCTATTTTCTCTGTCTACTGATTTAGCCATTATTATTAATGTATCATATGCAATTTGAATTATCCATTTTTCTGTAACATCTATATTAAATTGAGATTTGTTATTTTGAAATTGTTGAAACCATTCATCGTATGTTTTTTGAGGTATTGCAAAGTGAAGTTTCAAATTTTCAAATAGTTGATCCATTACTATTGTTTTAACATTTGAATTGAGTGTATTAAAGGCTTCTCTTGAAAATGAATAGCCCATCTCGTCTTTATTTTCAAATACGAAGTGAGAGATAAAATGTTGCGCATATTCATTTAATAACTGTAATTCATTGTCATGCCAGTCCTTTAACTTCAACAAATGATGTGTATCGAGAAATGGATTGCGATTGATTGTCGGAAGGATTCGCTGTCTAATATCATTCCGCACATATTTCGTGTCTTTATTGGAATCATCTTCAAAGTAAGGAATAGTGTTCGAATGTTGGTAAGCTAAAATGTCCTCTTTTGATACTTCTAATAAAGGACGACAAACACGATAATGTTTATAATTTGATATGAGTGACATACCTAAAGCACTACGAGTAGAGCGACCACTTAGTAAACGATAAAAAATCGTTTCAAGCTGATCATCAAGATGGTGTGCTGTTAACAAGGTATCAGCATCGATTTTTTGAATGATTTCACCAAACCAATCATACCGGCGTTGCCTTGCTTCATGCTGAATACTATTACCCTTTTCTACTATTTGAGATAAATCGAGATGTTTCACATATAATTCAATATGATGCGCTCTGCAATAATCTTTTAGAAACTGTTCTTCTTCAACGGATTGATGACGCAAACCGTGATTCACATGAACACAAGTTAGTTTGCGATATGTATTATGATAATCATGCAACAAACTATGTAATAAAGACATGCTATCAACCCCTGTTGAAACAGCAACCACTAAGTGTGCATCCTTAGACCATCCTTCTGTGTTAAGCTCCATTATCTCACCTCACTTCGAAAATAAAATAGGAGTGGGCGAGAATTCAAAAGAGTTATATTTGAATTCGTCGTCCCACCCCATAAGAGTGATACATGTGTTCAATCACCGACCAACATCTCTCTTTGATGGCCACCACATTTTGTTCTTATCAACCATTATTCATTGTATTAAATATGGCTCGATGTATGTCTAAATCTATTTTATATTAACGTCTTGAACCTTTACCGCCACGACGTGACTCTGTTTGACGTTTGATTGAAGTTAATTTATCTTCACTATCCTTTAGGAAGTTACTTAATTTCTTCTCAAAGTCTTCAGTTTTTTGAACTGGCTTTCCATGATTAGATTTATTATTATGGTGAGGTTTACGAGGACGATCTTTAGCTTTTTTAATCGATAGACTAATTTTACCGTCATCAGCGATTGATAATACCTTTACTTCAACTTCGTCACCAACTGATAAGTGGTCTTCAACATTTTCAACGTAATTGTCAGCAACCTCACTGATATGTACTAAACCACTTTTTCCTTCAGGTAATTCTACAAATGCACCAAATTTTTTGATACCTGTAACTTTACCTTTAAGCTTGTTTCCTACTTCGATTGACATTTTCTAAATAAATCCTCCTGGTTAGATTCGATTTTATTCTTATTATATTCCTGTTCGCGTAATTTAACAATGCTATAATCAGATTATTTTATCATCCTAGTTATCGTCATCATCGGATGATTTAGATTTAGAGGATTTATTGTCACCTGGTAATCTAAATATAACTTCGCCCTTATTACTTAAATAATAGTCATCTCGAGCTACTTTTTCGATATAATCCTTATCATTTAAGTTATTTAATTTCTCTTTTAGAGCAATTTCTTCATCTTGTTGTTTTTGGAATTGGGCTTCTTTATGTTTTCTTTCAACCGCATCTTGATCGTTACTATGCTTTTGAATGACAAGCAACACGATTAAAATCAGTATAGCTGCTAAAAGTATGCCACCAAATACAGCAATACGTTTACGTACGACACGCATTTTCATTTTTTGACGCTGCTTTTTCTTATTTTCTTGTGAGGTATACTGATTGCCTATATTCTTTACTTTATTACTCATTGCTTGTCACCTCCTTGTACATTTCACGCTTCATTAATGCGTTCTTCTTTAATTAATTCATACATGCCTTTTGCGTTTTCTTTTGTGGCATGTTCATTTAAACCCGTAACTTTAACAGTAACTAACTTCTGGCCAAAGCGAATGACGAGCTCATCATTTTCTTTAACATCAGTTCCTGCTTTCGCTACGTTGCCATTTACAGTTACACGACCTTGATCGCTAATTTCTTTAGCTAACGTACGTCGTTTAACAAGTCGTGAAACCTTTAAATATTTATCTAATCTCATGATTGATTCTCCCCTTGTTGTAAAAAATTTCTGAGGGCGTCTTCGTCAAAGTGTTTATTTTTGGTTTCATCATACAACTTCAAGAAATGCTCTGCAAATACTTTCTCGAATTTCACACGAGGCTTTTTACCTTCTTTATCTTTCGCTGCAGACCAAATCTCTTTTAAGTCTTCCACAGAATCAGCTTGTGCTTCTCCAAATATATGAGGATGACGACGGATCATCTTGGCATTAAGACTTTCAATGACTTCTTTGATATCCATATAACCTTCTTTTTTGCCAATACTTGTGTGGAGTAAGACTTGTAGTAAGATGTCACCTAACTCTTCTATCATATGCCAATCATCTTCATTGTCAATCGCTTCGAATAATTCAAACGTTTCTTCTAACAAATACCGTTTAAGTGTTTCATGCGTTTGAATTTTATCCCAAGGACAACCTTTCTCGTCATCTACAAGTAAATCAATTGTTTGTACCACAAAGTCAAAGTCTTGATAAAATGCTTTATCATCGTTCACTTTAGGAATGTATAAACTTGTAAGATTATTGAATTCATTTTCATGATGATCAATTTCATAAAGTGGGCATGTAATTACTTGAGAACCACCACTATGCGCACCTGTCACAATCTTCACTTCCCAATCATCAGGGTAGCGTTCCATCAACGTTAACTTCAGATCAGCCGCCACCATTGCACTATACACTTGTGTAATCATCGTATGTGTGCGTATATTCAGCATTGACTCTTCTAAAGCTGTGCCATCTAACAACGTAAAGCCATCGTTAGGGTCCACATTTACCGCTTCAAAGATATCATCGATAAAGCTTTTACCACCCAAAGTTTCTACACTAATATCATCATGCGATTGACTATATTCGAGCAACTTTGCCGTCGTCGTCTCAGCCACGCGAGGATGACCCGGAACCGCATAAACAATATCTTCGAATTGTGCACGTTGTATCAATTCATTCACAATCGTTTCGTACACTTCTTCGAAAGTTGCATTATCCTCATAAATATCATCAAAACTTTCGAAGTGAAGTTCTTTCTTCAGTTCTTCGACCACGGGGTGATCTAAAGTTCTCGCATAGATTTTGGGTTTATTTTTTAAAAAGCGATAAATGCCTAGCGGTAAATCATCAATACTGTAATTACCTAAACCAACAATTGTAATAGTGTGACTCATGAACGTCTTCCTTTCTTAAAATGATAAAGTTTATCTCCAAAAGGTAAATATTTCAACTCTTTATAGCTTAATACATCAAACATCATGATATATATAATCAGAATGCCAATTCCTACGAAAGCACCGATGAATAATTCAATCAATCCCATCATTCGCCCGTGACTCGGAATCAAGAACATTACCGCTTGCACAGCAACACTCATAACAACCATGCCACCTACTAATTTAATAATAAACGAGCGCATCTGACTAAAACGATAATACTTCAGTACTTCTATTTGTAACACACCCACAAATATAAATAGCGATAGCACGGTGCTTAAACTGGCACCCAAAATACCAAATTGACTGATGCATATAACATTTAAAATAGCTTTAGACATCAATCCAAGTGTAATGCCAATCAATATAGGTCGTATATGATTTAACACTTGTAACAACGCAATATTCATCATAATGAGTGATACACACATTACTGTAACCATATAGACGCTTAGTGTTGCAGTGAGTGCATTGTTCTTGAAAAAGACACGATTCATCAGCGGAAGCAAATTGATTAAGCCAATTCCCGCTGCCGAACTCATCAACACAGTAATCTTTACTGATGCATTCGCATAGCGATTCTTATGAATATCATTACGATGTTGAATAGCTTCAGTGAGTAAAGGTATGAGCACGAAACTAAATGTTGTTGTGACGATTAAGCCCATTTGGATAAAGGATGCACCTCTATCATATATACCTTTATGCTGAATAGCTTCTTTAAACGAGAGCCCACTCACTTGTAACGTGTGTATGACTGTGAAACTATCGACAACTTGCCACAAGATGACGATAAGTTGGCTCAATGCATAGATTAATATAGATACGAATAATTGTCGCCAATTTACATGCACTGTGTTGTGCTTTAATTTTAAGGAAAATGGACGCGTCAGCACTAAATAAAGCATGGAACCTAAAAACCCAATAGATGAAGCCAGGATTGCTAATGTCCCTGCTTGGTAAACTGACCAGCCATGAAGAGAAAATAAGACAATCGCAATAATAATTAAGCCAACCCGAATAAATTGTTCTATTACCTGGGAAATAGCTGGAATATTCATCTCTTGTTTCGCCTGGTAAAATCCACGCAACACGCCTAAGATACCAATTAATATAAAGCTAAAACTCGCCATTCTTAACATTGGCGTTAATCTGTCATCACCCATCCAAACCGCAATAGGATGTGCACAAATAAAGATGACGACAAATATGGCAAATCCAACATATTGCAAACGTAACATCACTTTCGAATAAGTCGAAATAGAGCTATTGACACCTAAAACTTGAGTGACGGCACTCGGTATCGCGTTCATGGACAGAATCATACCTAATGCCACGATGGGATAGACCTGTTGATATGCATATAACCCTTGATCTCCAAGTACATTCTGATATGGCACACGATAAATGGCACTCAAAACTTTAACAATAATGAGCGCTAACGTTAGTATGATGACACCATTAAACGCTGTTTTAGGCTGTGATTTACGCTTCATCTTCAATCGCCATACTTTCTTCGATACATTTAACTAAGAATTTCAAGCTATCTAGCCACTGTTTAGATTTAGTAAGCGTCACGCGCATCGCGTTATCTTGAACGCCTACTTTCATGGCTCTACCAAGTGGTTGCGACTGTTTGAATAGTTCTTCGCCGTTAATGTTTTCAGTAGCTTTAGTAGAGAGCGATACCTCAATTGTCTTGCCTTTATCTTTAATCAATGTAATACCCGCATGGAGGGCATGTACTTTAATTTCAACGATATCTAAAAGACGTTCCACCTCAACTGGATAATCATTGAAACGGTCGATAAGTTCATCTTTAACATCGAATAATTGATCTTCGGTCTCAACTTTACGTAATTTTTTATAAATTTCAATTTTAGCTTGTTCATTTTGTATATATTCAGCTGGTAAATAAGCGTCGAGATTCAATTCCACTTCTACTTCTGGCGCATCTGGTGTTTCTTCTTTAATGCCACGCTTTTCATTTACCGCTTCTTCAAGCATTTGTGAGTACAAGTCGAAACCAACTGAATCAATAAAGCCATGTTGTTGTTTACCTAGTAAGTTTCCAGCACCACGAATATTGAGATCTCGCATTGCGATTTTAAAGCCTGAACCAAGTTCAGTAAATTCTTTAATCGCTTGTAGACGTTCTTCAGCTGTTTCATTTAAGACCTTGTTAGCTGGATGGAGGAAGTAAGCATACCCGATTCGACTTGAACGACCTACACGTCCTCTAAGTTGATACAGTTGACTAAGACCAAAACGGTCAGCTTCTTCGATAATCAGTGTATTGGCATTAGGTACATCCACACCTGTTTCAATAATCGTTGTTGTAACCAAAATATCATATTCATGGTTGATGAAACTAAGCATTGTCTCTTCTAAATCACGTTCAGTCATTTGACCATGCGCAACCGCAATATTGGCATCTGGCATTAGCATTTGCAGTTGTTCGCGCTTTTCATAAATAGATTGAACTTTGTTATACAAATAGAACACTTGCCCATCACGCGACAATTCACGTTCTAATGCTTCTTTTATAAAGTTAGTGTTTTGTTCTAACACATAAGTTTGAACAGGGAAGCGGTTCTCCGGTGGCGTTTCGATGACAGATAAATCACGAACGCCTAACATACTCATGTGCAAGGTTCTTGGTATAGGTGTCGCCGTTAAAGTGAGCACATCCACGTTCTTTTTGAGCGTTTTAATGCGTTCTTTGTGTCGTACACCGAATCGTTGTTCTTCATCGACAATGAGTAGACCTAAATCTTTATACTGGATATCTTTGCCGAGCAATTTATGAGTACCGACCACGATATCCACGTATCCAGATTTCAAGCCTTCTTTCGTCTCTTTAATTTCCTTTGTAGTACGGAAACGACTCACAAGCTGAATTTCAACAGGGAAGTCTTGCATACGTTCAATTAGCGTCTCATAATGCTGTTGAGCCAGAATGGTTGTAGGAACAAGAAACGCCACTTGTTTCCCTTCCATCACTGCTTTAAATGCTGCACGCACAGCAACTTCCGTCTTACCATAACCAACATCACCACATAATAAACGATCCATAGGTCGTTCACGTTCCATATCGCTCTTGATTTCTTCAATTGATTTGTCTTGGTCAGGTGTTAACTCATATGGGAAGTCATGTTCAAATGCTGATTGTTCTGCAGTGTCCTCCCCATATTTGTAACCCACCGACATTTCACGTTCTTTATAAAGGTCTATCAATTCATCTGCAATATCTTCAACACTTTGTTGAACTTTGGCTTTCGTCTTCTTCCATTCTGTGCCGCCCAATTTGTTTAATCTTGGGGATTTATCTTCAGAAGCAACATATTTTTGAACCTGGTCCATTTGATCTACAGGCACGAATAATTGGTCAGTACCTTTATACTGCAATTTAATATAATCACGATGTGTATCGCCTACTTCAAGCGTTTCAACACCTAAATAACGTCCAACCCCGTGATGTACGTGAACGATATAGTCTCCTACGTTTAAGTCTTGATAAGATTTGATCTTTTCAGCGTTCGATAGCGTTTTGGTACGCTTACGTTGTTTCTTTTGTTTTGTCTTGAAAAGTTCTCTCTCCGTAATCACCACTAATTGCATGTAAGGTAATTCAAAGCCTTCAGACAAACTACCTTCTGTAACGATGGCTTGTCCGCTATCAACCTTTTCATGGATATGAGAGACCGTCGGAATGTGCATTTCATTTAACATGGATTGAATACGTTCAACTTTCGTTTCCGTCTCCACAAGTACCATAATTGTATAGTCATTATGAATAAATCTTTGAAATTCTGAACGCATGATGTCGTATTGACCATAGAATTGCTGAACAGGTTTACATGAGAATTTAATAATATGTTCTAGCGGCACTTGCATGGAGGATGTGAATAATGTGAAATAGGCCACGGGACGCTTTTCAAGTAATGTTTCGAAACCATCATATTTCATGAAACTTTGTCCTATAAACCCATTTCCACTCTCAATTAAGTTGCCAATAAAGTCATCCACTTCTGTTGTTAATGTCTCTTCCGTTTCTTTCACACGGTTAAATTCATCTACTGCGATAATCGCATCATCTCGGAAATAATCAATAATTGTAGATGGTTGTTCATACATAAACGCAACTAAACGTCGTAATAATTGATGATCAAAGAATGTAGATTCAAATAATTTGAAACTTTCATACGTTTCTTTTAAATCATTACGCACAGATTTTTCAATTTTAGGACGTGTATGTTCGTACGCTTCTTTTAGATGTGTCTGTAAATGCTGAATAACCTCATCTGTAATGATATAGTCACTCGCAGTAGTGATTTCGACTTCTTCAATATTTTCATTAGAGCGCTGCGTTTCAACATCGAAGTCTCTAATTGAATCGACTTCTGTATCAAATAATTCTATTCTTACAGGCGTACCTATAAGTGGATAAATATCAATGATACCGCCACGTAGTGAGAATTCCCCAATATGAGAAACCACACTTTCTCTGCGATAGCCCATATTCACTAATTTGTTTAGAAATGCTTCGACATCTATGTCTTCTCCTACTTTAAGCGTCATTTGATGACTCTGCCACATTTCTACAGGGGTTAACCATTTTTTGAAACCATTTAATGGCACAATAAATAACCCTTTCACGC
Source organism: Staphylococcus sp. HMSC62A08 (assembly GCF_001839105.1). Taxonomy (NCBI): domain Bacteria; kingdom Bacillati; phylum Bacillota; class Bacilli; order Caryophanales; family Staphylococcaceae; genus Staphylococcus; species Staphylococcus sp. HMSC62A08. The sequence continues at coordinate 65,870 of NZ_KV840030.1, read as the reverse complement.
CTTGGGCTAGCGCCGTCAATGTTCTCACACGTTCACTCATTAATTGAGGACTCTGTGTTGAGAATTCTTCAGTCATAATATCTTGTACTGGGTACTTATACACTTCAGAACCATCAACGTATTGTAAAAGGTCTGCTTCAATTTTGTCTGCTTGGTATAAATTATTCGTTACGAGTAACAATTGCTTATGATCTTTAAGATACTTTTCAGCGATAATTGTCGCTTTAGCAGAAGGGGATAATCCCGTAACTAATATGTTATCTTGACCAAAAACGTCATCTAATTCCTGAAAACGTTTATCTTCACTTATATAATCTGTAATCATTGATTTCAATTGACTTCACCATTATATTCATTCATGACATGATCAAATCGTGATGACTCAATGAAAGCTTCGACAGCTCTAGCAGAGTGCTCAATCACCTTTTCCATCGTAACCATTTCTTCTTTTGAAAAGCGTTGTAGTACATAGTCAGGAACTGACATACCGTTCGTTGGTCGTCCAACGCCAATCCGAATACGTTTAAATTGATCAGTACCAAGCATTTTGATGATTGATTTCATCCCATTATGTCCTCCTGCGCTCCCCTTCTGACGCAAACGAACTTGTCCCTGTTCTAAATCTAAATCATCATATAATACGATTAAATCTTCTGTATCTACGTTATAATAGCCCATTAATGGCGCAACTGCTTCGCCTGACAGGTTCATCATTGTCATCGGTTCAATGAATAATACTTTGTCACCGTTTAAACGTTCAATCGTATACGCGCCTTTAAACTTTTGTTTATCTAACGTAAATTGATTACGTTCTAATAGATAGTCGATCACTTCAAAGCCAATATTATGCCTTGTAAGTTCGAAACGTTTACCTATGTTGCCTAGACCGACAATACATTTCATCTTGCTACCTCCATCGTTATTCTTAATCTATATTCATCTACGTGAGTTTTATTTTTGAAAATGAAGGGACGGCTCCTAACACGAAAGTGTCATGCCAATACGTCCTATCCTTCATCCAATTTCAAATAATTAATCATTCCTTATAATAACACAAAAAGCACCATGCTTATTAGTATAAGCACAGTGCTTCAGACTGTAGACAAACTCTTTTTGAAGATTAGAATATGATATTAATACTTCGTATTGTTTAGCTCCCTTGCCGCGGGCATGGCTTGAGCCTGTAGTCTCAAGACGCATGCTATTCCTGCAGGCGTGTCGCCATCAATACTCAGTTTAACTATTCTAAATAAAACTTTTCGTCTCAGACTTTTGTTTGTAATTATTAATCTAAAGTCATCGAGTGATGATTGTTAGAAAACAAGTCCGAATTATTCTTCTTTGTTGTCTTCTTCAGATTCTTTGTCTTCACCAACAACTTCTGGTTCTTCAGTTGCTGATTCGCCTTCCATAGCTTCTACTTCTTCTTCAGAAGGTTCGTCTGTTGGAGGAACTACTGTTACGATAGAGTCTTCTGGGTCGTTTTCGATAGTGAAGTCACCAGAAATTTTAACATCAGCAACAGAGAAGCTATCGTTGATTTGTAACTCACTGATATCCACTTCGATTGATTCAGGGATATTTTCTGGAGTAGCTGTTACTTCTAAGTCGAATAATGGTTGTTCAACTACGCCGCCTTCTTTAGCGCCTACAGCTTCACCAACTAAGTGAACTGGTACTTCTACAGTACGTTCTTCGCTCATGTTGATTGCTAAGAAGTCAATGTGAGTGATTTGGTTCTTTAATGGGTCAAATTGGTAATCTGAAACCATTACTTTAATTGTTTTAGAACCAACGCCTAAATCGATAACACCGTTACGTCCTACTTCACGGATGACTTTGATAAATTCAACTTCATCAACTTTAACTGAAGTATTTTTAGTACCGTAACCGTATACTACTGCAGGTACTTTACCTGAGTTTCTTAATTGTTTAAGGTCAGAACGAGTTTGTTTACCTTGACGGATGATTGACTTTAATGAAGCCATTCAAATTTCCACCTTTCAAATTTTGCAGTTCGAGCAATCATCAGATTGTCTTATCTGCTCCTCACTTGCCCATCAACGTTATCGTTGCTTGCAAGTGTTTATTTGTCCGTAAATTCACGAACGAATGTATTATACACGTTGACAGTGAATACGTCAAACGCATTTGTAACCTTTAGTCAAATAATACACTTACTGATTCTCTTTCATAAACTCGGATAATTGCTTTTCCAATTAAACCGGCAACTGAAAGTTCTTTAGTGTTTGTAGGCTTTCTACTTTCTTCTAATTGAATTGAGTTCGTAACAATTAATTCTTTAATTGCAGAGTTTTCAATACGTTCTTTTGCTGGACCTGATAATACAGGGTGCGTACAACAAGCATAAACTTCTTTAGCACCTTTATCTTTAAGTGCTTGTGCAGCTAATGTAATTGTTCCAGCAGTATCAATAATGTCATCAATGATAATGGCTGTACGTCCTTCAATCTCACCAACAATATTCATGACTTCTGCCACATTTGGTTTAGGACGACGTTTATCAATAATTGCAATTGGAGTTTTTAAAATGTCTGCTAATTTACGTGCACGCGTTACACCACCATGGTCTGGTGAAACAACTACACACTCTTCTGGATTGATATCTGGGTCATTTTCAAAGTGTTGAGCAAGAATTGGTACACCCATTAAGTGGTCGATTGGAATATCGAAGAATCCTTGAATTTGAGGTGCATGTAAATCTAACGCAATCATACGATTCGCGCCCGCAGTCTCGATAAGGTTCGCTACTAACTTAGCTGTGATTGGTTCACGGCTACGTGCCTTTCTGTCTTGACGCGCATAACCATAGTAAGGTACTACGATGTTAATGTTTGCAGCTGATGCACGTTTACATGCGTCAATCATAATAAGTAACTCCATTAAATGAAGGTTTACAGGGTATGAAGTCGGTTGAATAATAAATACATCACAACCACGAATACTTTCTTCAATATTGATTTGAATTTCTCCATCACTAAAACGTTTTACTGAACATTTCCCTAGTTCAATTCCTACATGATCCGCTACTTCTTGTGCTAAGGGTTCATTTCCTTTAAGCGAAAAGATCTTCAATGATGAATTCTTATATTCATTATTTAACATTTATAGTCCTCCAATTATTTACTTACACAGTTTTATTATATAGAAAATAGAACTTTATTACTATGTTATCAGACGAATCAAAATAATTTCGATGATAAACTCATTTCCACTTTAATCATTTGATTACACGCTTTACTTTTTCGCTATTTACTTCTTCAAATAACCTTCTTTATTAACTTGTCGTGCACGCGCTAACGCTAAACTGTCTTCAGGAATGTCATCCGTAATCGTAGAACCTGCTGCAATCAGTGTATGATCACCTACTGTCACAGGTGCAATTAGATTTGTGTTACATCCTATAAATGCGTCCTTACCTACGATAGTTTTAAATTTATTTACCCCATCGTAATTGACAGTGATTGAACCACAACCAATATTCGTACGTTCTCCAATTTCAGCATCGCCAATATAGCTTAGATGTGATACTTTCGCGCCATCTTTAAGACTTGCTTTCTTCACTTCAACAAAGTTTCCAACTTTTACATCTGCACCAAGATTTGAGCCTGGTCGCAATTGGGCAAATGGTCCTACTTTTGTTTTCTCGCCTACAACTGAGTCGTTGATGATAGATTGTTTGATGTTAGCATTCGAATGAATCGTACTATTATTAATTTCAGAGTACTGACCAATCAGTACATCTTCACCGATTGTTGTATGGCCTCCAATACGCACACCTGGTTCGATTGTTGTATCCATTCCAATTTCCACGTCTGGACCAATATATGTTGAGTTTGGATCAAGAATCGTTACACCATTTCTCATATGGAAATCATTAATACGTTTTTGGAATGCTTTTCAGCTACACTCAACATCACTCGATCATTGACGCCCATAATTTCATCAAAATCATCTGTATGGTAAATTTCAGCTTTACCGCCATCCTCTATGATGAGTGACAAGACGTCAGGTAAATAGTATTCTCCTTGTGCATTATCATTTTTCACTTGTGCTAATTTATCGAATAATACTTGGTTATCGAAGGCAAAAATGCCTGAGCTAATTTCGTTAATCTCACGTTCAGTTTCACTCGCATCTTTTTCCTCAACAATACGTTGTAGCAAATGGTTTGAATCTCTAACAATTCGACCGTAGCCATGTGGTTGGCTAGTTGAGGCTGAAAGAACAGTCACTTGTGAATTTGTACTTTCATGATGATCGATAAGAGATTGTAGTGTTTTAGATGTGATTAATGGCGTATCTCCACATACAACTAAAGTGGTCCCTTCTTTTTCCGCCAAGTGTTCTTGTGCCGTCTTTACAGCATGTGCTGTTCCAAGTTGCTCTTCTTGAAAACTGTATAATGATTGTTCACCTAAAGTTTCTTTGACACTTTCTGCGCCGTGCCCAACGATAGTTACAATATGATTAACTCCAGATTGTTTAACACTGTTGAGAACATGTTCAATCATTGATTTGCCAGCAACTTCATGTAGCACTTTATATTTTTTTGATTTCATTCTTGTGCCTTTACCTGCTGCCAAAATAATCGCATGTCTTTGCATGAATGCTAACCCTCCATAAAAATTTACACTTCATAATTATTATAATTTAACAACTAATAGACTTTCAACTTTTAAAAGTTTTTGTTAACTAATCGTTAATTTTTTATAAACATTTTTACTTTTGTAAGTATCAATGAACAATTACACGTACCATGGACAAAAAAAGGTCAACGCCCCTCTCTCGAAACGTTGACCATTTTTCATACTTTAATTTTATATTTTTATTTAAGCTTCATCTGTTTCTTCGTTATCTGAATCTGAAGTCGCATTTTTATCTGGAATGACTTCATCTGTTTCATCATATACTTTCATCACGGCATCTTGAATTTCTTGTCTCATATCAGAGTTGATAGGGTGCGCGATGTCGCGGAATTCACCATCTGGTGTACGTTTGCTTGGCATTGCGACGAATAGACCTGAGTTTCCTTCGATTACACGTAAGTCATGAATTACGAATGCCTCATCAAGTGTAATGGAAACAAGTGCTTTCATTCTGCCATCTGTTTGTATTTTTCTAAGTCTTACATCTGTCACTTTCATGTAGTGAGCCCCCCTAGTATATCTTTATATTATTAGAAGCTTGACAATATTTTTAAAAGAAAATTATAAATCCTTAACTTTACCTATCAATTCAATTTCAACCTTCACGTCTTTTGGTAAACGTGCGACTTCAACGCAGCTACGTGCTGGTTGCGTTTCGCCGAAATAGTTTCCATAGATTTCATTTATTTTTTGGAAATTATTCATATCAGAAATAAAGATTGTTGCTTTTACAACAGAATCTATATCAGAACCTGCTTCTTTTAATACCACAGTTAAGTTTTCTAAAACTTGCTTAGTTTGTTCTTGTACATCGTCACTTACAATTGTTCCATCAAGTGTTAATGGAATTTGACCTGATGTAAAAACTAAGTCATTAATGACTGTAGCATGTGAATAAGGTCCTAATGCTTCTGGTGCTTTGTTAGTATTAATCGTTTTCATGATGTGTAATGCTCCTTTTTTAAGAAAATTTAGACAAACTATTGCCTGGTTCTACTTTAAATTCCTGATTGTACTCATCAACATCTGATAATCTTACTAAGGAAGTATAATCTTCAATCAATCTTTGTTTTACTTCTTTCGATTCTACAAGTACTGATACCCCTTTTACGTGAGCTTTAAACTCGTTCATTAAATTCATAACTCCGTTAATAGAGCCTCCAGCTCTCATAAAATCATCTACTACGAGGACATTGGAATTTTCAGCTAAAGTACGTTTTGATAACACCATAGTCTCTATCTTTCTAGAAGATCCAGAAACGTAATTGATGGATACCGTAGAACCTTCAGTTACTTTATTGTCCTTTCTAATAACCACTACAGGTAAATTTAATACGTTTGCTACTGCATTAGCAAGCGATATACCTTTCGTAGCAATCGTTACAACGGCATCGAGTTGTTCATCCATATAAATACTTGCAATCAATTTACCTACTTTATTAAGTAAAGTAGGATTCCCAACTAAATCAGATAAGAATAAGTAACCGCCAGGCAATAAGCGTTCCTTTTCTTGTAAATGCGTAATGACTTCATTCACGACATCCGTCGCTTCCGCTTTACTCATCTTCGGTTTGTACGTTACGCCACCACTTGCGCCGGCAGTAGTAATAACCGTTCCCAATTCTTCCTTCTGAAAAGTATTCTTTATAATTTGTACATCTTCACTAATAGAAGATTTCGCTTGTTTGAATTTTTTTACGAAAAAAGTGAGAGGTATTAATTTATTCGGATGATTCATAAGGTATTGTGTCATAAACACGATACGTTCGCTTCTTTTATATCTCATTGTGTCAAACCTTTCTATCCTAATAATCTTACTAAATATACTTCATTACAACATCCGTTGACTGCATTAAAAATATTCTTAGCTTGTCGTTCCTTTTGCGCTAAAGCATAAACAGTTGGTCCACTCCCACTCATTAATGCACCATCTGCGCCACATTGCAACATATTATCTTTAAGTTTCTTTATTTCCGGATGCATAGATATTGAAATAGGTTCTAATCGATTAGATAAGCTTTTACATAACAGTTGATAATCATTCGTTTTTAATGCTTGTTTACACAAATCATTATACACGACATGCTGTTCATTTAAATTTAATGCTTTAAAGACATCCGGTGAGGATATTCCTAAATCCGGTTTAGCCAAAACTACCCATGCAGAAGGTGGTTTATCTAGAAAAGTCACCTTCTCACCTCGCCCAGTGCACACAGCAGTCTTATTATAAATACAAAAAGGGATATCTGTACCAATTTGAATACCTAGTGCTGATAAATCATCTAAAGACTTACCTAATCTAAATAAACGATTCATCCCTCTCATTGTAGCTGCTGCATCTGCAGAACCGCCTGCTAATCCAGCCGAAACTGGTATATCTTTATCAATGGTAATCGTAATCCCTTCTTTAATATTATAGGTCTCCACCATCAATTTAGCCGCTCTATAGGCAAGATTTTTATGATCGTTAGGAACATAATTATGTTCGATATCTACAACAATCTTTTTATCTTTACGCTTTTGAAAAGATAATCGATCATTTAAATCGATTGTAGTCATAATCATTTCAATTTCATGGTAACCATCATCTCTTTTAAAAAGGGTATCGAGCGTAAAATTTATTTTGGCTGGTGCCGTTTCATATATCATTTTTCCGCCCTCGCTTCGAATTGTTATTAAGATGATTTTAACATAAAGGTCTTAAATATTTGATAGATTATCTTCAATTTTTCGTAAAATCTTAATGAAATACATTTTGAAAAGTAATAATATACGTTTTTTGATTTTTTAAAATATAAAATTGAATAAAGAGTGTCGAACAAAAATATCATTTAGCAATATTAATTTCGTTGGCATGCACCCAACTTGCATTGTTTGCAGAATTACTTAAATATGCTTGATGGGAAAGACATAATAAATAATGTCCCGACCTCTTCATTGACCTTGAGCAATGATCCACAATACTTTTCAAGACAGAAAAAAGAGCATTGAACCTACTGCCCAATACTCACCTTAATAAATATAATATAAAACTATAAATTTTAGAGTAATACATCACTCTTATATATGTTTCTGATTAGTGTGCAACTGCTTCTTGATGATTATCTTCTTCAAATGAAACTTGTACGTTTTCAGTAAGCACATCAGTGTATGTATAAGATACGCGTTCAAAGTTGTGTTTGTCTTGATCTAATTCGACAATGAATACTGAAGGATACGTTTCTTTTAAAACACCTGAGCGTTCAATTGTCTTTTTGCGTCCACCATTGGCTTTTAGTACAATACGATTTCCTAAATGACAATCAATAGAATTTTTGATGTCCAAAATTGATTTTGGCATATTGCCCCACCTCGCTACAAGTTACATAATACCATATTTATAGCGATTTCGTCAAATAAAATTTAAATTTTATCAAGGTAAAAGACCTTTGTCAATATTTTAATTTTCTAATTCAGGGAATTTTTTCTTTTCTTCATATAATTTTGCAAAATCCTGTATTGTAAGCGTTTCGCCACGTCGTTTAGGATCGATTCCTGCATTTTCTAACCAATTCAGAATAGAAGATTTATACTGTTTCCCATCTTTGAAAAAGTTCTGATAGTTATTGTTAATTGTTTTACGTCGTTGTGCAAATGCTGCTTTCGCTAATTTGAAAAACGCTTCTTCGTCATCGATGTCTACAAGGGGTTTCTCGCGTTGCATCAGTTTTACGACAATTGAATCCACATTTGGAGGAGGCATAAACACTGATTTAGGGACGGTCAAAACTTTACTTGTTTCAGTGTAATATTGTGCGACGATAGAAAGCGACCCATACGCTTTAGTACCTACACTAGCGTTCAGGCGCTCACCTACTTCTTTTTGCATCATCACTACATAACCATCGATAGGAATATCCTGCTGCATTAAATTAAGTAATATAGGTGTCGTAATATAATAAGGCAAATTAGCCACAACCATAATTTTATCGCAATCATCAAGATATGTATTGACCGCTTTTCCAATATCAGCTTTTAAGATATCTTCGTTAATAATTGTGACATTATCATAAGGAGAGAGTGTATCGTTAAGGACAGGTATAAGTCTTTGATCTATTTCAAATGACATGACTTTTTTTGCGTGTTTAGCAAGTTGCTCAGTTAATGATCCCATACCAGGACCAACTTCAATGATACCTGTTGTTTCATCAATTTGACTGGCTTCAATAATCTTATTAATGATATTCACATCTACTAAGAAGTTTTGTCCTAAACTCTTCTTAAAATTAAATCCATATTGATCTAGTAAAGCACGGGTACGAGATGGTGTAGCAATATCTTTATGTTCCATTTATTTCTCCCTTCTTTCTTCATCAAGTAAAGCGTCTCTTACATCTTGCTCAGTATAACCAAAAGCGTTCAGCTTTTTTAATAATTGTTTACCATTAGAATGACCGATATGCAATTTACGTCCTAAGATTTCTCGTCGGCGTCTAGCGTCTTTCCCAATAATTAGCCCTAAATCAATCAAGACACTTTTATCAATGGTTTCTTCCGCTTCTTCAAATGGTGAACTCACATGCATCAATGCTTCTCTAATGTCTTTAACATCCGCATGTTCAACACCAATTTTACCTCTTCTGTTCTTTGCCTTTTCTTTATCTAAATACGCATGTTTAACGCCAGGTACATTGTCACGGATGGTATGTCTGATTTTATCACCCGGGAAATCAGGATCAGTCAATACAATCACGCCTCTACTTTCTTGCGCATGACGAATAACATCTAATGTTTCTTGGTTTATTGCACTTCCATTTGTCTCTATTGTATCGCATTCTACAGCAGTTTTAACACGCTCTGTGTCATCTCTGCCTTCAACTACGATAAATTCATTAATCTTCATATTTATACCTTCCAACAATGTTTAAGTCGTTTATCCTTATTTTATAAAAGTAAATCAAAATAATAAAATACTAACAAACTTCTTCATTCATTTTACTTTATCAACGAGCTTCACTACATTTCATATTTTACTATGCCGGCACTCTAACTTTATAAAAAATAAGAAAGATGTCTCGAACTTTTAAAAGTGTGATGATATTCATCCCTTTAAAGTTGGACACCTTTCTCACTGTAAATTATTGTTTTAATTTAAATAAACGCTCAGCATTTTCAGTCGTTTGGCGACATACTTCTTCATATGTCATGCCACGTAAGTCTGCAATTTGTTGTGCTACTAATGTGACACGTTCTGGCTCATTGCGTTTACCTCTATATGGATGAGGCGACAAGTATGGTGCATCTGTTTCACATAATAAGCGATCCATTGGCACATGTTGCGCAACTTCTTTAGGTTGTTTCGCATTTTTGAAAGTAACTGGGCCACCTAGAGAGACGTAGAAATTCAATTTGTTAATAACTACATCTGCAATTTCAGGTGAGGCACTGAAACTATGCATAATGCCACCCACTTCTTCGGCATGCTCTTCCATCAAGATATCAACACAATCTTGAGTCGCTTCACGATTATGAATAATAATAGGTAATTGTACACGTTTAGCTAGAGCGATTTGCTTTCTAAATACTTCCTTTTGAATGTCAGCAGGAGATTTATCCCAGTGATAGTCTAAGCCCATCTCACCAATGCCGATAATCTTAGGATGTTTAGATAGACGTTCAATCCACTCTAATCTCTCATCCGTACAATCAATTGCATCGACAGGATGCCAACCGATAATACCATAGACAAATTCATATTTATCTATGAGTTCCATAGTACGTTCAATTGTAGGCGTATCAAATCCCACTACAAACATTCTATCTACGCCTGCTTCTCTCGCACGTGATATCACTTCATTTAAATCTTCATCATATTGTTCATCATTTAAATGGACATGTGTATCGATTAACATCATTATCTCTCCTATCTCTCTGCAATATTATTTAACAATTGCTCCGTTTGGAATTGCATTTGGTAAACTTACCAATGTAAGAACGCCATCTTTTTCAGCAGATAAAATCATACCTTCAGATTTTTGACCCATTAATTTTGCAGGTTTTAAATTTGTTACTACAGCAACTTTTTTACCAATAATATCCTCAGGTTTATAGAACTTCGCTATTCCTGATACAATTTGACGCTGCTCACTATCTAAATCAATTTGAATTTTTAATAGTTTATCAGATTTTTTCACATTTTCAGCATCTATAATTGTTGCTGCTTTAATTGCAACTTTATCGAAGTCTTTAATATCAATTTGTTCTTTACTTGGTACTTCTTCTTTTTCCTCAGATTTAGGTGGCTGCATTGATTCTTTAATATAAGAAATTTCTGCTTCTGTATCTAATCTTGGGAAAATTGGTGATGGCTTTTCAGTAACCATAATCGGTTCAGTGAGTGCACCGTAACTTTCGAGACTTTCTAATTCTGTTAATTTAGGATTATTGATATTAAGTTGCTTAAACATTTCTCTTGGTGCATGTGTTAAGAACGGCTGTAGTAAAACAGCTGAGAAACGAATATTCTCAACAAGGTGTGCCATCACATTGCCGAGCATGTCACGTTGACTTTCATCTTTAGCTAATACCCATGGTTGTGTCTCATCAATATACTTATTCGTACGGCTAATAAATTTCCAAACCGTAGACAATGCAACAGAGAATTGTAAACTTTCCATGTTCTCATTAAAGTTCTTAACTGTTTCAAGCGCCATTGCTTCCATATCCTCATCAAGTTCGTGTTTTGGACCTTGGTAAGCTGGTAATTCACCATGGAAGTATTTATTAATCATTGAAATTGTACGGTTAACTAAGTTACCTAAGTCATTCGCCAAGTCATAATTCGTACGTTCAACAAAGGCTTCTGGCGTGAACACACCATCAGAACCGAATGGTAACTCACGCATTAAGTAGTAACGTGTTGCATCTAAACCGTAACGATCAATTAATACATTCGGATCAACGACGTTGCCTTTAGATTTACTCATTTTACCATCTTTCATTAAGATCCAGCCATGTGCAAAGACTTTCTTAGGTAGAGGTAAATCTAATGCCATTAATAAAATCGGCCAAATAATAGAGTGGAAACGTACAATTTCTTTAGCCATCAAATGAATATCTGCTGGCCAATATTTGCTAAATAACGTTTCATCCTCTGAAAGATAACCCAATGAAGAAATATAGTTAACTAGTGCATCAATCCATACATATACCACATGCTTAGGATTTGATGGAACACGAACGCCCCAGTCAAATGATGTACGAGAAACAGCTAAATCTTCTAATCCAGGCTTGATAAAGTTATTGATCATTTCATTCTTTCTAGATGGTGGTTGAATAAAGTCTGGATTTTCATCATAAAATTCTAATAGTCGATCTGTGTATTTATTAATATTGAAGAAGTAACTTTCCTCTTTCACAAGTTCAACTTCATGTCCAGAATCTGGGCTTTTACCGCCAACGATTTTACCATTTTCATAAACTGGATCTACGAGTTGTGATTCCGTGTAGTACGTTTCATCTGGAACAGAATACCAACCTTCATATTCACCTAAATAAATATCGCCTTGTTTTAATAATCTTTCGAATACTTTTTCCACAACTTGCTTGTGACGTTCTTCAGTAGTTCGAATAAAGTCATCATTTGAAATCTCAAGTTTATCCCATAAACTTTTAATTCCAGCAATCATTTCATCTAAATATTCTAATTCTGTTTTACCAGCTTTTTGAGCTTTTTCTTGAATTTTTTGGCCATGTTCATCCGTACCTGTTAAGTAACGAACATCATATCCTTGCATTCTTTTATAGCGCGCAATGACGTCGCCTGCAACAGTTGAGTATGCATGACCGATGTGTAAATTCCCACTTGGATAATAAATTGGGGTAGTTATATAAAACGTATCTTTAGCCATCACTGGTCCTCCTCATTAATTACATAATAAATGATATCTAAATTTATTTTTCTTTTCAATGAAGTAGCGCACTACTATGTATCCGTGTTTACATTCTCACATCATTTGAAAATTAATTGTCATCATCTTTACTACAATACCATAAAATCAGTGTTTTATGGTGGTTTTCATACGAATTCATCACTAATAAAATATATATGAAAACATGAAAGTTTTTAGTCTATATCATGATAAATATTATAAACTTCTCCAGTTTTCATACCACGATCTGAAGCAACCGTTTTAATCGCTTGTTTCGGTTTAACTTTATCATTTTCAATGTAATGATTTACATGGTCCTTAACAGTTAAATCTTCGAACCATGAATGATTCGTAATAGGTGAAGCGCCTTCGATTAGAATGACGAATTCACCTTTCATTGGTATATCACCATTCTGGATTGTTTCAAGCATCAGTGTTACTGGTAAAGTCATAAGTTGCTCAAATTTCTTAGTTAATTCTCTACCGATTGAGACACGTCTCTGAGAATCTACCTTCGCAATTGCTTTCAACGTATCTGTCACTCTATGAGGGGATTCGTAAAGTATTAGCGTACTGTCTTGATACATTCTAAGTTGTAAGACATTTATTTTTTCTTTCTCTTTTCTAGGTAAAAAGCCTAAAAACGTATACGTAAAGGAAGGTAGACCACTCGCCATTAGGGCTGTTAGCCCTGCATTAGGACCAGGGACAGGGACTACACTAATATTCTGATGACGTGCTTCCACAACGAGTTCATAGCCTGGATCACTGATTAAAGGTAGTCCTGCATCAGAAACTAATGCGACATCCAATCCGGATTGCAATTGTTCAATTAAATAAGCTGTTTGTTGTTCTTTATTATGTTCATGATATGATTTCAGAGGTGTTTTTATTTCGTAGTGATTACATAACTTGCGTGTCACTCTTGTATCTTCACATGCAATCATATCTACGTTATTCAATGTGTCTATTGCGCGATACGTCACATCCGCTAAATTGCCAATGGGTGTGCCCACTAAAAATAACGTTGCCATGCTATCCCTCCTTAATCATTTTTAATTTCCGTTGTCTTGAAAATGTTTTTATTTCGTATTCTCTCTTTAACGCATCGGATTTAGTTTCATACATTTCTTGATAAACTAACTCTACCGGACGTCTTATTTTGGTATATTTGGCACCTTTACCATCATTATGTTTCGCTACGCGTGCTTCAACATCTTTTGCATAACCCGTATACAGACTACCATCATTACATTTAACAATATAAACAAAATGTCTATCCATAATATATGCCCTTCATTTCATCACTATATGTCCCATCTTCATTGTATATATAGAAAGGTTTTCGGATCTCTAATCCTTGTTTTCCACCTTTTCGACCTTCAACTACAATCGTCTGAGCAGTTTTATTCACTTTGCTATATATAAATGAGAGCTTCTTTGGTTCAATTTTAGCATTTCTCATTTCATTTAAGACATCCATAAGCCTCTCCGCACGATGAACTAAAACTAATCGTCCACCTTCTTTTAGTAAATGTCTCGCCGATTTTACACAATCTGCAAGATTACACTTCACTTCATGACGTGCAATTTTATGTGCTTCTTTCTGATGTTGATTCAGTTGATTCATTTTAAAATAAGGAGGATTACACGTAACTAATGTATATTGAGAAGGTTTAAATGTATCATATACATTGTTTAAGTCCATTAGATGCATGGTTAATCGTTCTTCTAAATCATTTCGTTCAAAACTACGACGTGCCATATCAACTAATTGACTTTGTATCTCAATGCCCTCAATATCTTGGTTACACTTTGCAGCTAACAATAACGGAATCACTCCGTTACCTGAACATAAATCCATAATGCGATCGTTCTTCCTCACTTCAGTGAGATATCCCAACAATAAGGCATCCGTTGAAAATGAAAAGACATCATCATTTTGGATAATCTCATAACCTTCTTTAATTAAATAATCAATTCTTTCATTATCCTTAAGCATCCTACTTACTCCTAAAAAAAGGATGTCATTATAGCATGATTGAAATGTCATACTTATAATACACCCTTAACTTTAATCATTTCGTCCTCAATTGAACTTTAATCGCTTAATACATTTAGACACAAGAGACAATCTTCGCCTTGACGGTGTTTACCGAACAATTCACCTTTACATATATGAAAGCCTTCCCTATACAACATAGCTAAATTGTCTTTACTAGGAGACGGTGTTTTAATGTGCTTAGAATGAGACTTTTCATCATTATGCTCTGATGACGCTTCACCTTTGTCCATCAACCTTTTTAAATTGTCATTTTCAACTTGCAACGCTACATTCTCTTCGACGAGTTCAACAGCTAAATCTTTCAGTTCAGTCATATCCTGGGTCAACTGACCTACATTACGTTCAAGTCTCATTAATCTCTCAAATAATTCATTTCTATTCAAAGGTCGCTAAACCTCCTTAGTTCATTGCTTCAATTTCTTCCATCTTATATTCTAGTGGTTGTTCAAGACCTTCTATTTTTACTTGCATAGAAATATCTAAAATATTTAATCCAATTACCTTTCCACTGCCATCAGGTGTTTGTACTGAAGCACCTACGTCTGGCAACTGCGCTCTTGCTTCTTCGTAGTGATCATTTTCATACTTAAGACAACACATTAAGCGACCACAAGCACCTGATATTTTAGTTGGATTTAATGATAAGTTTTGATCTTTTGCCATCTTAATTGATACAGGTTCAAAATCTCCTAAGAAAGTAGAACAGCAAAGCGAACGTCCACATGGACCTATGCCACCCAATAACTTCGCTTCATCTCTTACCCCAATTTGACGTAATTCAATTCTAGTTTTTAAATTTTGAGCCAATACCTTTACTAATTTACGAAAATCTATTCGATCATCTGCCGTAAAATTAAAGATAACTTTTGACTTATCTAATGTATACTCACAATTAACTAAGCGCATGTCCAAATTTTGATTTTTAACAACTTTCTTACATAATTCTAATGCTTGTTCAGCGTCTCGCTCATTATTATAATACTGTTCCTCGTCTTCCTCATTGACTATTCGAATGATTTCCTTTAAAGGTAAAGTCACATCACCATCAGCGACATCTTTCGGCGGAAACTTTACCAAACCTATTTCAATGCCTCTTTTGGACTCAACGACAACTCTGTCGCCAACATTCACATCTAGCTGATTAGGCGCATAATATTCCAATTTCCCTGCTTTTTGAAACTGAACACCTACAACATTTGGCATTTTATCTCACACCTCTTATAACTATTTGTTCAAATACGAGTGTTGGATTAACGTTTTGATTCAATTTTTTGTGCGCTTCTGTAATTTGATCATACATCAGAACCATTTGGTTAAACGTTAAACTTTCCGCATATTTTTTCATTTCAACACTCAAATCACTATAGATAAAATGATTTTCTATATTCACTTTTGCATGCATCATATCTTCGAAAAATCCATTGACTGCTGCTAAAGTTAACAATTGTAATTTACGATTTTTAGCTTGTTTAAGCAAGTCTATAATGCCAATTAAAGCCATTGATTTATTTGATAAGATTAATTCACACCAACGAATAATTGATTTTCTTAAGGAAGTTAAATCATATTCTTCATTTAATGCTACTGCTGTTTCAACTTGAGTCGTATATGTACTTACCATTTCTGCTACAGGTCTCGTTAGAGATGCTTCAACTAACCTCTCAATAAACTGCTCTCTATCAATGGGTTTAAAATAAACATGCTGACATCTAGAATGTATCGTATCTAAAATCTGTTCAGGTTTCGTAGATAGTAAAATCGCAATCGTATTCTTTGGTGGTTCCTCTAAAAATTTTAATATACTATTTTCACCTTGAACAGTTAATTTTTCAAATTCTTCAATAATGTACACTTTATAATTACCTTCTATAGGTAATTGATTCATATGATGTACAAGTTGTTCAATTTGTTCTTTCTTTATCGTATTTTCATCTGAGGAAACATACAGAAAGTCAGGATGATTAAACGTATCAACTTTCAGTTCACATTGATGATTTTCATCACATAAAATCAATTTCGCAAAGTTGACAGCCACATGTTTCATTGATTGTGCATCATCACCTTCAAATAAATAAGCATGTGACAATTTATTTGAATGATACGCATGAGCTAACTGTTGTTGTTCATCCATGATTTACTACTCCCTCTTTTAAATCTTATATAAAAAAGGCTACTCAAACCATAGCTTTAGACTGTAGACATGTTTCTTCAATCAAAATGACTCGATAAGCATCCTTCACTTGACTGCAAATGACAACGAATTTCAATGCTACAACTGAAAGGATAAAAATCATAATTATGAATCAATATGCCATCAATCTTAAACTACATTTAAAGCAGCCCAACATTGTAAAATAATTGCTGTTTTTCTGAAATGAATCTATTTTTAGTCGCTAAAAGTCAGTTCTATACTTATGTAGAAGACGTAGCGACAACTCAACGTTCATTAAAATTGGTGAAATGCTTCAATTGGCATAACAAATACTGTTGCGCCACCCACTTCAACCTCAACTGGGTATGGAATATATGAATCTGCACTTCCACCCATAGGCGTAATAGGAGAAACAAGCTGTTCTCTATTACCACAAGTGTTATCAATTACAGATAGTATTTCATCGACACGTTCATCATTAACACCGCATAAGAATGTAGTGTTACCTGCTCTTAAAAATCCACCTGTGGTTGCTAATTTTGTTGCTCTAAAATTATTTTTTACGAGTTGGTCTGAAAGTTCTTGACTATCTTGATCTTGGACGATCGCTATAATCATCTTCATTTTTATAACACCTCTTCTTGATATTATATCACAAATTTTTTAAATATTTGATGATAGATTGGTACGCTTCTTCGACTACATTTTCCAAATTCTGATTTGCATTCACTTTAACAAATCGTTCCGGATTTCCTTCTATCACTTTATGATAACCTTCTATCACTTTTTCATGGAATGCCTTATCTTCTTGATCTAAACGGTTTTGATCACGATTATTTTTGAGAATTCGTTGGCGTCCAACTTCAGCGCTAACGTCTAAATAAATCGTTAAATCGGGATACAATCCATTAATTGCAAATTCATTTAAAGTTTGAACTTCTTCAATACCTATACCCCTTGCATAACCTTGATAAGCTAAAGAACTATCAATATATCTATCACACAGAACAATTTTTCCATCTTTTAAAGCTGGGATAACTTTTTCAACGAGATGTTCACGTCTTGATGCTGCAAATAACATTGCTTCAGTACGAATATCCATGTTATCTCCATCTAATACGACACGTCGAATTTCCTCTCCGGTAGGTACGCCACCAGGTTCACGTGTAGTAATAACATCAAAGTCCTTAGCTAATTTTCGACTTACTTTTGTGATTACAGAAGTTTTGCCTGCGCCCTCAGGCCCTTCAAATGTTATAAAAGCTGACATTTTATTCATCCTTAACTAATATTTTTTTATCCTTCAAACCTTCTACTTTAATACCTAAGTTTGAATAATATTGTAATAATTTTATCATATGTATTGTAATAACTTCTCCTCTAAACATTACTGGAATTCCAGGAGGATAAGGTACAATATGTTGTGCTAATATTTCATTTTCTGCTTGTTCTATTGCTATTTCTTTTGTTTTTGGAAAATGAATTGCCTGATACTCACTCGTATCCAACATCAAATTCGCTGCTTTAGTATATGACTCTCTTTTTTCAGGAAGAGGTATGGCATGAATCCTAGCTTTCAATAATTCAAATGGAAATGCATCATCATGATGCCACAATGGTAATATAAATAAAACTTGATATTCATCCGCAAGTTCAACGTAAATATGTTGCTTTTCAAACCATTGCTGGACTTCATATCCTTTGAAACCGTCATAACTTATTATTAATTTTAAAGGATCTTCAGGCTCTCCAACATTAAAACCTTTCATTTTGAGTACGTCTATGAATGTTTTTCTTTTTTCAAAGAACAGTTCCGATTCAAATTCTTCATAAAACGACTGGGCATATTCTAAACTAGACATCACAAGGTAAGAAGGACTTGAAGTTTGAAAATATGTTAAATACTCAATAATTTGTGGGCGTAATGGTGCATCTTTATGTATAAACAAAACGGAACCCATTGTTAAAGCTGGCAACGTTTTATGGTATGACTGAACCACATAATCTGCCCCAAAGTTCATCGCAGATTTTGGGAAACCTTTCAAATCAAAGTGAGCACCATGTGCTTCATCAACCAACACTGGAACATCATCGTCATGTAAGTTGCTAATGAAATGGCCAACATCAAATGTCTCTCCATAGTAATTGGGATATGTACATATGCCTAATTTGTAATCTTCAACCGGGCCATCGATGACAGGCCCTACATATTGGTTTGTTAAACGACTTTGAGTCATAGCTGTAAATGTAGCATGAGCTTTCGTTAAATCTAGACCATGAAAGACTGATTTATGAACATTTCGACTTATAAGATATCGACCTTTCTCACTGGAAAATGCCTGTATCACAGCAAGTATGCCTGAAGTCGTACCATTAACAAGTAGAAATGCATCATAATCATCATGTTTGTTAAATTGAGACATACTCTCTAAAATAATGTCTTCAGGATGGTGCATATCATCAAGTCCTGTGATTTCTGTCATATCCATATTCAACTTTAATTGATTCAACTTACCGATTGTCATGTTTTTATGACCTGGCACATGCATAGAAATTGTGTCATTATTAAGCAATTCTTGGAGCTTATTTGTAATTGGTTTATTCATTTTAGTCACTCTTTCCAATTCCATCAATTTAGCATTTTATCGTATATGCGATAAATCATCATCATGTTTATTAATCCAATTTCTCTTTAATAATCCCATTACATAACAATCTCTATACTCTCCTCTTGTATAGAAATGTTCTTTCAATGTACCTTCAATTTCAAAGTTATTACTTTTATATATGTGTACCGCTTTTTCATTTTTAATATCTACATATAAATAGACTTTATTCATATTTAACACTAAAAACGCATAATCAATTGCCATTTTGAATGCTTTTTTAGCATAACCACGATTCGCATACTGAGGATCTATAATAATTAAAACTTCGCATGTTCGATGTATAAAGTTAATTTCCAATAATTCTACTACACCTATGGATATTGAATCCTCCTCAACAATGAAACGTCTTTCAGATTCATCCAAAATATGTTTTTTATATAAATTTTCTAATTCACTTAAGGATTGGTAAGGTTCTTCAAACCAATAAGACATGATTGAATACTCATTATTTAAATTATGAACAAAACGCAAATCTGTTTCCTCTAGCGCTCTAATAATCATATAAATGCTCCTCTAATTTAATACTCATTTAGTACTAGTGTATTAAAAAAGCACAAAATTCTCTAATACTTCACTAATATTACTAAATTCCATAAGTTGTAACTTTACTTAATGTATTAGTTAAAAAGTTAGATTCACACATCATCTAAGAGACAATAATTTTAATATTTACATTAACACGAAATTTATATAGTTATAGATTATTTTTTAATATCATTGAGAAGTTTTAAATATTACATTATAAAAGTATTAAAATCGATTCAAGGAATAAACATAATTAAGATAGAATTGAGCATTATCTTAATGGTGTGCAATATAAGGAAAATAAATTCTGATTGATTCTGATTGATTCTTATTGTCTCTTTTATTAATCTAATAAACCCTACTTTTCGATAAAGTAAGATAACTTGATCTTCCTTCTAAGTACTTCTAAACTTTTTCTTAACTTGATATTTATCCATAAAAGAGCCTCTCAAAGTTAGATTTCATTCCAACTTTAAGAGGCTAAACTATAAACATTTTTATTTTTTGAATAAAATATTATTTGAATTTCTTTTTATGGTTTTATTTCTTTAATTAAGCTAATAAACCATCATAAGCTAATCAAGAGTTATGCCACTCACCAATGTTAGTACTATAAATATATCAAGTCAAACTAAGGGCATAGCAAAAATAATATTATCAATTTTTAATTTCGATAATATAAACATCAACTATTATTAATAATTTCAACTAAAATATTTACATAATCTTCTTTCATATAGATTGGGAAAAAATGATTACCTTCAAATCCATTTAAAAACACATTGTTGGTTGTTATAGTTCCCCATTTTTTTAAATTGGATAGTTTTGTATACTTATCTTGAGTACCATAATGTACATGTATAGGACAATTCACTTGAGAATTCTTAAAAGTATAATTTCTATGTAGCATATAATCACTTCTCAATATCGGTAAAAAATAGTCCATTAAGTTATTATTATTTAAAATTGAAATAGGAGTGCCTCCCATTTCAAATAATTCACTGACTAAATACTCATCACTAAAATAGTGAACGTCTTTATGCCTGTTCATGCACTGAGGAGCTTCTCTCCCTGCAACAATTAAGTTTCTCACATTAACGTTATATTCTCTTTCTAAAAGAGATGTTACTTCATAAGCTATTAAACTTCCTAAACTATGTCCAAACAGTGTTATATTATCTACATTATCGTAGCTAGCTATCTCATGAGAAATATTCTTTATTATAGCATCAAAATCGTGCTCATACTCTTCATTAATCCTACTACCATGTCCTGGTAATTCTACAGGACAAAATTCTATTTTATCGTAATTCTTATTAGCCCATGTAAAATAAGTTGAAGCGTTACCTCCAGCATGATGAAAACAAAAAACCCTATGATCAACGTAATTTTTATTAGTATTATATGGAAACCACACACTTCCATTCATAATAATATAACCTCTCTTATTTACGGTAGAAACTCTATTTTTTTACAATATTCCACCATATTTTCAATTTTTTTATTATCTATCATACTCCATTTGAATCCACATTCACTTAAAATATGACATGTCTTATCACTAACCGTTTTAGTAAAAGTCTTTCTATCTAAATCTAAATATGCTAATAAATCATCAATATAATGTCTTTTTTCTGATTTATCTATATTTTTAATAATAAATTCTAGTAATTCTTTATACTGAATAGATTGTATATCTGGATAATATATTCTTAGATACTGTAGAAACTTATCAAAGCTGATTTCATTAGGATTGTATAAATGGAATACTTTTTTATTTAAATAACGTTTTTGAAATAGTAACATGATTGCTTCAGCTGCTTCATTTACAAAAGTAAAATTAAGGTTTCTCTCACTCGACTTAGGAATAAAGTTCAAGTTAATATATGCTCTAATGTTTCTATAAAAAGCATTATCTTCAATATTCTCTTGAAATTTACCACTATTACTATCAAACATTAAATTCCCTATTCTCAATATTTGATAGTCTAACCTATCTTTTTCTTTAACTATAACTTTTTCTGATTCTAATTTTGTCGCTATATAATAATCATCAATACTTTGATTCAAATCCATTTTATCTTCCGTAAAAAGTAGGCTATTAACCCCTTCAATAACTCCTTCTCCAACCGATGTTGTAGAAATATGAATTAGCTTTTTAGACAACCCATTCAGAGCAAATCTTACAATATTTTTTGTACCTATGACATTAATGTTATAAAAGTTTTTGTATTCTCCAAAATGTTTCACAAAAGCGGCTGAGTTTATAATACAATCTATACTTTGAGAATAATACATATAATCTTTTTTAGATAAACCTAATTTTTCTTTAGATATGTCTCCTGAAATCACAGTTAATTTTGCTAATAAATTTTCGGGAATTTCCCTGTTAAAATAAAATTTATAACTTTTTTTCACTCTATTTAAAGCATGCTGATTATTTTTTCCCCGAATTATCAATGTTATACTTGGTACATTTAAATTTAATAAATTATTTAATAAATATATACCTAGAAATCCGTTGCCACCTAATAACAAAATATGTTCAAAATTTTTGTTTATTAAAGGAGTTTTTATATTCTGCACACTATTTTTATACTCTCTGTATTCTTCATTTAAATTTTTTTCAATTAAGAACTTATCCGCTTCTAAATTTTCGAACCCTTGAAATAAATCTTCTAATTTATTACTTAATCTTTTTTTTATTCCTGGATGAGTGGGATTTATCTGAGCAGATATTTTTTCAATCGTTCTATATTTATACATATAGTTAATACTTATATCATATTTTTCGGAGATAGCATTCGCTACTTGAATTGCTTTTAAAGAGTCACCACCAATCTCAAAGAAATCATCAGTTATACTAATGTTATAGTTATCTAAATATTTCATCCATATAGCTAAAATTTCTTTTTGTATTACAGTATATGGCGCTTTTTTTCTTTGATTTTTTATAGAGAGATTAATATTTAACAACTGCTTTTCATCAATTTTTCCAGCATTGGTCAAAGGAATTTCTTTTAACCTTATAAATTTTCCGGGCATCATATATTTAGGCAAATACTTTTCTAGGTATGAAACTAATTTATTATTATCTACAAAAAAATCACTAGTATAAAAAGCTATAATTTGCTTTTTATTAGCTGAATATTCTTTTATAATTACTTTTACCGAATTAATTAAGTAGTGTTCATTTAAGATATTTTCAATTTCATCTATTTCTACCCTATATCCGTTTATTTTGTGTTGACTATCTTTTCTACCGAGCAATTTAATATTACCGTCACTTGTCCATTTTGCTAAATCACCTGTTTTAAAAAATTTTTTAGAATTTAAACTTAAAAAATTTTGAGAAGTTAGAGTTTGATCTTTCCAATAGCCATAGGCCAATCTTTCTCCACTTATATATAATTCTCCTGGAACATTAACTGGGCAAATATTTTGATTATTGTTCAAAATTAAAATTTCAGTATCACATATGGGCTTTCCAATTAAAATTGACGAATTTCTAGAAAATTTATATATCGTTGAAAGGATTGTACATTCTGTTGGCCCATACTCATTGTATAACTCTATCCCTCTGTTTTTACATTCCCTAATAATTGTCTTAGTTGGATAGTCCCCGCCAATAGTAATTGTTTTCACTATGTTCTTTTTAAAATATTTTACTATTTCTTCAATAAGTGAAGGTGTTCCATAAAGATGTGTAATCTGCTGTTTTGTAATTAATTTATTCAAGAATTGGGTATCTTTCATTTCACACTCTTTAACTAAATGTACTGAAGAACCACTAGTTAGAGAAGAAAATAACCCCCCAAAAAATGCATCAAAAGAATTAATAACTGTTAATAAAGTGCTGTTTTTTTTAGTTAAATTATAAAATTCTTTTCTCCACACAATAGTTTTCGAGAGTGCTTTGTAACTAACCGCTACCCCTTTAGGCGAACCTGTAGTACCCGATGTATATATTAAATAAGCTATATCTTGGTTTTTAAAATTTTCGTTTTTATAATCATTATTATATTCATCCAAATTTATCTCTTCTATATTTAGATTCTTAACATTACATTCTTGAAAGCTTTCAGTAATGACTATATTTATATCTGCGTCGAAAATTATTTTTTTTACTCTTACCTTAGGATAATTAATATTAATTGGTACAAAAGCTTTACCTGCCTTCATTATTGCTAAAACACTAATTACAAAATTGACTGTTGAATCCATTAATACACCTATATTACTAGCATTAGAATGTTTTTCTACAATATAATGAGCTAATTGAGAAGACTTAGTATCTAACTTCTTATATGTTAATGAGTTTAATGAATCCATTACAGCTATATTATTAGGGTTGATTTTGACTTGTTCTTCAAATGAATCCAGTAATAGTTCATTTTGATTATTAAAATCATAATGACTAGTTGAAAATCTTTCGACCTTTTTTTGCTGAGTTTCAGACAATACATTGATATTTAAAGCATTTTTTCTTAAGTCAGACAAACACCTTTTCACGGTGCATATAAAGTTATCTATAAGTTCCTTAATATAAGAGGATGTATACTTATTTGTAGAATAAAACAATTTTAAATCTATATTACTCCCATGTTCATTAAACACAAAGTTAATATCAGATAAAAATTTTTTAACTATAATTTCTGACTTAATATTGTAAATACATATAGTACTTAAGATTTCTGACTTATTTATATTTTTATTTTCAATTACCTCTTCAAAAAAGTTGGAGTTCATTTCTTCTGATTGAACCATTTCCTTTTTCATTTTTTCTATTATATCTTTTAAAAAATCACTCCCTTTAATATCAATATCACATCTTAAAAGGTTTTGATTTTTATCAAAAAAGGGAATGATTCCTACCGAAACAATTTCTTCATCACTATAATTTTTTTGAAGCAACTGTACTATAGATGAAAAAAATACATATTTATTATAACTATTTTCATTAGTCAGTTTATTTATTAAAAGTACAACATCTTTCGGTAACCTTGTGTTGATACACAAATGACCTTTATCACCTTTATCAAAAAAATTTTGATTATAAGGGAATTTAGACGTGTAAAAATGTTCATCTAATTTTGCGTTCCAGTAATTACGACATATAGTCTCATTCAATGTACTCAAAATAAGAACACTCCTTTTATTAAAAGTTAAATCCAACTTTCGTACCTATTTGCTCTTCATTAATGATGTTTGCAACGTTTTGTGATAAATCCTTTGTTACTAACCTTAAGATGTTCAAATATTCAGACCCAATCTGTTGTATAGTGTCTTTATCAAATAACTCTTTTTGGTATTCAATTTTTATTTTATATAAATTAGGCTTTTCTTTGAATATTATAAATGTCAATGGGTAAGGTGTTTTCTTAATATCTATGTCAATCCCCTTTATTTCAGAATTATCTATTTCAATTTTTTTCTGAACACTATTTTGAAAAGTGAACATAACATTAAATAAATTATCTACCGGTAGTTCTTTTATTAATTCATTATATGGGAAATCTTCATTAGAAAACGCTTCAAATGAATTTTGAGTAATCTTATTTAGTAATTGCTCTATTGTTTGATCATCATATATATAATTGATAAGAGGTATTGTATTTACAAACATTCCTATAATTCCTTGGACCTCTCTAAAATTCCTTCCTGAAGTAACAGTTCCTATAACAACTCTTGTATCCCTGGTAATTTTTTTTAATAATATATTTAATACCATTAAAAAGTAATTATAGACAGATGTTTTGTAAATATTAGAGTTTTGAATAATATCTTTAGTTAAATTAACATCAATATTTAGATTAATCGAACCTCCTATATGTTTAACATCTTTCGCATTTTGTTTCATTGGTAATTTCAATGTTTGTGGAATAACTTGGAATTTTTTCAACCAAAATTGCTTTTGTTTTAAAAATTCTGTTGAGTTATATACTGAATTTTGCCATTCTGAAAAGTCTCTATACTGATATTTAGGTAACTCTAATGTCTCTCCATTATAAATTTGGGTGAATTCTTTAACAAAAATATTTAATGAGGTTCCATCAGATATAATATGATGCATATCTATTACCATTATATGTTCTTTTGAATTTACCTTTATAACATTAACCCTAATCAAAGGGGCATTCTTTAAATCAAATTCACAAATAAAAGAATTAATAGCATCTTTTATATCTACTTTCCCTGATATGACAGTAAAATCAACAGATATATTTTCATTAACTTTTTGATATAAATCTTCGTTTTTAAATTCAAATGAGGTACGTAATGATTCATGACGTTTAATAATATTATTAATAACTTTTTCAGCTCTCTCTAAATTGAATTCTCCAGTTATACGAAAAGCACCGAACATATTATATCCTATAGAGTTTTCTTCTAAAACAGAAGATACGTACATACGTTTTTGTGCATAGGAAGCCTTATAATATCCGTCATTACTTTTTTTAGTTTTTTGAAATTTAGAATAAATATTTTTTTCACTATCTTTACTTACTAAAGATGACATTTCATATAACGTAGGATTTTTTAGAAATTCATTTAAGTTAATTTGAAGATTCAGCTCTCTCTTTAAATTATCAATAATTTGTACTGCCATTATAGAATCTCCACCTAATGAAAAAAAGTTATCATGAATATTGATTTTATTATATCCAAGTATTTCTCCCCATATGTCTGCAATTTTTTGGGTTGTTTTACTAAATTCTATATCTGAACTAATTAATACTTTTGTTTTTTTATTATTTTCTTTTTTAACAGGACTGTTTTGCTTTTTTGTCTCAGGAATATTAATCCAACAATGAGTATTCTCAAACTGATATTCGGGTACTAATATATAATTTATGTTTGAATTTTGATAATACGATTCCCAATCGACGCTTGTGGAGTATAAGTATATTTTTTTTATATCTGTTAAACTCATACTTTTTATATTTAACTTTTTATTCTTCTCCACAAAATAAAAATTCCTACAATCTGACTTGATTGAAGTAAAATATTGTTCTTTTAAAAAAGAAACCAATTGATCTTTATCTTCAACAATTTCCGAAATTCTATAACAATACTGACCTTTACCAATATTAGTGGAATAGCAGATACTTTCAATACTATCTTCACTATTATCCAAAAACTCTATATAACTTTTAATCATTTTCTTTAAAGAATTTTTACTTTTAGCCGAAAGAGTGAAGATACAACTTTTATTTGAAGATGTTTCATCCAATATTTCACTTCCATCTCTAATATATTCCTCTAAAATAACGTGCGCATTTGTTCCACTTAATCCAAAAGAACTAATTCCACATCTTAATGGGTTTTGATTAACTCTCTCCCAAGGTTCTAATACTGAACATAAATAAACTGGTGAGTTTTCAAAGTTAATTTTTTTATTTGGTATATTAAGATGTACTATAGGTGCTAATTTCTGATACTTCAAAGATAGACATCCTTTTATTATTCCTGCAAGTCCAGCAGCCGCTCCTAAATGACCTATATTAGATTTAACTGCTCCCAAACCACAAAAGTGTTTCATATTTGTATAGTTTTTAAAAGCCTGTGTAATACCTTGAATTTCAATAGGATCCCCTAAATTAGTTGCAGTTCCATGTGTTTCAATATAATTTATAGTTTTAGGGTCTATTCTAGATTTTTCCCATGCTTTTTTTATTAATTTAGCTTGAGCACTTGGATTAGGCGCTGTTAAACCAATCGAATTACCATCTTGATTAATAGCACTTCCTTTTATCACGCTATATATATAATCTTGGTCTTCTATAGCTGCTTGCAAAGGTTTTATAAGAATGGAAACCACTCCTTCACCTTCTCCAGTTCCATCTGCTGTATTATCAAAGGACTTGCTTTTTTCTGAAGATGATTCAATACCGATAGAATTTAAATTTTTAAATGGAAATAGTGTTATCTCCGAGGAACTTACTATTGCTGTGTCTATTTCTTTATTCTCTAAAGCTCTACAAGCAGTATGAAGTGCAACCAATGATGAAGAACATGCTGTATCAATAACCATAGACGGACCACTAAAATTCATTAAATAACTTAACCTACTAGGTATCATTGACGTCATATTTCCTTGTAGAGATAAATTAAGATCATTCTCATTTATGTTACATATCATGTTTAAATAATTACTAATCGGTGAAAAGTTAAAACCTAAATAGACGCCTGTATTAGTATTTTTTAACCTTTCTCCTCCATATCCACCATTTTCCATGGCCCTAAAGCTAACTTCTAAAAATCTTCTTTGTATAGGATCCATTAATTGTGATTCTTTTGGTGAAAGACCAAAAAACTTATAATCAAAACAATCAATATTATTTAAAAAACCCATTTTTTTAAAATGTAATTTTTCGTTTTTTTCATTTTTATATTTTAAGTATGGAAGCACCAATTTCTTTCTACGTTGCGGGACATCGATTACACAATCTTTTCTATTACAAAGGATATTCCAAAACTCTTCAACTGAGGAAGCGCCTGGAAAATCAAATGCTATTCCAACAATTGCTATATCCTTAAAGGATCTATTTTCATTTGAATCCAATTCAATATTAGAGTAATCTTTACTTTTGAGACTTTCAATATCTATCATCATAATTCACTTCCTTGATTTTTTTCTTTAAATCATGATTCTGAAATTCATAAGTCATCAATTCTTTAACTTTACATTTTAGTGTTTTTTGTGCCCCTTTTTCTTTCATTAGCTTTATTAAATTTATATATATAGCTATAACTTCTTCATTAGAATAATTAAATTTATCCCTTTCTTTTATTAATTCAATACTTAATTTGTTCAATTTCACGTTTTTTTGACAGTAATAAATAGCAGAAAAAAAAATCCACGAGATCATCATTTGATAATTTAGTGCAGACAAAAGAATTAAATAAAAGTTCCCTATCTTTTAGATAACTAAAAGAATATGTCTGTGGCGATTGAGAAAAAGCGTGATTAAATTTTTTTAATGTACTTTTCGGTCCAACTTCTATACATAAATCTATCCCCATTTTGGGAATCAAATTAATGACTCGATCCCACCTAACTGAGTTACATGTAAGATTTATCAAATCTGTTAAAATTTCATCTGGATCTTTTAATTTATTCCCATTAATACAACTAATCACAGGTATATCAGGCGCGTTTATTTTTATTTTTTTCAATGTATCTTCTAAAGGTTTTTTTAAGCTTTGCAATAAACAACTGTGAAATGGTGCTGAAATATTTAAAAATGAAAACTCACCTTCAAATTCTAAAACTATTTTTCTTATTTCTTCTAAAATATTATTTGTAGATGAAACAGCAAATTGTTTAGGAGTATTATAACAAGCTATATTAATATTACTGTTATTAAATGAATTACATATAAATTCTACTTCAAACTGAGTTAAACCCCTTATAATCCCCATCCCTCCTATATCTTTTTTAATAGCTTTATCCATTAGGTCTCCTCGTTTTAAAACTACTTCAATACCATCTTCAAAAGAAAGTGCATTACTGCAAACTAAAGCTGATATTTCTCCTAAACTATGCCCTACTAGTACGGAAGGGTCTATATTAAATTTCTTTTTTATAACCCTAAACATCGCAACGCTGGTTACAAATATACTTAATTGAGCAAATTTACTATCTTTTAAATTCTTACCTTCAAAACAAACTTCTTCCATATTTATTGGTAATAATTCAGATGCTTCTTTAAAAGTATTTTTTACTATATCATATTCATAATATAAATCTTTAGCCATACCGATATACTGGGAACCCTGTCCAGGAAAACAGATGCAATATTTCATAAATTTATCATCATCCTTATATCGAATTTAGTAGGTTAGAGTAGTTAACATGCCTATAAAGTTTTTAAATATCACCTTTATTTTTTCTTTGCTAAACTCAAGTTGATTAAAAATACAATGGTATGTTTTATAATCACTTTCATATATTAAATACATATTAAATTTTTCTAATAAATCACTATTTTTATTCTTTAAAAATTTATAATCATTATATCCAATGATTACTGCACACATAGAATTTGGTTCATTATCTTTAAAGTTAGTATATGCAGATAAAATATATTCTTCTTCGTTTTTTTGCATAGAAAGTAAATTATTTGAATTTTTATAATCTTCAAAATCCAAAAACGAAACAATAATATTATTATCTTTGTATATATTAACTCCAACATTTTTATTTAATGAATATTTGCTGAATTCAATCAATAATAATGTTTCAAATACTTTTACAATAGATTTTTGTAATGCATCATTAAAACGAAGTAATTTTCTATATTCTTCCTTCGGCAAAGTATACTTGATGGAATCTGTCACAGTATCATCCGTCTCAAAAAACTCTACTGGAAACTTATTGTTAGCTAATTTAATTACTTTCTCTGTATTAATTTGTTTTTCGATTAAAGTTTTCAATTCTTTTATAGTAGGATTCTGAAATAGATCTGCTATATTGATAACAACACTAGGGAAAGCTGTTGATAATTCATATTGCATAGTTAAAAGAAGTAAAGAATTACCTCCAATATCAAAAAAGTTATCA
The DNA here is from genome assembly GCF_001839105.1 of Staphylococcus sp. HMSC62A08. Taxonomy (NCBI): domain Bacteria; kingdom Bacillati; phylum Bacillota; class Bacilli; order Caryophanales; family Staphylococcaceae; genus Staphylococcus; species Staphylococcus sp. HMSC62A08. The sequence continues at coordinate 35,312 of NZ_KV840030.1, read as the reverse complement.
TTCTCTTTGACTCCTGTAGTATTTATTACTTTTTCCCATATACTTATTAATATTTTTTCTGTACTACAATTTTTATTAGACGTAATTTTGCTATTATTATTTATATTTTCTAACAATTCTTTTTCATTCACTTTACCATTAATAGTTATAGGGAATTTTTCCACTTTTATTATTTTTTTAGGAATCATATATTCTGGTAAATTTTTAGATAATAACATTTTTAAATATTTTTCTTCATACTTCTTATTAGATATATAAAAAGCATATATATCTATTAAACCATTATTATCAACGTGAGTCACAATGACATTTGTTATGTTCTTAATAGTTAGTAATACTTTTTGTATTTCCAGTAGTTCTACTCTGTAACCTCGAATTTTAATCTGCCTATCCAATCTACCTATATATTCTAATTCGCCATTTTTTAATTTTTTTACTATATCCCCAGTTCGATAAAATATTTTTTGTGAGTCATGAGGCAAATTTATAAATTTCTTTTTATTCAATGACTCATTTTGTATATATCCACTTGCTAAACCACTACCTGTTATAAATAATTCCCCTTCTATACCTTCAGGTACTTCTTCTAAGTTCTCATCACATACTTTAATCTCTAAATTGTCTATTGGCATTCCTATTGGTGGATAAACAGGTATATTATTATTATCTATTGTATACGCTGTAGCAACGTGCGTTTCTGCGGGGCCGTATTGATTATGCAATTTAATCTTAAAGTTTTCGATATATGTTCTTAAATAATTTGAAATAATCAGAGCTTCTCCAGAAGTTATTATTTCTTTAACTGTTGTAGGAAAATTTTTACAATATACTGCATTACTAAAGATAAATTTTAAGAATGCTGTTGGAAGAAATAAAATTTCTATCTGGTAACTAGATATAAACTTACTTAATTCTTCAATATTTTTTTTCACATTTTCTTCTGCAATAATTAAATGGCCACCATTTAATAAAGTAGAAAACAATTCTTGAAAATATACATCAAATCCAAAGTTAGAAAATTGTAATACTTTTTTATTAAAGTTAATTCTTTTATTTCTTTGAAATTCTACTAAGTTTAGTATAGTTTTCTGAGTTTGTATTATTCCTTTAGGTTTACCTGTAGTGCCCGAAGTATATATTGCATAAAGATTTTTTTCGATATTCTCTTTTTCCATCAAATTTTCACTTGAATAGTTAGAATAATCGATTCTTTCTATATTGATAATGTTATTAGATTTAAAATTATGTTTTTCAGCCTTATCATCTACTATTACTACTGAACTTTGGCTTTCTTTTATAATATTATTTATTCTGTTCTCTGGATAATCCGCAGGTATCGGGAGAATAATCCCACCGATTTTCATTACTCCAATTACTGCTATGACAGCATCTATAGAACGTTCCATTATTATTGGGATTATTTGCCCCTTCTTAATACCGTTCTTTAATAGCAATCTTGAAAATTTGTTGGATTTTTCATTTAAAGTTCTATAGTTAATAGTTTTATTTCGATATGAAACAGCTGATTTTTCTTTAGATTTTTCCACCATTTTAATAAATAAATTGTTTATTGTTTCCTTTTCTTTTTCGTGTTCTATACACCTTTTATTAAAATTACATTTAGTGAAATTAATATCTTTTACTTTTTTATTTAAATCACATAATACATCTTCCAATATGCATTGATATTTTTCCAACATTCTTTGGACAGTGTGTTCTCTGAATAGGCTGCTTTTATATTCTAAAATTATTTTACATTTCTTATCGGCAATAATCTGTATAAATAAAGATAAATCAAATTTAGCTATTTTTTGTTTATTTATTTGAGGAATTAATCTAAAATCTTTTGCCTTATAAATTTCATTACTTATATTTTGGATAGTAAACATAATATCAAATAAAGCGTTTCTGTTTGTTTTACGTTTGTAATCAATATATTTTATCACTTCGCCAATATCATAATCTTGGTTTTCTAAGGATAAGTTGATTTTATTGTTAACATAATTCAACATACTTGAAATTGAACTATTTTTATCAATATTTAATCTAATTGGTAGCGTATTAAGAAACATTCCAATTGTATTGTCAAACTCCTCAGTCGTTCTACCACTGCTAGGAGTTCCAATGATAATATCAGTCTGCGAACTGTAATGATAAAGCAATATATAATAAGCGGCCATAAAGATCGCTGATTTATTTATTTTGCAATTTTTAGATATATTATTTACACCTTCTAAAACTTCCTCACTAAGATCTAAAATTTGGATATCTCCATCAAAAGTTAATTGATTAGGCCTTTTCTTATCTGTTGACAAATCTATAAAAGGAACCCTACCACTTAGTTCATTTAACCAATAATCTTTTTGGTTTTTAAAATAATTACTGTTTAGTGCTTTATTCTCCCATTCTGTGTAATCCTTGTACTGATAATTTATAGGCTTTAGTTTAATACCATCATACATATCTATAAATTCTTTCATTATTATATTTAAAGAAGGCCCATCGCTTATTATATGATGTGTATCTATAATTAAATAATTATCTGAGGAAATATAAACACGTATTAAAGTATCTTGCGACAAATTGAAAGGTCGAATAAAATTATTTAAATTATGACCTCGGACTTTAATTATTTTAAAATCAAAATTATTATTTACTTTTTGATAAACTTCACCAGAATCTACATGAAAAGTCGTTCTAAGAGCTTCGTGCCGTGAAATAATATACTTGAATATTTTTTCAGTTTTTTTAATATCCACTTGGCCTTTGATTTTAAACACATCTGTTAAGTTATATACACAACTATGCGGATAAGTTTGTTGAATAATATAAAGTCTTTTTTGTACTGAAGACGCTTTATAATAACCCTTTATTGGAGCCTTTTCTACTTCCAATGCTTTATTTTCAAATACATTTTCATCTATATACTTTGCCATAGTATATATAGAAGGATATTTATATATATCTTTAATAGATATACGTATATTCATATTTGAATATACGCTTGAAATTATTTTAATTGCTATTAAGGAATGCCCACCTAATTGAAAAAAGTCATCTTTGATACTAACTCGTTGCACACCAAAAGCTTTCGAAAAGATTGATTCTAATTTCTTCTCTGTTAAACTTGAGGGAGCAACATACATTTCTTCACAAGTAAATTCAAATGCTCTTAATTGCTTTCTATCTACTTTATTATTGACTGTTAAAGGAATGTTATCTACCTTTTTAAAATGATATGGTATCATGTAACTTGGAAATTTTATTTCTAATTGTTTCTTTAACAATTCTTCTTCTAAATTTTCATTTGATGTATAGAAACATACCAATGCCTCATTGTTTTTATTTGGCACCACTACTGCTTGTATTATACTTGGATACTTCGAAATATTATTCTCAATTTCTCCTGTTTCAATTCTATGACCTCTAATTTTGAGTTGATTATCTTTTCGTCCAATTAACTCTATATCACCTGTTTCAATCCACCGTGCAATATCTCCTGTTTTATACATAATAAGGTCTTTGTTTTTTAAAAATTTTTTATCTGTTAAATCATTATCATTCAAATACCCACGCCCAACACTTTTACTAACTATACACAGTTCACCATATACACCGACAGGAAGCATTTGATTACTACTATTTAGTATTAAAAAATTAGTGTTTTTCATTGGTTTTCCTATAGGAAGATTTGAAACATTTTTAAAGCTCCTATTTTCTAATTCATAATAACTAGAATCTACAGCCGCTTCAGTAATACCATAACTATTAATAACTCTCATCTGGTCTCCAAATCTTTCATTAATTTTATTAAAATCATTAATATTACATGTATCCGAACCCAATATCAAGAAATGAAGATGCTTCAAACTTAAATTATTATCCCAAACAAAATTTGTAAATTCTATAAGGAAACTTGGTGTAGATTCAATCATGCTAATTTTATATTTATCTATTGTTTTATAAAGTTTGTAAAAATCGAACCTAATTTCTTCTTCGCATATAATTAGTTCGCCACCTGTCAACAATGATTTACACACATCTCCAATAAAAACATCGAAAGAGAAATTAGCTAATTGTAATATCTTAGGGGGTGTATTTTCTAAATCATAAGCATCGAACCAACCATCTAATGTATTAATAATGTTTCTATGTTCTATCATCACTCCTTTAGGTAATCCGGTAGTACCTGAAGTGAATATTATATAGCATAAATCCTCACTACTATGGTTTTTATCTAGTTTAAAATATTTTTGTTCATAAATAACAGAATGGTCTGCACAAATAACTTTGTACTTATTTTTAAATTTTTTATATAGACTATCTAGAGTAATAATATATTTTGCCTTGCATAATTCAATCATTAAGTTAATACGTGATGAAGGAAGATTGTTATCGATAGGAAGAAAAGCTGCTCCGGTTTTTAATACCGCCAGAAGTGATATTATATTGTAAATAGATTTATCCATAACTATAGGTACAATATCATACTGGCTTACTCCTTCTTTTATAAGTTGATTCGCAAGCTTATTAGCCCTATCATTGAGTGTTTTATAGGTGAGCTTTTGGTTTCTGTGTCTCACGGCAATTGTATTAGGATGTAAATCTACTTGTTTCTCAAAAATCCGATCTAAAGTGTTATGAATATTTTTATTTATAATTTTATTATTGTATTTAGTGTCTATTAAGAATTGTTGTTTTTTTGAAATAGCAGGAATTTCATCTATTTTAATATCTTTATTAATTAAAATTGTTTTTATTATATTTATAAAGTTGTCTATTAAACACATTATATAATCTCTACTATATAATTCTTTGTTATAATTTATATTAATAAAAGTATCATTATTATTAGGATTTATTAATATGTCACAAGTAATATCAAATTTACATATATTGTAATTATACTTATATCTTCTGGTTCTATAGTTTCCAATTTTTAATTCTTGACCATCTATATATTCGACAGAAAACATAATATCAAACATCAAACTACGACCTTTAACTGATTTAACATTAAGTAAATCTACAATATTATAAAAGTCTATTTTTTGGTGTTCAAAATCCTTTATTATGTTATTTTTTACTTTATTTAAGAATTCACTATATCGATAATTACTCTTAGGGTTATTCCTAATAGGTAAGGTATTAACGAAACACCCTACTATTTCTCTGGAAAACTCCCGCTCTCTTCCTTGTGTTGGTGAACCAATTATTATATCATCTTGGTCACAATATTTGGATAATAAAATATTGAATATAGTTAAATAGAACATATAGTTTGTAACCATATATTTTTCAATATGTTTTTTCACTTTACTTGTCATACTTTTAGAGAGTTTCATTTCGACATTATTACCATCCGATTTATTTTGATTCTCTCTTTTATAGGTAGTTGGTATATTTAATAGAGGTAATTCTCCTTTCATCCTTTTTTCCAATAGGTTTTCAGTTCATCTGGAACTATCTTTTCTTGATTAAAATAAGATGCATAATCCTTAAAACAAAACTCAATAGGCGCTAGCATTTGATTATTATATATTTTATTAAGATCTGATAAAATAATTTTCATTGATACCGCATCGGCCGCTATATGATGTATGTCAATCCCTAATATATAACAATCCTGTAATTCTAAAATTGTACTTCTAAATAATAAATCTCTATTCAAATCAAATGGTCGAATAAAATTACTAATATATTCATCTATTCTATCTTTAGAATCCTCTAAATTTGCCTTTATGATTTTCTCCTCTATCTTCAGTGAATTACTATTCTGAATGTTTTGCACAATGTCGTTATTTCTTATAGAATATATTGTCCTTAAAGATTCATGACGTTTAACTAAGTCAAACAAGCTTTTTTTCAACTTCTGCCTATTAATATCTTTTTTTAGTACATAAAAATTAGGTATATTATAGTTAATACTATTAGGATTGTTTTCAAAGAGCGTGTACAATCGCTTTTGAACAGGAGTGGTTGCATAAAATTCTTTTTTTTCAACTTTATAATTCTTCTTCACTTTATCCCTTACATTATTACATTTTTGCCTATCCCTCAAAAATAACCCTAATTCTTTAATAGTTGGATGTTTAAAGAGATCTGATATATTAAAATCCACTTCAAATTGTTTATTTATTCTAGAAATAATATTTATGGCTGATAATGAATGCCCCCCTATACTAAAGAAATTTTCTGTAGTTCCTATTGTTTTTTGATTTAAAACGGTTTTCCAGATTTCATGTAAATCTTTTTCTATTATATTTTTAGGAGCTTCATATTCTCTATTTCCTGTAATTTGATCTTTCAAAGCAATTAAATATTTTCTATTAACTTTTCCATTAACAGTAGTTGGTATTTCATCTAAGAAATTGTAAGTATCAGGTATCATATACTCAGGCAGCAGAGTAGATAGATACTCTACTATTTTCTTTTTAGTAATAGTTTTTTCAGATAATAAATAAGCACTTAGATAGTCTTCACTTTTCCCCTTTTTTGAAACAACTATACACTCTTTAATACCTTCGATTTCCTCAATAACTTTCTCTATTTCACCGATTTCAATCCGAAACCCTCGAATCTTCACTTGAAAATCTTTTCTTCCTAAAAAATATAAGTTACCATCTAAACCTAATTTAGCTAAATCACCAGTTTTATAAAGTTTTTCAGTTGGATTATATCTATTAACCACAAATTTTTCTTTAGTAAGAGTATCGTTAAAGTGATATCCTAATGCCAAGCCATCTCCGCCAACATACAATTCACCTGAAAATCCACAAGGTAATATTTTACCTTCGTCGTTCATAACGTATGCAGTACTATTACTTACTGGTTTCCCTACAGGTATCAATTTCCTATTATTCTCATTATTCGATAAAGTAAACTTAGTAGAAATTACAGTATTTTCAGTGGGCCCATAACCATTTATAATTCTCAAATTAGGATTACAGTCGTATACTCTTTTAATTCCTTCACTATCAATCACATCTCCACCAACAAGTACAGAAGAAAAATGTTCAAACACTTCCGGACAATTTTTGGTTAATTTGTTAAAAAGTATGGTAGGAACTACTGAAAGATTAATTTCATTTTTTTGAATATATTTCTTTAATCTAGTAAAGTTTAATATCAATTCATCATTCTCAATAAATAAATTAGCTCCATTAAGTAAAGGAATAAAGACTGAGAGAATTGAAGCGTCAAAAGACATTGAACCAACTTGTAAAAAACGAGCTTTATCTTTTGAATCTATAATATTTTTATCAGTAGCTACCTTTATAACAGATTGATTTGAAATAGAAACTCCCTTAGGCATGCCAGTAGAACCAGATGTGTAAATTATATACGCTGGAGAAGAAGAACAAACTTTTGTTGTTAAATTTCCTTCATATTCTTTCTCAATCTCGTTTTCCATTTCTTTGGTATTTAATGTAGTTATATCAAGAGAAGACAAAACATCACATTGCTTTTCAGAAGTATTAGTTAATAAAAGCGAAACACGACTATTTGATAATACATATTTCATTCTTTCTTTAGGATACTTTTGGTCAACGGGAAGATATGAATAACCACATTTTAATATAGCCATTACTTGTATAATTAAATCAATTGATTTATCACTCCATATAGCAATGGTCTCATCAAAAGAAAGTCTTTTTTTCATTATAAAGCGAGCTAATTTATTAGCTTTTTTATTTAAAGTTGCATATGATATATCTTCTCCATTTGAAGATACAGCGATATTATGCGGGAATTTTCTTACTATTTCTTCAAAGCGATCTTTTATTGTCAAATTCTTATTGTAACTTTTTTTAGTATCGTTGAATTCTTTTATTATTTTATCAATTTCTTCTTTTTCACATAATTCTAAATCATGTATATAATCCTCCAAATTTTTCATAGCCTGGCTGATTTGAAACTCAATATTATTTAAAAAGGAGTCAATGAATTCTTTTTCATAAATATTTTCATTAAAAAACGCCTTTAAATGTATGTCCTCTCCTTTAAGTGTAAAGATTAAGTTTACATTATTTACATATTTTTTTAGTATAACAGCTATTAAGCTATCAGAATGCAAACCTGACATCATTATATTTAACTGGCCCACCTCAAAGCTACTTTTATCAATGCCCAATTCTTTTAGAAGTTTATCTATAGGATAAAATTGGTACTTGTAACTATTTGATATATGCTTTTGAGAATCTCTAATTAAATCTTTTACTTTCCATCCACTATTTAATTTTGTATTAATAGGTAATAAAACATTCATAGATGGATTATCACTTAATGAAGGAATTTGTAATAAGGCAGTATTTTTCAATAAACGATTAACATGCAATCTAATACCAGAAAACAATAACGTAAAGATTAACATCTCGTTATTTTTACCAACTTTAATAATTCTTTCACTTATATCTTTGTTGATAGTTATAGAAGCAGAAGAACAATTTTCTGTCTTAGTGATTCCCTTAATATCAAATAAATTCTCTTGAAAGTTATTTAGTAATATATTTTCCCAATACTTTTTAGATTCCTTAATGCTTTTTTTAAGCATATTTACCCTCCTAATTATAAAATTTACAAATCAAAATTCATTTGTGAATAATCGTTAATTCTTTTAGAAGTTTCTTTTATAGAATCATGTAAATCATCTAATTTTCTGTCCAATAAAGGATCAGTATCTTCTACTTTAGAATTTGGGTCTTTTAACATAATACTTAAAATATCATTTAATATTAACTTTAAGTTTTGAATAGTTTGAATGGAGTATCGAGACTTATTATAATTTAATATTATTTCAATATTCTCACCATCCAAAAATATTGCACTTAAGTCATATTCTGATTGTTCGTAAGACGTGGATTTTTCAATTTTGTAGTCATATTTTTTTTCAGACAAAGTATTTTCCAACTCTTTTTTGGGATAATTTTCATAGACCATTGCGATATCAATCAAGTCCAAATTTATACCCGATGCTTTTTGAATATCTATTAATGATAGAAAACTATATTTCTCCGCTTCAAAATTATTTTTTTGTCTTTCTATAATCAAATCCAAAAATGTCGAAGAAGATTTTGTAATAATTCTTGCTAATATATTATTAACAAATATGTCTACAGCCTTTTCAATATTTTTAATAGGTGCTTGTCTACCTGAAACTACTTTACCAAAAACTATATCTGAGATTCCTCTCCATTTTTGTATCGTAACTCCCCATAACACTTCAAAAATATCATTTAATGTAGTGTTGTTTTTTTTCGCGAATTTTTTTAACAAATTCGATGTTTCAAAAGATAGTACATGACTTTCTTTTTCTATTTCTTTTTCGTTTGATATATTTTCTGGTTCTATCAATATTGATGAATCTGATTTATAATCACCTAATTCTTTTTTCCAGTAGTTATATGCTTCATTCATATTTTGTTTATCTAGCCATTCTATATATTCTTCTACTTTAGGGAGCTTATTTTCAATCAAATGTCCTGTCGAAATTTCACTGTTGTATAAATCAAATAACTCTTTGAATAAAATACTATTAGACCAACCATCCATTATAATATGGTGGTAAAACAATGCAATTTTATACCTATTTTTATTTATTTTTATCAAAGAAATTTTGAATAAATCATCTTTATCTAATTGAAATGGAGTATTTCTTTTATTAAGCAAATAATTTTCACAGATATCATATGAATTTTCGTACATGCTAAAATCATGATAATCAATATTAGCTTTTTTATCTTTTAAAACTACCTGTACTGGCGCTCTCCAATGATTCACTATATTTGTTCTTAATATTTCATATTTATTCATTAAATATCGATAAACTTTTTGTAATTTTTTACAATCTACAAACCCCGAAATTTCAAAATCAGTACTTACTAAATAATTTTTAGTATTCTTATTTTTCAAATACGAATATAACATTCCGAGTTGAATTGGTTTTAATTTATTTATGTTCTCAATCTCATCAGTGCGCACCTTCATTAATTCAGCAATTTCATTAATATCATTGTGCTCAATCATATTAATACCATAATCACGGGGGGTTAAATGAGTCTTATTTAGCTCCGTACAGTGATTAACTATTTCATTTAATGAAAATTGAATACTGTCTACAAAGTTTTTTATTGTCTTTTTCTCAAAACATTTTTCATTAAAATCTATATCAAAATATAGTACTTCATCTTGTATATAAGAGTTAATATGAATTGGAGCGATGATTTTAGTTTTTGAACTTGCTGAATTATTAACATTAATATCTGCTATTTTAAGCTGACTGTTATTCAAATCATAATCTCCTAAATAATTAAAAGCTATACTAACATATTTATCCAAATTGATTGGTAATTTGTTGTCTTTATTAGTAGAAGCTAAAATCCCATAATTAAACCCTTTATTAGGAATTTTTCGTAACATTTCTTTGTTTTGAATAATAATATCTTCCAAATTTTTGCTCGTAAAGTCGATGTTTACCGGATAAAAAGTTGTAAACCAACCTACCGTTCTTGTTAAATCATACTTATCATTAATTTTTTCTCTTCCATGACCTTCCAAAAGTACTCTTACTTTTCCTAAAGATTTAGTCCAATGCTGTAATGACCTTGCTAATATAGATAATAATATGTCATTAATCTCAGTATTATAACTTTGATTAATTTTATATTTAATATAATTTGTTCTTTCCTTATCTATATATAATTTATAACTTTTCATATCTTTTAAAGTACTATTCCCACTAATTAACCTTGTATCAACTAACTGAATAGTGCGTTCATCTAGTACGTCTTTCCAAAAGACAATTTCCCTACTATTAACTAATGTATCTGCATATTCAGTCAAATAGTGACTCCATTCTAAAAATGACGTTGATTTTAAAGGTAGATTTATACACTCATACTCCTTAAGAGAACTATAAAATTTTGATAAATCATCAAGTATGATTTGCCAAGAGACTCCGTCAACTACACTATGATGAATACACCAAAACAAATATAAACCTCTAGGTGTATGATATAAACGTATTTTGGATAAGGAATCTTTTAAATTCAAACTTTGTTGTATTGACTCAGCATCTTTTTTTAGCAGCTTTTTATAGTCACAGTTATCATTGTACTTTTTTTCAGTGATTTCAATTTTAAAGTTATCAAAACTTGAATTAACTCTTTGAAAACTATCATTAATAGTGATTCTTAATGCATCATGGTGTTTAAATAAGTATCTTATAGCTTTTTTTAGCTTTGGAATATTAATGTTCTTCCCAAAATAAACTAATTGACTTTGATTAAAATGCGAAAAAGTCTTTAATGACACATCTGTAGAAAAATATTGAAAAATGGGAGTTGATGAAATGTAACCTTCAACATCGCCTTGATTATCTTGTTTTGTCATACTTTTAACATGTGAGGATATTTCTTTAACGGTTTTATATTTCATAACATCTCTCACTTCAACAACTAATTCATATTCTCGTAACTTGGCAACTATTTGTATAGATTTGATAGAGTCTCCTCCAACATTGAAGAAATTAGTATCTCTATCTATATTAGATACGCCTAAAACTTCTTCCCACGTTTTCACCATTATTTTTTCAATGTTATTATAAATCTGACATCCGTCTTCTTTATTTTCTACCATTTTATATGTTGGATTAGGTAACTTTTCTTGATTTATTTTCCCATTTAATGTTATTGGAATTTCATCTAGTCGCATAAAAATGTTAGGAATCATATAATCAGGAAGAAGTGATTTTAGGTGATTTTTAATATATTGTGTTTCAATGTTTCCGCCACTTATATAATAACCACATAAAACCTTATTGGTGTTAATCATTTTGACTGCGGCTAACGCGTTTTCTATACCTTTCACGCTCTTCATCGCATTACTAATTTCATCAAGTTCAATTCTAAACCCATTATATTTCACCTGATTATCTTTTCTTCTAATATATTCAATATCTCCAGAAGATAGTATCCTAACAATGTCTCCTGTTTTATAATAACGTTCTTTATTCCCCATTTCAGGTAAATACACAAAGTTTTTCTCATTAAGCATTTCATTGTTTAAATAACCGTTAGACAGCCTATCACCCGCTATACATAATTCTCCTGGCATATCTATACCGCATAATTGATTATTATTAATCACTTGAATTTTAGTATTGGATAAAGGTTTACCAATAGGTATATTCTTAGGAATAGTTTTTTTAATTTCATACATTAAAGCAAATGTAGTCGTTTCCGTAGGTCCATACCCATTTACTATTTTAATATTTGAGTTATTATTTCTTAGTAAATTCACATGATAAGAAGATAATTTCTCTCCCCCAATGATTAGTATATTCAAATTATCAAACACGCTATAATCAATATTGACTAATTGATTATATAACGCTGAAGTTAACCACATAATATTTATATCTTTTTCCAAAATTATTTGCTTTAATTTACAAGGATTTGATAAAGTGCCCTTATTTGGGAATATAATCGTTCCACCATTTAATAATGGTCCCCAGATCTCAAATGTAGAAGCATCAAATGCTAATGAACCAGTTTGTAAAATCCTGGAGTTTTTTAAAAATATAAAATTGTCTTTAACTAAGCAATGAATATTCTTATGACTAATTTCTACTCCTTTAGGTTTTCCTGTAGTTCCTGAAGTATACATAATATACGCAACATCACAGGATGAACACTCAACATCTTTATAATTCAATTCTCTAACTTTATCATAGTCAAAATATAAATCATGGGTTATATTTATATCTTCAATCTTATTATTAAAATATATATACATATTACAGCTACTATCTTCTATAATATACTGAATTCTTTCTAGAGGATTTTTAAAATCGATAGGTAAATATCCATATCCTGCTTTTAAAATACCTAACATAATTGGCACCACTAAATAATTTTGCATTGATTCAAACGCAATGAATTTTCCATCTGGTTTTTTATCTAATATACATTTAGCTATATAATTAGATAAATTATTAACTTCATTATAAGTTAATTTAAATCCCTCGAATTCCACTGCATCTCTTCTAGGGTTTTGAGAAAGTTGCTCGTTAAACAATTGTACAAGAGACTTGTTCTGTTGAAAATTTGAAAAATTGCCATTTATACTATCATATAGTACCTGAAGATCTCTTCTAGATGTTAGATTAACTTGATTTAATGAAGTATTATTTTTTATATGGTCTATACTATTTTTTAAAAGATAAATTAGATTATTAGAAATCTGATTAATGAATGACTTAGAAAAGTGATAATCATCATATATAATTGTCACTTTTATATCATTTTTTTGTTCAAAAATAATGTTTATAGGATAATTAGTTTGTTCATGTTCTTTAATATGATGTATATCAAATTCTAAATTCCATTCTTTTTTATTAGGATAATTTTCAAAAACGAATAAGCTTTCAATCCTATCAGAATTAGCTTTTATAAGTTTTCTAATTTCATTTAAAGGTAAGTAAGAATACTTTTGCAGCTTTATGTTTGTACTCTGTATTTGTTTAAGTAATGTAGTAAAGCCCAAGTTTTCTGCATTATTCACTCTGATAGGGATAGTATTAATGAATAGCCCGATTACATTTTCGTAATCTTCGATTTCTTCCGGACGGCCATGAACCACGTTATCAAAAATAACGTCATTTTCGGCAGTGTATGTTTTTAAAATTAGCGCCCAACACAGTTGGCATATAGTATTTATGGTTAATCCATTTTGACTTGCTACTTTTTTTAGTTTTTGAGAAAGCTGTTCATTTAATGTTTTACTACATATATTTTGAGATCCTTCATTATCACAACTCATTTTTTGAGATAAACGGGGGATAAAGTTTATATCTGATAAATACCTTTCCCATTTTTTTAGTCCTTCGTTATAATCCCTATTGTTCAGCCATTTAATATATTTTTCATAATCGTATTTTTCAGTAACCTCAAAATCACACTCATTTATAATATCTTTATAAAAACCATTTAGTTCATTAAGAAGTATACTGTTGGACCAACCATCAATAATTATGTGATGACAAACAATCATCATTCTATATTCTTCCTCAGTCATTTTAAATATCATAATCTTGATTAAGGATTCTTTAAATATATTTATACCTTTCTCTTTAACCTTTTTAATATACTGAAAGTATCTTTCATGAGGATTGCTATAGATACTTAAGTCTAAATAATAAAAGTCAGGATCTCCGTCTTTAAGAATTACTTGTAATGGCTCTTTCCAATGATTATATATACGAGTATTAAAAATTTTATGTTTTTTACATAATAAATTAAAAGCCTTCCCATATGCATTTGCATCAAAATTGCCTTTTATGTTATATTCAGAAATCAACAAATATTCTGAAGATGTTTTATTTTTTAAATAGTTAAATAATATTCCTTTTTGCATAGGAGACAGCTTATTTATCTTCACTATAGAATCTTTTTGGGACCCATTTTTTTCAAAGTAATGACTCAATTCATTTATATCATTAATAGTTAATTCGTGTGTACCATAATCCGAGGGGGTTATCATTTCATTAAATTCTTGAGAGTTGCAGTGATTAATTACTTTTTTTAATTCTTTTTGAAAAATCTTTAAAAATTCTTGAATGTTACTTAATTCAAATTCTTCAGGAAGATAATCTATTGCTACATTTAATTTTTTATTTTCTATCCAACAATTAATCTGCAAGTTACTATTTACGATAATACTTTCAGTATTATTGAGATTAAAATTATATTTGCTAGCAGTAAATACAGATTCTTTAGAATCTAGAATTTCTCCTAAATAGTTCAAACTTATTTTAGCATTATAAGAATCTCTACTATCTATACTTTCTTTTATAAACTTTAATATACCGTAATCAAATCCTCTATTTGGGATTTTTCGTAAGTTTTCTTTAATACTAATAATTTGTTCTTTTAAATTATTGTTAAAATTATCTAATATAACTGGATAAACAGATGTAAACCAACCTATAGTTCTTGAAATATCCACCTCTGAAATTAATTCTTCTCTTCCGTGACTTTCTAATAAAACTTTTATAATTTTATACTTTTTCCATTTATACATTGCTCTCATTAAACTTACAAGCAATATATCATTGATATCCGTTTTATACTTTTTATGAATATGCGATGTTAAATCGTTTGTATCAATTTCTGTAAATATTTCAAAAACATTATTACAATCACTTAAAAACCTTTTATTTTTCTGTAAATCTAATAGCTGCAAGTTATCAGTGGATTTATCTATCTTTTTCCAATAGCTTTCTATTGAAGGTAACGGGTTGTAGCTTGAGATTTTTTCAGTCCATAATTTATAAGAATCTGTAACCAATAGTTCGGGTAATTTCTCGTACTTTTTAAAAAATAAACAACTATCTTCAAAGTCTTCTAAAAATGTTTGCCATGAAACACTATCAATAGCTATATGATTAATCACAAATAATAAAAAATTACGTTTCTCAGTTTCTACATTTGCTACTTTGATAATCGAAGTATTGTAAAGAACTATAGATTTCTGTAAATATTTTGCGATATTTTGCAATGAATTTGTCAGGTTATTTTCACTTATTTTATAACTTTGAATATCATAATCTGTTTCATCATATTTTTTATAAAATAACGTACCATCTTTTTTTACATTTATTCTCAGACTACTATGGTTCTTCACAAGATGAAGAAGCACTTTTTTTATTAAATTTATATTATATGCTTTATCGAGCTGAATAACTTTGTATTGTACAAAACCACTCAAATCTTCTACACTATTATTTTGTAAAAACATTTTAATTACTGGTGAGCTTTTCAGCTCACCTTCTTTAACAACTTCTTTATTATTGTATTTAGTTAACTTTACGCACTTAGCTAGTTCTGATATAGTTTTACACTTCAGAATATCATTAACTGAAGTTATTATATTTTTTTTTCTTAATTTAGCTGTTATTTGAATTGATTTAATAGAATCTCCCCCCATTTCAAAGAAATTACTATTAACATCAATATTAGCGATCCCTAAAACTTCGACCCAAACTTTCAGAATTTCTTTTTCTAAATCATTTAAGTTAGTATTTAAAGATTTTTTCTGTACTATATTCATTGATTTCAACTTAGAATAATCGATTTTCCCATTAGGCAAAGTAGGAAGCCTATCTAACTTAATCATAATCTGAGGTAGCATATAATTAGGTAGTAACTCTGACAATTTATTTCGTAACTCTTGCTCATTAATGTTATTCTCATTGTCATTAATTACATAATAAACAATTAGATTTTTATTCCCTTGTTTATCAACTCTATCAATAACAGCAGCTTCTTTAATCCCTTTAATGTTTTTTATAATATTCAATATTTCATTTAGTTCTATTCTGTAACCACGAATCTTGACTTGATTATCTATACGACCTAAAAAAAGCATGTTACCTTCTGAATCATAAGATACTAAGTCTCCTGTTTTATAGGCTTTACTTTTTAAATTTTCAGAATAAATAAAACTTTCTTTTGTCATTTCAGGTAAGTTCAAATATCCTTTAGCTAATCCATCGCCACTTAATAAAAGTTCACCAGGTATCCCTATCGGTAAAACCCTTCCAACATAGTCAGTTATAATAGCATTAGTGTTTACAATAGGTTTTCCAATTGGAATATTATTTTTAACATCTTCTATTTTAGTCATTTTATAACTAGAGGAAATAATAGTATTTTCCGAAGGTCCATAACCATTTATAACTGTTAAATTTTTATTATTATTTAAAATTTTCTTCACATCACCTTGCGATATAACATCTCCTCCAGAAATAACTTGTTTAACATTTTTAAAAGTTGAAGGATGAATCCGCGAAAATTGGTTGAATAATGGCGTAGGAAAAATTAATATACTTATATTATTAGTTAAAATATGTTGAGACAAGAAGTCAAAATCTATAGTTTGCTTTTTATCAATTATATTTAATTCTGCCCCATTTAATAATGCAAGCCATATTTGTTGAACAGAAGCATCAAATGATAAAGACCCAACTTGTAACAAAATATCTTTAGAAGAAATATCTAAATAATCAATTTCTTTTGTTACATTTATTAAAGACTTGTTTTTGATGCATATTCCTTTAGGGTGCCCAGTCGACCCTGAAGTATATATTATATAAGCAATAGCTTCACCATCTATAGCATTTGGTAAAGATATGTTTTCTTTATTAAAGATCCGTTTTCTTTCATTTATGTTAATAAATGAAATTTCACTTTTCTTTTTAAAAGAGAAAATCATATCTTTAAAGCCCTCTCTTCCAATTACAATTGAACATTTACTATCATTTAACATGTATTTGATTCTATTTTTAGGATAATCTATATCAACCGGTAGATACGTAGCTCCAATTTTTATAACTGCTACCATAGCGATAATTGTTTGGATATCTTTATCAGCTAAAATAGCAACTACATCATTATTTTTGACGCCCTTGTCTATCAACTTGTTTGCAAAAGAATTAGATTTTTCATTTAATTCTCTATATGTTATTTTCTCGTCACATTTAGATATTGCAATTTCTGACGAATGTTTTTCAACTATTTGTTCAAAAATTTCCTTAATAGCTATATTTTTAGGAAATATTCTTTTTTTACCCTGGCCGTAATTTATTATCTCTTGTCGTTTTTCAGAAGGTGTAACTTCAATTTTTTTTATAATTTCATTAGGATTTTCAATAATTTGATGTAATATAAAAAGATAAGATTCAAACCAACTTTTTATAATATCTTCATGATAATTGAATCTGTTATATTTTACAGTTATGGATAAATCTTTCTTTGTGTTAATATTTAATTCTATTTCATTATTAATCGGTGGATTAGCTCCGTCAATTTTGTTTATACTCAAATAAAATTGACTTTCCATCCGATCTATTATTTTTTTAAAATTTTTACTTGCAAATTCGTAATTTGAATATGTTTGTTTTAATTTTTCTTCGACATTTAAAATTAATTCTTTCACCGTTTGGTTGATGTTAACATCACAAGAAAAAGGTATTTTTTCACTTTTTAATAATTCCTTATTTCTTGGATTGTCTACATGAATAATAAAATCAGAGTTAAATGAGAAACTATCCATTTGAATATTTAATGCTGAAAGTAATAATGTTACAATTAATTGTTCATTAAATTGAGTCAAATTCTTAATTCTAAATTTCGCTTCTTTAGAGAAATTGTATTCTATAACTTTTATATTCGGTTTATTAGCACGCTGATAATTAATATGAATAATTTGATTTGTATAATCTTTTTTGGTAAATTCTTTCCAAAATTTTTCTGCTAACAAATTTTTTCTATAATTATTGTTCATTTTAGGCTCCTCCATAATCAAAAATTAAATCCTGATCCAAATAAACCATCTAATTCTTTTTCAATTTTCTTATCCTGCGTACAAGACATATCCAAATCAATATTTTTTATTTTTATACAATTGTCCGCTGAAAAACTATTTACTAAACTAATAAAGTTGCTTTTCAAGCATTCTACTTCTTGAAATGAAAGTATTTCTTTATTAAAAAGTATTTCTATTTTCAAACTCTCTCTCTCAATAAACGCGACATTTATATCATAATGCGTTTGTTCAAAAGATTCGCTTTCTTGTAAAAATACTTCTCCGTCTCTTAAAAATTTTTTTACAGGATAATTTTCAAAAACTGTAAGTGAATTTATTATAGAGTCATCACTTTTCATTAACGATTGAACTTCGTTTAAAGGTACATAGTCGTAATCGCGACTTGTATTCATGTCGCATTTCACTTTTCTCACAATATCGATTAATGACTCATCCCTATTAAATATAACTCGGATTGGGATAGTATTAATAAAGTTCCCTACACTTTTTTCAATACCTTTTATTTCTCCCGATCTTCCAGAAACTACAGTTCCTAAAACTATATCATTTTCATCTAAAAAATAACCTAAATTTATAGCCCAAAGCGCTTGGCATATCTCGTTCATAGTAATACCATTATAGATTCCTATACTTTTAATTTTGTTATAAGTATTTTGATTAACGCAAAAAGTTAATTTTTCATTAATATATTTATTTCCATTACTGTTATTAACAATCTTAGGAGAATATCCTTTTAGATAATCCCCCCAATAATCAAGCGTTTCTTTTTTACCTTTATTAAATAGCCAAGGGAGAAAATCATCAAAAAAACTACTTTCTTGCTTAACATCAAAAATATTGTTATTATATAATTTTAATAATTCGCCCAATAATATATCTATAGACCACCCATCTAAAATAATATGATGTGCAGTTATTAAAAATTTATAAGTTTCATGATCCAATTTAAATAAAGTGAATCTTATCAATTGATCCTCATTTAATTTAAATTTCTTCTCTCTCTCTTTTTTTAGTACTCGTTGAATTTTTGCTTTTTGCTTCCTTATGTTATACACAGAAAAATCGAAATAACTTATATCATATTGATAATTAGATATAACAATTTGTATAGGTAAGCCATCAGTTTCTAAAATTCTAGTTCTAAGAACATCATACTTTCTTAATAACTGCTTAATTGCTCTCGTCCATCTTTCCTTGTTTATTTTCCCATATACACAAGCTAAATTTTGAATTATATAAGCTGAGGCATCTTTATTTTTTAAATATTCGACGTACATACCTAGCTGCAACGAAGTTAAACTATTTACTCTTTGTAATTCGCACGTACATTCAAACTTATTTTTTAGATAACACTGTAGTTCTTCAATGTTTTTTTGACTACAAGTATTCACACCAAAGTCTGTAGATGTTTTTATTTTTTTGCTTTTTTCTAAACAATGATTTGTTATAACATTAATCGCTTCAGTAACATTTGTTGTTAAAGACTCTAACATTTCATCTGAAACCTGATTAGAATCTGCTTCTAACTCCCATATTAAAGTCCCATCTTTTATCTTAGTATTAATTTGTATTACTTCACCAAAATTAAATTTTCGATGTATATCTATAGTTCTTATATCAAATTCAGATAATTTAAAAATTGGATTCTGTTCATAATTTGAAACAATTCCATAATAATTAAAAAGAACATCGGGAATATTATGCTTTTCTACCTCTTTAATTTTTTCGGACTCCTTGACTATTCCATATCCAAACCCATTGTTAGGAATTCGTCTTAACATTTCTTTATTTTCAATAATACATTTTTCAATAAATTCACTACAGTTAATAATTATTGGATAATAAATAGTAAACCATCCAACTGTTCTTGTTACATCTATCTGATCGGAAATTAATTCTCTGCCGTGACCTTCCAAATTTACTGAAAAATTACTTTTATTAAAGGTTTTATTTAAAGCTATTCCTAATGCTGAAATTAGTATATCTTTTGTTTCAGTATTATAAATTTCATTACAATAATTTGTTAATAATTTCGTAATAGTCTCATTTATAATAATATTTCGTTTATTATATAATTGATATTCTGATGCATTAACATCAAAATGTTTATTATCATCTACAGCAAGAGACACTTTCTTCCAATAATCTTTTTCATCTCGTAAAGTTTTTTTAATAAACTCTTCTTCTTTAACAAATAACAACCATTCCAAATAAGAAGAATATCTATTACTTATTTTCATTTTTTCTTTGTTTAATAGCTTCAAATAAATATTTGTTAAATCTTCAATTATAATATCCCAAGACACAGAATCAATAGTTATATGGTGAAATATTAACAGTATAAAATCTTTAGTTTTGGTATGAAATAACGCAACCTGGATAATAGAATCTGGGTTAAATATATCTATATTTCCTTGTAATTCAAACCCTTTTTTTATTATCATCTCTCTAATTTTATTCTCATCAAATATATTAAATTCTTTTATTACTGGAGGATTGAGTTGAGGATCTATCTTTATCTTAGATCTATTTCTATCCATATACGCTCTTAAAGCTTCATGCTTTTTATAAATAATGTTAAAAGCTTTTTGTAAAATATCAATATCAATATTTACCCTTGACTGTAATAATAGTGATTGATTAAAATGGTTAAACATCTTATTGTCATTGTTATGAAATTTTTCATATATAGGTAATATTGGTGCCTCACCGTGGTTTTTTTCTTTTTT
>NZ_KV840030.1:6730-14096 GCF_001839105.1 Staphylococcus sp. HMSC62A08 | reverse complement strand
TTTTTTATAATTTTCTTATCACATATATTCACCGTATACTTTTCTAACTTTTCAATATTTTTGTATTTCAAAATATCATTTACTTTTAAAACTAAATCCTTGTTCCTGAGGCGTGAAACGATTTGTATCGCTTTAATAGAATCGCCGCCAATCTCAAAAAAATTAGTAGTAACACCAAGTTCTTCCATCATAAATACCTCTTTCCAAGTATCTAACATAATTTCTTGTACTTGATTCTGGGCATTTTTAATGTCATTTGTTTTTTTATCTATAATTGGTAACGGTAATGTTTTTTTATCAATTTTTCCATTTGGCGATAGGGGTAGTTCATTTAAATGTATAAAATAAACTGGAATCATAAATTCAGGTAATACTTTCTTAAGTGATTTTTTTATAAATTTTTCTGTTACAATTGAATTATAGGTACTATAATAACTAGCTAAAGTATGATTATCCAATAGCATTACTACTACTTCTTTTACTCCCGGCAATAATTGTATTTGATTTTCAATCTCACTTAATTCAACGCGATATCCCCTTAACTTAACCTGATTATCTTTACGGCCTATATAAACAAGATCACCATCATTATTCCATTTAGCTAAATCTCCAGTCTTATATAATCTTTCTTTCGGATTATAAGGGTTTTCAATAAACCTTTTTTTCATTTCCTTTTCGTTATTTACATACCCCTTTGCTAGACCATCACCAGATAAATATATCTCACCTACAAAACCTTTCGGAACTAATTTGTCATTAAAATCCATTAAAAACACATTGGTATTACTAACGGGTTTTCCTATAGGTATAATTTCTCTTTCAGTAAAATCTTTGCTTATTTCATAAAAAGTTGATATTATTGTGTTTTCTGTTGGACCATAACCATTTATAATATTTATAGTTTTGTTTCTGTTAAATACGCTTTCAACTTGTTTTACATTTAATATATCTCCGCCTACTATTAATTGTTCTATATTATCAAAGATACAGGCATAGCTAGGACCAAGTTGGTTGAATAAATTGTCGGCATAATTAACGATGTTATTCTATTTAAATCAATATATTTTTTAAAATATTCCATATCTAATAATAAATCATCTTCTTCAATATAAAGCGTCATACCATTTAATAAAGTTAGCCAAATTTGTTGAACTGAAGCATCAAAAGAAAACGATCCCATATGCAACAATCGATGATATGAATCTGTAGAGAAGTAATTTATATTTTTACAAATCTTTATTAATGATTTATGTCCAATTTCAACTCCTTTTGGCCGTCCAGAAGAACCAGAAGTATAAATAACATATGCAGTATCTGTTGGTAAGTTAAAGCAATAGTTTCTCAAAGGTGTTTCTTTAAATAATTCTTCAATATATAAGCATTTTACATTACTAATGTTAAATTTTTGACCTTTTTTTCTCAATATATGCTTACATCCACAATTTTGTATTATATATTTAATTCTATCCTCAGGATATTTAACATCAATTGGTAAATAATTGGCTCCTGCCATTATAATACCTATCATAGTTACTATAGTTTCTATATTTTTTTCGCAAATTAAAGCAATAGTTTCTTTTTTTTGAACTCCAGATTCTAATAAGTTAGTTGCTAAATAACTTGCTTTTTCAAACACTTCTTTATATGACATATTGAAGTTTTCTGAATGAATAGCTATTTTATTACCATATTTATCTACAGTTTCTTTGAACACTTCATCTATTGTTTTATTTTTCGGATACGGAGTATGATTGTTTTGATTGTTAAACAGAACTTCTTCTATTTCATTTTCCAGCAACAAATCCAAATCTTTAATATACTTGTAAGGTGATACCATGAGCTCTTTCAATAATTTTTTATAGCGTTTTATAAGCATTTCCATTTCACTGTTACTATAAATACTAGTATTGTACTCAACATGACCACTAAGATTCTTTTTATCATCAAATATTAAAGCAAAGTCGAATTTATTCCCCACGAAAGGAGTTTTTATACTTTTTATATCTAAGTCACTCTTCACTTTTTTATCGATTTCAAATTCTTGTAAAGAAAAGAGAATACTAAGAATAGGTGTATTTGTTGTAAATTTTTCTTTTTTTATTGCCTTTTTAATTTGTTCTAAATCTAAATTTCCATATTTATAATATTCAATTAGTTCATCTTTAAAATGTTTAAAGTAATCAATAATTTTATAATTACTTTTCACTTTTGTTTTAATCGGTAACGTATTAGCAAACATACCAACTATTTTTTTATACATAGGTTTATTTCTATTAGAAAAAGGTGTTCCTACTACGATATTTTCTTGTTGCGTATATTTAGAAACCAAAATATTAAAAACAGAAAAAAGTACCATATAACGTGTAGCAGAATAATATGTGCAGAAGTCTTTTATTTTTTGGACTAAATCAGTATCTAAAGAAAAATGGATGATTGCCACTGAACTGCTCGTTTCCTTTAGATAATTATTTTTTTTATAAATTGCAGGTAGGATGGTTTGAATATCGTTATAGCTAAATTTTTTTCGCCAAAATAGTTTTTCCTTTTCACTTATCTTACTATTTATTTTTTCATAAATATAATCTTTATATTGATATTCCAGAGGTTTTAAATAAATGCCGTTATATAAATAAAGTAAATCTCGGATAATAATGGATAATGAGGTTCCATCCGCAATAATATGATGTACGTCTATAAATAAATAGCAATTTTTTATTGTTTCAATTAATTTGATTCTAATTAAAGGGGGGGCTTTTAAGTTGAATGGTTTTACGAAATCTTCTACAATTTTCTGCCTTTGTTTCAAATCAAAATTTTTACAGAATTCATATTCGATATTAACTGTTGCATTTTCATGTACTTTCTGAATTAGCTTGCCATTTCTCATATGAAAACTCGTTCTCAATGACTCATGACGATGAATTAATGAGTTTAAAGCTCTGTTTAATTTGTTAATTTGAAGTTTATAATTCAATTCTATTAATTTAGGTTCATTATAGCTTATTAGAGAACATTGTTGATTATTTTGAATAGTATATAATCTCAACTGTGCTGATGTAGCCTCTTGTATTTTCAGTTTTTCTTTATTAAAGAATTTATTTAGTAAATTTTTCTTTTTAGAACAATTACTTAAAATTTTTTCTAACTCAATAATAGAGCTATTTTCGAATAAATCTGACAAATTTAAACTAACATCAAATTCTTCATTAATATCCGAGAGAATCATCATAGCATCTAATGAATCTCCTCCCTGTTGTAAAAAACTTTGTTCTATCAACACATCATCTACATTTAAATATTTATTATATATAGAAACTAATTTTTTTTGTACGAATGTATTTGATTTGGTTTTAAAACTACTTCTATCATTGCTACTTATATTTTTTAATTCTTTTCTATTTATTTTCCCTGAATTTGTCTTAGGAATTTCTTTCAAAAGATGAAATTTTGCAGGAATCATATAATATGGTAAATTTTTTTTCATATATTCAAACATACAATCATATATATCATTACTATCAATTAAGTTTTCATCCCACACAATATAAGCAGATAACAGTTTTTCTCCAGGAATATATAATACAGCTGCTTCTATTATCTCCTCTTTTTTCAACAAAACATTTTCTATTTCTCCGATTTCTACCCTCTGCCCATTTATTTTAATTTGATGGTCTTTTCTACCTATAAATTTTATCTCACCTGTAGGCAATATTTCCCCTAAATCTCCAGTAAAATATAAGTTTGATTTTTGTTTAACTGGTTTCTGTTCTCCGTTAATTTTATAAAATGGAGAAATAGCCGGACTCTCTACCACTATTTCACCAACTAAGTTATCTGTCTTAATCTGCATACCATCTTTATATATAAATAGATTTGTATCTTGTATGGCTTTTCCAAGAGTTATTTCATTATTAGCAAATTTACTATCTATAAACTTTCCAGAATTAAATGTAGATTCTGTTTGTCCATACAAACAATATAGTTTAGCTTTAGGAAAAACATTTTTAACCAAGTCTAAGTCATTACTATGTATTTCTTCTCCCCCTAATACAACGTATTCCATACTATGAAAAGAATTTTTCACTTTCTTAGAGATGGCTCGGAATAAAGTTGGGACTGAATGCCATAAAGTAATTTTATTTTCATTCAACTTTTCTTCTATCTTTCTAAAACTTCCTGCTTTTTTCACGTCAATAATATATAAAGTTGCTCCATTAATAAGAGATGCATATATGTCAAGAACTGAAGCATCATGTGTATACTTTGATAAAAGAATTATATTGCTATTTTCATTAATTCGAAGTTCTTTAGAAAAATTTTCAGCAAAATAACAAATATTCCTTTGTGTCTGAATAACTCCTTTTGCTTCACCTGTAGATCCAGAAGTATACAAAATATATGCTATATCAATTCTTTTAATATCGTGAGATTCAAACGATCTATTTATATTTTTCGACACCATAATATTTTCTATATTTAAAACATCTATGTCCAATCTATTTTTTTGATTATATCTTTTATTTTTTTCTCATACGAATTATTTGTCAGCACACAATTTATATTTGTATTTGTTAGTATACTTATCAATTTCTTAGTTGGATGTTCTATATCTAGAGGGACATAATTATTTCCAGACCTAATAGAACTTATCATAGCTATAATCATATCTGAACTATGGTTAAAAAACAATCCTATACTTTCGTTATAGTATTCTTTTCTTATAATAAAATTAGATATTATTGTTGAATATTCCCTTAAATCATAATAACTATATTTCTTCATTCCATCATCAATAGCAATTTTATTTTTCCTAGCATTAGACTGAAAATCGATTTTTGAAATAATCAATTTAATCCCTCCATAGTCATTTAAAAAGCAACAATTTTAATATATACATTTTAAATAAGTATTTCCTTTAAACAACAAATGAAAAAATAGTACAATAAAGTTATAATAGCTTTGATAATTATTCTTATTTTTGTTCTCATTTATCATTCTATCTATTTTATAACTATTTTACAACACACTTTGTAAAATAGTTATAATGTTAATTTTTTATTAAATTGCTGATATTTAAAAATCATCTAGTTTAAAGGATGGAGGAGCCATGAAAAAATTTATCAAGCAAAAGCCAATATTATTTTTATTTACAATTTTATTAGCTACTATAAGTTCAATTTTTTCTGTTTTTATAGCAATTTTACTTCAAGTAATTATAGACTCAGCTATTAATCAAGAATTTGAAAGGTTCCTCAACATTATTCTTTGGGGTGCTTTATATTTAATTACATTGGGTTCCGTTGAATTTCTTTATCATTTAGTTTTCAAAAAATTTTCAAATGAAATAGTTTTCAATCTTCGTAATGAAACATTTGGTTCTATTTTAAATTACAATATGCGACAATTTTCAAATCGTCCCTTAACTGAGTATGTATCACTTTTAACCAATCAAATTAATATTTTAGAAGAAAATTATATAAAATCTTATTTAGAATTAATAAAATCAAGTATAACGTTTTTGATTACTATTTTCCTATTAACATACATTAGTCCATTAATTAGCATTATATCTCTAAGTGGCACGATACTAATGTTGATAGTCCCCTCATTATTGGGTACTATTTTACAAAAAAAGCAAAAAAATTATGCAACTGAATTATCAAGGTATACCATATCACTAAAAAGTTTTTTATCTGGCTTTGAAGTCATTAAAACTTTTTTCATAGATTTATATATCAATAGGAAACACAATCATAATAATTTAAAAATATATAGAAAAAAAATGAGCTTTGATATTTTAGGTGCTCTAAATAAAAGCCTCTCAGATTTAATGGGAACTTTAACACAATTATTAATTTTATTCGTTTCTGCTTATTTAGTAATGAAGCAAATTATATCTTCTGGAACATTGGTAGCTATTATTCAATTGAGTGGAGCGTTAGTTGTTCCTATAATGATATTTATGGAAAACTATACAAAAATCAAAGGAGCCAAACCAGTTTTGGAATCTTTTAAAGAACTAACTCCAACTAAATCTATTCAACAACATGATAGAATAGAACCTACTTTCACAAATTGTATTTCAGTGTCTAATTTAAATTTTAGTTACGATTATCAAAACTTTGTAATTAATAATGCAAATATAAAATTAAAAAAAGGCGGAAATTATATCATTTTAGGTCCTAGTGGCGAGGGAAAAAGTACTTTCATTAAACTTTTAATGGGATTTTACGGAGATTACGACGGAGAAATTTGTTATGATGACAATAATTTAAAAAAAATAAATATAGATAAATTGAAGTACATTTATTCTACAATTCCACAAAATGTTTATCTCTTTGATGGAACTATCTATGAAAATATATGCCTAAACACAGCATATACTTCTGAAGAAATTAACAACGCCATTAAAATTAGCGGTGTATACAAATTCATTGAGAAGTTACCAAATGGCCTATATACTTATTTGACAGACAATGGATCATCTCTATCTGGAGGTCAACGTCAAAGAATAGCTGTAGCTCGTGCTCTAATAAGTAATAAACCTTTATTAATAATTGATGAAGGCACTTCTTCTATAGATAAAAATACTGCATTGGATATTGAACATTCATTAATAAAAGAACAAAAATATACAATAGTTAATGTAACTCATAATATAGAACCTAGTGTTTTAAAATTATATGATAAAGTTATTTTCTTTCAAAATGGAACTATTAATGGATTTGATAAGTATGAATACTTAATAAAGACGAATAAGGATTTCAAAAATTTTATTAATTCAATATAGGAAAAACAAAAATTCTAAAATTTTAAAAATAGACTGGGAGAATCAAAAATTAAAAATTAAGTAGTGATATTAAAAACCTGTGTTCACTTACTAAAGAACTTAAAAATTTGGGCTCTATACTAAATTGGACTGATGAGAATTAAAAAAATTCTCATCAGTCCATATTTTTTAGGTTATAAATATAAAAATGGCGCAATTATCTCTATAATTATAAGTGACCAAACTAATAAAAAGGAGATAATGCGCCTATGAATCATTGTATATCAATAACACTTGGAATTAAAGACAAAAATATACAATTCAAAGATAAAGTAGAAATAAAAACAATAAGAGGTATAGATAGTTTATTTTGGTAAGCTCTCGTACACACCTCAACGGTGTGAATTATGTGGTTTTAAAAATCAAAACTATTCAATTATTAAAAATGGAACGAAAAAGTCTAGAATTACTCTTCCTAAAGTCAGCGAAAGACCTGCGCATTTATTACTTGAAAAGCAACGTTTTCATTGTAAAAATTGCCATTCCTATTTTACAGCTGAAACAGACATCGTGAATAATCATTGTTTTATCTCTAAC
>NZ_KV840030.1:0-6630 GCF_001839105.1 Staphylococcus sp. HMSC62A08 | reverse complement strand
GTCAGTGACGACAGTATCTCGATTCATTAAAAAAGTCGCACAACAAATCCATCATAGACCCTTTGATGCATTACCTGAACATCTAATGATGGATGAATTTAAAAGTGTCAAACATGTGATCGGAAGTATGAGTTTTATTTTTGCTGATGCAATCACACATCAGATTGTTGATATCATTGAAGATCGTAAATTAAAATCTCTCGAAGACTATTTCCTTCGTTTTTCATTACAAGAGCGTCGAAAAGTAAAAACAGTCACGATAGATATGCATCAACCCTATATGTCTTTGATTCCTACAGTCTTCCCCAATGCAGAAATTATCATCGACCGGTTCCATATTGTTCAATCTCTTAATCGAACACTCAACATGACTCGAATCAAAGTCATGAACGAATTACGTTATATACATAGACCAGACTACAATAAATTAAAACGTTTTTGGAAACTCATACTTAAACCACTCGAAGAGTTAGAATTATTTCAGTATAAGAAAGTGAGATTATTTAAAGAATGGAAAACAGAAAAAGGCATCGTTTCTTATTTGCTTAATTTAGATTCTCAGCTAGCCTACACATATTCCTATGTTCATCAACTGAGATATCATATTAAAAATAACAACGTACGTTCATTTGAAAACACACTGATTTCTGTCAAACAGTCAGAAGTAGGCTATAAGCTCAAACCTGTCATTTGTACGTTGAAAAGATATAAATATTATATAAAAAATACAATCCAATTTAAGACATTGACCAACGGTCCAATAGAAGTTATTAATAATAAAATTAAAACAATTAAAAGAGTTTCTTATGGTTATAAAAATTTTGAGAATTTGCGTAACAGAATTATCTTATGTTCTGGACTTTATATAAACTTCTAAATATTTGTCATCAGTTCTATTTGAAATAGAACCAAAAATTCTTTGAATTTAATGTAAAAAACAAATATCTATAAAATTATTAACAATCATAGTACTATAAAAACACAACTAGTTATATATATTTAAAAGTCACGTCATTAAATTTTTATCAACTACTAAAAATGCTAATCAATTAACATCTATTTCTATAGTCACTTTAAAATTTTTTTCTTGCAATGTGAATTCTGTACATTTAGCTTTAATTTTATGAATTAATTCTTGAACTATAGATAGTCCAAGTCCTGAATGTCTATTGGTATTGCTAATTGTACAAAAACGATTGTATAAATCTTCAATATCTTTCCTATGTATATTGCTAGTATCATTCACAATTGTGAAAATAATTTTATTACCTAATCTCTTTAAGTTTATTTCAATATTATTATCAGCATATTTTACCGCATTTCCTATTAAGTTTTGGAATATTCTTTTACAAATAAATTCATCGCTATTAATAAATATTTGCTTTTGGGGAATATCAATAATAGGGCTTATAGAATTCTCTTCTATATTAGAATAGAAACCAACTATAGTATCAGCAAGAACTTTCACTACATCAAAACATTTATTTTTCACTTCATAATTTGGATCTTTCAAAACAGATAACTCATAAAATTCTTGAACTAATTGATTTAATAAAATAGCTTTTTCTTCAATAATATATAATGAATTGAAAATATCGATATTTTTATTATTTTTAATCAAAAATATGTATCCTAAAATAGCAGATAATGGCGTACGCAAATCATGAGAAATATTAGCTATATTTACCTTCAATTTATTCTCTTGTCTCCTACTTGAAACCTTTATGTTCTCTTGCTCTTCAATAATTTCATTTATTTCAGCTACTAACCTTTCTAAATCATTATCTAAAAGCGTCAAGTTTAAG
Organism: Staphylococcus sp. HMSC62A08; assembly: GCF_001839105.1. Lineage (NCBI taxonomy): Bacteria > Bacillati > Bacillota > Bacilli > Caryophanales > Staphylococcaceae > Staphylococcus > Staphylococcus sp. HMSC62A08. The sequence goes on along the minus strand of NZ_KV840030.1, from coordinate 4,825 downwards.
CTTTTATATTTTTCTTTACTTCTCATATCATTTAACTTCATAAACAATACTTTCAACTCTTTTTTTAATTTAATTATATATATGATTAAATTAAAATTAATTAAAATAACTAATATAGATAGAAGAAAAATTATATTTATAGCCACTATTTTAACTCTACCTTTTTAAAATGTATATATGATAATACTATTCCTAAAATCATTTGGACTATTCCAAATAAAATACCTATAATAATAGATCCATTTCCATTAATGAAATTGATAGCCATAGTAGTAGCAGCAAAACTTGAATCCTTAATCGATAAAATAAAAACAAGCATTGCAAAAATACATATCGCAGTGGCTACTCCTGTCTCTTTAATTATAAAAGCAATTAAAAACATAATAGTAGAAGTACAAAGCGTAAAAAATAAAGTTAAAATTAAATATACAAATACTGCTTTTACCTCTGTTAGATTTGTTCCCCATCCTTTAGTTAAAGCATATGGAATTGTAATAAGAAAAGCTGTAGAAAAATATATAATGGTACATCCGAAATAAAAATGAATTAACTTGCTAAGCATGACTGTGAATCTCGTATGTCCAGAGATAATCACTTTATTTATTGTTCTTTTTGAGAAGTCATTACCAATAGACATCCCTGCATAAGTAGCACAAGCGAAAAGCGTTACAAAGTCTCTTGTACTCGACATAAGAGCTTCTTTTCCACTACTACTCGTTTGAAGGCCAAAGTTATTTACTGATATAGCTAATACCATTAAAAGTATAATCCAAATGCTTCTTTCAAATTTAATTTTATACAATTCTGATTTAACTAAATTAATCATGTTTACCTCCACCTATCAATTTTTTATAATAGTTTTCTAAATTTTCACCCTTTGTAGTTACTTCATACACCAAAATATCATTACTTAATAATGTTTTATTTATAATTCCTGAATTGAGACTATAATCATAAATTTTAATCTCATTATTTGGATATACTTCAAAATTCTGAATATTTAATTTGCTTTGTAAAATAGCTGATGCCTTATTTGAGTTATCTACAGTTATTGACAAGTGATGATTGCACTTCTCTTTGAGCTCTTTTGCCGAAATTTCCTCTACTAGCTTACCATCATGTATAAAACCATAACAGTTTGCCAATTGGTATAATTCACCCAATATATGACTTGAAATTAATATCGCAATATTCTTTTCTTCACTTATCTTTAATAATAATTCTCTTAAGTCTACAATACCCATCGGATCCAAACCATTTGTTGGCTCATCAAGAATTAATAACTCTGGTGAAGCTAATAATGCACTTGCTAACCCTAATCTTTGTTTCATTCCTAAAGAAAAGTTTTTAACTTTCTTATTATTTGTATCACTTAGTCCTACTAAATTAAGGGTTTCATCTACTACCCTTTGCCCTGGAATACCTCTCTGTATTCTCTCAACTTCAAGATTTTGTTTTGCCGTCAAATTAGGATATAACATTGGATTCTCAACCATCGCACCTAATTTATACCTTTGAGTATTTAAATTTGTGGATTGACCAAAAAGTTCAATTTCTCCAGAAGACTGATAAGATAAACCTGAAATAATACGTATTAAAGTCGTTTTGCCTGACCCGTTTTCACCAATAAAACCATATATATCTCCATATTTTAAATTCATATTTACATTTTTAAGTGCTTGTGTATTTTTGAAATTTTTGCTCAAATTACTTGTTTTCAAAACTAAATTTACCATCATAATCTTCTCTCCTTTTTCTACTTTTAATTTAAATTATATAGGAAAGAAATTAAAAATTTCTAAATTTTAAAAACCGTTTCTAAAATATATCTAAATTACTCAACTAACTTATATCCTAAACCCCAAACCGTTTGAATACATTCGCAATTAGTATGAATTTTGATTTTTTTTCTTAAGTTACTAATGTGGGTGTTTATAGTATCACCGTCATAAATATAATAATCTCCCCAAATTATTTCATATAATTCTTGTTTTGTGTAAACTTTGTTAGGGTGTTTAAATAATAGCTCGAGTAACTTATATTCTTTTAATGTTAATGGTATTTTAGCATCTTTTATCATTAACACTTTTTGATCTGTGTTCAAAATAAATTCTTTAAATTTTATATTTTTACATACAATTTGTCGTTTTAATAAAACTTCTACTCGAGCCTGTAGTTCTCTCATATCAAAAGGTTTAGTGACGTAGTCATCAGCACCTAACTCAAATAAATCAACTTTAGTTTGTATTAAAGATTTAGCTGAAAGAATGATGATAGGTGTCTCAGTTATTTGTTTTAATTCTTTTAATACCTCATCTCCGTTTTTGAAAGGCAACATCAGGTCTAGAATAATAACATCAAAATGTTTAGAACTCCCTAACCTAATTGCATCTAGTCCATTATAAGCTGTCTCAATCCGAAAATCTTGATTATAGAAAAATTCACATATAATATTTCTAATTTCTTCATCATCTTCAACAACAAGCATTTTATTCATATTAATCTCCTATAAATATTTTTAACTTCTACTTGCTTTATACTATTTATTTTTTTCTCATCATAACAAATTGAACTAACATACTTAGGATCTATATACACATATTGTATCTTTCCATAAAAATTCTTACCATCATTTCTAACAACATTTATCTTAAAATCTGCATTAAATTCAAAATAAAAAAATTAATTCCTTTGCTTAAACCTATGCCTAAATATTTCAAATAACTTTCTTTTAAAGACCATATATCAAAAAAAATATTTTTCTTTATTATTAATAAAAGTATATTTATACTTTTCTTTTTTATGCATTAAGTTTACAGGTATTTCTCTCATTTTTCTATACTTTTCTATATCAATTCCAACCTTTTTATTACTTATAGCACAGACAATATAATCACCAGAATGAGAGTAATTAAAAAATAAATCATTATTAACTAAAAAAGGTTTACCAAAATAATCTACGTCAATCTCTATATCGTCTATAGAGATTGAATAATCATTAATTAATCCAAATAATAATAGCATATAGCTTAAAATTGATCTTTTTTTGTCAATTTCATAATGCATATTTTGTATTTTATTAATTCTTGCTTCACTTAAAAACTTTTTACTATGGTCTATTAAGTCACTTAACTTAGTATTAACAATTTTTGTTACGTATATATTTAACATTGATATATTAGACATCCGTTCTATCAAATATAGTCTTTAAATCCATTATTTTTAATTCAAATACGAATAGTAATACTTTCCTAATTAATAAAAATAACACTAAGAATATTATTTAAACTTTTATTTTAATTATAAATCAAATGTTCCAACATATTGTTAAGTTTGAATTCGGTTAATATGCCTCTTTTAATTAAATATTACTAATAGTTTTTTATAATTTCAAGTTTTTTAATATATAACCTAAGATATTTATTGTCCTTAGGTAATTTTAAATTATTTTTTTAAAGAACATGTTATGTGGTTAAATATAAAATTTAATTAAATAAAGGTTTGATTCCTATATTGTTTAGGAGACAAGCCTTTTAATTTGGCTTTAATTCTTGTATGGTTGTAGAAATTTATATATTCATGTATTGCTCTTTCCAATTGTTGAAAACTATCATACGTTTTTCCATAAAACATTTCTTGTTTTAACAACCCGAAGAAATTCTCCATTAAAAAATTATCTAAACAATTGGCTTTTCTAGACATACTTTGAAATATTTTGTTTTCTTTAAGCACATTATTATACGTTTTGTGCTGATAATGCCAGCCTTGATCAGAGTGTAGTGTCATGCGATAGTTGAGGCTAGGTCGTTGATTTAAAATATTTTTTAAAGGGCTAATTACAATATCTAGTGTAGGATGTGCAGAAATACGATAGCTTAAAATTTCGGAATTATATAAATCCATAAACGGGGATAAATATAATTTAGTGCCATCAGATAATTTAAACTCTGTAATATCAGTTACAATTTTTTGATAAGGTCAATCTGTATTAAAACGACGTTTTAATACATTATTTGATACTTTGCCAATGGTTCCTTTATATGAGCTATATTTACGACTTTTATGATTGAATTTTGTACATGTTAATCCTAGTTCTTTCATTGATTTTCCTTACTTTTTTATGATTTACAGTCATTCCTCTATTTTTCAATGCTTGAGTAACTCGACGATATCCATAAGTATAATCACACACGTCGCATATTTCTTTAATTGTCTTCACAATCTCATTGTTTTTATTTGGTTTTTTAAAACAATTAATCCAATAGTAATAAACTGATTTAGCTATTTCTGAGACTTTAAATAGTAGACTTAACCCAAATTTTAAAGTTTCATGTAGTTCTTTAATGATTTTTACTTTTTCGGATGTTTGTTTCCGTAATGTTGGGTCAAGCTTTGTAACTTTTTTTGATAAGCTATACCTGCTTTCAACATTTCATTTTCATCTCTAAGCCTTTCTAATTCTTCACGTTCACTTTCTTTTAATGGCAAGTCGTTTTGTTTAATTGATGGTTGTTTTCTTTTCATTTTAGAAGGCCTTCCTCTCTTTTTGTTGTCTAAACCGAGAATTCCTTCTTCATCATATTTACGTTGCCTATTTTTTATTTTAGCTTTTTTAGAAATTTTAAAATGATTAGCTGTTTCTCGGTAAGACAACTTATTTTCTTGTCTAAATCTTAAAACAGATACTTTAAAATCTCTAGTATATACTTTATTCAGCAATTTTTTATCTAACTCTTCGGGCCCAAAGTCTAAATATCGATTAACCCATTTTTCTATTTTTGGGGTGCACATCACTTTCGGGGCGCCGATTGATTTTTAGGCATAA
>NZ_KV840029.1:0-856 GCF_001839105.1 Staphylococcus sp. HMSC62A08 | reverse complement strand
AGTAGAGAAATGCAAAATTAGTATTTAATAGCGCATTAACAGCAGCCTTTATTATTATTTTGATCTTTGTTTGTATTTTCTTTTTTGTTCTCTTCTTTTTCCTCAATTTCTACAGAGCAACAAGCTTGTTCTTTAGGTTTTAATTTAGAAATTGCTTTTTTAAATGCATTTTTTTCCATTATAACACCTCCTTTGATTATTAATTAACATCCACATGATGTGTCACAACATTCACTTTTGTTAATTAAATTTTCATTTTCATCTATAAACTCAAAAACTTCTTTATATGGTGCTTGCTTTAATATATTAAAGATCTTTTCACATACAAATGTTCTTTCACCTCGTTCAAAAACATGGTCATCATCATCTTCAATATGTTTAAATGGCCCTTTGTATATAACTGATTGTCCCTTATCAATACAAGGTCCTTCTTTACCTTTATGAGCTATAACAGTCATACTTCTAAAATCAATATCTTCAATAGTAGTCCATGTTTCTTCACGTTTATCAATTTCCACACCATAAAAACCTACATCTTCGAAAGACTCAACAAATGATTTTTCCTGAATAGCTCCTGAATAGCAACCACTCCACAAATTTTCATCTTGTCTCAATTTTTCTGGTACTTCTACATTAGAAACGATATCTGAAATAACTGCTTTACCTCCATTTTTCAAAACTCGGTAAATTTCTTTGAATAATACTTCTTTTTCATCTGTTGAAACTAAATTTAAAACACAATTAGATATAACCACATCTATACTATTATCTTTTATCATTGTCATTTCATTTTCTAAGTAATTAATATATTGATTGATAGATTGATAAGTATCTAAGTTACTAGCAGGGTGTTCTT
>NZ_KV840028.1:0-353 GCF_001839105.1 Staphylococcus sp. HMSC62A08 | reverse complement strand
TGAAAACATTTCTAATGCTATTTTTTGAATTATTAATACTGTTCATAATCGTAAGTTTTATTGTAAGTCTAATCCAACAAGTAGTTTCGGAAGATAAAATCAAAAGCATGTTAAGTCAGCCTAACCAAGGAATCAATTATTTTTTAGGGATGATATTTGGTGCGATAACGCCCTTTTGTTCCTGTTCGACTATTCCAATACTCGCAGGATTATTAAATTCTAAAGTACCTTTTGGTCCATCTATGAGTTTCTTAATGGCTTCACCATTGATGAACCCATTAATGCTATTTATGTTATGGGCTTTATTAGGTTGGAAAGTTGCTGCTGTTTATTTTGTTGTACTAGCAATATTT
>NZ_KV840027.1:524345-552813 GCF_001839105.1 Staphylococcus sp. HMSC62A08 | reverse complement strand
ATGTTCATTTGAATAAAATCAATCTTTTCCATCATATCTTTTTTATAAACAAAAGTCAATGACTTATCAAGATTACTTTATTTATTTTAAAGTGTTTTAATCACCTTTGCAAGGGTAAGTTTTACACTCGCTTAACAATTGAAACAAACACTTTACAATCGCTTTTCAGCGACTTTTTTATAATATCAATTTTATGTTTTTAAGTCAACAATTAAATTGCATTATTTTTTAAATTTTGTGAGTGTCGTTTTCGTAGCTCACAAAGAAATATTCTACCATGATTTCTAAAATTTGCAATAGAAAAATCATACAAAAACGAAATTCGTCTTTGTATGATTTAATAAAGCTCTTTTAAAATTGTTTATTTATTTTTGAGTGCTAGCAATGACCTTTCTAGCAATAGATGTATAAATCTCACCTAAGCGATCATCAGGCTGATAAATAGATGGTGAAAAGTCCTTTGGATTCCATGTTGGTTGTTCTAATGGTAATTCTCCAAACAATTGAGTATCTAACTCATCAGCGAGTTTAGTTCCCCCACCTTTACCAAATACATATTCTTTATTTCCAGTTTCTTTACTTTCAAAGTAACTCATATTTTCGATAACGCCTAAAATTGAGTGGTCTGTATGTTTTGCCATAGCTCCAGCTCTAGCTGCAACGAATGCTGCTGTAGGATGAGGTGTCGTTACAATAATTTCTTTACTAGATGGCAACATAGAATGAACATCTAATGCAACGTCTCCAGTACCTGGTGGTAAATCAAGTAAGAGATAATCTAAATCTCCCCATTGTACTTCTGTAAAGAAGTTTGTCAACATTTTACCTAGCATAGGCCCTCTCCAAATAACTGGGGCATTTTCCTCAACAAAGAATGCCATTGAGATGACTTTAACACCATGACGTTCTACTGGAATGATTTCTTTACCATCTACGCCAGGTCTTTCATCAATACCCATCATATCTGGAACACTAAAACCATATATATCAGCATCTACAAGTCCAACTTTTTTACCTTCTCTTGCTAAAGCTACAGCTAAATTTACAGCTATGGTTGATTTACCAACGCCACCTTTACCTGATGCAATTGAGATAAATTCAACTGGATTATTTTGAGAAAGAAGTCCTTCAATTGTTTTTGGTTTTTCAGTTCCCTTACCACGATATTTCTCAACTGTTTCAGATGGTAACTCTTCGAAACGGATACCAACTGTATTTGCACCATTTTCTTTTAAAGCTTTTACAATTGCCATTTGTAAATCTAATTGTGGTTGGCCACCTAATTGAGCCATTGCAACTTTAACACTTACGTGCTCTATCTCTTCTTTGATGGTTACGTTAACAATTCCATCAGTTTCTTTTAAAGGTACATCAATAATTGGATCCTTTAACGCACCTACTATCTCTTCAACTTGATTTACCGTTAACAAAGTAAATCCCCCTTAATCAATGTTAATTTATCTACATAATAACAAAAGTTATTCATTTACGTAGTTCATCTGTTTAAGTATAAGGCTTTTTTAATGATAAAAAAAGAAGTTAGCCTACACAATTGTATAGACTAACTCGATAAATATATTTATACTTCTCTAATATTTTGAGATTTTCTATTCGGCTCTTTGATAAATAAGGCTAAAATAAAGGCAATAACAACAAAACCTGTTACTAATGCAAATGAAACATCGACACCAGCAGCGACCGTTTGTCTTTGTAATAATTCTTTACTAGCGTGTGCTGATGATGAAGGTCCTAGCCATTTTGCACCTATACTCATAAATGTAACCATTAAAGCTGTACCAAGTGAACCTGACATAACACGTCCAAAGTTCATTATAGCAGTACCATGTGAGATGTTTTTATTTTCTAAGGCGTTAATACCTGTAGTATTAATAGGCATCATTAGTAATGAAACTGCGAACATTCGGATCGCATATATAATGATGAGATACGTATATGATGTATCTGCTTTTAGGAAACAAAGCAACAGCGTACAAATAGTAAGTAATGTAAATCCTGCAAATATCAGAGGTCTCGGTCCATATTTATCATAAAATCTTCCTGTAAATACTGACATGATACCGTTAATAATAGCGCCTGGCATAATAACCAAACCGGATAGTAATGCAGATAAACCTAATGCATTTTGAACATACAATGGAATAAGTAAAGCTGGGCCGACCATTGAAAGCATGACAATCATGGAAGTAATTGTACTGAAACAGAAGATTTTACTTTTAAATACTTTAAGATTAAGTAACGGGTTAGCAATCGTTATTTGTCTTCTTATAAAGATTAAAATAATCACGATACTAATCACGAGTGAGCCAATAACAATAGGATTTGAAAATCCTAAATTACCGGCGCTACTGAAAGCATACAACATTAATCCAAAGCCAATCGTTGAATATATAACCGATGGCTTATCTAACTTTGTATCTTTCGTTTCGTTGTAACTTGAAATAGAAACTAATCCAAATATAAATGCAATTAGAGCAATTCCAACAATAATGATAAATGGAACTCTCCAACTTGCATTATCGATGATGAGTCCTGTGAAAGTAGGTCCAATCGCAGGAGCGAATTGTATGACCAATCCAGCTAGACCCATGGCGAAACCACGATGTTCTTTTGAAAATAATGTAAATAACGTGAATTGCATTAATGGCATGAGCACACCAGCACCTATCGCTTGTATGACTCTTGCAGTCATTAATACTCCGAAATTCGGAGCAATAGCAGCTATAATTGAACCTAATAAAAACGTCCCCATCGCTCCAAGATATAGTGGTTTAGTTTTTATTCTGTCCATTAAATAAGCAGTCAAAGGAATCATGACACCATTTACCAGCATGAAACCTGTTATTAACCATTGCGATGTATTTTCGTTAATTTTTAATTCACGCATAATATGAGGTAAGGCAGTATTTAATAATGTTTGATTTAATATTGCAACGAATGCACTAATTAACATCACTGCCACTATTAAATTACGTCTATGTTTGGGTAATTTTATAGTGTCCATAGATAATTACTCCTTCTTGTTTGATAACAGTTTTTTATTTAACCAAAATTAAGATCTCGAATCAATCTAATTGCTTATTTGATTATTTTTTATTATTTAAATTTTTACTTTCCGGATAGAAGATTTCCTTACAGACAAATAAAAATCCTATGATTATCATAATTACCCAAAATTGAATATTTATATATACATAATGGATATGAACGATGAAATAAAACATGATTGTTGTGACTATAAATGAAATGAGATGATAAGTGATACCTTGAAAGTATGGGTTGTTAGGCAATTTTTTCTTAAAATAGTCCATTAAATGTTCAATCGCAAACAGCGTAAAATATCCAAAAATAATATAGCTACCGTAATAAAATAAATTATCGTAAAAGCCTTTATTATATTCAAAGTATCCTAAATGAAAGAATATTAAAATTCTACTCAAACCATATAAACCAAAACCTAAAAAAGTTAAGAAAATTGCCCCTGACAGTACAAAGATAGCGAGAACAATAAGTGTTACTGCTAAATTATAAAATTTATTTTTAAACGACTTCACTTTAATTGTCCCCCCTCCTTAATCAATACATATTTATAGTATCACTTATACCCAACCTTATAAAATTTAAAAAACGCCCACACACATCGTAGACGTTTTTAATGTTTATTCATTTAGGATTTAAGTATTTGATAATTCATCATTTCTATAAAGGAATGTCCATATAAGCGCAAGGCATATCGAAATAACAGAAACTAAACCTAATACATTGTGTAAGTCTGAACCAAATAATCCTGCTTTCAAAGCATACATATATCCCATAATTGTTGATCCAACTGAAGAACCTAAATTTTTAGTTAATGCATAGAATGACATCATCTTTTTCATATTTTTGGTGAACTCTCTTCTTGGACGATAACGCTATCTTTAGTATATACAAAGCCAAAACTGAGTCCCGCAAAAATAACTGCAAAAGCGATTAAAATTGGTACTTTCAAACCGAATATAATAACAATGCTACATATTAACAGTATTGTGAATGCACTTATATATAAGGCTTTTCTAGTAAAATGCGCTTCAATTTTAGCTAAATTAAAGTTCAGTGTAATCCATGCCACGGATAATGGAAATATAACCAATCCACTTTGTAATGGAGACAAGCCTAATTTTTCTTGTAAATAGACTGGTATATAGAGATTGTACCCCATTAATGACATAGCGATAAATAAATCAGTAATAAATGCAAGAACGATTGATTTATTAAATTCTGCAACTGGTAAAAATGGATTTTCAGTTTTCTTTTCCATTTTGAATAATAAAATCATAACAATCATCGCTAATATAATAGAGATAATGTTTAATGAAATGTGTCCTTGATTTAAAAGACCGAACATAAGTAATGCTATAAAGATATAGAAAACTGATAGTCCCTTTACATCAAAATTAGTTTTATTGACATTTTCTTCATCTGGAAAATGAAAAGTAATGAGCACTAAAATGATAGCGATAATAGCAATTGGTATATTGATGAAGAATAACCAATGCCATGTAGCAAATTCTAAAATTGCTCCCCCTAATAAAGGACCTACAATACTTGAAATCCCCCAAACACTACCTACGATTCCCATTATTTTATATCTGAGAGGTATTTCAAACGCTAATTTAGGGACAATTTGAGATAGTGACATCATTACCCCTGCACCAAAACCTTGGATTACTCTTGAAATAATTAAGAAGGTAAATGTTTCGCTTAATCCCGACATCAAGCTTCCTATTGCGAATAAAGCCACTCCTGTAACTGCAATGTAAATAATTTTAAATCGCGACAGTAATTCCCCAACAATTGGGTTAGCAACAACTAAAGCTATAAAATATACTGTAAATACTAACGAAACTAAATTTCCAGCATGTAAATTGTTTTTAATTGTTGGTAATGCTAAAGAAATAATGGACGTTTCGATTGCAGCCATAAACATAATTAGTATGAGTGCAGTGACAGTAACTATAGATTTTAATTTCATTTTAGTTTACCTCCCTTTCTATGATTTGTATCGAACCTTTAAAATATTAATACGTTATATCGATTAACACAATCGTGCATTAGTATTATTTTATAATGTTAAAAAAACAAAACGGCAGAGTAATATAAACTCTACCGCTAACATTCTTAAATGAAATATAAAATACCTACCATATGTAATAATGAAGCTATAACGATAAATATATGCCATATCATATGGAAATAAGGTCTATTCTTTTGAGCATAAAACCATGCGCCAATGGTATATGAAAGACCACCAAGAAATATAAATAAAATAAATAGCCAAGACGTTCGTATAATAATGATTGGTAAAAATATAATACCAATCCATCCCATCACTAAATAAACAATTAGGCTTAATTTATGATTCACTTTTGTAGCTATAGATTTATATAATATTCCCCAAAGCGTAGTTCCCCATAATAGAATCGTTACCAGCCAACCTATCCAACCACCTACGACAGTTAGCAGCACAGGTGTATAGGTCCCAGATATCGCCACATATATCATGCTATGATCAATAATACGTAAAATATACTTATGTGCCGTATGATTTTGCATCGAATGATACACTGTTGATGAGATAAACATCATAAATATACTAATTATATAAATAGATACACTTACAGACTCCAATGTGCCACCATTATTAAAGCTGTGCACCGCTGCATAAGGTAATATAAATAACGTCAGTAATGCTGCAGCACCATGAGATGCTGCATTACCAATTTCTTCCCCAAACGTTAAAGGAATGATGTCCTTAAATGTTTCAACAACAGATTCGTTTTTATGCTTAGATGATTGAGACATCTATTCCACCGTCCTTATTTAAATCAATCCCATTCTCTTTAAATCTTCAGTAGCTGTTTCTACACTATCTTTGCCTTCTTTATTTTTAAGTGGTGAGAACTCTTCTTCTCTAGGTACTTGTAAAGTAATGAAACTTGTTCCATATTTAAATATATCAAAATAGAACAACTCAAATTTTAATGTAGGTCGTTCTACTACTCCAAAATCCTCATCCAATTGCTTTAATTTTTTGATAGCCAAATGATATGGTAATTCTCTATCTACCGCACTTTTAATAAATGCTAATTTAAAGGCATGAATACCTATATTAGCATTGTCAAAATCATTTGCTACTTCAGGATTTAACTCAGAATACTCGAGAACAGTGTCTTTGCAATCGATGTTAACTAATCTACCTACACTTTCTCCTTCACGGGGTTGTATAGTCTTCGAAGTAACATCTCTGTTATTGCTAACGGTATATCCAGCGAACAATGGATCTAAGACTTTAACTAGTACATTATCTATATTGTTTAGGAATATATACTGAACATGATCTTTCTCCATTTTATCTAAATAACCTGCATCTTTAAGCGATTTAAAGACGCCCCCGTTACCATTTGGCGTTTCCATAATGTGACCATCTCTATCTAATACAAGCTTTCCATCTTCTCCTAAAGCGACCATGTTTGCTTGTTTGAAAAAGTGTATATGATTCGCATCATATTCAAAATAATTATGCTGTTTGAAGTATTCCAAAGTTGCTTCATGGTTAATATCGCTTGTCATTATATACCAATTGATAGTGTGACCTGTTTGTTCCTTTAAGTTAATTAACTGACGTGCCTGTAGTTCAAATAAACTTACCCCTTCTATTTCAAATGAACCTTTAGGTCCCTTATAGCCTAAACGCGTACCTTGGCCTCCAGCCATTAAGAGTACAGCGAATTCGCCATTTCTAATTGCTTCATAACCTTTTTGTTCATATGTATATCGTTCTTCATCTGTTAATTTGGATTTCACTTCATATTTAACTTCAGAAACCGAAGAAACATCTTCAATAGATTGTCTATTCACATATAAATCTTGATATAAATTTTGAATCGATTCTAAATCAAGCTGTTTTACCTTATTATCTAAAGATTCTTTCTCATTATTACTCATCAATTTCTCATATTCATACAAATGCTCTTGGTTATATTTTTCCAATCGATTTTTGTCTAACATGATTACGCTCCTTATGTACTAATAATTCTATGTTCTTCATTCCATATTTTATTTAATTTAGAAAAAATGGCTCACCCACTGATGCGTTAATTCGTTAACAAAGGGTTGAAATAAAACGTAGATAGCTCCAAAGCTCAAAGCAGTAGCTAAAGATAAATCTACTAAACCACCTGTCTTAAAATGTATCGGTGATACTATATTAAATGGTAACGGGTAAAATAATTTCACACCTCTAGGAGTTAATATATCTAGTATAACATGTGATATCATTCCAATAACAATCGCAACCATATAATACATGGGAGTATGAATTAAGTACAGTAAAAAGCCAACTAAAGCTATGAATACTAGAGAATGCGTAAATGTCCTATGTCCAAATAAAAGTCGAATGATAAAACTTAAAATTTTAAAACGTCTACCAATTTTACTTTTAGTATGACAAATATCTGGTAATAAGCTTGCAATCGTGGATAGAACTATTGTGGTAATCGAAGTAAATAAATCTGTATGAAAGTATTGTGTTGTGAGGGCTCCTACTAAAAAGCCACAAGATGCATGTGTTTTACCTGTCATTGAACGTCTCCTTCTTTATTAATCATATCACATCCACCCAATGAATGCGAACATACTTTCGCTATATTATATTCAAATCATTAGTATGACATAATTTATTTAAAAGTATCACACAAATGCTTGAAAACGATTTCAATATCATTTATGATAAATGTACAAATTATTTAAAGGATGTGTTTTTAATGGCAATGACAGTAAAGAAAAACGATAATGAAGTACGTATTCAATGGAGAGTTGCAGATATTAAAATCCCAAATAATGAAATTAAAAATATTTCACAAGACCAAGACATCCATGCCGTTCCAGACGAAAATGGTAAAGAAATTTCACGTATTGGATCTACATTTGGGAAAACAAATCGCGTAATTATCGATACTGATGACCATAAATACATTATTTATACTCAAAACGATCAAAAAGTTTATAATGAACTTACAAAATAATAAAGTACATAAAATATGATATGGCAATGAGCTGTCGACAAGGTCAAACTTTGTTGGCAGCTTTTATTAGTTATAGAAAAATTCCGATAGTAAATAAAATTTTCAAAATCTTTAAAAATTGATAATCTCAAATATACATATTATATTTAAAGTAGCATTTAATTGGAGGTATCAGAGCTATGTTCGTTGTGACTAACAGAATCACTGTAAAAAAGGGATTTGCTGAAAAAATGGCACCTAGATTTACTAAAGGTGGACAAATTCAATCATTAGAAGGATTTAATGGAATTGAAGTTTGGCAAATTGCTAGAGATGATTATAGTGAGGACATGTATGTTAATACTTGGTGGGAAACTGAAGCAGACTTTAAGAACTGGGTAAACAGTGATGCTTTTAAAGAAGCACATAAAAATACTGGAAAATCAGAAGATTCTCCAGTAATTAAAAGCGAAATTGTAAAAGCGAATGTCTTATCCAAACTAGATAAATAAAAACGATTTAAAGATGGCCATCGATTGGAATTGAAACGATGCGTCGTCTTTTTTATTTAATAAACAAGTGTGCTAATAATGCGATAATAGGAAGCGTAATTAAAGTACGAATTAAGAAGATCATAAATAGCTTTCCTATGCTAACCGGGATTTTTGATCCTAGTATAACGCCACCTACTTCTGATAAGTATATTAATTGAGATATACTTAATGCGCCAATAACAAAGCGTGTAATGTCACTCTGAACACCTTCAATGAGAATAGATGGTAAAAACATATCCGCGAAACCAATTAAAATCGTTTGAGACGCATGTGATGCTTCAGGTATTTGTAGTAACTCTAAAAATGGTACAAATGGCTTCCCTACTATTTCAAAAATAGGTGTATAATTCGCAATGATTGTAGCTATTGTTCCGATACTCATAACTACTGGTAAGATGACAAACCACATATCAACAACTGTTTTAAAACCAGAAATAAAGAAATCTTTGAATCCAGGTGCTTTAATACCAACTTCTGTTGCCATATCAAAACCATGTCCCAACGCTGTTTTTCCTTCAGGTAATTGTTCTGTTCTAGCTTCTTTAGAAACATCTTTGGCATATTCGTCAGGAATATTTTTTAGTGGCCATATTCTAGGCATAATCATTGCTGCAATTAAACAAGATATAATGACTGTGATATAAAAATAAAAGAATTGATCTTGCATTTTTATAGTTGAAGCAATGACAATTGCAAAAGTGATAGAAACCACACTGAATGTAGTTGAAATAACAGTTGCTTCTCTTCTCGAATAGAACCCCTCTTCATATTGTCTGCTGGTAATGAGTACGCCTACTGTCCCATCTCCGATAAATGAAGCAAGATTGTCTACTGTAGATCGACCAGGCAATGTAAATAATGGTCTCATCACTGGTCTAAATACTGGTCCTAGTAATTCTAATAAACCATATTCCATTAATAATGGTAAAAATAAAGCCGCAAATAAAAATACAGCGACTAATGTTGGTAGCAAACTAGAAAAAACGAGTCCTCCAGTATCTTCTGAATAAATCATCTTTGGACCCACTTTCAAATAAGTAAGCCACACAAATATCACTGCTAAAACTCTTAATATTAACCATCCTATTTTAACGTTAAATGCATTATACATTAAACCTTGCGGATTCAATTTATTTTTAAAAATTGTAGAACATAAAATAGTTAAAATACCAGAAACAGTGATAACTAAAACTATGAGTGGTGACATCACGCCACCTATCCAATCTTTAAGACAATTAGCTAAAAATGCTACAGGTAATGTTGTTTGTTTCTCTCCATCTTGAACAACAGGTATAGGAATTAAAAATAAAATAATTCCTAAGATAGACATTGTTATAAATTTTATTCTTCCTTTAATGATCTCACTTTGGGTGTGTTCTTTCATTACTTTCAATCCATT
Organism: Staphylococcus sp. HMSC62A08; assembly: GCF_001839105.1. Taxonomy (NCBI): domain Bacteria; kingdom Bacillati; phylum Bacillota; class Bacilli; order Caryophanales; family Staphylococcaceae; genus Staphylococcus; species Staphylococcus sp. HMSC62A08. The sequence continues at coordinate 542,797 of NZ_KV840027.1, read as the reverse complement.
TCTTTCTATTTATATTAAACTTGAATTTATCAAGATAAGTGCATTTGTTAATGATTATATATGCAAAATTATGAATAAATACGTATAATTACTATACGCTATTCTTCCATTTTTCGCAATCATCAAATTTAAAAAAAGACCGATTTCAACGTATTATAAATTGAAATCGGCCTTGTTATACCCTTGAGCACACCCATTTATAATTAATGAATAATTTATTTCATTCTACGTAATAAGAATAAGAAATATGGTGCTCCAATAACTGCAATAACCACACCCACTGGAATATCGAGTGGTGGTTGAATTCCCCTAGCTAAGCCATCACCAAGTGTTAATAATATGGCACCTATTAACCCTGACATGATGATGACATGTAAATTCTTATGCCCCACAAGTTGTCTAGCGATATGAGGAGCAATAAGTCCCAAGAAACTGATACCTCCGACTACTGCAATTGAAGCTCCAGCTAACATAACAGCTAAGATAAGAAGTATCATTTTTAAGAATTGTACACGTGCACCGAGTGCAGTGGCTACGTTGTCACCTAAGTTTAAAATGTCCAACTGATAACCAAGTAGAAGTACTAAAGGTACAGTAATTATAAACCAAGGTAGCACGCTGAAAAAGTTAGAGATATTATGTCCATATAAACTACCCGTTAACCAAATTAATGCATTGTTAGCATCCATTGGATTACGAATAAGTAGAAACTGAACGATAGCTGTACAAATTGCACCTATCGCTAAACCTATTAATGCAAGCTTCGAACCTTTAACATCAAATTTAGATATTAGGAAAGATAGAATTAAACTGATAATTAAAGCGCCCGCAAATGATCCTAAAGGTAAAACAAAGAGAGGGGCAGATGGAAAAATCATAATAATGATAACAGCAGCAAGAGTTGCCCCTTTTGTAATACCAATCACGTCTGGTGAAGCAAGTGGGTTTCTGATAACACCTTGAATAAGCGCACCTGAAATAGCTAAACTACTACCTATCACTAATCCCAATAATGTTCTAGGGATACGGTATTCATTTAAAATAAAATCATCTTGTGTAAATAAACCAGCAATTGCATGAATAGGGTCAATCATGACAGAACCTATACATAAACTGAATAAAGTACTCACTAATAAAATTAAAATTACAATACCGTAACGTATACTATTTCTTCCTTTTATCATACGCGATTCACCCCTCTAACTGTAATAAATAAGAAGTAAAAGGCGCCGACAAATGATGTCACAATACCTACTGGTGATTCAAATGGATATGTGATTAATCGACATAATACATCTGAGATTAATAGTAAATCTGCACCAAAAATAAATGTTAGAGGAATCATAACTAAGTAATTTTTACTTACATAGCGTTTAACGATATGAGGAACGATTAAACCAACAAATCCTATAGGTCCTGCAATTGAAACAGACATACCTGCTAAGACAATGACTAATAAACCGATAATCATTCTTACGATATGTGTTCGTTGACCTAACCCTCTAGCTATATCGTCACCGAGCTCCATAATTGTAAGTTGACGTCCCATGAAAATGGTCACAATCACAGCAATTGCTAAACATGGGACAATCATCATGATTTGACTCCACTTAATACCAGCTAAAGATCCTACTAACCAAAACATCACTGTATCGTTAGAGTCCTCATTTAAAATGATAATTCCTTGGGTCATACTACTAAAAAATAGATGAATAGCCATACCTGCAAGTGCAAGTTTAACGGGTGTAATAGCTTTTGTAGAACCCGAGAGCGTATAAACAGTAAAACCACCGAAAAAGGCACCAATAATAGCTAAGATAGTTGAATATGAGCCTAAAGCTGGAATTAAAACTGTTATTAAGACAATGACAAACGAAGCTCCTGCGTTTACACCAAATATCTGTGGAGAGGCCAGTGGATTTTTAGTAATTGCTTGCATAAGTAAACCTGCTATCCCCAAAGCGCCACCTATGACTAATCCTGCAAGCATTCGAGGCATACGTACGTTGTGTATTAAGAATGTTTGCTCTGTTCCGATGTGTCCTGTGAAATAACTTAAAATATCATGAAATTGTATTTTCGAAGAACCAATCGCTAAATTCAAATAGATTGAAATAAAAAGAAGGCACACACCCACAATATAAGTGAGTGTAGTGCGCTTTCTCTTTTTTTGTTCAATAGCGGATTGACTATCTTTATAACCTATAGTCATTGATTTCCACCTTACTTGTTATCTTTTTTAGAATCTTTCTTAGATAATTCTACAAGTTCTTTTGCCATTTCTTCAGATGATATTAAACCACGTGATCTAGCCCATAAGTCACGGTCTAAAACGTCAACGCGATCTTTTTTAACAGCATCTAATTTTTTCCAAACAGCATCTTTTTCTAATTCTTTTAATGATGGTTCATTTGGACTTGCTTTATCAGTCATAATAAACATACGTTCTGGGTTAACTTTAGATAACGTTTCTGTGTTCATTTGTAAGTAAGGTCCTTTAAGATACTTACTTAAGCCTTTAGTTACGTCATCAGTTAATGCTTCTTTGAATCCAAGTTGACTTAAGAATTGACCTACGTATGAATTACTTGGATGTGCTAATAAACCAGATTTAGAAGCAACTGCAGGTAATACTTTCTCATCTTTGTTCATTGTAATTTCTTTTTTATATTTCTCGATTTTTTTCTCGTGTTCGTCTAGGCGTTTTTTACCTTCATCTTCTTTACCTAATGCTTTAGAAATCGTTTTGAAAGCATCGATGTTTTCATTATAGTTACCATCGAAACTTTTCAGTTCAATTGTAGGAGCAATTTTATTTAAATCTTTATAAATGCCTTTATGTCTATTACTATCCGCAATAATTAAGTCCGGTTTAAGTTTACTAATTTCCTCTAAGTTAGGTTGTTTACGAGCACCTACTGAAGTATAGTTCCCAATTTTATCTCTTAATGGTTTAATAATACGTTCTTTCTTTTTATCATCTGCAACACCAACTGGTTTAACATCTAATGCAGCTAATGCATCAACGAATGAATATTCAAGAACAACAACACGTTTAGGGTGTTTAGGGACTTTTGTTTTCCCTTCTTCATGCTTGATTTCAACACCATCTTTAGATGCTGATTTATTATTTGAGTCATTAGAACCATTGCTTCCACATGCAGCAACAAGAACTAAAACTAGCATTAAGCCAATAACACTAAAAAATTTGAGACCTCTCATAGTTCCACTCCTTAATATGTATATGCTTACATTAATAGTTTATTGATAACGATTATCATTGTCAACATTTTATTGTATAATTTTGTGAATAAATTTTACTCATTACTATTTAAATCAAATGTCTCTTTAACTTCTTATTGAGATTAATCTGTATATAACTCAATATAATTCTTAAATTAAATAACTATTTAATAAAAAAGGTTGGGACCTTTAACGTTTATGCTTTGGGAAACCGATTAACAGCATCCCAAAAGCAGGATTTTCGGCAGTAACACTCACAATTCGACAAAATTTGAGAAACAATTTTGCTCATCGTTCGGTTCTGCTCAAATCCTAAACACTTTTGTCCCGACCTCTTGAGTCATATAATAACTTTAGTCTAATTGAAAATCGTATTATGATTTCACATAAACTGGTGTATGAAAATTTTCAATTAGTGTTTGAATCTTTGAATCATAAATATAACTTTTGGTTAAGTTTTTCATATACATACTTTGAGAGACTGCTTCGTAGTTCAAGCTAAATTGAATTCTATCACCAATTTGATAATGATCTTGATTGTTTAAATCAATCATTAAATGGTCACTTGAAGCACCAATAATTTTAATATCATTAGCAATTGGTTTAATCCCCTCGATAAATGTATCTAAATATCCAATATCAACTATTGCTTGTAAATAGGATTGGTGTGTAAGTTGATTAATCCGTGGTTTAATCTCAATAATTTCCGCTTCTAACACAATTGCATCTTGATATAAACTAGCAATCGGTTCATTTGTTGTTGTGTCCACACCTCTAAATAATGCTTCTCCTATTCTTAATTCATTAATTTTTCCTAAATCATTATACATTGTTTGCGGAAGCATACTTGAATTACCACCAGAAATAATTTTAAATCTGTAACCCATTTCTTTTTCAACTGCGCTCACAAATTTATTTATCATAAATACATCGTTTTCTTCTGGTGCAGCAGACTTAAAGCACATAAAGTTAAATGCAACACCTACAAGTTGTATATGATTTAAATTCATAATTTCTTTAATGAAATCAAGCGTATCATATGTTAAGACACCTTCACGACCATCTTTCCAATCAATCATCAACATAATTTGATGTTTCACATTAAGTTTCTTAGCTATGGTATTAAGTTTCTTAATTGTATGTAATTCAGTTTGAATACTCATTTTAACTTTTGAAACCATTGCTTCAAACTCAGATTCTGTTGTTGGTCGTAATAGAGTAAACGTAACATCTAAATCTTTTAATCGTTCAATATTATCAAGTCTAGATTCAGCAAAGTGTGTAATACCTAAAGATTGAATTGTTGAAACAATCCGTTCATCTCCGGCAACACATTTCACTACAGGGGTAAAATGAATCTGTTTACGCTCAAGTATAGTTTGAAGTACTTTGGCATTATATTTAATTTTAGATAAATTAACGTTGATTCTCGCCATGTACTACACCTCTTTTTTTATAGGATTATCTAATTCTGTATTCAAATATTTCTTTACTTTATTTTCCATTCTCATACTCAATAACGCTTTAACTGTTATTGTGGGTCCGAATAATACTTTCCTTAAAATGTCGGCATGTGCTTTGTCATCGTCAATAGCTATTTCAATCTCTTCACGTACAATATCGATAAGCTCTTTTTCTACCACATCTTCATATTGATTAAAATGATGTATTAATTCAGCAAGCTGATTTTGAACGACGGCATGTTGAAATTTGGCAATGACCTCTTCAATTGATTGCGCTAATAAGCTTTCATTAGTCACTTCTATGTTATCTATTTTTTGTTGCAATGTTGTCAAATCTATACGAGAGCCACCTAAGTCACGCACTAAAAATTTCATTTGATAATTAGGTCCCAGATTCACTATCGTGTTTTGCATATGAGCTTCAAGAGCTATTCCATAATCTTGAATATATGCAATCAAAGGTTGTACTAATGTTTGTGTGTAAGTCGCAATGAAATATTTAATATGATCGATGGTTACGTCATTTTCTAACCATTCTAAATAACTATCAACAATGGCTTTATGATCGATTGGATTAGGGTTAACCAAACTAGCAGTAACAACTGTTGTGCCATTTTCAAAGATAACGGGTTTCTGACGAATAATGCATGCGAGTTGTCTAGCTAAATCAGGTTCGACGTCAGCATAAGCGCCAAATGGTTCCATTGCAACTTGAAGCCCTGGATATTGATCTAGCAAGCCTTGTAAAGCATAACTTAACTTAGGGCCGTCGACAGTCGTAACTGTAGAGACCGTTCTAACTGCACTCGTTGCTTGAACATTTACAGGTAGTTTCACGTGGTAAGGTTTATGGATTAAATCCATTGTTCTAAATGACAATGTCGCTTTAGATTCTAATGTAAATGGGGTAGGTATCAGAATCTTATCTGCAATCCATTGTTTAAATTTTTCACCAATTGTATGCTCGTATTGCCACGGATGTACAATCATTACCCGATAGTCATCTATATCTAAATTGAGTGGTTCTAAAAATGTACTCAATTGACTACGATACTCTGGGATAACTTTATTTAATATATATTGTGCATCATTCTCCATAGATGTTGTGACGATATGGTTCTTTTCTATCAGCATGATATTTAAGGGGATGACCTTTTCAAATTCGGGAGCGTACGCTTTTAATTCATTCGTTGTCAAAGGCAGTTTCGTCTTTGTTAAAGGATGGGTAGGATGTCCTTCAACAATTAAACTTTCAGAGTAACTTAAATCATCGGCAATGCCATTTTCTTGTAAATGTTGTAGCCAAGAGATGAAATTTAAAGATTCAGGTAATCTGTCAAATTTCATACTCTGATGTATCAGTGATTGTCTATTATTAAAATGTTTGTACGTTTCAATGAAGCTATCCCTACTATGAATCAATTCTTCATACAACCGCTCTGAAATTTCTATATCAAAGTCTTGCGTTAATGTTTCAAGTAAATCTTCTAAACTTTCTATCGGTTGAGATACATGACCACAGCTATAAATAACATCCCCACTGAACACATATCTTTCCATGGCGCTTTTTCGCTCTACATGAACTGATAAAATTTTACCGTGATATTGAAGTTCAACATGATGGCTTGTTTCTGTCATTGTCATACCATCTGGAGAAATACGCTCTTTGATTATTGCGTTCATGATTCTATATTGTATATTTTTGTCTGCTAAAAGCCATTCATTACGCTCCATTGTTACTTTCCTCCACCTTCGAAATGCGTTGTATTAAGTAGAAAATGACTGAGATACTGACAGTTGCAATACCCATAATGAGGAATGTTGTTAATATTCCAAAGACATCTGCAAAGAAGCTCATCACTAAACTTCCAAGAGGTATCATACCGCGATCCATCATAACGATACTTAATACCTTCCCTCTCTCATAGTCTTTAACACTATGTTGAAAATAAACTCTATTGGTAGTTCTTGCCCATTGGCTAAATAGTCCAATTAAAGTAATACATATGAACATGATAACCAAATTGTGTATAACGACGCCTAGTAAAGCAAGCCCAAATAGTAATGAACTTAAGTAATACATTTTTACTGAACTTAAATGGTTTAATATCGTCGGTAGTACTACTGTTGCGACGATACCACCAATAGCACAGAACGTCATCGCTATACCAAATACTTCTGATTTTCCTGGAAAAATATGATTCGTTAGCACGGGTAATACTGTTGTATATGAAAATCCTGTCGCCATGATTAATAGTGAGGTAATAAATATCTTACTTCCTTCTAAGTTTCGTTTAAAATAATTCACGACTACTTTTAAAGAAAATTCTTTATCTTCAACATTATTTGATACAACTTTAAAGTGAATCGGTATACAAAATGCGACTGCAATTAAATAACATACTGCTTGCGCTAAGAATGTCGCTGGCGCATGGTAAGCTGCTAAGATGACACCTGCGATTGCTGGACCGATTGAACGACAAATATTTATAATAAATGAATGAAACGATACAGCTTGTGTAGTAGAAATCTTATCTGATAAATCAGGTAAGACAGCTTGTCTCACAGGTGTTTCAACGGCACTTAATATACCTCTTAAAGTCGCATACACGAGTATTACAGCGATTGGGATAGAATCAATAGTAAATGTTAAACCACATAATATTGCAGTGACGACAAACGATGACGAAATTGTTATTCTAAGTAAATTTCCTTTATCATATTTGTCAGCGATTGATCCGGCCCATACACTTAATAACAAAATTGGTACGAGTCGGCAAAAATTAACCAATCCTAAATAAACTGCGTTATGATATGTGGTAAGCACAAACCAGTTTAACCCTATTTGCCCAATCCAATTCCCCAAAAACAGAAGAAATGAACTGGAAAAGAAAAATTTTGCCATTTAATTTCCACCTGTCTTTTTAATTGATAATAATTATCATTATCATTAATATGGATTATACAAATCTTATTTATTTTTGTAAAATATTTTTTAGAGGTGAATTATGAATTTCAATCAATTTATTAATAAACAAGACATCGAGATGACCAAAGATGAGCAAAATGTTTTTCAGTTTTTACAACAATATGATGAACAATGGGCATCTATTTTCCAAGATAAATTATTAACGGGACGAGATAAAGTAACTCAACGTCTCGTAACTTCTATACATAGGGAAAATCTAGTCAACGGGAATGACAATAGTCAATTATTAAATCGCCATAAATTTGCTGGTTATGACGTGAATGTAACTGCTATCTTAGAAATTCATTTTCCTAAGTCAGATGTTTATTTATATGCACCGGTCACTGGACAGCATGCATTTAATCGTGTTGACGTGCAAGGTCCTTTCTATTACAAGCAAGGGAAACATAATGATGACTTCAATCGTATTCTACACCCGAATGTGGTCTTAGATTGGATTCTTATTGAAGCGCCTGAATTAGATAATGAAGCAAGCCAGCAATTTAGAGACGACCAAACAAATAGTGCTGCGAACATGACATTCGCGTTGAGCTATCAATATTTCAAAATGTGCGATGATAGAGCGCCACTTTATGACATTATTAAAAATCATCAAGACAGTTATCTTCGATCAGAACAAGCTGTCGTTGAAGGTCACCCATTACACCCAGGTGCCAAACTTCGTAAAGGTATGGATGCATTCGAAACATTTAAATATTCTTCTGAATTTGCACAACCTATAGAATTAAAAGTCGTTCTACTCCACCATTCTGTAAGCCGTGTTCAAGCTTTAAATGCAAATTACAATGATACGATGAAACATATGTTTTCAGATATTTATTCACATTTGGAAAAGGAATTCGACAACACAATCAATTTAGATGATTACAATCTGATGATTATGCATCCATGGCAATACGATCATGTCTTACACCAAGATTATATGGAAGAACTGAATCAACAACTTGTGATAGTAAGTGAATATTCCATTCCGTATTATGCCGGCTTATCATTCAGAACGTTAGTACCAGAGTTACCAAATGAAGCCCCTCACATCAAGTTATCTACCAATGTGCATATTACTGGTGAGATTCGTACATTATCTGAACAAACAACGCATAATGGCCCGTTAGTAACTCAAATTTTAAATGACATTCTGACAAAGGATACAACATTTAATCAGTATGCCTCAAATGTCATTGACGAAGTTGCGGGTATCCACTTCTATAATCAAAACGATAATGCGTCAATACAAACTGATCGAAGTGAGCAATTAGGTACTTTATTTAGAAATAATTTTTATCGCTTTATCCCTGACAATGTTGTACCTGTCATTCCTTCAAGTTTAGTAGCAACCTATCCTTTCAATGACGAAAAGCCGATTGAAACGTTAATTAAAACGTATCAAGATGCTCGAGGTTACGAAACATTTGAAGATGCAGCACAATCATGGATGTGTGAGTATAGTAAAGCGATTTTAGGATTAGTCATGCCTCTATATTCTAAATATGGCATTGCTTTAGAAGCACATTTACAAAATTCTGTCGCAACATTTAATCATGATGGCTCATTAAATACCATGTATATTAGAGATTTTGAAGGCTTACGTATTGATGCTGAACAATTGAACCAAGCAGGCTACGCAACTGATCATTTCCATGAGAAATCTCGAATTTTAACAAATTCTAAGACTTCTGTATTTAATAAAGCTTTCTATTCTACTGTACAGAATCATCTAGGTGAACTTGTGCTAACGATTGCTAAGTCTTCTAATTCTACTACCCTTGAAAATAAAATCTGGCAAGAGATGGCTACAACATTAAAAGAGATATTCAATGATATCACTGACTTATCTAAAGAACGTCGCGCGGCGATTGAAGATATCATCTTCGCGCCAACTATTGATTATAAATGCGTTACAACGATGCGCTTAGAAGATGAAGCACATGAGTATACGTACATTAAAGTAAATAACCCGCTTCATTAAGTAGTGATGAAATATGAAACATTAAAATAATTTGTGCATTTACACAACAACTTCATTTATATCAAAAAAAGCACTAGAGCGATTGCCCTAGTGCTTTATTACGTTTAAAGGTTAATTATTGTAAACCTTGTCTGTCGTGGTTGTTTTCTTTGTTGTCTTTTTCATTTTTTTGTTGCCATTCTTTTTTAGTCATAACATCGTCAACTTGCATATTGACTTCTACAACTTCTAAACCAGTGATATATTTCACTTGTTCTTTAACTAAGTCAGTTACTTTACGGAAGATTTTAGGTGCTGATTCACCATATTCTAAGATTACTTTTAAGTCTACAGCAGCTTGTTTTTCGCCAACTTCTACTGATACACCAGTTGTTACATTGTTTCCGCTTGAGAAAGCGTTAGTGACACTGTCAGCGAAACCGCCTTTCATGTCTAAGATACCTTTAACTTCGCGAGCTGCGATACCAGCAATTTTTTCAACTACTTCATCTGAGAAAGTTAATTTATTTTCGAATTGTGGTTCTTGGTTTTCTTGAGCATGTTTTTGTTGTTCTTCTCTTTCTTTTTCGTTTACTCCAGTTTGATTATCATATGCTTGTTTTGCTTTATTGTTATCTACTGCCATAATTCATTCTCCTTTATTATAAATATTTAAAATTTGTTAATTGAAAATTTCTTAATTTTAAAAGCTAACTCCATCTATTCAAGAAATTCATAAAGTCTTGTGTACGGTCTTTCATATACCCGATTCCAATTCCAATTAAACACAAGACAATAATTAAAATTGTTTTCCAAAATCCAAGAGTTAGGAATAATATAGCTATAATTAAGAATGCTAGAAATCCAATAATACGCCATTTGAACGCTTTAAAGATATTAATCAATTGTTGCGTAGAGTCTTGTCCGTTTTGATTGTTATTATCAGCCATGATATCCCTCCCTTACAACACTCGTGGGCCAGATGTTTTCTGGTCACGTACATTAACTTCTAATTTTCGTACTGGAATTTCTGTAAAATGTTCAACATTATTTTTAATGTCAGAACGAATACTTTCTGTTAACGATTTAACTTGTACATTATTTGGTACAAAGAAATCTGCTTTAATGTCGATAAATGATTTGTTTTTCTTGTTGTAAAGCTTACTTACAACATTAGGTTGTCTTACTTGATCATATTTAGTGATTGTATCGTATGCAGATTTTTCAACTGCTTTTCGTGATACATAAATATGACCATCGTCAAAGTCTTTATAAAGTCCAGGTTTGCGATACGTAGGTTTGAATATGCTTAGTACTAATATGAGACCAATCAATATTAGTAATCCAGCAAGCCCTATTAATAATGGTTGGAACCAATTGAATTGAAGGAAATAGTCTTGGTAACTTTTAATTCGACTATCCTTTATGTACATAAACAATAGGAATCCAACGATTGCGACTATTAATAGGCCGAGGATGAAATTCTTAAGTCTTTTCACCTCGCATGGCACCTCCTTTAGTCATTGTTGAATTTTGTTGTCATGTGAACTAAGTACCCTATAAATATTTTTTTAAAACATAAATAAAACATTTTTATATCTAATTTAAAAAATATTCAAAGAAGTACCACTTACATTGATTTATTCCCACTTTGTTTAAGTGAAAAACGTATATTTAGAAAAATTTGATAATTTTTTTCGTTTTTAGAATATAAAAAGAAATATTGTTATCGGCACATCCGAAGGAAAACGAAGTATTAAAGTTGAGATGGCTTATGGAAAACAGATTATAAAATTAGAGATAAAAAAGACTCTAAGACGGTCTCTATAATAATACAACCGCATAAAGTTAGATCTTGCGTCCTACTTTAGTGGTACTATACATCATTAAAAAAACATCTTAGAGCTATTGATTTGGAAATTGTTATTCAGTTTTAGCTAGTTTCATTGTCATATCATTGATTATCTATATTAATGACTAATTTACCTATCATCGTACTGGATTCTAAAATTTGATGTGCTTGGTAAAGTGTCTCAGTTGTTAAACCGTTGATAACCTTCGTAGTGGTATGACGATATTGTCCTTGTTCAACTTTTTCAGCAATATCTTTCAAATACTCATGATGTTTAATCATATCTGGCGTACGATTGACAGGTCTTGCAAACATAAATTCATGTGTAAATTTGACACTCTTTGGTTTGAGCAGATTTAAATCTTGCTTGTCATTAAATGCTACAATCGTTGCGATATGACCTAGTGGTTTGATTAATTCAATCATCTTTTCATAATATAAATCTGTATTGAATGTACAGAAAATGTAATCTACCTCATTGATGTCATGTTGTTCAAATTGAGCCTTTAAATCTTCTTTATGGTTTAACACAATATCTGCGCCCATGGACTTAGTCCATTCAATTGTTTCCGTTCTGGAAGCCGTGGTAATCACTTTCAAGCCATATTGCTTTGCGATTTGAGTCGCTATACTTCCTACGCCACCAGCCCCGTTAATGATGAGAAGAGATTTATCTTTATTCTCTTCAGGGTTATGTGAAATTTGAAAGACGTCAAATAGCGTTTCTGAAGCTGTGAGGCCTGTGAGTGGCAAACTTGCCGCTTGTTCAGGCGTAAGATTAGCTGGTGCTTTCGCTACTAATTCTTCCTCAATTAATTGATACGCTTCATTAGACCCATGTTGTGTGGGTGATCCGGAATAAAAGACATTATCTCCCGGTTCAAACATTGTGACATCTTCTCCAACTTGTTCGACGATACCTGCTGCATCAAATCCTAATATACGTGGCGGATGCTCGACTGGTAAGATACGTTGTTTCGTATCCACAGGATTGACACTCATACTTTGAATTTTGACGAGTAACTGCTTCCCTTTTGGCTCAGGAATATTAAGTTCTATTTCTTGAAATTGATTTCCATCTTCTAATTTAAATGGTGCGTTAAATCCAATTGCTTTCATGATTCCACCTCGATGTTCGTTCTATTAAATTAATTATAGCATTTTATTTAATTCACACTTTTGATTCTTTTTTTGAAAATGAAACGCTTAAACGTCAGCAACTTTAATTACTTGTTTACCGAAATTATCGCCAGTGAGTAGATTTCTAAATGCTTGTGGTACTTTATCGAAACCTTCTTCTACAGACACTTGTGTTTTAATCTTGTCTTCTTGAACCCATTGTGCGAGTTGTTCACTAGCATTTTTAAAGTCATCAGCGAATTCTGCAACTAAGAATCCTCTCATCATCGCTTGTTTCTTAATAAGCGTACTTTGAATACGAGGGCCAATATCGTCTTCTGGATGGTTGTATGAAGAAATGGCACCACAAACAGGAATTCTTGCATGTGTATTTAAATGTTTGAATACTTCATCGCTAATTTTGCCGCCTACATTTTCATAATAGACATCAATACCGTCTGGAACTGCGTCTCTCAATGCTTGAGAGAAGTCATCTTTCTTATAATCTACGGCTGCGTCATAATTTAATTCATCTGTAAGATAATTCACTTTCTTATCTCCGCCAGCGATGCCAACAACTTTACAGCCTTTAATCTTAGCAATTTGACCTACAACTGAGCCTACCGCACCAGATGCGGCTGAAACAACAACGGTTTCACCTTCTTTAGGCTGACCAATATCTAGTAAACCGTGATAGGCAGTTTGCCCTGGCATGCCGAGTACGCTTAAATATAAATCAAGTGGCACGTCTGTGGAAGGGACTTTGTCTATATTTTCTGTAGATACGGTGTTGATTTTCTTCCAAGGAAGCATACCTACTACAATGTCACCTTCACTGTAACCTTCAGCATTGGATTTAAGCACTTTGGATACGATGTGACCATTGAAAGGTTCACCTTTTTTGAATGGCTCTACGTATGAGTCTGCGTTTGTCATACGACCTCTCATATAAGGATCCACGGATATATATAATGTTTCTAATTGGACTTCATTATTTTCGGGTTCTGTCACATCAGTTTCTTCATATTTGAAGGTATCATCTTGTGGCATTCCATCTGGAACTTTGTTAAATACGATTTGTTCATTTTTCATGGTATCATCCTTTTATTAAAATTAATTCTGTATGTATCATACCTCGAACATGGTCATCGCAATCATAGAAAATCACTTGTATAATGAGAGCAAACGTTGAGAAATGACGTAATTCGTGAGGTAAGGGAGGTTTAATTTTCCTAAAATGAGATTGAGCATATTAGACTATGTACCGATATTTGAAGATAGAAACGCGCACGAAGCATTTCAGCACAGTGTAGAATTGGCACAACGCGCTGAACAACTAGGTTATATGAGATATTGGGTAGCTGAACACCATCAAGTACGTTCTGTGGCATCAAGTGCGCCAGAAATGGTCATGATGTCCCTATTAGAACAGACAAAGAAGATAAGAATCGGTAGCGGTGGTGTCATGTTGCCTCATTATAGTCCTTACAAAGTGGCTGAACAATTTAAAATTATGGAGGCACGACATCCTAGACGCGTCGATATGGCAATCGGTCGTTCACCTAGTTTCAAAAATGTCAATGCAGCGTTAAATGAGAATAAAGAAGAAAAGCTAGACTTTGAGACACAATTAGATGATTTGAATAAATACTTTAGTGATAATATTGATGACGCGCACCGCTTCAAGTCGTTATTAGCTACGCCGTTAATCCCTACTGCACCTGAGATGTATATCTTAGGTATGAGTGAACGAAGTGCTAAGTTAGCTGGCAGACGAGGTTTACCATTCGTTATTGCTCAAATGGGTCAATCATCAAGTTCTATTGATGAAGTGATAAAAGTATATAGGGATGAATTTGAACGATGGCATGGAAGATATGGTGGAAAGTCAGATGAGGACGTTAGTGATAGTTTTGTTGGGAAGATTGGCGAAATTTTAGAGCCAGACGTTAGTGAAAGATTTGATGCAGATTCTGAAGGCCGTTCAAATGATGGAGGGGCTGAGGAAAATTTTGTGGGACATGCACGTAAAAGGTCTAAGGAAAGTTTTGGTGAGGTTTTATACGGAGGGCATGAAGAGTATTCTAGAGCCCCTGTACATGAGGGGGCTGAGGAAAATTTTGGTGGTGCGAAACCATATGTGATATTGGCTACGTTTGTTGTAACTGCTAGAAACGATGAGAAAGTAGAACACCTTTTAAGTGCTTTACAACTATGGTTATTACGTATTCACTATTTGGATCAACCTCATTTTTATCCATCTATTGAAACCGCTGAACATCGAGTTTATAGCGATCGAGAAAGTGAAAAACTTGAGAAGAACAAACGTCGAATCATATACGGAACACCTCGTGAAGTCTCACACGAGCTATTAGAGTTGAAACATCGCTATGGTGTGGATGAACTCATGATTTTACCTCATGTATATGGAGAAGACGCACGATTAGAGTTGATTGAGTTATTAGCTCATGAATTGAATTTGGGATGATGATTTAAAATAAGCGCACTTATGTTTTAAAATTTGCGGCGGAAAACATAAGTGCGCTTCAATTGTGGGGGTTATCGGTTCCACAAGAACTGTATGATTTTGTTAGCAACGTCTTTATTTTCATGTAATTGACTATGTTGCGCCTTTTTGCCAGTATATTTAACTTCTTTATAAGATTTAGGGCTATCTCCTAATAAATATTTTAATGACTTGGATGAACTATTTGATACACGTTCATCTGAATGTGTGCCATCTTGAACATCTCCGTATATATTGAGAACATCTATACCTTGGTTCTTGTATATATATTTCAGTGATAGTAAATTTTTGAAGTCTTCGTTCATTTTACTTGGTTTGCCATTTTGATCTACACTAATTTCGTTTACTTTTTCATTTAAATGTAATACACCATTAAATGTCCCGGCAATATTGACTTGCTTTTGAAGTCGAGGTAATTGTTTATCATCGCCATAATTCTTCATATAATAGGCAAATGACATGTTCCCCATTGAATGTGCTACAAAATTAAACTGTTTAATACCATACTGTGATTTTAATTGAGTTAAAACATTTTTAATCCATCTTGCATTTTCATTAAAATCACCATTCCGATTGTTCTCAAATTCAACTTTTACGATAGGATTTTTACTATTTTTATCTAAGTGTCCATCAAATGTAACCTCTCCATTTCGTGCTACCTTTGCAGTTATCACATCTTTAGTAACACCTTTTTTAACTGCTTGATTAACCATAAATTTTTCAGAGTTCTCACTACCTCCGTATCCATGCATGAATAAAGTTACGACCTGATTTTGAGTATATTGGCTTACTTTGGAATGATTGTTTTGCTTTGTTTCACGATTGTTTAATGCTATCACTAATATTAATGTCACTACGGCAATCATTGAAAATACTACTGCTGTTAATTTTGACTTCATCATCATCCCTCATTTTTATCTAGTTCATATATTATATATCATTCAAGTATGATTTGCTCATAATTAAAGACCCACCACTTATTAGTGATGAGCCTTTTTGATAAAATTTTGATGATTGATTCGTTTATATTAGTTATTTAATTTCTTTTGTCTTAGCTAATTCTTTGTACCAATAAGCACTTTTCTTAGGATATCTTTCTTGTGTATCAAATCGACGTAGAAAAGACCGTATCGTTTTTCGTAACCGTTTGACCAAGAGAATACATCCATAAGCGACCATATGAAGTAACCTTTCACATTAGCACCATCTGCAATTGCATCAGCAATTACGTTTAAATGTTGCTTCACATAATCAATACGTGCATCATCATGTACAGTTTTTTCTTTTTCGTCAAATTCATCTTTGTATCCTAAACCATTTTCAGTGACATAAATTTTATGATAGTTTGGATAATCTTTAACAACTCTCATAATTTGATCGTATAATCCTTTAGGATAGATCATCCAGTCCCAATCTGTTCTTGGTACATCTACATCAAATTCTCTTTGACCGACGCCTTTAAGTTGGTATTTAGAACCACCTTTATCACCAGTCGCATTATGCGTGATTTCAGATTCACCTTCATAACCTCTCATCCAATCACTCATATAGTAATTGATGCCTAAGAAGTCATTTAAATCTTTTGCAGCATCTAAAATTTGATAATCTTCTTCTGGAATACTTAACTTACCACCATTCACAGATAAGATGTGTTGTACGCCTTCCATCGTTTCATGAGAATATTTACCTAAGTATGTGACATCTAAAATAAATTTGTTATGAATGATATCCTCTAATTCAGCAGCTTTAACATCCTCTGGATTAGAAGGGTCGTAAGGATATTTAGTTGGTAAGGCGTGTACAACGCCTATTTCACCTGAATATTGGCCATCTTTAAATAGTTTCACTGCACGTGCGTGTGCAACCATCATATTGTGATGAGATTGAAATACCTTTTCAAAGTCATATTTAATGCCTGGAGGGAATTTACCTACTAAGTATTGACCATCTCCTATTGGACCAATTTCATTAAATGTTGTCCAATAGTTAACTTCTGTGAATTCTTTAAAACAGAATTCCGCATATTCTACGAAATAATCAATCGTTTTGCGATTTAAGAAATCTCCATCTTTATGAAGTACTTCTGGTGTATCAAAATGATGCAAAGTGACAAACGGTTCTACGTGACGTTTATGACATTCTTTGAATAAGTTATGGTAGTATTCCACGCCTTTAGCGTTTACCTCGCCATAACCTTTAGGGAAAATACGTGACCAAGCAATTGAAATTCTAATACCATTAACTCCAAATTTTTCACTTAATTCTAAATCCACTGGATATTTATTATAGAAATCACTCGCTGGTTCTGCTGTGTACCAGTAATTTTCCTCTAAATACGTATCCCAAGCGACACGTCCTTTACCATCAGTTTGAGTCGCTCCTTCTGCTTGATAAGCTGCTGTTGCTCCACCAAAAATAAAATCTTCAGGTAATTTCTTAGTCATGTATAAAACTCCTATCTAATTTTCAAATTGTTTTTTTACAAACTCAAGAGCTGCTTCTCCATCTCTTGTCAATTTGATGTATTCAGCGCCTTGTGTTTTAGCTAATTTTATACCTAATCTGTCAGTGTCTTGTTTAATATCTTCATAGTTTGATGCGACTTGTGGTGCTAATATAATTAATTGATACTCTTTCATAATATCCATGTGTGAACCATAACCGCCAGCTGCTGCTTTAAGTGGTACATTATAATCTTCAGCGGCTTTATTAAGTGCGTTTGCGAGAAGACCGCTTGTACCTCCACCTGCGCATAATACTAAAACGTTCGTTTGTT
Source organism: Staphylococcus sp. HMSC62A08 (assembly GCF_001839105.1). Classification (NCBI taxonomy): domain Bacteria; kingdom Bacillati; phylum Bacillota; class Bacilli; order Caryophanales; family Staphylococcaceae; genus Staphylococcus; species Staphylococcus sp. HMSC62A08. The sequence continues at coordinate 524,883 of NZ_KV840027.1, read as the reverse complement.
CAGTAATCTGATGGTTAGATTGTTCTTTTGAAATTGCTGGTTGATCAACTTGAGTTTGTGTAGCTTCACCAGCTCCAGCTGTAGCTAAAATTGCGTCAGCTTTTTTTGTATCGAAGTTAGCTGAAACTTTTTCTTTTAATTCATTGTTTGCTTCTTTATTGCCTAACTCTTCTTCTAAAATTTGTTCATCATAAACTTTAACGAATGGATAGTAAATAATGACATCGACAACGATTAAGACGATGGCTAATACAAATGACCAGAATGCAAAACCAGTACCCATCACGATACCGAGAGGACCTGGTGTAGTCCAAGGTAAGAAAATACTGAAACTATTCATATTCAGTACATCTACAAAGAATTTAAATATCCAAACGTTGACGATAGGCGCTAATATAAATGGAATAAAGAACACTGGGTTTAATACTAATGGTGCTCCGAACAAGATAGGTTCATTTACACCAAAGAATGTTGGAACTACTGATGCTCGTCCAATTGCTTTATTACGTTTAGATTTAGTCAGCCACATAAACATAAA
>NZ_KV840027.1:504606-524245 GCF_001839105.1 Staphylococcus sp. HMSC62A08 | reverse complement strand
AAAGGTACGACCAATGTTGCACCGGTACCACCCATTGTTACTACGAACATTTGAGTACCAGGTGTAATGACTTTATCTGCATGCTCTCCTGCTTGAATCAAATGTAAGTTTGTTTCAAGGTTAGCGTAAGTAATCGCTGCAATCGCTGGTTCAACGATTGATGGTCCATGAATACCAACAAACCAGAAGAATGCAAATGCACCAAAGATTATCGTTACTCCAACCCAACCATCAGCTGCTGTAAACAATGGTTCAAATACTTTTAATACTGCATTTGCCACATTTGTATGAACAAAAGCTCTAGCAAGTAAATCTAATGCATATAGAATGATGATTACTGCTGATAAAGGGAATATATCTTTAAATACTTGTGAGATATTTGGAGGAACTTCTTTAGGCATTTTTATTGTGATATTGTGTTTAATAAAGAAACTATAAACAATCACAGTTACAAATGCTGAGATGAACGCTGTTAATAATCCTTTAGTACCCATGAAAGCACTTAGGAATCCTCCATCTTTAACAGGATCAGCGGCTAAGAATAAGAAACCACACATCGCAGCCATCATTGTCGAAATAAAGTTAATTTGATTCGTACTGTCCAACTTTCTATTGAATGAATCGGTCAGTGACTTGGCTGTTGTTCCTGCTACAATGAACCCAACAATACCCATTGTATAGTTATAAGGTTTCATTAAGATGCCTTCCATAGTTTTACTCCAAGTAAATCCAAATACGTTTGGCACATAAGCTACTAAAATAAATATACTTGAGAACAAGATAATTGGAATTGCTGCAATAAATCCATCACGAATCGCTCTTAGATAAATATTACGAGATATTTTTTCGAAGAACGGTTTTCCTTTTTCTATCCATGCTATTAACTTATTCATAAAGGTCAACTCTTTCTTTTATATAATTCGATTAAGTGCTTCATTAAATCTTTTAATAGAATTGTTGTCATTAAGTGATCTTGGCCATGCATCATTGTTACGCTATAGGCAATATCATCACCTTGTGCTTCCTTTTGAAGTAGGCTTGTTTGAGCCCGATGTGCTTCAGCGATGCATTGATTTCCTTCTTCAATTAGTGATTCTGCCTTATCATAATCTCCCTCTTGTGCAGCTGTTAGTGCTTCTAAGAATTTAGACCGCGCATCCCCAGCGAATGCAACAATCTCGAATCCTAATAATTGTACTTCTTCTCTATTCATGATGTATTCGTCCCCTTTCGAGAATTAAACTCTCTCTTTCCATGACGTTGCAGTTGTTTCCAAAACTTTGTTTAACTCATCAATATTTTTAAATCCTGTTGAACGTAACCATTCTCGAGCTGCTTCTTCACCCTGTTCGATATAAACTTGAACAGCTCCAGCCCATGTCGCTCTACCACAAAGCACACCATTAAATTTAGCTCCCGCTTCATGCGCAAATTTTAGAGTCTCTTGGAAAAGTTCAGCTGAAACGCCAGCACTTAAGTAAATATATGGTAAGTTTGTTGAAGCGTCTTGATCTTTAAAATGTTGAGCTGCTTCTTCTTTTGAATAAACAACTTCTCCTTCAGCGAACCCTTCAACATATTTCATGTTGACTGGAACTTCTACTTTTAAGACATCAACATTAAAGCGCGCTTCTGAGAATAATTTCATTGCTTCGTTTACTTTTCTTGGTTTCACTTTTGCAAATTCAACACTACTATTATCTGGAATATTATCGTCATAAGTGAGTACCTCTAAGAAGAATGGAATGTCTTCAGCTACACATTCAGAGCCAATTCTTTCAATGTAAGCCTTCTTCTGAATATTAATTTCTTCTGCATCATCTACATCGTAGTAAAGTAAGAACTTAACTGCATTAGCACCTTGTTCTTTAAGTCTTTTAGCTGACCATTCAACTAAACAGTCAGGTAAACGACCTTTAGCGTTAACGTCGTATCCTGTTTTTTCATAAGCAAGTAGTAATCCACAATCTTTATTGCGGGCTTCAGATGCAGGTAGTCCGTATTCAGGATCTAGGAGAATTGATGACGCGTATTGTGTTAATTCTTCTGATACCAAAACTTTTAATCGTTCAATTTGCTCAATTGTAGGTTCATCTGTTTGATGTTTTGCCATCATACGTTTTAATGCACCGCGTTGGTCAAAAGCTAATGCTGAGATGACACCTTTATCATTACTTAGATGTTCAATTGATGCCGTTTTTTGAGTTGTTTTTACCATTTTTTACACCTCTATAATTTCAATTTGGTCAAAGAGCTGAGTATAATTAGACATGTTTACATAACCAGTTTGTGCTTCTTGCGCATTTAACATCCCTAAGGTGTTTGCCTTCTTAAGGAGATGCTCATCACTTTCATGATGAACAATTGCTGAAGCTATACCTGCTACTGTTGAATCTCCGGAACCCACAGGATTAAGTACTTTAATCGAAGGTATGTTTACTTTGTAAAATCGTTGGTTATGTTTAGCGAAAGCGCCATTTGCGCCCAAAGAAACAATAATCCATTCAATTTTTGAAAATAACTGATGATTTAAAGCATTTTTCAGTTCTTCAGTAGATTCATTAAGTTTCAACGAAATCAACTGTGATAATTCTTCAATATTTGGCTTAATGACTGTCGGTTTGTGAGTGTTTTGTAGCGCTAATTTAAGTGTTTCGCCAGCACAATCCAATACGACTGGTTTAGCATTTTCGTGACATATATCAATAATTTTTGAATAGTAATTTGAATCTAGACCTTTTGGAAGGCTACCAGAAATAACTACCGCTTCAGCTTTCGGTATTAAATCATTCAAATGTTTCAAAAATCCTTTAGATTCATCCGCCGCAATGGTTGGTCCTTGTTCCAAAACCTCTGTTTGGTTGCCATCATGCAAAATAGCAATACAATTTCGTGTTTCACCTTTAATTGTGAAAAATGAATGTTCCACTTGATTGTGATTTAACTTTTCTGCAATAAATTCACCTATTTTACCACCTAAAAAGCCTGTCGCAACAACATGTTCATTGAGTTGTGATAACACCCTAGTTACATTGAGTCCCTTTCCACCAGCCGTCTTGCTAACGTCTTGAACTCTATTCACTGTGTTAATGTGTAATTCATCTAATGGATAAGATATATCTACCGAAGGATTTAAAGTTAAAGTTAAAATCATGTTGATCTTCCTTAATCGTGATATTCGCCTTTATCCCACTTTTCTAAAAATTCATCAAAGAAATGTGGATCTTCTTGTTTAGCATTATGAGTTTCAAGATGATTAATTTTTGCGATTAATTTTTTATTTTCTTCTGTAGGTTTATACTCAGCATTGATAAATGCATCAATAATATCGCACATTAGAAGTTCGCCGATGATTTTCCCACCGAAACCAATAACATTTGCATTTAACTCTTCTTTCGCATATAAAGCTGAAGTCATATCACGTACGAGTGCGGAACGAACGCCAGCAACTTTGTTAACCGCATTATTAATACCAACACCTGTACCACAAATACATACACCTAAGTCAGCATTACCGCTTACAACTTCTTCTCCAACTTTCTTACCAAAAATTGGATAATGTGTACGTGTGAAGTCATAAGTCCCAACATCAATAACTTCATGCCCTTTTGATTTTAAAAACTGTGATACTTCCATCTTTGTATCAGTGACAATATGGTCACAACCTATAGCAATTTTCATTTGTTCTCCTCCTATTAGCACATTTTATTCAGCATATCTACACGAATTTGATGACGTCCACCGTCATAATGACCGTTAACAAATCCCTTAACCACATTTTTAGCTAAAGTATCTCCAACAATTTCAGAACCTAAAGTAATCATTTTGGAATTATTATGTCCTCTAGTCATGTATGCTGAACGCTCATCTGAAACTTCAGCTGCAATCATTCCTTTAATTTTTGTAGCAACAATAAAACTACCTGCACCATAGGCATCTATGGCAATTCCCAAATTGTCATCGGACTTTTGAACTTCACGTGCAACAGATACTGTCGAATCTACAAAATCTAACTCCTTACCTTCTGTTACATCTAGAACTTCGAAATCGTTCTCTTTTAAATAAACTTTAATTAAATCTTTTAGACGTTTACCGTCTACATCTGAACCGATAATAATTGTCATTTTAAGTCTCCTTTTAAAATGATTTTGAAAGCACTAAATAAATGAATGAGAGAAAAGCGCTTTCAATTAACTATGTTTAAATTATAAACACTACACAACAATAAATCAACAAATACTGTTTGTATTTTGTTTGTTTGGTGTTTGATTTCAAACATTTAGTGAACTTATTGTTTAAACTACTCCTTTAAATCAACAGAAAAGGAGCGGAGAGTGAAATCTCATTCTTGTAGAATGATTTCACTCTCCGCTCCATAGAGGTTGACAAGGTATAAGAGCACTTTCTCTTAAACTATATTTTATTAAGTTTTAAGTGTTAGTCTATGACTTCAACATATTTTTCAACTTGTTCTGTCTTTTCCAAATCATTTTTATCCATTAATACTGCATTTAATTCTTTCAATTCACAGAAAGAGGAGAAATCATCTTTCCCTATTTTCGAAGAATCAATAAGTAAATATTTCTCAATTGAATGATTCAATGCTAGATGTTGGGTATAAGCTTCATCCATTGATGAAGTCATCGCAACGCCATCTTTAACTCCATTACTACTAAAAAACATCTTACTAAATCGCAAGTTATTTAATAATTGATTCGTCATCTCTCCCACAAATGCTTCAGTTAAATCTCTCATTTCTCCACCTAACAAATACACTCTAAAATGTAGACTCTGTTTTTTCATAAGAATTTTAAAAACTGGCAAACAATTTGTGATAACTGTGAGCGAATGATGATTAATTTCTTCAGCTAACTTTTGAACAGTCGTACCAGGACCTAAAAATATAGTATCTCCATCCTCAATCAACCCAACAGCTTTTTTAGCTATATATCTCTTTTCCTTAATATAGTGCGTATGTTTTTCCTGGTGGGACATCTCCTTATATTGAAAAGCAGAATTACTACGTGCGCCACCATGAATCTTAGTAAGCACACCTTTCTCTTCCAACTCTGCTAAATCACGACGAACTGTCATATCTGATACATTTAAATCTTCTACAATTTCATTTGTTCTAACAGTCCCTCTTTTATTAACAAGTTTTGTAATTTCGTCTAGCCTATCATATTTGTTCATATCTATATCCACTTCCTACGATAACGTCATTTACATACTTAATTTGTTTTAACTTTAATTTACTTTTCTAATGTCTTAATATAATTTTATAACACACTTTAAATACTTTAAAATGATAAAGTAATCAATTATGTAAATATGTTGCCACAAAAATCATAACATAAAAACTTGATATTAACTTATTAATTATTTGTGGTGAAAACGAAGAGTTTTCGATTAGTTAAAAAGAAATTTAAAAACTGAGGTGATTCTATGGATGTGGAAATTCAACGATTAAGAGAAATGATAGAAGAATCCGAAAAAATTGTATTTTTCACTGGGGCAGGCGTATCTGTAGCAAGTGGTATTCCTGATTTCCGCTCAATGGGTGGTCTATTTGATGAGATTTCAAAAGATGGACAATCTCCAGAGTATTTACTAAGTGTAGATCATTTAAATGATGACAAAGAAAGTTTTATTGATTTTTATCATAAAAGATTACTAATTGCTGATAAAAAACCAAATATTGTACACCAATGGGTTGCAGAATTAGAACATGAAGGTCAATCTTTAGGTGTTATTACTCAAAATATTGATGGCTTACATACAGATGCAGGTAGTCAACATGTTGATGAATTACACGGCACTTTAAATCGTTTTTACTGTATCAATTGCTACAATGAATACTCAAAATCTCAAGTGATGGACAACCACATTCGATATTGTGAAAAGTGTGGTCAGATTATACGACCTGATATTGTATTATACGGTGAAATGTTGAATCAAAACACAGTATTCAAAGCTTTAGAAAAAATACAAAATGCTGACACGCTAGTTGTCCTTGGTTCATCGCTTGTAGTACAACCAGCAGCAGGCTTTGTTTCAGAATTTAAAGGTGACAATTTAGTAATTATCAATAGAGATCGCACACCGTATGATCAAAGTGCTGACTTAGTCATACATGATGATATGACAGAAGTTGTCGAAAACGTCATGAAAAATAGATAATATTTTGAGGTTGGTAACTTTATAAGTTAGTCACATCTTCATTGTAATAACATAAAAAAACACTTCCCAAATAATGGGAAGTGTTGATGTGTGTTCGCCAAAATTAACGTTTTGAGAATTGAGGAGAACGACGAGCTTTTTTAAGACCTGGTTTTTTACGTTCTTTCATACGTGGGTCACGAGTAAGCAATCCAGCGCGTTTTAAAGAACCTCTGTATTCAGGGTCAGCTTCTAATAATGCACGAGCAATTCCGTGACGGATAGCTTGAGCTTGTCCTGTGAAACCACCACCGTGAACGTTTACTAAAACGTCATAGTTACCTTTAGTTTCAGTAACATCGAATGGTTGGTTTAAGTCTAAGATTAATGATTCAAATGGTAAGTAGTCACGTACGTCACGGTTGTTAACTGTAATGTTACCTTCACCTGGTACTAAACGTACACGTGCTACTGAGTTTTTACGACGGCCTGTACCTTTATATTCAACTTGTGCCAATGTAATTTCCTCCTTCTAATTAACCACGTAACTCGTAGTTTTCTGGTTGTTGTGCAGCGTGTGGATGTTCAGCGCCACCATATACAAATAATTTTTTACCTTGTTTTTCACCTAAACGTGAACTTGGTAACATACCTTTAATAGAAGTTTCTAATAAACGTTCTGGGTTAGTTCTTCTTAATTCACCAGCTGTGATTGATTTTAAACCACCTGGGTGATTTGAGTGGCGATAGTACATTTTATCTTGTTCTTTATTACCAGTGAATTCGATTTTAGATGCATTGATGATGATTACGTAATCACCAGTGTCAACGTGTGGTGTATAAGTTACTTTATTTTTACCGCGTAAGATAGCAGCTACTTCAGATGATAAACGACCAAATGTTTGGCCTTCAGCATCAATAACATACCATTTGCGCTCAATGTTTGATTCATTTGCCATAAATGTTTGACGCATAATAATTGTCCTCCTAAAAATAAATGCTTCGTTCTTAATTGTTTTGTCAATTGATCACATTCGAACCTATGATCATTCAACGCACAATTTTAATTATTGTTACGATTTAAAAGCGTAAGTTTTCATTTATTTTGTTAACTGTTGTTCTGCTTTGCTTATATATCTAGTAACACAATAAGTTTCCGGGGCTTATCGTGGGGTGATATAAAACAATACCGTTAATAATCTTATAATTTCACAATGCTTTTGTCAATGACATTCAATCATTTTCCAACGATTTTTTAAGATGTATTTTAATATCATTTCCAAACTCTTCCTTAAGTGATTCTGGTGATAGGTAAACCTTTTCTAAATAGAGTCCTTCTGAGGATGCAGTGAAAGGTACATTGTTTCTATTTTTTTCTTCAAGTAGTTGTGGAACCTCGTCAGGTTGTCGCTTCCCTTTTCCCACCTCTATTAAAAATGCCACAAGAACACGAACCATGTTATAGAGAAATCCTGAACCAGTAACCACATAATCAAAACCTGCTTCAGTTTGAACCACTTCACTTTGATATAGAGTTCTCACTTTGCTTTCCACTTCAGTTTTCTGAGAACAAAAACCTGTAAAATCATGAGTTCCAATAAAATGATGAGCCGCTTCATTCATTTTAGCTAAATCTAAATCATTATCGATAAATGTTTCGAGACCACTTTTAAACGGATCACGATGTGCGCCTTGATAGACTTTATAACGATATCTTTTACCTACACAGTCATATCTACAATGAAAGTTTTCATCTACTGTTTGAACGCTTTTAACGTAAATATCATCAGGTAAGAAACGATTCATCGCATATTGCCATTGTTGATTATCAATATTTAACTCAGTGTCAAAATGAAAGAATTGTTGATACGCATGCACGCCTCTGTCCGTACGACTTGTAGGATGTATTCGTACATGACGCTTGTGCATACGTTTAAGAATCTTTTCAAATTGTTGTTGTACTGTTCTCCCCTGCTGTTGAATTTGAAAGCCAAGGAATTGATTACCCTGATATGCAATTTCTACTAAAATTCGCAATGTTTACACTCCTGAGTATTTAATAATAAATAAGATAAGTCCAATTGGTATTAATAGAATTAACGTTATCGTGTCTTTTAATCGCCAGTGTAGTAATCTGTAACTAGTTCGTTTAACATTCATATCATAGCCTCTTACTTCCATAGCTATTGCTAATTCTTCCGCTCTTTGAAAGGCAGAAATAAACAATGGAACCATAAGAGGGATAAATGCTTTAATGCGTGTCACAATACTTCCTGAACTTATTTCAGACCCTCTTGATTTTTGAGCTAAAATAATTTTTTCCAATTCATCCATTAAAGTAGGTATAAACCTTAGCGCGATAGACATCATCATACTCAATTGATGAACGGGAATCTTAACCCATTTCAATGGTGCTAATAACTTTTCAAAGGCATCAGTTAAATCTATAGGACTTGTCGAAAGCGTCATAATTGTCGCAATCATCACTATAAAGATAAGACGTAATGAAATGTAAATTCCTTCTATCACTCCATTAGACTCTATTGTAAAGAAACCCCAATGTAAAAGCGTCTTTCCTCCATTAGTAAATAATATATGCATTAAAAAAGTAAATATTAAGAAGAAAAAGATAGGCGTGAGCCCTTTCATTAGAAATCCGAATGGGATTTTAGCCAATTTCATAGATATAATGATAAGTGTAAATATCCAAGCGTATGTGCCAAACGAATGACAAAAGAAAATAAATATTATAAACACAAAGACAAATATGAGCTTTGCTCTAGGATCAAGATGATGTACAGTTGAATGATTTGGGAGATAGCGTCCAATGATTAATTTATTTTTCATTTTGCCACTCCTTATACATCTCAATAAACTCCTCTTCATTTAAAGCTAGTTTAGGTAAGGATATTTGATACTTGTGCTCAAAATCTATTTGTAATCTAATAATGTTTGGTAGCGTAATATGCCACTCAGCTAACTTATCTGTATTTTTAAATAGTTCTCTAGGTTCTGATTGTTCAGCTACCCTACCATTACTTAATACAACAACTTCATCAGCATATCGCGAAACATCATTCATATCATGTGAGACTAAAATAATCGTCTTATTTTCTTCCACTTGAATTCGCTTAATAAGAGTCATAATCTGCTCTTTACTTTGAGGGTCCAAGCCAGCTGTTGGTTCATCCAATATAATAACTTCTGGATCCATAGCCAAAATAGATACAATTGCAATTTTCCTCATTTGTCCACCTGACATTTGAAAAGGAGAAAGTGACATGATATCTCTTGAAAATCCTAAATCAAGTAATAATTGATAAGCCTTTTCTTTAGCTTTTTCTAAGTCCATATTAAAGTTTTTCGGTCCAAATTCTATTTCTTTTTCTACACTATCTTCGAATAGTTGAGATTCTGGGAATTGAAATACAATGCCTACTTTTTTACGGATGGGTCGTAAATATTTATCCTTAGTTTTATGCGATATTTCAATATCCTCGAATTCAATTGACCCTTTTGTTGGTTTTAATAACGCATTAAGATGCTGTATCAAGGTAGATTTTCCACTACCTGTTTGTCCTATAATTGCGTAATACTTTCCTTTTTCCAAAATCAAAGATATATCTTCTATAGCATTATATTCATATGGCGTCCCTTTTTGATAAGTATAGCTAACATGATTTAACTGAATACTCATAATCGTTTGACCAACCCTTCGTATGTCACAAATGATGAATCAAATCCTAGTAGTTGATTCATTTTCATAGAGAAAGGTAAATCTAATCCAATAGAAGTTAGTTCATCAGTATATTTAAATATTTCTTCAGGTGAATCCTGTTTAAAAACAGTTCCTTTATTCATAACAATAACATGATCAGCTTCCATCGCTTCGTCTAAATCATGAGTTATAGAAATAATTGTTACTTCATTATCTTCTTTCACTTCACGTACGAGCTTTAAGAGTGATACTTTCGCATCAGGATCTAACATAGTTGTTGCTTCATCTAAAATAATAACAGATGGATTTAGTGCTAATACACCAGCTATCGCAACACGTTGTTTCTGACCTCCAGAAAGTGAATGTGGCTCGTAATCAGCTTTATTAAGCATATCTACTTCTGATAAAGCTTTATCTACTTTAATATGCATCTCCTCATGAGGGACTGCATGATTTTCTAGACCGAAAGCAACATCAAATTTCACAATTGAGCCGACAAATTGATTATCTGGATTTTGAAATACAATACCTATTTGTTTTCTAATTTTATGTGTATTTGAATTGTCTATTTTTTCATTTTTAAATAATATTTGACCTTCGTTAGCTTCTTCTATGCCTACCATTAATTTTGCTATAGTAGACTTCCCAGAACCATTATGACCTACAATCGACGTCCATTTTCCAATAGGAACAGAAAAAGATACGTTATTTAATGTGAACGCAGAATCACTTTGATATTGAAAAGATACATTTTTAAATTCAATGATATTCATTGGCTCATTCACACTAAACAACTCCTTCAGTTAAATATTGTCGTTACTTTAAATATTTTACAATAATTCAATTTATCTGTATATCACATACGTTCTTTTCACACAGATAATCTTAGATTTTCACTATGTTATACAAGAAAACAAAAAAGCTATAGCAATCTCTGACTATAGCTTAAATAAAAAAGCGCGCACCCCATCGTATTGTTGAGTTCACGCTTATAAGAAATATTTAGTTAGATGGGGCACTCTGAGCTAGACAATATTTGTATGTGGCAAACATTATCGTTGCACTCATTTGCTTTATATATAAGTAGTAAGTGTATTTATTAAGGTAAAGTGACTGAGACATAATTTAATGTCTCAATCCCTAAATTAAACTAATTCGATAATTACTGATTCAGCACCGTCACCACGACGAGGGCCTACTTTAAGGATACGAGTGTAACCACCTTGACGTTCATTATAACGTTCAGCGATTTCACCGAATAATTTTTGAAGAGCAGTTTGTGTTGATTCATCTTCATTTAAGATTTCAACGTTACGTAAAGTTTTAGCTGCATTACGACGAGAAGCTAAATCTCCTTTTTTACCTAAAGTGATTAATTTCTCTACTACACTGCGTACTTCTTTAGCACGAGCTTCTGTAGTTTCAATACGTTCACTTACGATAAGAGAAGTCGCTAAGTCACGTAACATTGCTTTACGTTGATCAGAAGTACGACCTAATTTTCTGTAACCCATGAGTTAACCTCCTTTATCAATCTTCTTTTCTTAATCCTAATCCTAAATCTTCTAATTTATATTTAACTTCTTCTAGAGATTTACGACCTAAATTACGCACTTTCATCATGTCAGCTTCAGATTTATCAGCTAACTCTTGTACAGAATTGATTCCTGCGCGTTTTAAGCAGTTGTAAGAACGTACAGATAAGTCTAATTCTTCGATAGACATTTCAAGTACTTTTTCTTTTTGATCTTCTTCTTTTTCGATCATGATTTCAGCATTTTGAGCTTCATCAGTTAGACCTACAAAGATGTTCAAGTGTTCAGTCATTATTTTAGCTGCTAATGAAACTGATTCTTGTGGAGTGATTGAACCGTTAGTCCAAACATCTAAAGTTAATTTATCGTAATCACTACTTTGACCTACACGTGTGTTTTCTACTGTGTAGTTAACACGTTCTACAGGTGAGTATAGTGAATCAACAGGAATTACACCAATTGGTAAATCACTAGTATTATTTTGTTCAGCTAATGCGTAACCTCTACCCTTATTAGCAACAAGACGCACTTTAAGATGTCCACCTTTAGACACAGTTGCGATTTTAAGTTCTGGGTTTAAAATCTCAACATCGCTGTCGTGAGTAATGTCACTTGCAGTTACTTCGCCTTCATCTTTAACATCAATTTCAAGAGTTTTATCTTCTTCAGAGTAAATTTTTAATGCTAATTTTTTAATGTTCATAATAATTGTTGAAACATCTTCTACAACATTGTCTACTGCTGAAAATTCGTGTAGAACTCCTTCGATTTCGATGTACTTAACGGCTGCACCTGGTAACGAAGATAGTAGGATACGACGTAAGGAGTTTCCTAGTGTAGTACCGTAGCCACGTTCAAGTGGTTCAACAACGAACTTACCGAATTTAGCATCTTCACTAATTTCAATTGTCTCAATTCTAGGTTTTTCAATTTCTATCATTTACAAATATCCTCCTTAAATACGTCGACTAGATTTAAACTGTTTGCTCAGTGACCTGTAACAATACAATCCTAAATTAGACGCGACGACGTTTTGGTGGACGACAACCGTTGTGAGGTACTGGAGTAACGTCTCTAATTGCAGTTACTTCTAATCCTGCAGATTGTAATGCACGGATAGCTGATTCACGGCCTGGTCCAGGTCCTTTAACTGTTACTTCTACAGTTTTTAAACCATGTTCCATAGCTGATTTAGAAGCTGTTTCTGAAGCCATTTGTGCTGCGAATGGTGTTGATTTTTTAGATCCTTTGAATCCTAATGCACCAGCTGATGACCAAGATAATGCATTACCGAATTCATCAGTGATAGTTACGATAGTATTATTGAATGTTGAACGGATATGTGCTACACCGTTTTCAATATTCTTTTTCACTCTACGTTTACGAGATACTTGTTTACGTGCCATTATTTTTGCCTCCTTTACCTATTATTTTTTCTTATTAGCTACTGTTTTAACCGGGCCTTTACGAGTACGTGCGTTGTTTTTAGTTTTTTGACCACGAACTGGTAAGCCACGACGGTGACGAATACCACGGTATGATGAAATTTCCATTAAACGTTTAATGTTTAAGTTTTGTTCACGACGTAAGTCACCTTCTACTTTGTAGCTATCTACAACTTCACGGATACGACCTAATTCGTCATCAGTTAAATCTTTAACGCGAGTATCTGCTGATACGTTTGCTTCTTCAACGATTTTGTTAGCAGTTGAAGTACCGATACCATAAACGTATGTTAATGAGATAACAATGCGCTTTTCACGTGGAATATCCACTCCTGCAATACGTGCCATATTAATTTACACCTCTCTTTTATTAACCTTGTCTTTGTTTGTGCTTAGGATTATCACAAATTACCATTACTTTACCTTTACGTTTAATGACTTTGCATTTTTCGCAAATTGGTTTTACTGATGGTCTTACTTTCATTTTTATACCTCCCTATATTATGGAGTGACGATTATTTATAACGATAAGTAATTCTACCGCGTGATAAATCATACGGAGACATCTCAACAGTTACTTTGTCGCCAGGTAGAATACGAATGTAATTCATTCTGATTTTACCACTAACATGCGCTAAAATCTCATGACCATTTTCTAATTCTACTTTAAACATTGCATTTGGTAAAGTATCTAATACAGTACCTTCTAATTCAATTACATCTTGTTTAGCCATTGATTAACTTCCCCCTTTTTGCAATAGTAAGGTAATCGTCAATAGACAACTTAACAATACGAATCTATTCGTGACTAGTTATTATAAGTTTAACAAAAATACGGGAATTACAAATCATTATTTGTCACTCACTCTATTAAATTTCACTCAAATATTCACTTAGCAAATAGATCGTAAATCGTTGATCTATCTATAAATGATCTAAAATATCAATGACATCGTTCGTTACTTCATCAATATCTTTTGAACCATCAATGTTTTTTAAAATACCTTTTTCATCGTAATACTCTAAAATAGGTTTTGATTGTTTAACATTAACGCTCAAACGATTTGATACTGTTTCTGGATTGTCATCTTCACGTTGATATAACTTTCCACCATCGATATCACAAATACCTTCAACCTTTGGAGGATTAAATACAAGATGATAAGTTGTACCACATTTCTCACAGATACGACGACCTGTAAGACGATTCATTAACTCTTCCTCAGGAACTTCAATATTGATGACAGCATCAATTTCTCTATCAAGCTCAGACATAATGTTATTTAATGCCTCAGCTTGTTCGATTGTTCTTGGGAATCCATCTAATAAGAATCCTTTTTTCGCATCGTCTTCAGAAATACGTTCTTTAACGATACCTACAGTAACTTCATCAGGAACTAATTCTCCACGATCCATGTATGATTTAGCTTCTTTACCTAAATCAGTTTCATCTTTAATCGCTTTTCTGAACATGTCACCAGTAGAAATATGTGGTATTGGGAATTTCTTAACAATTTCACTCGCTTGAGTACCTTTACCTGCGCCAGGTAAACCCATTAAAATGATATTCATAAATGCCCTCCTACAAATTATCTACCACCAAAGCCTTTGTATTCTTTTTGACTTACTTGAGCTTCTAATGTCTTCATAGTTTCTATAGCTACACCGATAACGATTAATAAACTTGTACCACCAATTTGAATTGATTGTGGTAAGCCCATAAATTTAGTTGCTATAATCGGCAAAATTGCTATAGCTGCTAAGAATATAGAACCAACAAATGTCAATCTGTAAAGAACTTTAGTAATATATTTTTTTGTTTGTTCACCAGGTCTGATGCCTGGGACATAACTACCTTGTTTTTTAAGGTTATCAGCCATTTTCTCCGGATTAACTTGTACAAATGCATAGAAATACGCAAATGCAATAATTAATACGATATATACAATCATTCCAATATTACTTGAAGGATTGGCAGTATCAGCAATATTCTGTGCCCATTCAGCTTTAGGGAAGAATAATGTTAACGTTCTTGGTAATAAGAAAAATGCCATCGCAAAGATTACTGGAATAACACCTGCTGAGTTAACTTTTAAAGGTAGATAAGTTGCTTGTGAACCTAATCGTTGAGCAGATTGTTTCTTCGCATATTGAATAGGGATCTTACGTTTAGCTTCAAGTACAAAAATAGCACCAACTGTTAATAAAATTAATGCTCCAACTAAACCTACAATTTTTAACCATGCTAATGAAGTATCATCTTGACCAACAAATAGAGATTGGCCAAATTGTTCAATACTTGATGGTAAAGTTGATAAAATCCCAGCAAAGATGATAAGAGAAATACCATTACCAACACCAAACTGAGTGATTTGGTCACCAAGCCAAATTAAGAAAGCTGTTCCTGCTGTTAAAACAACTGCAATCAATAAATAACTCATAACTGATTTATCAATAATCAGTTGTCCCTTGAGATAATTATTGAACTGAAAAGCCATACCTATTGATTGGATAAAAGCTAAAATAATAGCGAAATAACGTGTTACATTATTAATTTTTCTTCTACCCATTTCACCTTGTTTAGCCCATTCTGTAAACTTAGGCACTATATCCATTTGCAATAATTGCATAACGATGGATGCGGTGATATAGGGCATAATACCCATCGCAAATATTGAGAAACGTTTCAAGGCACCGCCACCAAAAGTATTTAATAACTCAGTGGCACCTTGAGAACCTTGTGGATGGTTAAATGCTTCAGGATTAACTCCTGGAGCAGGAATATACGTTCCTATTTTAAAAATAACTAACATTGCTAGAGTGAAGAAAATCTTGTTACGCACTTCCTTAGTTGTAAAGAAACGCACAAGCGTTTGAAACATTAGATCACCTCGTGTGCTCCACCTTTAGCATCAATAGCTTCTGCTGCTGAAGCTGAGAATTTATGAGCTTTCACTGTTAATTTTTTATCAAGTGAACCATTACCTAGTACTTTGATACCAGATTTTTCATTCTTAACAACACCAGATTCTACTAGTAAAGCTGGAGTTACTTCAGTACCATCTTCAAATTTATTAAGTTGGTCTAAGTTAACAATAGCATATTCTTTACGGTTAATGTTAGTGAAACCACGTTTTGGTAAACGACGGAATAAAGGTAATTGTCCACCTTCAAATCCTGGTCTTACTTTACCACCTGAACGTGCTTTTTGACCTTTTTGACCACGGCCACTAGTTTTACCGTTACCAGTTGCAGCACCACGACCTACACGATTACGTACACGGCGTGATCCTTCTGCTGCTTTTAACTCATGTAATTTCATTTCGGCACCTCCTTAATTATTTTTCTTCAATTGTTAATAAATGTTTAACTTTGTTGATTTGCCCACGAATAGCAGGGTTATCTTCAACAACTACTGAACTATTAGTTTTTTTAAGACCTAATGCTTCAACAGTTTTACGTTGTGTTTCAGGACGACCAATAACACTACGAGTGAGGGTAATTTGTAATTTAGCCATAACTTATTTTCCCTCCTTAATTGTATAATTCTTCTACAGATTTGCCACGTAATTTAGCAACATCTTCTGCATTTTTTAAGTTTTGTAAACCATTGATAGTTGCACGAACCATGTTAATAGGAGTGTTAGATCCTAATGATTTACTTAAGATATCAGTAATTCCTGCTAACTCTAATACGGCACGAACTGGTCCACCAGCGATTACCCCAGTACCAGGTGCAGCTGGTTTCATGAATACGCTACCTGAACCGTAGCGACCAGTGATAGTGTGAGGAGTTGTACCTTCAACACGTGGAACAACTACTAAATCTTTTTTCGCTGCTTCTACAGCTTTTTTGATTGCTTCAGGTACCTCTTGTGCTTTACCAGTACCGAAACCTACACGACCTTTTTTATCACCTACAACTACTAATGCAGTGAAACGGAAACGACGACCACCTTTTA
Source organism: Staphylococcus sp. HMSC62A08 (assembly GCF_001839105.1). Classification (NCBI taxonomy): domain Bacteria; kingdom Bacillati; phylum Bacillota; class Bacilli; order Caryophanales; family Staphylococcaceae; genus Staphylococcus; species Staphylococcus sp. HMSC62A08. Next base: position 507,426 of record NZ_KV840027.1, on the reverse strand, counting down.
CTACTTTAGCAACACGGTTAATCGTAACAACGCGTTCTTCAAATTCTTTAGTTTCTTCTTCTCTACGAGCCATGAATGTGTCCCTCCTTTAAATTAAAATTCTAATCCGCTTTCTCTAGCTGCTTCTGCTAAAGCTTTTACACGTCCGTGATATAAATAACCTCCACGGTCGAACACGATTTCTTTAATACCTTTATCGCTTGCTTTTTTAGCAATTGCTTGACCTACTTTAGTTGATAAATCAACTTTTGATGTAGATTCACTAGCGATATCTTTATCTTGAGATGAAGCTTGAGCTAAAGTTTCGCCTTTAACGTCATCAATAATTTGAGCATAGATGTGTTTGTTTGAACGATACACATTTAAACGTGGCTTTTCAGCTGTACCTGATAATTTAGTACGAACACGAGCATGTCTTTTCAAACGTACTTTGTTTTTATCAATTTTACTGATCATTTCAATACTCCTTTCTTTAGAGTGTTATCTATTATTTACCAGTTTTACCTTCTTTACGGCGAACATATTCACCTTGGTAACGAATACCTTTACCTTTATAAGGTTCTGGAGGTCTTACTGAACGGATGTTAGATGCGATAGCACCAACTTGTTCTTTAGAAACACCAGATACTTTAACAGTTGTGTTTTTCTCAACAGCAAAAGTAATACCGTCTTCAGCTTTAATTTCTACTGGGTGAGAATAACCAACATTTAGTACTAAGTCACTACCTTGCATTTGAGCACGGTAACCAACACCAACAAGTTCAAGTGTTTTTTCGAAACCTTGAGAAACACCTAGTACCATATTATTTAATAAAGCACGAGTTGTACCATGGTCTGTTCTGTCTTCTTTAGAATCAGATGGTCTTACAACTTCAACTGTGTTTTCTTCTTGTTTGAATGTCATTCTTTCATTTAAAGTTCTTGCTAATTCACCTTTAGGACCTTTAACAGTTACATGATTACCATCAAAAGTTACTGTTACGTCACTAGGGATGTCAATAATTTTCTTACCAACACGACTCATGTTATGGCACCTCCTTATTAATTATTACCAAACGTATGCGATAATTTCTCCGCCAACGTTACGTTTTCTTGCTTCTTTATCAGTGATAACACCTTCAGAAGTTGAAACTAATGCGATACCTAAACCGTTTAATACTTTAGGTACTTCATTTGCTTTAGCATAAACACGTAAACCAGGTTTTGAGATACGTTTAATCCTGTGATAACACGTTCATTGTTTTGACCAAATTTTAAGAATAAACGAATAACACCTTGTTTATCGTCTTCTACGTATTCAACGTTTTTAATGAAACCTTCGTTTTTTAAGATTTCAGCAATTTCTTTTTTAATATTAGATGCAGGTAATTCTAACTTCTCGTGACGAACCATGTTTGCATTTCTAACACGAGTAAGCATATCTGCGATTGGATCTGTCATTGTCATTGATTGTTGCCTCCTTTCAGACTCTTAATTATTACCAGCTAGCTTTACGTACGCCAGGAATTTGGCCTTTATAAGCTAATTCACGGAAACAAATACGGCATAATTTAAATTTACGATATACAGAATGTGGACGACCACAGCGTTCACAACGAGTGTATTCACGAACAGCGAATTTTTGTTTTTTTGTTGCTTAGCAACCATTGAAGTTTTAGCCACTTAATTAGCCTCCTTTTTAGAGATTATTTACGAAATGGCATACCGAAGTTTGATAACAATTCACGAGCTTCCTCGTCAGTGTTAGCAGTAGTTACGATAACAATATCCATTCCTCTAACTTTTGTTACTTTATCATAGTCAATTTCAGGGAAAATTAATTGTTCTTTAATACCTAATGTGTAGTTACCACGTCCATCGAATGCTGTTTTTGAAACACCTTGGAAGTCACGTACACGAGGTAATGATACTGCAATAAGTTTATCTAAGAATTCATACATTCTTTCACCGCGAAGTGTAACTTTTGCACCGATTGGCATACCTTCACGTAAACGGAATGTTGCAACTGATTTTTTTGCTTTTGTTACTAATGGTTTTTGACCAGTGATTAATTCTAACTCTTCAACAGCATTATCTAATACTTTAGAGTTTTGAACTGCGTCACCTACACCCATGTTCACAACGATTTTTTCAATTTTAGGTACTTCCATTACTGAACTGTAATTGAATTTTTTAACTAAGTTCTCAGTAACTTCAGAATTGTACTTTTCTTTTAAACGGTTCAAAGTGGATCCTCCTTTCAACTAGTTATTAATTATTAGATTTGATTTCTTCGCCTGATTTTTTAGCAACGCGAACTTTTTTACCATCAACTGTTTTGTATCCTACACGTGTAGGTTCGTTAGTTTTAGGGTCTAATAATTGTACGTTAGAAACATGGATTGCTGCCTCTGTCTCTAAGATTCCACCTTCAGGATTTAATTGAGTTGGTTTTTGGTGTTTCTTAATTACGTTAACACCTTCCACAACGACACGGTCTTTTTTAGGTTCTGTAGCAACTACTTTACCTTCTTTACCTTTGTCTTTACCTGCGATAACTTTTACGTTGTCACCTTTTTTGATATGCATGTGGGCACCTCCTTAAATAGTATGATTGGTTAAATTTGTATTAAAGTACTTCTGGTGCTAATGATACGATTTTCATGAAGTTACCTTCACGTAGTTCACGAGCAACAGGACCAAAGATACGAGTACCACGTGGGCCTTTGTCATCACGGATGATAACACATGCATTTTCATCAAATTTGATATATGAACCGTCGTTACGACGAACACCTGATTTAGTACGAACTACAACAGCTTTGACAACGTCGCCTTTTT
>NZ_KV840027.1:474855-504506 GCF_001839105.1 Staphylococcus sp. HMSC62A08 | reverse complement strand
TTTTTAACAACGCCACCTGGTGTTGCATTTTTAACAGTACATACGATAATATCACCGATATTCGCTGTTTTGCGACCAGATCCACCTAATACTTTAATTGTAAGAACTTCACGAGCACCAGAGTTGTCTGCTACTTTTAAACGTGTTTCTTGTTGGATCATTCGTTAAACCTCCCTTATCTCTAATCTTGATTAAATAATTACTGACTCTTCAACAATTTCTACTAAACGAAAACGTTTTGTTGCTGATAAAGGACGAGTTTCTTGAATTTTAACAATGTCTCCTAATTTAGCTGAATTGTTTTCATCATGAGTTTTGTATTTTTTAGAGTATTTTACTCGTTTACCGTATAATTTGTGAGTTTTGTAAGTTTCTACAAGAACTGTAATCGTTTTGTCCATTTTGTCTGAAACAACTCTACCTACATACACTTTACGATCGTTTCTTTCGCTCACTTTTGTAACCTCCTCTTTCGATTATTATTGATTAGCCTTACTTTGTTCAATTTCTCTTTCACGAGCAACAGTTTTTAGACGTGCAATCGTTTTTCTTACTGTGCGAATACGTGCAGTTTCTTCTAATTGACCTGTAGCTAACTGAAAGCGTAGGTTAAAAAGCTCTTCTTTTGAAGATTTGATTTGTTCTTCGATTTCTGAAGTGGTTAAGTCTCTAATTTCCTTAGCTTTCATTTGTTTCACCACCCAATTCTTCACGTTTTACAAACTTAGTTTTTACTGGAAGTTTGTGACTTGCTAAACGTAATGCTTCACGTGCAACTTCTTCAGATACACCAGCTACTTCGAATAAGATTCTACCAGGTTTAACGACTGCAATCCAGCCTTCAACCGCACCTTTACCAGCACCCATACGTACTTCTAAAGGTTTTTTAGTATACGGTGTATGAGGGAAGATTTTAATCCAAACTTTCCCACCACGTTTCATGTAACGTGTCATTGCAATACGAGCAGATTCGATTTGACGAGAAGTGATCCAAGACGTTGTAGTAGCTTGTAAACCATACTCACCAAATGTTACATAGTTACCGCCTTTAGAACGACCAGTTGTTTTTGGACGATGTTGACGACGATATTTTACACGTTTTGGTAGTAACATTATTATTTTCCTCCTTCACTAGTGTTCTTAGTAGGAAGAACTTCTCCACGATAAATCCATACTTTAACGCCTAATTTACCATAAGTAGTATCAGCTTCAGCGTGTGCGTAATCAATGTCAGCACGTAATGTATGAAGTGGGACAGTTCCTTCTGAATATTGTTCAGCACGAGCGATGTCAGCTCCGCCTAAACGACCTGATACTTGAGTTTTAATACCTTTAGCACCAAGTTTCATAGCTCTTGTAATAGCTTGTTTTTGTACACGACGGAATGAAGCACGGTTTTCTAATTGACGTGCGATATTTTCAGCTACTAAACGAGCATCGATATCAACTTTTTTGATTTCAATTACGTTAATGTGTACTTTCTTATCAGTTAAAGCGTTTAATTTGTTACGAAGTTTATCAATTTCTGAACCGCCTTTACCAATAACCATACCTGGTTTACCAGTATGAATTGCGATGTTGATGCGGTTAGCAGCACGTTCGATATCTACGTGAGAAACTGATGCTTCTTTTAATTCATTATCAATAAATTTACGGATTTTTAAATCTTCGTGTAATAGTGAAGCGAAGTCTTTTTCAGCATACCATTTAGCTTCCCAGTCACGGATGATTCCGACACGAAGTCCGATTGGATTAATTTTTTGACCCACAGTATTCCCTCCTTAGAAAGTTTATTAAGCTTCTTTAGCTTCTTCTTTACCGTCACTTACGACGATTGTAATGTGGCTTGTACGTTTGTTAATTGCACTTGCACGACCTTGTGCACGTGGGCGGAAACGTTTTAAAGTTGGTCCTTCATTTGCATATGCTTCTTTGACAACTAATTCATCTGTGTTCATGTCATAGTTATGCTCTGCATTTGCTAAAGCGGACATTAATACTTTTTCAATTACTGGTGATGAAGCTTTGTTAGTTAATTTTAAAATAGCAATAGCTTCAGCAGCATTTTTACCTCTGATTAAGTCAAGAACTAATCTAACTTTACGAGGTGCGATTCTTATTGTTCTAGCAACCGCTTTTGCTTCCATTAGGATTTCCTCCTCTACTTATTAAAAATTATCTTCTAGTTTTCTTGTCGTCTGCAGCATGTCCTTTGAATGTACGAGTTGGAGCAAATTCACCTAGTTTGTGACCTACCATATCTTCTGTTACATATACAGGTACATGTTTACGTCCATCGTATACTGCGAAAGTATGACCGATGAAATTAGGGAAAATTGTAGAACGACGAGACCATGTTTTAATTACTTGTTTTTTTTTCACTTCCGTCTTGTGCTTCTACTTTTTTCATTAAGTGATCATCGACGAAAGGTCCTTTTTTAATACTACGAGCCATTTGGGCGCCTCCCTTCTTATTGTGTGCGTGCAGCAGTTAAGCCGCACACCCAAATAAGTTGTTATTATTATTTTCTCTTACGTCCACGAACGATAAGTTTATCTGATGATTTTTTACCACGACGTGTTTTCTTACCAAGAGTTGGTTTACCCCATGGTGACATTGGAGATGGTCTACCGATTGGAGCACGACCTTCACCACCACCGTGTGGGTGATCGTTAGGGTTCATTACAGAACCACGTACTGTTGGACGAACGCCTTTCCATCTAGAACGTCCTGCTTTACCAACATTTACAAGTTCATGTTGTAAGTTACCAACTTGACCGATAGTAGCACGGCAAGTAGATAAGATCATACGTACTTCACCAGATCTTAATCTGATTAATACATATTTACCTTCTTTACCTAAAACTTGTGAGCTTGCACCAGCTGAACGAGCAAGTTGTCCGCCTTTTCCTGGTTTTAACTCAATATTGTGGATTACAGTACCTACTGGAATGTTTTGTAATGGTAAAGCATTACCTACTTTGATATCTGCTTCAGCACCACTTTCAACAGTTTGTCCAACTTGTAATCCTTTAGGTGCGATGATATAGCGTTTTTCACCATCAGCGTATACTAATAATGCAATATTTGCTGAACGGTTAGGGTCATATTGAATTGAATCAACTTTAGCAGTGATTCCGTCTTTGTTACGTTTAAAATCGATAACACGGTATTGACGTTTGTGTCCTCCACCATGATGGCGAACAGTCAATTTACCTTGGTTGTTACGTCCCGCTCTTTTCGGTAGCGGTTGTAATAATGACTTTTCAGGTGTTGTCTTTGTGATTTCTGCGAAATCCAAAGTAGTCATATTACGACGACCATTTGTTATTGGCTTATATTTTTTAAGAGCCATTGTCGCTTACCTCCTTATTGGTAATTTATTTTTAGTTAAATAAGTCGATTGAACCTTCTTTTAATTTAACAATCGCTTTTCTTCTTTTGTTTGTATAGCCTTGGTAACGGCCCATACGTTTTTTCTTAGGTTTATAGTTCATGATATTTACACTATCAACTTTCACATCGAAGATTTCTTCAACAGCGATTTTAACTTGTGTTTTATTCACACGAGTATCAACATCGAAAGTGTATTTATCTTCTGCCATAGCTTCTGAAGATTTCTCAGTGATTACGGGGCGCTTAAGAATATCTTTTGCATCCATTATCCGAGCACCTCCTCAACTTTTTTAGCAGCAGCTTCAGTGATTACTACACTGTCAGCGCTAGTAATATCTAAAACGTTTAATCCTTGAGCAGTTGTAACTTGTACGCCAGGGATGTTACGTGCTGATAATTCAACATTTACATCTTCGCCTTCAGTAACAACTAATACTTTTTTAGGTTGTTCAAGTGTAGTTAACACATTTTTGAATTCTTTTGTTTTTGGAGCGTCAAAACCAAAAGTATCAACAACAGTGAATCCTTTTTCTTGAACTTTGAAAGATAATGCAGAACGTAATGCTAAACGACGCATTTTCTTAGGCATTTTATATGAATAGCTTCTTGGAGTTGGTCCGAATACGATACCACCACCACGCCATTGTGGAGCACGGATAGTACCTTGACGTGCACGACCTGTTCCTTTTTGTCTCCATGGTTTACGTCCACCACCACGTACAGCTGAACGATTCTTAACAGAATGTGTACCTTGGCGTAATGACGCACGTTGTAAATTAATAGCTTCGAAAAGAACGCTATTATTTGGTTCGATAGCGAATACTGCATCGCTTAATTCAACTGAACCTGATTTAGATCCGTCTACTTTTAAAACATCATAATTAGCCATTATGCAATTTCCTCCTTTCGCTTTTTAAATTATTTGTTACCTTTTTTGATTGAAGTAGTAATTTCTACTAAACCTTTTTTAGGTCCAGGTACATTACCTTTAACTAAAATAACGCTATTTTCAGTGTCGACTTGTACGACTTCTAAGTTTTGAACTGTAACAGTGTTTCCACCCATACGGCCTGGCATTTTTTGACCTTTAAATACTCTTGAAGCATCTGAAGCCATACCTACAGAACCTGGTGCTCTGTGGAAATGAGAACCGTGTGCCATTGGTCCACGAGCTTGTCCGTGACGTTTAATTGCACCTTGGAAACCTTTACCTTTTGAAACGCCTGTAACATCAATGATGTCGCCAGTTTCAAAAGTATCTACTGAGACTTCTTGACCTACTTCGTATTCATCAACGTTAACGTTGCGGAATTCACGAATGAAGCGCTTAGGTGCTGTGTCAGCTTTTTTAGCGTGACCTTCAGCTGGTTTATTTGCATATTTATTAGATTTAGAACCTTTTTTGTATGCTTGTTTGTCTTCAAATCCTACTTGAATTGCGTTGTATCCATCAACTTCTTCAGTTTTCTTTTGTAATACAACGTTTTGGCTAGCTTCTACTACTGTTACTGGGATTAATTCACCGTTTTCACCGAAAACTTGTGTCATCCCGATTTTTCTTCCTAAGATTCCTTTGGTCATCGAAAGTCCACCTCCTAAATTTTTCTATTATAATTTAATTTCGATGTCTACACCTGATGGTAAGTTTAAGCCCATTAGAGCATCAACTGTTTTAGGTGTTGGGTTAACAATATCGATTAAACGTTTATGAGTACGTTGTTCGAATTGTTCACGAGAATCTTTATACTTATGCACGGCACGAATAATTGTATAAACTGATTTTTCAGTTGGTAACGGAATTGGTCCAGACACGTCTGCACCAGAACGTTTTGCAGTTTCAACAATTTTCTCTGCTGATTGATCGATAACACGATGATCATAAGCTTTTAATCTGATTCTGATTTTTTGTTTTGCCATAATTTTCCCTCCTTATTCGTCTACATTTAAGTGATAGACTTCTCCACGAAAACTATCTCACACAACGCCATGGCAAAGCGGCCGGGTGTGTCAGTAACCTTTCGCTTCATCGCTTTTCTTAAAGTCCAACATTAGATATATTACATGAAAAACACTGATAAATCAAGGTTTTCCAGTAACTTTCTATATATCTGTCTAACACATACTTGATTATTGTACTTGAAATAGAGTGGTTGTTCAACCGTTTTATTGAAATTTTTTACTTTTAATTTATCTCTCTGTCGAATTTGAAAACATATTAATATATTTATAATGGTAGGTTTTATATAATAGGAAGAGAATAGGAGTGATTTAATGAAAAATGGAGTTAAAATAACTTTAGCGATTTTGGGTGTATTTCTTATCATTTGTGAATTTTTCTATGGCATTCCATTTTTAGGTGGCAGTGTCATCATGAGTTTTGGCTGGCAACCTTTATTATTTAATGCCTTACTTTATTTCATCATTACAATCATTTTACTTGTAGATAGTCAAAACGCCATAAAACCTATGGTTATTATACCAATCGTTGGTCTTGTAGGTTCATTTATAGCATTTATACCTTTTGTGGGCATGATTATTCATTGGATTTTATTCTTCTTAATGATTTTCTTTGTCTTTATCGTATTATCTGCTCCAACCTATCTACCAAATAAAGATGCTAAAGTGATATATACACAATATAAAAATCAGCGCAAAGACGAATATGATAATAAATAATTCTATTTCTATAGTATAAAATGGTCGGAACCTACAGAAGGAACCGACCATTTTCTTTATTATTTATGAACAAATACAAAGTAAAGAATAAATAAAGCCATTAATACGTACATAATTGGATGTACTTCTTTGTGTCTTTTTGAAATGAGCATTGTAAGTGGATAGAATATAAATCCACATGCAATACCGGTAGCTATCGAATAAGATAATGGCATCATAATAATAGTAATAAACGCTGGAACTGCAACCTCAAAACGTTTCCAATTAATTTCAGCAAAGTTAGATGCCATGAGTACACCTACTACTACAAGTGCTGGTGTCGTTACGGCGCTTGTCACTACTTCGATGAGAGGACTAAAGAATAAAGCGAGTAAGAAACAAATACCAGTTACAATACTTGCAAATCCTGTTCGTGCCCCTACTGCCACACCAGAAGTAGATTCTATGTATGACGTTGTAGTTGTTGTACCAAAGATAGCTCCGACAATCGTTGCTAATGAATCAGAGAATAACGCTCTTCCTGCTCTTGGCAACTTATTATCTTTCATCATTCCTGCTTGAGTTGCTACTGCTACTAAAGTTCCAGCAGTATCAAAGAAATCAATAAATAAGAAAGTAAGAATGACGATTAAAAATTGTACCGTAAATAATTGTCCTGGATCTTTAAATGATTCAAATGCAGCGCCAAAAGTAGGTTTAATACTTGGTATATCTCCAATAACTCCAGATGGTGCATGAATTTGACCAGTTAACATACCGGCGATAGCTGTAATAATCATACCTATAAAAATAGAACCTGGAACTTTTTTAGTGTATAAAATCACAGTTACTATAATACCAAATATTGCTAGAAGCACTGGTGCTTTAGTTAAATGTCCTAGTGTAACTAATGTAGAATCATTTTTAATGATGATTCCAGAACTTTGAAGTCCAACAAAGGTAATGAATAATCCAATACCTGCTGAAACAGCCATTTTCATTTGATAAGGTATGGCATTAATGATGATTTCCCTTAATCCGGTTACAGTGAGGATGGCAAAGAATATTCCTGAGAAGAGAACGCCAGTTAAACCAACTTTCCACGGAATACCCATTGTGAGTACGACTGTAAATGCGAAGAAGGCATTTAAACCCATCCCCGGCGCCAAAGCTATTGGATACTTAGCGATGAGTCCCATAAATAACGAACCAACAAATGCTGCTAATGCAGTTGCTACAAATATAGCACCTTGGTCCATCTTCATATCGCTCGAAATACCTTTAACTCCTGCTAAGCTTAAAACTTGAGGGTTTACAGCAAGAATATAAGCCATTGACAAGAAAGTTGTAATGCCGCCTAAAATTTCATTTTTGTAATTTGTTCCATACTTATCGAACTGAAAGTATCTTTTCACGGTAAATGCTCCTTTATTTGAAATACTTTAATATTTTAATACCTATATTCGTAAAAAACAATACTAAACGCGAACTTTTAATTTTAATCTCATGATTTTGTTCGCTATTTATCTACAATTTCAAATTTTTTAAAGCGTCTTTGAAAGGATTATTATCTATTTCTTCCTGATTTCCCATATATTTTTTCATCTCTTTACGAGAAACTTTACCGCTGGATTTTTCTTTCATACGTTTATCCATTTGAGCTTGGGTTTCAGAATGCCCACAAACACATCGATATACCGCTTCTTTCCCTCTACCAAATAACGTCATTTTTTTCTTACAATTTGGACAGCGTGCATTAGTCTTACGCTGAACATTTTTCTTCGTTTTGCATGAAGGATCCTGACAAACTAACATTTGTCCATTTTTAGTTTTTACTTTAATCATAAATTTACCGCATGTAGGACACTCGGTTGTAGTTAAGTTATCATGTTTATATTTTTGTTCACTGCTTTTAATTTTCTGCACTATATCTTTAGTAAAATGCTTCATTTCATCCATAAATTTCTTTGAATTATATCGGCCCTTTTCAATTTGTGTAAGTTTTTCTTCCCATTGTGCCGTTAACAATGGTGAAGTTAATTCACTTGGCGCTAATTCTAATATCTGTTTCCCTTTGGATGTTACTTTAATTTTACCATCACGTACTTCAAGTGCATTCATATTAAACAGTTTATCGATGATGTCAGCGCGTGTTGCGACAGTACCAATTCCACCTGTTTGTTTGAGAGTTTGCGCATATTTTTTATTATCCAACTGAATATAGTTTTGAGGATTTTCCATTGCTTTCAATAATGAACCTTCATTAAAGTATTCAGGCGGTTTCGTTTCATGCTCATGTATATCAACTTTTTGAACTTTAAACTGTTGTCCAATCGCAAATTGATGTGACTTTGATGGCTGTATTGTATCTTCTTTTAAGGCTTTGAAACCTAATTGTTTAGGAATATTCTCTTTTAAACTGAACATCAAATCTCCCACTTCAAAGTTAACCGTTACGCCTTCATACTCGTATGGTTTCATTAAAGATTCTAGAAATCTTTCAACAATAAGCATGTAGATTTTAAATTCTCTTTGGCTCAGTTGTTCGAGAGATGGTCTCACTTCAGTTGGTATAATCGCATGGTGATCTGATTAAATATAGACATTTTAGGTGAAAATGATTGACCAATAAGTTCACGCACATGAGATTTATAATTTGTTGCTAGCAATGCTTGTAAACGTTCTTTAATTGTACTTACCATATCATGTGTTAAATAATTAGAATCTGTACGTGGATACGTTACAATCTTATGTCGTTCATATAAATGTTGTAATGTGTTCAATGTTTCTTTAGGCCCATTTTGAAACGACGATATGCATCTTGTTGTAAATCTGTTAAATTGTATAGCTGTTGAGGATACAACTTCTTGTGCTTGGATTTTACATCTAATACTTTCCCCTCTTGATTCTTCACTTGTTGTTCGACTGTTTCTAGGTCTTTTTTATTTTTAAAATGCTTTTGCGTATTAAACGTGAACTCATATCCATCTACTTTAATTGAGAGCGTATAATATTTTTCAGGTTGAAAATGATTAATGTCATCTTGTCTGGACTGAACGAGTTGAATGGTTGGTGTTTGTACACGACCTAAAGATAATTGTGCATCGTATTTCGTCGTTAATGCACGTGTCGCATTAATCCCTACTATCCAATCCGCTTCACTACGAGCTAATGCCGCATGATACAGGCTATTATATGCTCGACCATCTTTTAAATGTTTAAATCCTTCTTGTATTGCCTTTTTCGTTACAGAACTAATCCATAAGCGCTGAATAGGCTTTTTATTTCCAACTTTATCTAGAATAAGTCTTGCTACAAGTTCACCTTCGCGTCCTGCATCCGTCGCAATAATAATATTTTTCACTTTTTTATCTAATATTAATGACTTAACAATTTTAAATTGTTTACTTGTTTTACCAATAACTATCGTTTTCATATATTTAGGAATAATCGGTAAATCTTCAAGTTTCCACTCTTTATATGACGCATCATATTGTTCTGGTGTCGCATTTGTGACCAAGTGTCCTAGAGCCCAAGTCACTATATATTTTTCGTTCTCGATATAGCCATTCTTTTTATTTTGAATATGAAGTGCATCGGCTATGTCTCGCGCTACCGATGGCTTTTCAGCTAATATTAAGGATTTCATCATAACTTCCCTTTCTGAAAATGAATTACATCAATAGTTTATCTTAAATAAGTAATGATTTAATTCTTATGTTCATTCTATTTAACTCTTTTCATAAATAAACTATCTGATCCATTGATTAGTATTAGTCATATTGTAACATGTGAGTATATCGATAAACTTTTATTTCTCTAGAAATAAAATATAATTAAGGAAGAACTTATCGGCAAAATACATTTAAATTAAAGACGTGAGAGACGGAGGTAGATTAATGGATATCATTCAATTGAGTGAGCCACAAGAAATAAAAGCATTTATTGAATCATCTCTATACCTATCAACATCTTATTTATATAAACTTCCACAACAATATGAAGACTTTGATACTTTATTAAATGAAGCAATTAGCAATTCTGGAGTTGTCGCGTTGACAGAAGATGGAACAATTTTAGCTTTAATGCTCGCTTTCTCCTATGATCATCATCGATATAAAGTGATAGGACCTTTTATAGCACAAGATTTCCAACTCGATGACGACCATTTCCAATTACTTTTCGACAAGTTAACTGAACATCAACCCGAAGAGACTATTTTTAATTTTTCATTTGAAGAAGGTGTGCAAGAATATAAACCTTTCATGAAGCAGATACATGCAAGCTATAATTTTACAGATTATTATTTAGAAGCTCATCAAGATCTAGGAGAGACTTTTAATAGTCAGAATATCATTGAATACCAAAGAGGTTTTTATCGTGCATTCAGTAAGTTACATTTAATGACTTTCAAACATGATGCGATGACACCGGAGGAGATTATAGAATCATTAGATGAACATCACCGATTGTTCTTATTTGTTAGCGAAGGGTTACTTAAAGGTTATCTATATTTACGAGTAGATGCTGAACGACATAGTGCTGAAATTAAATATTTTAGTTCTCATATTGATTATCGACTTAAAGGGATTGCCTTTGATTTATTAGAATATGCGTTGAAATTTGCTTTTGAACATTATTCTATTCATAAGGTTTATTTCAAAATCCGTAATAAAAACAGCAAACTTGTGGAACGCTTTAATGAACTAGGATTTCAAATTAATTACGAATATAAAAAATATAAATTCGAACCTCAACATCTGCACCAAGATTTCACTCAATAACTGAATATCATATTTTTAAATAAATATAACAATAAACCTTGACTGTGAATCAATATTGTTTTTAGAGCTTTAACCTATAGTTCTAAAACTAACGTGTGATTTACAGTCTTTTTAATTTCTATACCATTTGTCTTCTTATTTCGAAAATACAAACACTAACCTTTCCTAATGTTTTAACATTCAAATTGTTTCACTTAAATACAATGATTAGTAATTACAATTATTGCAACTTCAAGTTTTTGTTTTTTACTTATTAATTTTTATGCTTTAAAATGATTTCAAGTGTTAAGGGGACACTTAATCATGTTTTAGGAGAGTGAGTAATAAGTGCAAATTTTAGACTTTCTTATCGCACTATTACCGGCCCTTTTTTGGGGTAGTGTTGTAATTATAAATGTATTTGTAGGTGGTGGCCCCTACAATCAAATCCGAGGCACGACATTAGGTACATTAATTGTCGGTATCGGTTTACTATTAACTGGTAATGCTGCTTTTGATAATTTTACTGTCATTATTGTAGGTCTGATTTCTGGTGCGCTTTGGGCATTTGGTCAAGGCAATCAATTGAAATCAGTCAATTTAATCGGTGTATCAAAAACTATGCCAATCTCTACAGGTATGCAACTAGTTGGTACAACCTTATTTAGTGCTATTTTCTTAGGAGAATGGAGCACATTGGTTCAAGTTGTCATGGGCTTAATTGCAATGGTATTACTTGTAGTCGGTATCGCTTTAACCTCACTTAAAGCCAAGAATGAAGGTACATCTAACAATCCAGAATTTAAAAAAGCAATGGGGATTTTACTTATATCCACAGTTGGCTATGTAGGTTATGTCGTACTTGGTGATATTTTCGGAGTAAGTGGTACAGATGCCCTATTCTTCCAATCAATTGGTATGGCAATCGGAGGATTTATTCTATCAATGAATCATCAAACCTCTGTTAAATCTACTGCGCTCAATCTCATACCTGGTGTCGTATGGGGTATTGGTAACTTATTTATGTTCTACTCACAACCTAAAGTGGGTGTAGCAACAAGTTTCTCATTATCACAATTACTTGTGATCGTATCTACATTAGGTGGGATTTTTATTTTAGGAGAGAAAAAAGATCGCCGCCAAATGATTGGTATATGGTCAGGTATTGTCGTTATTATTATCGCATCAATTATTCTAGGTAACTTAAAATAGTAGTCTAGGGGGAGTCAAAATGTTTCAAGAATTAGAAAACAAAGTAGTCGTTATTACCGGAGCAGGCAGTGGTATAGGTAAATCATTTGCTGAAAACTTTGGTAAAGCGAAAGCAAAAGTTGTATTAAATTATCGTTCTGATCGTCATTTAGATGAATTAGAAGCACTTAAAAATATGATTCAAAGCGCTGGCGGAGAAGCTATCGCAGTTCAAGGCGATGTATCTGTAGAAGAAGATGTGAAGCATCTTGTTCAATCTGCAGTGGAAACGTTCGGCACCATTGATATTATGATTAATAATGCTGGTTTTGAAAAGCCAATCCCAACGCACGAAATGTCATTAGATGAATGGCAAAAAGTGATCGATATTAACTTAACTGGCGCATTTATCGGTTCACGAGAAGCCATTAATCAATTCCTTAAAGAAGATAAAAAAGGCGTGATCATTAATACTTCAAGTGTTCATGATACAATTCCATGGCCAAATTACGTCAACTATGCTGCAAGCAAAGGCGGAATGAAGTTAATGATGGAAACGATGTCTATGGAATATGCGCAATATGGTATTCGAATTAACAATATTTCTCCAGGTGCCATTGTCACTGAACATACGAAAGAGAAATTCTCTGATCCTAAAACACGTGAAGAAACTTTAGAAATGATTCCAGCACGTGAAATTGGAGAAGCTCAAGATGTAGCCAATGTTGCTTTATTCTTAGCATCTGATTTAGCCAGCTATATCCATGGCACAACTTTATATGTTGATGGTGGTATGACAAATTATCCTGCATTTATGGGTGGTAAAGGATAATTTGAGGTAACATCCTTGGACATAATTATCCATAAATAATAGAGGTCGGGATAAAAGTGTTTAGGATTTGAGCAGAGCCGATCAATGCGCAAAATTGTTTCTCAAATTTTGTCGAATTGTGAGTGTTACTGTTGAAAATCCTGCTTTTGAGACACCGTTAATCGGTTTCCTAAAACACAGTTCCCAACCTCTATTTTTATATACAATATTTCGTTTATTTTTACTGAATGAGAATTTTGTTCCTTTCTTAAGTGATTCATCCCATGTTAAAGGTATCCGCACTTAATTTTAATTTTCAAAAGGAGCAAATACAATTATACAAAGAGTGCTTGATAAATATAGAGTATGACAATACTGATCACAATCGTTAAGTTGGTGACCATACCTATAAAGGGCAATGTCTTATATTTAAATTGAATAGAATAAGGAATGATAGCTACGCCTACGGGTAACAACCATGTAATTAGCAATGTTGTTTTAATCATTTGATCTGAAACCGGTAAAAAGAAATGAACCAGTGTACCAGCTACAATCGCTAAGCCGTAATGTAGACATAAATATTTAATTGTCACAGGCAAGTACTCTCTATCAATGCTAAAACTTAACATGACACCTAGTAAAATCATAGATAAAGGCATATTGGCTTTAGAAAGAATACTAAAGAAATCTATCGCCGGTTTCCAAATATGAATATTAGACATATTCAGTATAAACATCACAATATATGTCACGAGCGGTACAGATTGAATCAATTTTTTCCCTAAGAATTTAAAATTGAATTGGTCTACACCTTCACTAAAATAACTCCCTACAAAGTAAGTTACTCCGAACATAATAACTGCGCCACCGATATCTGCCATACCGAAATATACCATACCCTTTTCAGGCCAAATTGCGTTAACTAATGGATATGCGAAGAGTCCGATGTTCATTGACCCTGTCATCATACCTACTGAGCCACGCATGTGATTGTCTTATTTTCTGAAAAACCATACAACAATGATTTTAGCAATCACACCATACACAATCATCATGATTGGTAAAATAGAGAATGACATATTTAAATCGGCACTGTTTAAGTTAACGATAACGAGAGAAGGTAATGTGACATTTAATACGAGTGTTGAAAGAACTTGGCTATCTGTTGCTTTTAAATAATTGATACGCTTTAGGAAATAACCAAGTGCAATGAGTAATATAATCATGACAAATTGTTCAGTCACATGTATTCCCTCTTTCCCAAAAATTTCACTTTTTACAGTTGATAACTTTAACATATCTCTTTCAATTTTTAGAAGTGTCTTGTTTCATGATATAATCTTATTTAAATATAGTTAATAATCAATTTCAATTATAAAAGGAGATTTGTTTCTATGGATTTAGAATCTAAATTAACAGAACTTAAGTATGATTACGTACGTTTACAGAATGATTTAGATAAACGTGAATCGCTCAATCAAAATATTGACCCACTACTTAATCGATTAGAAGAAATTGAAAAAGAAATAGCAGATGTCCGCGCTAAAATGAATAGCTAATTGAGTTGAATTTAATAAAAAGATTGCGCGCGTCGACAAAGTAATGTGCATGGCATTAATAAAGCAAGTTGCTATCACAGGTTGCAACGGACAAGCTCGATCGTACAAACACATCATCACATTCTAATTTAAACATTCAATGGCTATTTTTATAATTAGTTCAGGATTTACATATACCGTTGACTAGACATCCTAGTCAGCTACTTTTTATCGTGCTAATATAATATTCGTAAAGGAAAGGATGTCTCAGATGCTACTGTATCTTATCTTATTGCCCATTTTATATTTAATTGTCGCTTATATTAGTATTTTTAAAATGCGTTCAATTTTTACTAGAATTTTAAGAATTATCATGGGTGTTTTATTATTATTTGTAGTTGCTATCACTACTTTGCAATTCCCTAAAGAAAACTGGTGGGTATTTATCGTCTTATTATTGCTTGTAGGTAATATTGAAGTCACTGGCTTTAAAAAACTGAAAGACGACGAAAAAGGCGTTAACATTTTAAATATTATATCAATTATTTTGATAGTGATTTATGTGATATTGGCGCTATTCTTATATTAATAATGGAAAATCGACTTAGGCTACCATGGTGAGCGGCCTAAGTCGATTTTTTCGTTTTATGAGTCTATTTTCTAAAAAGTTTGTTTTTAAGCGTGAATAGTATTTCGTAAATGACTGGCACGACGATGAGTGTCAGAATAGTTGATGACACAAGACCACCTATCACAGTAGCGGCCATCCCTTTTGAAATAAGAATTGAACTATCTTGACCAAATAATAATGGTATTAAGGCACCAATTGTCGCAATGGCAGTCATCAATATCGGTCTAATACGTGTGCCACCCGCTTCAATTAATGCTTCTTTCATTGCCATACCTTGCTTTTCATTATTAATGACACGATCTATTAATACAATCGCATTAGTAACAACAATACCTATCAACATTAACATACCTATAAGACTTGGTACGGAAATTGTCTCTCCGGTAATCACGAGCGCTAGCACAACCCCTATCACTGTGAATGGTAGTGAAAAGAGTATCGTAAATGGCGCAAGTCCACCCTTAAATGTAATCACAAGTATTAAGTAAACGATAATAATTGCTGCGACCATCGCTATAATAAGTTGAGAAATAGCTGTATTGATATCATCGGTCGCACCACCTACATTCAATTTAACGTTATGTGGTTTATCAATATCGTTTAATTTAGACATAACCTCTCGTGATTTTCCGCCTACGTCTTTATCAGTGACTTTGCCTGAGACAGTCGTAGCATAGTCTCCATCTTCTTGAGTTAACTTACTTGGCGTTGTAGTCTTTTGCAATGTAGCAATTTCACTTAATTTAATCGTTCCGCCTGTCGGTTTCTTCAATTCTATGTTATTCAATTTCTTCGCTGACCAATCAGTTTGTTTATTTTGCTTCACTTTAACATCGATTTTCTTACCTTTTTCTTTCACTGTTGTAATCGTCTTTTCAGGTAAGTTTTCATTTAGATTCATAGCTAATTGACTTGCAGAGATGCCATTATCTGCTGCTTTATTTTGGTCAACTTTAATTTCATATTGATCATAAGTTTGTGTTAAATCGGATTTAACATTCGCAATACCATCAATATCTTTCATCGTTTTCTCAACTTTTTCTACAGTGCCTTTGATATCATCAGTAGAAGGACCTTTTACAGTTACTTCAACTGAATCATTTCCTGCCCCTGTACCTAGATCTTGGTTTTTCCATTCTCCTGGTTGTTTGAATTGATCAATATGTTTTAAAACTTTATCCGGTTCTTCATCGAAATTAGGAGTATCCGATTTATATTTAACCATGATAGCCAAGCTATTTGTACTTCCTGTTGGATCTTGTGGTGTCGGGCCTCCAACAGAATATTGCACAGTTTGAACCTTATCTTTACTATCCAAATATTTTTCAACTTCTTCAGCATGATTGAGTACTGCTTTTTCAGTTTCCCCAGGTTTAGGTGTATAAGTAAGCGCTAAGAACTTGTCATCGCCAGATGAAATGTAACTTGTTCCTAAACTTGTTGCTCCTAACCCGATGCTGCCTATAAGAATCACGATACTTACGATAATGACTATCCATTTGTGATTTAACGACCATTTAAGTATTTGACGATATCCTCGACTAATGGCGCCTAAACCTTCATGTTGACGCTTTGTTTTCACACCTTTTCTGAAAAGGGTCGCACCTAAAGAAGGCACAACTGTAATAGATACAAGTAACGATGCGAGAAGACTAAACGTAATAGCCAAAGCAAATGGTCTAAACATTTCACCCACTGATCCTGATACAAACACAAGTGGTAAGAACACGACAATAGTTACTAACGTAGACGACATAATGGGTTTAAACACTTCAGTCGTAGCATTGATTATTAAATTTTCGCCTTTCAACTTTTCATTTGGATGGGATAATCTTCGGTAGATATTTTCCACTACTACAATAGAGTCATCAATCACACGACCGATGGCTACTGTTAAGGCACCCAACGTCAAAATATTTAATGATACATTACTCAATTTTAAAGCTACGAGCGCAATTAAAATAGACAATGGGATAGATACTACGGAAATCGCAGTTGTTCGAATATTTCTTAAGAATAATAGGATAACGATAATAGCCACAATTGTTCCTAATGCTGCTTTTTCAACCATTGTATAAAGAGAGTCTTGAATAGGTTTAGCCGTATCCATTGTCTTAGTTGAAGTCATGCCATGATTATTCTTAACAAATTCGTCCACTTTTTTCTGAACATCTCTTGCGACTTGAACCGTATTCGCATTTTGAGCTTTTATAATTTGTAAGTTCACTGCATCTTTACCATTCGTTTTAGAAATGGAGGTACGTTCATCTCCTACAGAGACTTGTGCAACATCTTTTAGAGGAACAGATGGCATTTTACCATCGCTACTAGATGCCTTCGAATTAGAATTTGATGCATTTGTATTATCTTTCGGCATTAAGCTACTATTCTCATTTTCACTATCACTACTAGAATTATCATTACTTTGACTACCTTGGCCTGCAGCAGACATTGGTATTTTAAGATTTTTCAAAGCGTCAACCGAATTGAATTCGCCATCTACAACTATAGATTTATCTGTTTTGTCGAATTGGAATAATCCTAGCGGTGTCTCACGTGTTGCAGTTTTTATGTAGTTTTCAACATCATCTGCTGTTAAACCTTTTTCATCTAATGCTTTTTGTTTAAATTTTAATGTCACTTCACGATTGGTTTGCCCATTTAATTGTGCATTTTGGACACCGTCAATCGTTTGAAGTTTTGGAATAAGTTGTTGATTTAAATCTTTAGTCACATCTTTTAAATCGTGTTGGTTGCTGGTGAATGAATAGGCGACTATAGGAAAGGCATCCATCGAATTACGAGTTAATTCTGGATCTCCTACACCATCTTTGAATTTAATTTTATCGATTTCTTTTTTGAGTTGCTCTTCTGCTTTGTCCATATCTGTGCCATTGTCATACTCAACAGTTACGATAGACGCATTTTGAATTGACTCTGTTTTGACGCTTTTTACATATGCTAAGGAACGCACTTGGCTATCAATTTTACTACTAATTTCATCTTGTGTAGATTGAGGTGTCGCACCTGGCATCGTTGTTTGAACTGAAATCATTGGATTTTCTACATCTGGTAACAATTCAAGTTTTAATTTCGCGCTCGAATACACGCCCCCTAGAACGACTAATACAACCATGAGAAATATAGCAAATTTATTACCTAGTGAGAATTGTAATAATTTTTTTGTCATCCTATTATTCCCTTCCACTTATAAATTCATTTATAGTAAAAAATCTGAACGTTCTAGTAATATCATAGACGCGTTCAGATTCTCATTATCTTAATTATTTACCTTTTAGTTTACGTGATAATTTAATTTTAGCTTTAGTTAGTCGTGGTTTTACTTGCTCAATAAGTTGATACAATGGTTGATTAAGTACATAATCAAACTCACCTATTTTTTCACTTAAATATGTGCCCCATACGCGTTTGAATGACCACAATCCATAATGTTCTGAATCTTTGTCTGGATCGTTATCCGTACCACCGAAATCATACGTTGTTGCACCATGTTCTCGCGCATATTGCATCATAGTAAATTGCATATGATGGTTAGGTAAGAAATCGCGATAATCATTCGAAGATGCACCATATAAATAATAAGATTTATTACCAGCGAACATTAACAATGCACCGGATAAGTAAATACCATCAGGATGTACTTTTTCAAGTTCTAGCATATCATTTTTAAGTTCATCCGTCTTTTTAATTTTATTATCTGTATCGTTGATTTTATTTAGTGTTTTTTTGTCTTGTTTTTTAGCTTGTAGCTTTTCTTTTTCGTTATTAAGCTCTTCCAAGTCTTTGTTAATTTTTTCTAAAACAGGCTTTGGCTCTAACTTAACTAAGAAAAGTTCGGCATCTCCATCTTCATGAAGTGCATCATAAATATTTTCAAAGTAACTAATATCGCGCGTTAAGAAGCCATCACGTTCTCCTGTAATCTTCATTAAGTTCGCAAAAGTTTGAAGTCCTTCTCGTCCTGCGCGTTCTACTTTAGTGCCTCGTTTAAGAGCTAAACGTACCTTAGAACGATTACGACGTTCAAAACTTTGAATAAGTTCATCATCAGATTTATCAATTGGCGTAATCATCGTCATTCGTGGTTGGATATAATCCTTAGATAAACCTTCTTTGAAGCCTTTATGTTTAAATCCTAAATCACGTAGATTTTTTAATGCATCAGTCCCTTTATCGACTTCTACATCTGGATCAATTTTGATTGCATAGGCTTTTTCTTCTTTTGCAATTACTTTTGTATATTTTAATAATGCTTCTAGGACCTCTTTATCACTATAATCTGTGACAAACCCTCTTGATACGTAACATAACGTATAAGGAAGTTTGGGTATTTTTTTAAATAATAATTGCCCTACACCTTTAATTTCACCATTTTCACCAACCGCAATTCTTCTAGAATACCATCCAGTCAACTTCTTAGTATCTGCCCATTTAGATAATTGCAGTAAATCGCCATTTGGATGAGATTTTACAAATGCGTCATGTTCTTGATTAGTGATATTCATCTTTTCCATGGTTTATAATATCTCCTTTATTTTACAGTAATTTTAATTATACATCCTATCTTAATCGCTGTCGATTAAGTATGCTATAAACCTTTTTAGTTCTGACATCCTGTTAAATCTTGATATAATATTAATTATTATGAGATAGAAAGAGGTTTTCTTAATGAGAAAGATTATACTATCTGTATTTATATTATTAAACATAATTGCAATAATAGTGACGTTAAGCCATCCGCTTACCGTATCTTATTTTAGTCTTAGAGTGATATGTGTTGCATTAACGTTCGTTCTGTCTCTTTTCTTCTCACTTATAAGAACATCTCGTTTTGACACAATTTTAAGTATCATTTCTATTTTTATTGCGCTCATCCATATCGGCATTATCGCACAAAGTACCTACCAATATTTATACTAATTAATAGGTTCAAATCTGTATTTGGCACCTCTAATAAATATTGAATATGGCGCTGTCGCATTAGCATCTTTAATAATTAGTGTGCGGTAGCCTGATTCTTTTCCATCTTCAATTCTGAAAAGGATATCATCATCTTTCAAGATTAGATCTGTATAAGTATCATATTCATGTAAGATTTGCATATCATACCATTGCTTCCAATCCTCAACAGTTTTGTGTCGTTGACTACTACTAATTACTACTGCTTCAATCGAAAACTGCTTTTGATAAAAATCTTTCAGATGTGCTTCTCTAGACGCTTCGCTTTCGTCCCATTGTATGAAAAACGGCGGTTTAACCCTATAGTCAGGATTAGCAATATACAATAATTGCCAACCTACTTTATCGCCTTTTTTATTATCTCTTTCCATTCGTAAAGGCCCTATCGTATCAATACCTCTATCAGTTAAAGTTTGTTTTACCTGCTCAATATCATTCGTTCGCATACTGATAGTTTTAAAACCTTGAATAAAGTTATCTTGAGCAATCTTAGTGGCAAATGATACGCGTCCCTCTTCAGACTTTGCTAACTTCTTCAATTTTTCTTTATCCTCAACGTCTAACATTTCAATATAATTCCCATTAATATAAGACAATTGGTTAAAAGTTCCAAATTTATGATGCTTACCACCGCTATGTAATTTCAATAATTTCCCAGGAAATTGAAATCGCTCGAGTTGATCGATGTAATGGATGATATGATCAAATTTGAGCTCCATCTATCTTCCCCCTCTACCTCTTATTAATGCTTATTTTAACAAAAAGCCGACCATTTTACTTTTAATATCAAAAAGAATAAAAAAGTATTGCAAAATTCATATTTCAGTCATATAATACTTTTTGTGCCAAAAAGGTTAGCTAAGCTAACTATAATGACAAGATGAGGTGTCGCCCATGTTAAACAATGATTTCTTTAATAGTTTCATCGGAGTTTATAGACCTTATATAAAATTAACACAACCTATTCTAGATAAGCATGATATCCATACAGGTCAGTGGCTTGTGCTGAGAGATATAGCTAATTTCCAACCAACTACATTGGTTAAAATTTCTCATCGTCGTTCAATTGAAAAACCTACAACTCGTAAAATTGTTAAGGTCCTACTTGAAAATAATTGGATTGTTGCTACTCAAGGTAATGACAAAAGAGAAAAATTATTAAGTTTAACGCCTGTAGGTAAAGCATTGTTCGATGCAATTAATGAAGAAGTAACGGTTGTTCAAGAAAACATTATTAAAAAAGTAGGTTTAACAGAAGCAAAGCTCTCAGAAATTATAGAGATTATGTCTCAAATTCACGAGACATTAATTAAGGAGGATAAATAATGAACGAAGCGATACCTACTAAGGATCCTATTTTCACCAAAAGTTTTAATCTTAATTTTGCGATTAATTTTTTCGTATACTTATGTATGTATTTATTAATCGTTGTCATCGCTGGATACAGTAAAACTGAATTCCATGCTTCCGATTCGCTTGCAGGTCTTGTAGTAGGACTATTCATTGTAGGATCTCTAATCGGCCGTTTTATTACTGGTAAATATGTGAATCAGTTTGGTCCGAAAAAGATACTTATATTTGGATTAATTTGTTTAATCATCACACAATTACTTTATTTCATACCAGGTTCAGTTTGGTTCTTAATGATTGTGAGATTACTCAACGGTATTGCCACAGCAATCGCTACAACTGCTACAGGTACCATAGCCGCATATGTCACACCACCTACACGAAAAAGTGAAGGTATTAGCTTATTTTCATTAAGTTTAGTATTAGGTACCGCCATTGGACCATTCTTTGGTATGTTATTAATGAATTCATTTTCAATTAAGATACTATTTATTATCTGTGTTGTTCTTGGTGTAATCAGTGGTTTGTTATCATTATTTATTAGAATTCAATTTCAAACTGTTAAAGCTAAAAATGATTCAGTAAATCAAAAAGGTTCGATTTTGAGTCACTTTATTGCAAAAGAAGCGATACCAGTTGCGATTGTTATGATGCTCATTGGTGTGACTTATGCAGCAATTTTAACTTATTTACAAGCATTTGCCGTAGAAAGAAACTTAGTCACAGCGGCAAGTTACTTCTTTATCTTTTATGCGGTAGCATCTCTATTTACGCGTCCGATTGCCGGTCGTTTAATGGATGATAAAAATGAAAATGTAGTAGTATATCCAGCATTTATCTTTTTAGTCATTAGTTTCGCAATGCTAATGTTTAGTTTCAATGGTTGGATGTTATTAATTGCTGGTATTGCCCTAGGTATTGGATACGGTAATCTATCATCATCTATGCAAGCCATTGCAATCAAAGTATCTCCATCTACAAAATATGGATTAGCTACATCTACGTATTTCATAGGCTTGGATATTGGCATAGGATTCGGACCATCATTCTTAGGTTTATTTACACATATGATTACTTATAGTCAATTGTTTGGAATTATGGGAATTCTAGGAGTAGTTACTTTGATTATTTATTTACTTGTTCACGGACGAAAAGTAAAACATCAAAGCATTTAATAACTTAACTTTATTAAGCAAAAGTTAAAATAGAAATTTCTATCATAATATATATAAGCGCCTCTAAATTGAATTTTTGAATCAATTCATTTTAGAGGCGCTTTTTATATCAATACTTCATTTATTTAGTTCTTTATTTTTACTTAGTTCGCAATACTAATGGTTTCAATTTCACCAGTCATTTTATCTAATAATTTCTTTTGTTTAGCGTCAAAGAAATAGAATACTTGTCTTTCATCTGTTTCTGAACGTAATTTTGAAATGAGTTCTTTTTTATAGATTTTTCGAATAATCACATCAATTTTACTTGTGTCCCATAACATTTCGAAATGTAAAGTATCGCGTAATTCTTTCCCACTAATCTTTGTATCTGCATATACTTTATATAAAACCACAAACTCTTCAATCGAAATACGATAAGTTGTCTTAAGCCAATGCTTTAATTGGCTCAATTCTCTTTCAGATGCAATAAAACGTTGTACTTTGTTACTCATAATAAAATGCCTCCTATGTTGATTCTTAGATGTAATGTTTGCATTATAAAATTCAATTGCTTAACTTTATTATATAACAAAGTTTGCATTTATTCTATTACAAATATTAAAATAGCGTCTAAATCTTGTTAAGAATTTAAACAATTTAAACAATCAGTTATATATTGAAAGGCATATAAAATATCTAAATAGATTTTGCCACAGCAAAGTTATCTAACGAATTGCTTTTAAATATATACATTTAAAATTCAAACAATACACAAAGCAATATTTTGAGGTTTTTAAAGGATATTCTCCTCACGGGGATTTTGGTGTCGGGAACCCTAACCCCAGCTTGCATTGCCCGTCGATTCTCTTCTCGAGAATCTCTTTGCTGGGGCCCCTAACCCCCAATATAGTTCATGTTGATTTTTTGTGTTTGCGGTTGGCTACGGTTTGTTCTGTTCGTTCGTCTGAGTAGCGGTCGTCTCTTATGTTCCATAGTGCTTTGAATTGGTCTTTTAATTCTTGGTCTGTAACGCCTGATCGCATAAATGATTTAACGTTGAAGCCGTCTACGGTTGCAAATAAGCAACCATAAAATTTCCCGTCTGATGATAGTCTTGCGCGTGTACATGTAGAGCAAAATGATTGAGAGACACTTGTGATTAATCCAAATTTTGCACCGTTTTCTTTGTGTCGATAATATTTAGCAACTTCCCCATAATATTTTGGCTCTACTGGTTCTATATCAAAGTGCTGCTCAACCATACTTAACATTTCGTCTTTAGTTACTACCTTACTAAAATCCCATCCATTATCATTACCAACATCCATAAATTCTATAAAGCGTATTTCAATATCTTTATCTTTAAAATAATCAATCATTGGAATAATCTGATCATCATTTACGCCTTTCTGAATCACAACATTGACTTTGACGTGAAAACCTATTGATACCGCATAATCAATTTGTTCTAAAATGGTTGAAGCTTTGATATTTCGATTATTAATTGCTTGAAAGACTTGATCATCGATAGCATCTAAACTCACATTGATACGACGAAGGCCTGCGTCATATAACTTTTGTCCATGTTTCTTTAAGAGCAATCCATTTGTTGTTAAACCAATATCTTCTATACCTTCAATTTCATTCAATTGCTCAATCAATTGATATAAATTACGACGTAATAAAGGTTCTCCTCCAGTAATTCTGATCTTTTTCACACCTAATTCAGCATAAATACGAGAAATACGAGTCATTTCATCAAACGTAAGTAATTCATCTTTAGGTAAAAAGACAAAGTCATCACCGAATATTTCTTTAGGCATGCAATAATCACATCTGAAATTACATCTATCTGTGACAGATAACCTTAAATCACGAATGGGTCGGCCTAACTTATCTTTAATTTGCTCTACCATAATTGGACCTCCCTATTTTTTAATTTCTAGTTTTAAAGAGTCCAAATCTTGCTGATAGTTAATATTGTTATACCAGTAATGAGGTGAATTGATTTCTGAAACGTCTAACCAATCAGTGGATAATTGTTTATAAACATTCTTCATACTATAATCACTAGATTGTAGTGCTTGTTCTATAACCTCTTTTGCGTGCGGTCCATAAAATGCAATCGTGGGTATCTTCATGTCTCCATCTTTAAAAGCTGCAATGTCTAAATGATCTTCAATTAAATGAGATATCATAAATTGATATAACCCACTGACAGCCTTACTCGTAATCATGGGTGTGTCTACAGA
The DNA here is from genome assembly GCF_001839105.1 of Staphylococcus sp. HMSC62A08. Lineage (NCBI taxonomy): Bacteria > Bacillati > Bacillota > Bacilli > Caryophanales > Staphylococcaceae > Staphylococcus > Staphylococcus sp. HMSC62A08. The sequence continues at coordinate 479,781 of NZ_KV840027.1, read as the reverse complement.
AACAACGAAGAACAGTTCCTCATCTGAGTACTGCTTCATTACTGAATAAATTCCTGCTAAAGGGCCCTTATCTTTATTTTCTTTATCATCAACAACTACATGTGCATACTTAAATTGTGATGCTAATTGTTGATTTGTACTAATAATAATTTCATTAAACATATTTGTTGTTGTTAAGGTTTCTATGATTTTCTGATAAAAAGGTTGGCCATCAATTTCAGCGAATGCTTTTGGTTGACCAAAGCGTTCAGAATGACCACCTGCCAGTATAATTGCTTTCATTAAATTTATCCTCCACTAACTGGTGGAATAAGTGCGACAGTATCTTGTGGTTGTATGATATCGTCTTTTCTTACAAATTCCTCATTAACTGCAATTTGAAATTTTTTATCATCAATTTCTGGATGTTGATTAAAAAGATGAGCCTCAAACTCTTGAACCGTCATCTCCTTTTTTATATCGATTTCTTCTGATGATTGATTTAAAATCTCTTTCAATTCTGCGAAGTAAAGTACTCTCACATTATTCACCTCTCTTCGCTTCTTGATGTGTGCCTTTTTGATGGCCTTGCCATTCTGCACCATCTTCCCAAATTTCTTTCTTCCATATTGGTACAATTTCTTTAATACGTTCAATCGCATATTCATTTGCACGATACGCATCTTTTCTATGTGGTGAAGAAACTGCAATGAGTACGGCAATATCTGAGATATTCAATGGTCCAATACGATGGACAATTGTAGTAATTGTTCCAGGCCATTGTTGCTGAATTTCATCACCAATTTGCGCTAATTTCTTCTCTGCCATAGGAATATAAGCTTCATATTCTAGATATTCCGTGCGCACACCTTTTGTCCATTCTCTAACATGACCTGTGAAAACGACAACTGCACCTTGATGCTCATTGACTGTGTAGTTTCTATATTGCTCAGTTTGAATCGGTTCAGTCACGATTTCAAATTGCTTCATTTATCTTTCAATCCTTCTATATTAATCAATTCTAACAATGCTGTTTCAAAATGTTTATAGGCATTCGGCTCATTCAAATTCACTTTAAAACGTACATGTGTTAATTTTGATAATTTTTCTAATTCCTTATCATCTTTGTATACAACAATTTTGTCGAAATGTTCATTTTTAAATCCTTCAACCAAGATGATATTACAATCAATTGTAACAGATTCGTTAATAATATCAGTAAGATTCTGTTTATAGCAACGTGTCACTGTCTGTTGATACGTAGCACCTTGAACAATGCTTTGGTCAGCGCCTGCATTGAAATGTTTCATATGGTCTACACTATCATTTTGCAAGGTAATATCTTCACCTTGATGCCCATGATGTTTAATCGTTGCAACTGTATATCCTTTTTCCTTTAAAAATGAAACCGCATGTGCCATTAAAGTCGTCTTGCCAGAATTTTTAAAGCCGACAATTTGTAAAATCATAACAACAGTTCCTCTTCAAAGGCATTGGATTCCGTCAGTAGCACATCAACAGTATGACCGGCTTTAAATCCACGTGTACCGCCTGGCAACATGATCATCGCATTCGCATGTGCAATCGCAACAACAGCACCTGATTTATTAAAACCTGAAGGGACTACTGTCGCCCCTGCTGGAGTTAACGTCGCTTTCGCACGAATGAAACGCGTAAACGGATTCGCTTTAGTAAAATCTTCCATTAATGTCGCTTTAATCATCTGAGGATAACACGCTTTTGCACCCATGATTTTATTCACAGCAGGTTTAACGTAAAGTTCAAATCCTGTAAAACATGCTGAAGGATTACCAGATAGGCCAAATAGATACTGACCATTTGCAAATGCGACAGTCGTTACACTGCCAGGTCTCTGAGCGACTTTATTAAATAAGACATCAGCGTTGATGGCTTTATAAATCTCTGGTAAATAGTCAAAATCACCTACTGAAACACCGCCAGTAGTAATCACCATATCATGTTGTGACAACGCTTCTTTAACAACTTGAATACTACTTTCAAGATCATCTTGTTGGATTTTATATGCACCGACCTCTAAACCAAAACTTTCAGCTAACGCCTTAATCATAGGCCCATTCGAATTCCTAATTTTACCAGGTTCAAGTTCATCTTCTACTTCAAGTAACTCACTACCAGTAGCAATAACTGCAACACTCGGTTTCATTGCTACTGGTACTTCTGTATAACCATAAGTTGCTAATACGGCAATAGTTCCCGGATTGATATGTTGACCTTTTTGTAAGACAATGTCACCTGTCGTCGTTTCTTCACCTTTTAATGATACATTTTCAAAATGTTCAAATGGTTTACGTATCGTAAATGTTGTTTCGGATTCAATGGTTTGTTCAAACATTACGACAGCATCCGCGCCTTCAGGTATTTGTGCACCTGTCATAATACGGACTGCTTGATTCTTCCCAATTTTCTTATCAGAAACTGATCCAGCACCGATATGATCTATTACTTCGAATTCAATACGATGTTCACCACTTGCGCCTTTAGAGTCTTCACTACGAATCGCAAAGCCATCATATGGTGATTTATTAAAGCGAGGTATATCATATGTCGCCACGATATCTTCAGCTAATACATATCCTAAGCTATCATCTAATTTTACTTGAGTTTTACGTACTTCTACATTTTGCTTCATCACTCGTGAAATAGCTTCTTTTACTGGTATTGGGGTTCTTTTCTCAACTGACATATTTTCATCTCCAAAAAATAAATATTTTCGTGATATACTAAGTTCTGCTAGGAGGTATATAATGACTGACTTTACACACATTAACAAACAAGGTAATGCTAAGATGGTTGATGTTTCTGAAAAGGAAGTGACTAAACGTCAAGCTCGTGCTCATTCAAGCATTACTGTAAATGAAATCATTTATCAACAAATTATCGATAATACAAATAAGAAAGGTAATGTACTGAATACAGCCCAAATTGCTGGAATCATGGCAGCTAAAAACACGTCTACGATTATTCCAATGTGCCATCCTTTACCATTAACAGGTATTGATGTGCAATTTGAATGGGATACCACTCAAGCACCTTCTTATGTTCTTAATATTACTGCCATTGTTTCAACCACTGGTAAAACAGGTGTTGAAATGGAAGCCTTAACAGCAGCTTCAGCGACAGCTTTAACTGTCTATGATATGACGAAAGCTGTTGATAAGGGCATGATTATTGGTGAAACATACTTAGAATCTAAATCCGGTGGCAAATCCGGAGATTACAAAAGAAACGACTAGTCTTTACACTAGTTGTTTCTTTCATATTATTTAGTCAATTCATGCACAAGATGATTAAGTTCTGGCTTAATTAATCTTTCTATCGCAAGTTTAACCGCACCTGTGGAACCTGGCAACGCAAAGATAAGTTTATCTTTAGCAGTTCCTCCAATCGCACGTGATAATAGGGAACGTGTGCCTACATCTTCTGTATAACTTAAATATCGGAATAACTCTCCAAAGCCTTCTAATTCTTTAGTTAACAACGGTCGTACTGCTTCAATCGTAACATCCCTTTGAGAAATGCCAGTCCCACCTGTAGTAATAATGGCGTCAATTTCTTCATGTTCATCTAACCATTGCTTAAGTTGTAAAGTAATTGCATTTTTATCATCTTTAACAATTTTATAATTATCTTTCTCCACGGTTACGTTAATCTCTTTTAAAAGAGATTGTACCAATTGACCACCTTTATCAGTCTCTTCATCTCTTGTGTCAGAAATGGTTAGAACAGCTACATTAATATTTCTTTCTAATTTAACATGTTCGTGTTGATGATTGTGCATCATATTCAACTCCTTATTTTATCCAAATAATTGATTCATTAATTGCATAGCGTTTTGAGGATGCGTCATTTCATGAATCAGGAACCTGCCTCCATTAAAAGCAACAATGCGATGTCCTCTAAATTTGAAAATCGTCATATAATTGTTGGTACGATAATGAATTTGATGTTGCTCAAGAAAAGCGATGAGCATTTCCTGGGAAATATTACTATTCTCATATTGAACTGTATCACGACCACACAATGTCGCATAACTTTGTTTCTCTTGGTTTAAATGTGGATAGTACGGATGATGACCACACGTAGGACAATCCTCTCGATACATTTTACTAAACCCAATTGTGAAGTGATCGCCTTCCCAAATATCTCCATAAGTTAAACGCGTTTTGATTTCATTTTGGGTAAGTAACTTTAAAGCATCTTTTAACTGTAAACTTGTAGTCATTGTAACTGCGGGTTGAATCACACCCACTGTGTCACAAGTTAAATTGACTGAAGGAAGCTGTGGCATAAGGCAATTAAAGCATGGCGTTTGCCCAGGTATAAATGTTGCCTCTACATACGTACTTTGAACTACTCCACCATAAATCCATGGTATGCCGTATTTATATGAGAAATCATTGATCAATTGTCTTGTATCAAAGTTATCTGTCGCATCGAGAATAAAGTTCACATCTTTACCATGCTTCTCTAGAAATTGATAATTCACATGTTCAATCAATGCATGAATTTCAATATCATTTCTAATATGTGTGAGTGCACGTTGTGCAGCAATCACCTTTGGCAAAGCTTCTCTTGCATCATTTTCAGTATATAAGGTTTGTCTTTGTAAATTACTATATTCAATATAATCTCTATCTACTATAGTTAATTTACCAATACCTGCTCTCACTAAACCTTCAGCAAGATGCGTACCTAGTGCCCCCATCCCGATAATCAGCACATGTTGTTGTTCGATTTTCTCTTGGCCACTATTACCGATATGTTTAAACAACATTTGTCTCGAATAACGTTCTTGATTCATATGAGTTACCCTTTCATTTATCATTGTTTCCATTATATAAGCTATCTTGATAAGTCACAAAATTTAAACACTAAAAGAGGTCGGAACAAAAGTGTTTAGGATTT